>NZ_JBNNPK010000007.1:0-272975 GCF_050275675.1 Allobosea sp. NPDC003192
GATTACGGTCTACACGAACCCCGGTGAGGTCGTATACACCTGGACCGGAACCCCCCCGGGCTGCAGACGCTGTTGGCGCGCGGCGTGCGGGTTTTAAAAACGGGCGCGGCCGGAGGCCCGGCAGCGCCCTTCACATCTGCGCAGGATATCGTCAGCCCGCGTAGGGCTTGAAGAGCTGCTTCTGCGTGCCGAGGCCCTCGATGCCGAGGGCGACGGTCTCGCCGCCCTTGAGGAAGCGCGGCGGCTTGAAGCCAAGGCCGACACCCGGCGGGGTGCCGGTGGTGATGACGTCGCCCGGATCGAGCTGCATGAACTGGCTGATATAGTGGACGAGATAGGCGGCGCCGAAGATCATCGTCTTGGTCGAGCCGTTCTGGACGCGCTCGCCGTCGACCTCGAGCCACATCGCTAGGTTCTGCACGTCGGCGATCTCGTCCGGCGTCACCAGCCAGGGGCCGAGCGGGCCGAAGGTCGGGCAGCCCTTGCCCTTGGCCCATTGGCCGCCGCGCTCGGTCTGGAATTCGCGCTCGGAGACGTCGTTGCAGACGCAGAAGCCGGCGATCGCCGCCATCGCGTCCTTCTCCGCGATATAGGAGCCGCCGTCGCCGATCACGATGGCGAGCTCGACTTCCCAGTCGGTCTTCTTCGAGTTCTTCGGAATGATCACGTCGTCATTGGGGCCGACGATGCAGTTCGGCGCCTTGTTGAACAGGATCGGCTCGGCCGGGATCGGCGCGCCGGTCTCGGCGGCGTGGTCGGCGAAGTTGAGGCCGACGGCGATGAAGTTGCGGACATCGCCGACGCAGGCGCCGATACGCGGCGAGCCATCGACCAGCGGCAGCGATTCGGGGGACAGCGCCTTCAGCTTGGCGAGGGAGGCCGACTTCAGCGTCGCGCCGGCGAAGTCGGAGACATGCGCCGAGAGGTCGCGCAGCTTGCCAGCGGCGTCGATCAGACCGGGCTTCTCCTGGCCGAATGCGCCGTAACGAACCAATTTCACGTCGTTTCCCCCTTTTTCAATCGTTTCAATAGGGTTGAAAGGCAAGACCGAAGGTCGTGGTGATTCTGTGCGGACTGCCCGTCTGATGCAAGCCCGCACCGACGCATGCCACGCCTGCGGGCATGCGAGAGCCGGATTCGACCGGGCTTCCGCAGCTCCGATGGTGAATCAGTCCCCGATTTTCGATGTCGAGACCGTTTGTCGGCCGGTTCGCGCTGCAAGCCGACAGAAAGGGCTCCCGGGATTGTGGCGCTTATGCAACGCTCTTCGCTAAAGCGCGCCGTCGTTTCGAACCCGTGGATAGGGTTATGTTGCGGCGCACAATGGCAAAATCCACGATAGTTCGTATCTAAACCATCTTTTCTGACGCCGGCTTTGATGCGGGATGCGCGAAATGCGTCATTTTTGCACTTTTTTTGCCATGCCGATGCGGAAACCCGGCCGAGCATGGCGATTTGAAGGCGATCAAGGCGGGATTGCGGCACAAACCGGCAGGCGGCATTGTGATGACAGATTCCGCGGCATGCTTCGCCGCAACCGCCACAACAAGAACCTCAGCCTGGGGAAGACGCCGCGATGAAGAGCCTTCTGAAACTCACCGCCGCCGCCACCGTCTCGCTTTCGGCGCTGCTGGCAGCCGGCGCGGCTTCGGCGAGCTCCTTCGCGATCCGCTCTGGCCAGAGCGCCGAAGGTCTCGGCATGGCCTATGCCGGCGCGGCCTCGGGCGGCATCGGCATGGGCGCGATGGCCTGGAACCCGGCGACGATCACCATGTTCCCGGGCCGCAACAGCCAGTGGAACTTCACCTATATCTACGCCAACGCCAGCTATGATCCGACCTCGACGACGCGTTTGGCTCCGCCCTTCGCGCCATTGGGCACGCCGAGTCCGCTGCAGAACGGCACGGGCAACATCGGTGGCAACGGCGCCTTCGTTCCGGCCTCCTACTCCGCCTGGCAGCTGACCGACCGCTTCTGGATCGGCCTGACCACGGGCGCTCCCTATGGCCTGCGTTCGAAGCCCGACAACCAGATCAATGCGGGGCAGGTCTACAGCCGCTCGGCCAAGGTCCAGACGATCAACGTCTCGCCGACCATCGGCTACCAGGTCAATGACTGGATCTCGGTCGGTGCGGCCTTGCAGGTCCAGTACTTCAACGCCTCCCTCAAGACCGCCGCGACGCCGGCGCCGACCTCGGCACCGGTCATCATCGAGGGCGATACGATCGACTTCGGCTACCGGTTCGGTGTGAACCTGACTCCGTTCAAGGGCACGACGATCGGCCTCGCTTACCGCTCTCCCGTACGCCAGACCCTGACGGGCAGCTTGCGTACGCCGCTGGGCGGCCAGCCGGTCAAGGCGAGCCTGAACCTGCCCGACTCCGTGGTCTTCGGCCTGTCGCAGGAAATCAACGACCAGTGGCAGATTCATGCCGGCGTCGAATGGACCAATTGGAGCCGCTTCCGCAACATCCCGATCGTCAGCACGATCACTGGCCGGCCGGCGACCAGCCTGAACTTCCAGTATGACGACGCCTGGTATTTCTCCGCCGGTGCCGAATACAAGTATAATCGCGACCTGACTCTGCGCGCCGGTATTGGTTATGAGCTCTCCGCGGTCAACGATCGCAACCGGACGCTGTTCATCTCCGACAACGACCGTCTCTGGCTCTCGGCCGGTGGTAGCTATCAGGTCACCGACAAGCTCAAGCTCGACGTCGGCTACACCTATATCCACGTGAAGGAAGCCTCGGTGCGGTACACGGGCACGCATCCGCAGCAGTCCGCGGTGCTCTACACCGCCGATGCCAAGCCCTATATCCACATCGTTTCGGCCGCGCTCACTTATCGCTGGGACAACCCCGTCGAGACGATCCCGGTTCGCCCGGTCGTCCGCAAGAACTGAGCGGAGCTTCCGCGACATTGAAAAGCCGGCCTTCGGGCCGGCTTTTTTGTTGTCATGAATGGATCGGGGACCAGGCGTGGCGCAAAACTCACGCCGCCAAGGTGAGCGGCCAAGAGCGCGGGCCTGCGATCGGAGCCGCCGCCTAAGCCTTGATCTTCACATAACTGCCCGGCGCATCCTCCAGCGCGGGCAGGGGGCCTTCGCCGGGGATGCGCGGCTTGACGCGCTTTGGCGCCTGCTTCTCCACCCAGGCAAGCCAGTGCGGCCACCAGGAGCCCGGATGCTCCTCGGTCTGCTTGATCCAGTCCTCGAAGGCGCCCGCGGGTTTCGGGCCGGTCCAGTACTGGTACTTCACCTTGGTTGGCGGGTTGACCACGCCGGCGATATGGCCGGAGCCGGCCATGACATAGTCGACCGGGCCGCCGAAGGTCTGCGACCCCACGAATACCGACTTGGCCGGGGCGATATGATCCTCGCGCGTCGCCAGATTGTAGATCGGGATCGTCACCTTCTTCAGGTCGAGCAGCTTGCCGCCGAGGCGCATCTCGCCCTTGCTCAGCTTGTTCTCGAGATAGCAGTTGCGCAGGTAGAAGGAGTGGTTCGCCGCCGGCATCCGGGTCGAATCCGAATTCCAGTAGAGCAGGTCGAACGGGGTCGGCGCCTTGCCCTTCAGGTAGTTGTTGACCGCGTAGGACCAGATCAGGTCGTTCGGCCTGAGCATGTTGAAGGCGCCCGACATCCGGGCGCCGTCGAGATAGCCGCGCTCGGCCATCTGCTCCTCGACGGCGCGGATCTGCTCCTCGTCGACGAAGACCGAGAGCTCGCCGGCATGGGCGAAGTCAACCTGTGTGGTGAAGAAGGTCGCGCTGGCGATGCGCTTGTCCTTCGTTGCGGCCATGTAGGCGAGGGTGACGCCGAGCAGCGTGCCGCCGACGCAATAGCCGATCGAAGACACCTGCTTCTCGCCGGTCACCTGCTCGATCGCTTCAAGGGCGGCGAAGATGCCTTCGCGCATGTAGCTCTCGAAATCCTTGAGCGCATGCCGGTGGTCGGGATTGACCCAGGAGATGCAGAAGACGCTCAAGCCCTGCGAGACGCACCAGCGGATGAAGCTCTTCTCGGCGTTGAGGTCGAGGATATAGAACTTGTTGATCCATGGCGGCACGATCAGCAGCGGGCGCTTCAGCACGGTTTCTGTCGCCGGCGCGTATTGGATCAACTCGATGATGTCGTTGCGGTAGATGACCTTGCCCGGCGTCGTCGCGATGTTGACGCCGATCTGGAAGGCGCCGGCATCGGATTGCCGGATCTTGAGCTCGCCGCCGCCAGCCTCGATGTCCTCGGCCAGCATCTTCATGCCGCGCACGAGGTTCTCGCCGTTCTGCGCCATGGTTTCGCGCAGCAGCTCGGGATTGGTCGCGACGAAATTCGACGGGGCCAGCGCCCCCGCGATCTGCTTGACGTAGAAGCGCGCCTTGTCGCGCGTATGCGCATCGAGATCGTCGGCCTGCTCGACCATGCCTTCGGCCCAGCGCGTCGTCAGCAGATAGGCCTGCTTGACGAAGTCGAAGACCGGATGGCTGTTCCATTCGGGATCGGCGAAGCGGGCATCCCGTTTCTCGGGCGCTATCACAGGCTCGACCTGCTCGCCGCCGAGGCGCTTCAGCGTCGAACTCCACAGATTGAGGAAATCGCTGGTGATCGCGCCTTGGGCCTCGATGATCTTCTGGGGATCGCTGACCCAGCGTTCCGCGACGCGGCCGAGCACCTTGACCATCTCGCTCGCTTCGTCGGCCTGGCCGGTCTTCGCCTCGCCCCGCTCGATCGGCTTCATATAGGCGGCCGTCACCTTGCCGGCCTGCTCGACCAGCTTGCCCATGTTCTGCGCCATCGCTTCGAAATCGGGCATCACCGGCAGCTCCGCCGACGGCGCTTCTGCCGGTTTCCGGTGGGCTTTGCCCTTCTCGTCAGCAGGCGGACACATGATGGCGCTCCCCTTGGTAGCCTTACGCAGGAGTTGCACTCCCCATTTTGGACCCATTAAGGACCTAACCGGTATGAGTGACAAAGAAATTTTGCGGAAGCAGGGCGATGGCTGACAGGCGGACTCAAATCTCGCTCAAGGCGGCCGGGCTGGTCCTGCTCGCCGGGGCTGCGCTCGGTGGCTGCCAGGCTGCTCGTGGCGTGGCCGAAATGACCGATTTCGCCACGACACCGGGCGAACCCAAGCCCTTCGTGGTCGAGACCAGGCCGCAGGATCCGAAATACATCCCCATCGGCACGACCGTCTCGCGACAGGCCAAGCGCAAGACCGTGGACGAGTTCAAGAAGCTCGAGGCGGAGCTCGACGCCAAGCGAATCTCCAACGAGGCGGCAGGCACGCAGGCGCAAAGCCTGGGCAAGGTCCTGCCGCCGCCGGCGCCGCCTCCCGCCCCACCGCCGCTACCAAAGGAATGAGTGGGCGGCGCGCGTGAGTTCGCTTGCCTGACGCTGGTCAGGCGGCTCCAATCGCGGTCCTCGCGCCGGAGCTGCCGCAATGATCCTGATCGGCCAGTATGATTCGCCCTTCGTGCGCCGCGTCGGCATCGCGCTGACGCTGTACGAACTGCCCTTCGAGCACCGGCCCTGGTCGGTCTTCGGGAATGGCGAGAAGATCGGGCCGCTCAACCCGCTGGTCCGCGTGCCGACGCTCCAACTCGATGACGGGCTCGTGCTGGTCGAGAGCCATGCCATGCTCGATTATCTCGACGGCTTGATGCCGACCGAGAGAGCCCTGTTTCCTCGCGAGGAGCCGGCCCGTCATCGCGCGCTGCGCCTTGCCGGGCTGGCGATGGGGTTGGCCGAGAAGGCGGTGAGCCTGTTCTACGAGTTGAAGCTGCACGACCAGATCTCCGAGACCTGGGCCGGGCGCTGCCGCAGCCAGATCGCGGGCACCGTCGCGGCATTGGAACGGGAGCGGGCCGAACGGGGCGGCGACTGGTGGTTCAGCGAGCGGATCGGCCATGCCGACATCGCGCTCGCCTGCGCGCTGCGCTTCGCCAGTGATGCGCATCCCGACCTGGTCGCCCTCGGCGATTATCCGGCGCTGGAGGCGCACTCAGCCCGCTGCGAGGCGCTCGACGTGTTCCGGACCATCAGCCAGCCTTTCATTCCGCCGGCCTGAAACGTTGCTCCGAAGAGGCATGCTGTGCCTTTCGATGAATCTTGCGTTTTTTGCGCTGTCAGGGCGAAAGCTGCGGTGGTAAGGCAGCGTAACGCAAGAATGTGATTTGCCGCGCCATCGTGCGGCGATCCGCAAGGACCTGTTGTCGAGATGACCGATTTCCACCGCATCAAGCGCCTGCCGCCCTATGTTTTCGAACAGGTCAACAAGATCAAGGCAGCCGAGCGCGCCAAGGGCGTCGACATCATCGATCTCGGCATGGGCAATCCCGATCTGCCCGCGCCCAAGCACGTCATCGAGAAGCTGGTCGAGACTGCCGGCAAGCCGCGCACCGACCGCTATTCCGCCTCCAAGGGCATCGCCGGTCTGCGCCGCGCCCAGGCGCATTACTACCAGCGCCGCTTCGGGGTGACGCTCAACCCCGACACGCAGATCGTCGCGACGCTGGGCTCTAAGGAAGGCTTCGCCAATATGGCGCAGGCCATCACCGGCCCGGGCGACGTCGTGCTCGTGCCCAATCCGAGCTATCCGATCCACGCCTTCGGCTTCCTGATGGCGGGCGGTGTCATCCGCTCGGTTCCGGCCGAGCCGACACCGGCCTTCTTCCCGGCGGTGGAGCGGGCGATGGCGCATTCGGTGCCGAAGCCGATCGCGCTCGTCACCTGCTATCCCGCGAACCCGACCGCCTACACTGCCTCGCTCGATTTCTATCGCGACCTCGTCGCCTTCGCGAAGAGGCACGAGCTGATCCTGCTCTCCGATCTCGCCTATGCCGAGGTCTATTTCGACGAGAACGACCCGCCGCCCT
Organism: Allobosea sp. NPDC003192; assembly: GCF_050275675.1. Lineage (NCBI taxonomy): Bacteria > Pseudomonadati > Pseudomonadota > Alphaproteobacteria > Hyphomicrobiales > Alloboseaceae > Allobosea > Allobosea sp. NPDC003192. The sequence goes on from NZ_JBNNPK010000007.1 coordinate 6,877, forward strand.
CGATGCTGCAGGTGCCGGGCGCGATCGACGTCGCCGTCGAGTTCACCTCGATGTCGAAGACCTTCTCCATGGCCGGCTGGCGCATGGGCTTCGCCGTCGGCAACGAGAAGCTGCTGGCGGCGCTGGCGCGGGTGAAGTCCTATCTTGACTACGGTGCCTATACGCCGATCCAGGTCGCGGCGGCGGCGGCGCTGAACGGCCCGGACGACTGCATCCGCGAGATGCGCGACGTCTATCGCAAGCGCCGCGACGCGCTGGTCGAGAGCTTCGGCAAGGCCGGCTGGGAGTTCCCGGCGCCGCAGGCCTCGATGTTCGCCTGGGTGCCGATCCCGGAGAAGTTCCGCCATCTCGGTTCGCTGGAGTTCTCCAAGCTGCTGATCGAGAAGGCCGAGGTCGCAGTCGCGCCCGGCATCGGTTTCGGCGAGCATGGCGACGACTATGTCCGCATCGCCATCGTCGAGAACGAGCAGCGCATCCGCCAGGCCGCCCGCAATATCGGCCGCTTCCTCAAGAGCGCTGACCAGACCCTGCACAACGTCATCCAGATGCCGAAGGCGGGGTAGGGCGAGGCGAGCCGTCATTCCGGGGCGTTGCGCAGCAGCGAGCCCGGAAACCATGAACACGAAGACCGCATCCAAAGGCACCGTCATTCCGGACAAGCGCCGAAGGCGTGCAGCTCCGGAATCCATCGTAGAGTACAGTGCCTCATGATGGATTCCGGCGTTCCGCTTCGCTGCAGCCGGAATGACGGAGCCCTGCTCGGAACGATCGTGTTCATGGGTTCCGGGCTCAGCCCTTTGGGCTGCCCCGGAAAGACGGCCGTCAGTGTTGCGCGCCGGCACTGGACCGAACCGCCGAAACATGGGAACCCAAGAGGCGGGGCGGATAGCAAGGACTGAGCGCGCATCATGGTCTCGAAGGGCCGGTTGATCGGGATCGTGTTCGGCCTGTTCGCGCTGGTCTGCCTGTTCGCGACCTATGATTTCTCGCGCGGCCGCAATACCGACACCGACTCGGCCCTGATCGCCGACGTCCTGACCGCATCGCGGGCCAAGGAGTGCGGCCGCGACGCGACCGAGATCGCCGCCAGATATTTCCCGACTGGAATGGGACGCGCCGAAGCCGAGCAATTGCTGGCGCAGGCCGTGATCCGGGCGCCGAAGCCCTGGTTCTGGAAGCCGGTCGACGAGAATTCGACCCAGGCGGACGGCGACAGCATCGAGGCGCTGCGCACCATCAAGATCACTGCCTTCGGCAACCAGCTGTTGCGGCTCTATCTCGGCTTCGAGGGTGGTAAGGTCAACAAGCTCGCCGCCGAGGTCGTCTGCCGCTTCGAGTAGTCACTTCTCGATGACGCAGAAGCGGTTCCCGTCTGGATCTTCCAGAACGATGTAGTCGGCGCCTTCCGGGTAGCGCCACTCGGCACGTTCCGCACGCCCCAGACGATCGAGCCGATCTTCAGCATCGGATACCTCCGCATTGCGTACTCAATCCAGCGTTTGCGGACAGGTTCCCTCCACCCCTTCGCCGTTGACTCCCCGCGCGCCTCATGCGACCCCGCCGATCATGACCATGCACGCTGCTCCCTCCGAGATCAGGCCCCTGCGCGTCGGCATCGCCGGCCTGGGAACAGTCGGCGCGGCGGTCGCCGGCATTCTCAAGCGCCAGGAGAACGCGCTCGCCGCCCGCTGCGGCCGGCCGGTGCGGGTGACGGCGGTCTCCGCGCGTGATCGCAACCGCGATCGCGGCATCGACATCTCCGGCTTCGCCTGGTTCGACGATCCGGTCGCGCTCGCCGCCTCGCCCGAGATCGATTGCCTGATCGAGCTGATCGGCGGCTCGGACGGCCCGGCCAAGAAGGCGGTCGAGACCGCGCTGTCCGCCGGCAAGCATGTCGTCACCGCCAACAAGGCGCTGCTCGCGGCCCATGGCGTCGCGCTCGCCGAGCTCGCCGAGAGCAAGGGGGCGGCGCTCGCCTTCGAGGCGTCCTCGGCCGGTGGCATCCCGGTGGTGAAGACGCTGCGCGAGGCGCTCTCGGGCAACAATGTCAGCCGGCTCTACGGCATCCTCAACGGCACCTGCAATTACATCCTCTCGCGCATGGAGCTGGAGGGCCTGACCTTCGAGGCCTGCCTGAAGGACGCGCAGCGCCTCGGCTATGCCGAAGCCGACCCGACCTTCGACGTCGAGGGCTTCGACACCGCCCACAAGCTCGCCATCCTGACCAGCCTCGCCTTCGGTACGAAGATCGACGCGGAAGCGATTCATGTCGAAGGCATTTCCTCGATCACGCCGCTCGACTTGAAGATGGCCGACGAGCTCGGCTACCGGATCAAGCTGCTCGGCGTCGCCGAGCGCACCAAGACCGGCATCGAGCAGCGCGTACACCCGACCATGGTGCCGAAGTCGTCCGCGATCGCGCAGGTCATGGGCGTCACCAACGCGGTCACCATCGACGCCGATGCGGTCCGCGAGATCACTCTGGTCGGCCCCGGTGCCGGCGGCGGCCCGACCGCTTCGGCGGTGATCGCCGACATCGCCGACGTCGCCCGCGGCACGGCCGGCCAGCCTTTCGGCATGCCGGTCGCCCGGCTGGAGCAGCCGACGCGCGCGCCGATGCAGCGCCATGAGGGCGGCTACTACATCCGCCTCGCTGTTGCCGACCGTCCCGGCGCCGCGGCCGCGATCGCGACCCGGATGGCCGAGGCCGATATCTCGCTCGAGAGCATCGTCCAGCGTCGCTCCGAGATTGCTGCCCAGCAGGACCCCGGCGGGCGCTCCGGCGCGCCGGTTCCCGTCGTGCTGATCACCTATGCCACCAGCGAGCAGGCCATCCGCGGCGCGCTGGAGAAGGTCAGCGCCGACGGCCATATCGCCGAAGCGCCGCAAGTCATCCGCATCGAGCGGGAATGAGCATGGTCGGCGCGGTCGCATACGGCTTCGCCATATCCTCGCCAATCCGTTCGCTATTTACCTCTGCCATCCGCTAATCGCGCTCAGGGAGTCCCCATGTCCGTCGATCTCCGCATCTCGCCCGACCAGATCATCGAGCGCTATCTCTCGATGGAACTGGTGCGTGTCACCGAGCGTGCCGCCGTCGCCGCCGCCCGTCTGCGCGGCCATGGCGACGAGAAGGCGGCCGACCAGGCCGCGGTCGATGCGATGCGGCGCGAGCTCAACCGCTTGCCGATCGACGGTGAGATCGTCATCGGCGAGGGCGAGCGCGACGAGGCGCCGATGCTCTTCATCGGCGAGAAGGTCGGCAACAAGCAGGGCCCCAAGGTCCACATCGCCGTCGACCCGCTCGAGGGCACGACGCTCTGCGCCAAAGACATGCCGGGTTCGATCGCGGTGATGGCGATGGCCGGCGCCGGCCAGCTGCTCTACGCCCCCGACGTCTACATGAACAAGATCGCGATCGGCCCCGGCTATCCGCAAGGGATCGTCGATCTCGACGCTTCGGCTGCCGACAACATCAACGCGCTCGCTCGGGCCAAGGGCGTCAAGCCGCATGAGATCAACACGCTGATCATGGATCGGCCGCGCCACGAGAAGCTGATCGCGGAAGTCCGCAAGACCGGTGCTTCGATCCGCCTGATCACCGATGGCGACGTCGCCGGCGTGATCTTCTGCACCGAGCCGGAGAAGACCGGCATCGACCTCTATCTCGGCATCGGCGGCGCGCCCGAGGGCGTGCTCGCCGCGGCGGCGCTGCGCTGCGTCGGCGGCCAGATGCAGGGCCGCTTGATCCTCGACACCGAGGAAAAGCGCAAGCGCGCCGCGACCATGGGCGTCAAGGACCCGAACAAGAAGTACGACATGGCCGAGATGGCCTCGGGCGACGTCATCGTCTGCGCCACCGGCGTCACCGATGGCGGCATGCTCTCGGGCGTGCGCTTCGGGCCCGAGGTGATCGAGACCGAGACGATCGTCTATCGCTCGATCACTGGCACCGTCCGCCGCATCTATGGCGAGCACCGCGAACTCTCGAAGTTCAAGCTCGACTGACAACATCGCCTGCTGCGACAGCAAGGCCCGTTCCGCGGAGATGCGGGGCGGGCTTTGTCGTTTGAGCTGACTTGCTCAGCCTTGCAGCATGTCGCCGGCGAGCGTGTGCTCGACGCAGGCGTTGATATGCGTCGTCAGAATCTCGGTGGCGCGTGCGATGTCGCGGCGCATCGCGCAGTCGAGCAGGGTCTGATGCTCCTGCGCCGCGATTTCGCCGCGGAAGATCACGGCGACCATCTGGTAGCGCAGATAGCGGTCATAGACCGAGGCATGCGTCTCCATCAGCACCTGCGAGCCGCAGGCCGAGATCAGCGCATGATGGAACTCCCAGTCATAGCGCTTCCACAGTTCGGGATCGGCCCGGTCATTGTCGAGCATGCGCTTTTCCATCAGCGCCAGCTTGTGATGGGCGGCGACGACGCGGCCTTCCCATTCCATGTCACCGGCCGCGAAGGATTGGGCGAGGGCGTGCCCTTCCAGCAGGAGACGTAGTGCCGCGATCTCGCTGAGATTCCTGGCCGAGACCGCCGCAACCATGAAGCCCTTCTGGCCCTCGGCCTCGACCAGCCCCTCCGACGAGAGCCTGTTCAGGATCTCGCGCAACGTGCTGATGCTGGTGCCATAGGTCTCGCGCAGATCGTCGAGCTTGAGGCGCTGCGCCGGCGCCAGCCGGCCGAAGACGATGTCCGCCCGGATGCGCCGATAGGCGAGCTCTCCGATCGAGGCGGTCGGCGGCGCGTAATTCAACATAGGTGGGTCCGTCCGGAACTGCGGCTGACGACACGAGCTTAGCGGCGGAGCAGGGGAGGCACAATTGCTCTGGTGAAATCGAAATCATCAGAGGAAAATAAAAATACCAGTTGATTGCTGAATTGCCGTTGGGCATGGTCTGCCACGAAGCGGGGCCAACCCGCAGGGAGGAACGGCATGAAACAGGGAATCGACAGGCGCGCTCTGCTCGCGGCCGGTGGCGCACTCGCACTGACGGGCGGAGGGGCCTTCGCGCAGGCCAAACCCAATCTGCGCTTCTCGGCGGTGTTCTCGGAGCAGGACATCCGCGCCGAGATGATGAAGCGCTTCGGCGAGGCCATCAAAGACGACTTCACGCTGCAACCCTATTACGGCGGCAACCTGTTCAAGCAGGGCACCGAGCTGGTCGCCATGCAGCGCAACAACCTCGAAATGGGGAACATCGCGCCGCAGGACGTCTCGAACCAGATCCCGGCCTGGTCGATCGTCACCTCGGCCTATCTCTTCCGCGACGCCGCCCATCTCAAGAAGGTCTTCGCCAGCCCGGTCGGCGCCGAGCTCAAGAAGATGGCCGAGGACAAGCTCAACATCAAAATCCTCGGGCCGACCTATTTCGGCGCCCGCCAGGTCGGCTTGAAGCCGAAGAAGAAGGTCAACACTCCGGCCGATCTCGCCGGCGTCAAGCTGCGTATGCCGGGCGGCGACGCCTGGCAGTTCCTCGGCCAGTCGCTCGGCGCCAATCCGACGCCGATGGCCTATGCCGAGGTCTATACCGGCCTGCAGAGCGGCGCGATCGACGGGCAGGACAACCCGCTGCCCAACGTCCAGAACATGAAGTTCTACGAGGTCTCCTCGCAGATCGTGCTGACCTCGCATCTCGTCGGCTTCGACCTGCTCTGCGTCACCAAGCGCGTCTGGGACGGGATGGATGTCAAGAAGCAGGCGGCCTTCCAGGCCGCGGCCGACGCTGCGATCGACTGGAGCACCAAGGAGCACCTCGCCAAGGAGGCCGAGCTGGTCGATTTCTTCAAGAAGCAGGGGCTCGAGGTCTATACGCCCGATCTCAAGGCCTTCCGCGACTTCGCGCAGAAGAAATACCTGGAATCCGAGCTGGCCAAGGGCTGGGTGCCCGGCATGCTCGACAAGATCAACGCGCTCTAGCGTATCGTTACGCGGGAGTGACCGAGGTCTAGCGCTGGTCCTTCGGGGCTGGCGTGGCCCGCCGCGGGAGGGGCCGGCGGGCCGAATTTCATCGGAGGGGCGATGCCGAACTCGCTGAAAGCACTCGGCGCCTTCATGGCGCGCCGGGCCGAGAACCTGCTCGCGCTGATGCTCGGCGCGATGTTCCTCGTCTTCCTGGTGCAGATCGTCTTCCGCTATCTGCTCAATTTCCCGATCGGCTGGACGCACGAGATCAGCGTCATCCTCTGGCTCTGGCTCGTGCTGTTCGGCGCCGGCTTCGTCCTGCGCGAGAGCGAGGAGATCCGCTTCGACATCATCTATGGCGCGGTCGGGCCCGGCCCGCGCCGTGTCATGGCACTGATCACCGCGACGGCGCTCGTCGTGCTCTATGTGATCTCGCTGCCGGCGATGGTCGACTACGTCGCCTTCATGAAGGTCGAGCGTACCGCCTATCTGAAGATCCCGTTCAACTGGGTCTACGCGATCTATATCGCCTTCGCGGTCGGCGCGATCATCCGCTACCTCTGGCTCGGCTTCAGCGCCTTGCGCGGCAAGGCGCCTGAGGCTTTCGATCCGACCAAGGCGGGCTCGGGCGTATGAGCACGCCGTTCTCCCTCGCCATCCTCGCCATCGTCACGCTGTCGCTGCTCGGCCTGCCGATCGGCCATGCGATGATCGCCGGCTCGATCCTCTATCTGCTCGTCGCCGGACAGGATCTCTCGATCGCCGCCGAGCAATTGCTCAACGGCATGTACACCAACTACGTCATCCTCGCCGTGCCGCTCTTCATCCTGGCGGCGGAACTGATGAACATCGGCTCGATGACGGAACGGCTGCTGCGCTTCTGCGATGCGCTGGTCGGCCGCTTCAGGGGCGGGCTCGCCCATGTCAATATCGTCCAGAGCGTGATCTTCGCCGGCATGTCCGGCTCCGCCATTGCCGACGCGGCCGGCACCGGGCGGATGATGCAGGCGATGATGACCAAGGACGGCAAGTACCCGCCGGCCTTCGCCGCGGCGCTGACGGCGGCATCCTCGGTGATCGGGCCGATCATCCCGCCCTCGATCCCGATGGTGCTCTACGCGCTGGTCTCGGACGCTTCGATCGGCTTCCTTTTCCTCGGCGGTGTCATCCCCGGCCTGCTGATGGCGCTGGCGCAGATGGCGATCGTCGCCTCGGCGGCGAAGCGCCGCAATTTCCCGGTCGAGCCGCCGATCCCCTTGCGCCGATTGCCCGGCATCACCTGGCGCGCTTTCCCGGCGCTGATGATGCCGGTCGTGCTGCTCGGCGGCATCTATGGCGGGGCGACCACGCCGACCGAGGCAGCGGCGGTTGCAGCCGCCTATGCGCTCGCCGTCTCGGTGCTGCTCTATCGCAGCGTCAGCTTCCGCGCCTTCTACAGTTCGCTCGCCTACAGCGCCCGTACCACCGCCTCGATCGGCATGCTGATCGCCGGTGCTCTCGTCTTCAACTACGTCGTCACCATCGAGAACATTCCCGACAGCCTGCGCCTGCTGCTGGCCGGCTGGAACCTGTCGCCGCTCGGCTTCCTGATCCTCGTCAACCTGCTGCTGCTGGTGCTCGGCTGCCTGCTCGAGGGCACCGCGATCCTGCTCATCGTCGTGCCGGTGCTGATCCCGACCGCCAAGGCGCTGGGCATCGACATGGTGCATTTCGGCGTCGTCGTCGTGGTCAACATCATGCTGGGGCTGATCACGCCGCCCTACGGGCTCCTGCTCTTCATCATGACCAATATCGCCGAGGTGCCACTGCGCCAGATCGTGCGCGAATGCATGCCCTTTCTCGGCGCCATGCTGGTGGCGCTGGCGCTGATCACCTTCTTCCCAAGCCTCGTGCTCTGGCTGCCGCGCCTGATGGGCTACCAGGGCTGACAGGAGAGGACCGACCCTTGAGCAAGCCGATCTATGTCCTGAACGGTCCCAATCTGAACCGGCTCGGCACGCGCGAGCCGCAGATCTACGGTTCGACCACGCTCGCAGAGGTCGAGACGATGTGCGTTGAGGCTGCCGGCGGGCGCGAGATCGTCTTCCGCCAGAGCAATCGCGAATACGAATTGATCGACTGGATCCACGAGGCGATCGACCAGGGCGCGGCGATCATCATCAATCCCGCCGCCTATTCGTTCACTTCGATCGCGATCCTCGATGCGCTCAAGATGTTCCCGGGGCCGATCGTCGAGCTCCACATCTCGAACATCCACCGGCGCGAGGCGCATTACCACAAATCCTATGTCTCGCTGGCCGCAACGGCGGTCATCGCCGGACTTGGGCCCCAGGGCTATGCCGTGGCGGTCAAAGCGGCGATCGACCTGGCGGGCCGCGCTGGCTGACACCAATCAGCGCGCCTTCATTACCGCCCGCGTGAAGCCGGGCTCGACGAAGGGGACGCTGCCGTCGGGCAGGCCGAGGATGCGGTCGACCGCGATGCCGTAGAAGCCAAGGCGTCGGTCGAGCTCCTCGATCGCGGCGTCCTCCTCGGCCGTGCCTGATGCGGCGATGGTGCGTGCCATGATGTCATGCGTGCTTGCGCCGATATGCAGGATGATGTCCGCGGCCGCTTCGGGCTCCGGCACGGCGAACACGCCTTCCGTCGTGCCCTCGACGATGACGCGGGTCAGCACCGGCCGCATCACCGCGATCGAGGCCGCGTTGATGCGGTGGTAGAGCAGGAGGTTCTCGGGCCGGAAGATGACGTCAAAGGCAGCGCGCAGCTTCGGTGCGTCCTCAAGCTTCATCTGGCGCGAGCGGGCCAGGAATGCGTTCAGCCGTTCCAACGCACCGAGCGTGGGGTCATCGAGGATGTCGCGGACGCGCGCGACCGCATCCTGCGCCAGCCGGGCGGTGATCCCTTCCAGCAAATCCTCCTTGGCCGTGAAGTGGTGGTAGAAGCCGCCCTTCGAGATACCGACCCTGGCGATGACGTCGTTGACCGTGGTGCGCTCATAGCCGCGTTCGAAGAACAGCGCCTGCGCGCCGTCGAGGATCTCGTTCCTGCGATCATCGGCGGACTTCACGATACGAGGCATGCTACGTGCTTTCTCTTGACGACCGACCGTCGGTCTGTAAAATGACCGACGGTCGGTCTTTCGCGATTGTGCGCGCAAGACGCAGCTGGCGCAACGCTTTCTGGCCCGTGATCATCCTGGGTCGAAGCGGCCGGCGTGATGGCTCCTGTGGAGGATGCCGTGAAGTTCGTTCGCAGTTTTCTCGCCGCTGCGGTGCTCGTCGCTGCCGGAGGTGGGTATTGGTTCCTGACCAAGCCGGCGGCGGTGGTCACCATCGCGCCCAGGCGCGGCGATGCGGCCGAGATCGTCTACGCCACCGGCACGGTCGAGCCGCGTAACTGGGCCAAGGTCACCGCGCTGGTGCGCGAGCGTATCGTCGAGCGCTGCGACTGCGAAGGGCAGAGGGTAGAGCAGGGGCAGATCCTCGCTCGTCTCGACAGCGCCCAGGCCGAGGCGACCCTGGCCGAGCTGAAGGCCCGCCAGAAGCTCGCCGCTGCCGAACATGACCGGCTCGCTGTGCTGGTCGAGCGCAATGTGGGGAGCCAGCAGGCGCTCGACCGCGCCCGCAGCGAGATGGGCCAGGCCTCGGCCTTGATCGCCGGTCAGACCGCTCGCCTCGAGAATTACGTCCTGCGCGCCCCGATGCGCGGCACGGTGCTGCGTCGCGACGGCGAGGTCGGCGAGATCGCCGAGCCCGGCACGGTGCTGTTCTGGATCGGAGAGGCCAGGCCGCTGCGCGTCGTCGCCGAGGTCAACGAGGAGGATATCCCGCAGGTCAAGGCCGGGCAGCGCGCCTTGATCCGCGCTGACGCCTTCCCGGGCAAGACGCTTGAGGGAACCGTCGACAGCATCACGCCCAAGGGCGATCCCGTCGCCAAGACCTACCGCGTCTATCTCGCTCTGCCGGATGACACACCGCTGTTGATCGGCATGACCGTCGAGCTCAACATCATCGTGCGCGTGGCAAAGGAGGTGTTGCTGCTGCCGGTCGCCGCCGTGCAGGGCAATGCCGTCTTCGTCCTCGACGGTGATCGCGCCCGCCGCCACGAGCTGTCGATCGGCATTCGCGGCACCGGCGATGTCGAGGTGCTCTCGGGATTGCCTGAGCAGGCGCGCGTCATCACGCCATTTCCGGACAAGCTCCCCGATGGCGCTCGCGTCACCGCCCGAGGGGGCTGAGCCATGCGTCTGATCCTCGCATTGGCCCTGACGCATATCCGCGGTCGCGGCCGGCAGACGCTGGTCGCGATCATCGGCGTCGCGCTCGGCGTCGGCTTCTCGATCGCGATGGCGTCGTTGATGCAGGGCGGCGAGGACGATTTCGTCGCGCGCCTCGTCGACACCATGCCGCATGTCGACATCACCGACGAGTATCGCAGCGCCCGCCGTCAGCCGGCGCAGGACGCCTTCGCCGCCGTTCACATCGCCGGCCTGCGGCCGAAGGACGACCGGCGCGGCATCCTCAACCCGACCGAGGCGGTGGCGATGCTCAGGGCCTGGGTGCCGGGGCGGCTGGCGCTCAGCCTGAAGACACAAGGCGTGGTGCGCTATTCCGGGCGCGATGTCGGCATCGCCATCATCGGCATCGAGCCGCAGGCCGAGATGCAGGTCTCCTCGCTCGCCAAGGATTTCCGCCAGGGCAGCTTCACCTCGCTGATCGCCGGCGGCAACAACATCGTCGTCGGCGACAAGCTGGCGCAGCGTCTCGGCGCCGATCTCGGCACCACCGTCACCGTTGTCTCCTCCACCGGCCAAAGCCGCGCCTTCAAGATCGTCGGCCTGTTCCACACCGGCACCACCGCCCGCGACGAGGGCGAGGGCTATGTCCTGCTCAAGAACGCCCAGATCCTCAGCGAACGCCCGAATGCGATCAACGAGATCAGGCTGAAGCTCGACGATCCCAACGCCGCGCCGCAGGTGGCGCGCCGGGCTGAGGCGCAGCTCGGCTACAAGGCGATGGCCTGGCAGGAGGCGAACGAGTCGCTGCTGGAGGCACTCGTGATCCGCAATGTCATCATGTACACGGTCGTCGGCGCGATCCTGCTGGTGGCCGGCTTCGGCATCTTCAACATCATCTCGACCATCACCCATGAGAAGGCGCGCGACATCGCCATCCTGAAGTCGCTCGGCTTCACAGAGACCGATATGCGCCGCCTCTTCCTGCTGGAGGGACTGGCGCTCGGCGCCGCTGGCTCGCTGCTCGGCTGGGCGTTCGGCTTCCTCCTCTGCTTCATGCTTTCGCTGGTCCGCTTCGAATTGTCGGGCGCGAACGTAGCGCAGGAAATCACGCGCCTGCCGCTGGCCTGGAGCATCTGGCACTATCTGATCGCCGCCGGCTTCGCCCTCGTCTCGGCCGGCGTCGCCGGCTACCTGCCGGCGCGGCAGGCGGCGCGGCTCAACCCGGTCGACATCATCCGGGGCGCGACATGAGCGCGCTGATCGAAACCAGGGCGCTGACCCGCGTCCTGCCTGCCGCTGTGCCGGTGACGCTGGTCGAGGACATCAGCTTGGCGATCGGCGCCGGCGAGTTCGTCGCGATCACCGGCCCCTCCGGCTCGGGCAAATCCTCGCTGCTCTATCTGCTAGGATTGCTCGACAAGCCGAGCGCCGGCGCGCTCATGATCGAGGGCAGGGATACAGCCGGGCTCAGCGAACGGGAGCGCGCCGGCATCCGGCTGGCGACGCTCGGCTTCGTCTTCCAGTTCCATTTCCTGCTGCCGGAATTCACGGTGCGGGAGAATGTCGAGATCCCGATGCGCCGGCTCGGCCGGCTCAGTGCGGCCGCCATGCGCGAGCGTTCGACCGAGCTGCTCAGCGCGCTCGGCCTCGCCGACCATCTCGATAAGCGGCCGGACCAGCTCTCGGGCGGCCAGCGCCAGCGCGTCGCCGTTGCCCGTTCGCTCGCCAACGATCCGCCGCTCATCCTCGCCGACGAGCCGACGGGCAGCCTCGACAGCAAGAATTCCGAGCAGGTCTTTGCCATTCTCGACGCGCTGGTGCGCGAGCGCGGCAAGACGGTGATCGCCGTGACCCACGACACCGAGATGGCGGCCAAGGCGAGCCGTCGCATCCATCTGGTCGATGGCCGGCTGGCCGACCCTTGAGGCGGTCTCAGTCTTCCGCGTCCGGCTCGGCTTCGGCCTTCCGCCTGAACCCTGTCGCCAGCACGTAGAGCTCGGAGGAATCGGCTCGGCTCGCCGCCGGCTTGATATTGCGTACCAGGGTGAAGTCGCGCTTGAGCTCTGCCAGCAGCCCGGCCGAGTCGCCGCCCTGGAACAGCTTGGCGAGGAAGAAGCCACCGGGCGCCAGCACGTCGTTGGCGAATTCGATCGCCGCTTCGGCGAGGCCAATGATCCTGAGGTGGTCGGTCTTCTTGTGGCCGGTGGTGTTGGCGGCCATGTCGGACATCACGCCGTCGGCCTTGCCGCCAAGCTTCTCCATCAGCAGGGCAGGGGCTTCCTCCGCCATGAAGTCGAGCTGGATCAGCTCGACATGCGGGATCGGGTCGACCGGCAGGAGGTCGATGCCGATGATCTTGCCCTTGCCCTTGTCGAGCCCGACCTTGGCGCCGGCGACCTGGCACCAGCCGCCCGGCGCGCAGCCGAGATCGACCAGCTTCTGGCCGGGCTTCAGGAACTTGTAGCGCTCGTCCATCTCGGCGAGCTTGAAGGCCGCGCGCGAGCGATAGCCCATCTCGCGCGCCCGCTTCACATAGGGGTCGTTGAGCTGGCGCTCGAGCCAGAGTTGCGAGGAATGGCTGCGCTTGGCGGGCTTCTTGACCTTGATGCGCAGGTCGCGCGCGCCGCCGCCTGATTTCGTCGTCGTCATTGTCTTCGGCGCCACCAGGCGCGGTCCTCATGCATCATCCTGAGCAGGATGCCCTCGCGCAGGCCGCGATCGGCGATGCGCACCTTCGGGCTCGGGAAGGCGCGCCGGATCGCTTCGAAGATGGCGCAACCGGCGAGCACCAGATCGGCCCGCTCGCGGCCGATGCAGGCATTGGCCTGACGCTGGGCATAGTCCATCGCGACGAGCTCGTCGATGACGCTGCAGATGTCGCGGTCCTGCATCCACAGACCGTCGACCTGTCGCCGGTCATAGCGCGGCAGCCGCAAATGGATGCCGGCCACGGTGGTGACCGTGCCGGAGGTGCCGAGCAGGTGGAAATTGGGGGCGTTCCGCGCCGCCGCGGCCTTCGTCGCGAACGGCGCCAGCGCCTCGCTGCAATCGGCGACCATCCGCTCGAATTTTTCGCGCCCGACCTCGACGCCGCCATAGCGCTCCGCCACTGAGACGACGCCGATCGGCAGCGAGGCCCATTCGCGGATGCGCGAGGCCGGATCGCGCCCGGCTTCGCGCCCGCCGAGCCAGACGATCTCGGTCGAGCCACCGCCGATGTCGAAGACGATCACCGCGCCCGCTTCGGGCGCCGCCAGCGCGGCGCAGCCGGTGACGGCGAGCGAGGCTTCCGTGCGCTGGTCGACGATTTCGAGGTCCAGCCGCGCCTCCTCGCCGACACGGCGCACGAACTCGACGCCGTTGGTCGCCGCGCGGCAGGCTTCAGTGGTGATCAGGCGGGCGCGGGTGACGCCGCGATGGTCCATCTTGCTCTTGCAGACCTTGAGCGCCTCGACGGCGCGGTCCATCGCGTCGTCGCAGAGCCGGCCGCTGGCGGTGAGGCCCTCGCCGAGCCGCACGATCCGCGAGAAGGCGTCGACGACCCGGAAGCCATGCTGTGCCGGCCGCGCGATCAAGAGGCGGCAGTTGTTGGTGCCGAGGTCGAGCGCGGCATAGGTGGTCGGATGAGGGCGCTGGAATGGGGCCGGAGCAAATCGAACCGCGTCCGGCGGCGCGGGCCGCTCGCCCGGTAGTGGGACCGCCGCCACGAGGGGGCGGTCGGAATCCTGGCGGTCTTCGACCGTCACTTGCTAACCCTTCGCCGGTCAGGACCGTGATGGTGGCCTGCCGGAGTCCAGCATGACGCTGGAACGTTTCCATTCGATGGGCAGCGTAACAACAGCACGCGCCCCCTGCCAAGCAGAACCTGTGGCGAAATCGCGGCGAGGTTCGGCCGAGCTTGCCTAGACTCGGCCTTCGCGGCAAAGCTCGGCGCCGGCCGGTCTTTTTGAACCCGGCGGCGACCAATCGGGAGAAACGGCATGGCGGCGCGGCGCATGATTCTGGCGATCGACCAGGGCACGACGTCCTCCCGCGCCATCCTGTTCGACGAGAATCTGCAGCCGGTCGCCAGCGCCCAGCAGGAGTTCCCGCAGCATTACCCGGCCTCGGGCTGGGTCGAGCACGAGGCGGAGGATCTCTGGGACAGCACGCTCTCGGTCTGCCGGCAGGCGCTGGCACGGGCCGAGGCGCGGGCAGGGGAGGTCGCCGCGATCGGCATCACCAACCAGCGCGAGACGACCCTGGTTTGGGACAGGAAGACCGGCCAGGCGATCCACCGCGCCATCGTCTGGCAGGACCGGCGCACCGCTGAGCGCTGCGCTGCGCTGGAAGCCGAGGGCCATGGCAAGCTCGTCGCCGCGCGCACCGGCTTGCGCATCGATCCTTATTTTTCCGGTACCAAGATCGCCTGGATCCTCGACCATGTCCCCGGCGCCCGTGAGCGGGCGAGGCGCGGCGAACTCGCCTTCGGCACCGTCGATTGCTTCCTGCTCTGGCGGCTGACCGGCGGTCGCGTCCACGCCACCGACGCGACCAACGCCTCGCGCACCATGCTGTTCGACATCCACAAGGGGCAGTGGGACGAGGAGCTTTTGGCGCTGCTCGACATTCCCTCGGCGATGCTGCCCGAGGTGCGCGATTGCGCCGCCCATTTCGGCGACAGCGAGCCCGGCCTGTTTGGCGGCGCCATCGCGATTCGCGGCATTGCCGGCGACCAGCAGGCGGCGACCGTCGGCCAGGCCTGCTTCGAGCCGGGCATGCTGAAATCGACCTATGGCACCGGCTGCTTCGCCTTGCTCAATACGGGGACCAAGGCCGTCACCTCGCAGAATCGCCTGCTCTCGACCGTGGCCTACCAGCTCAAGGGCGTACGCCATTACGCGCTGGAAGGCTCGATCTTCATCGCCGGCGCCGCCGTGCAATGGCTGCGTGACGGGCTCGGCGTCATCGAGAAGGCCTCGGACAGCGGCCCTCTCGCCGCCCAAGCCGATTCCGGCCAGCAGGTCTATCTGGTGCCGGCCTTCACCGGCCTCGGTGCGCCGCATTGGGACGCCAATGCCCGCGGCGCGATGTTCGGCCTGACACGCAATACCGGCCCGCGCGAATTCGCCCGCGCCGCGCTCGATTCGGTCTGCTTCCAGACGCTCGATCTGCTGGAGGCGATGCGCTCCGACTGGCCGGAGGCCGACGGCGCCGAGACGGTGCTGCGCGTCGATGGCGGCATGGTCGCCTCCGACTGGACGATGCAGCGCCTCGCCGACATCCTCGCCGCGCCGGTCGACCGGCCGCAGGTGCTGGAGACGACGGCGCTGGGCGCTGCCTATCTCGCCGGCCTCGACGCCGGCCTTCTGCCCGAGCCGGCCCAATTCGCCGATCGCTGGCGGCTGGAGCGGCGATTCTCGCCGGGCCTGGCCGAGGAGACGCGCCGCAACCACGTCGCCGGGTGGCGTGACGCGGTCAGGCGCACATTGAGCGGAAGCTGACGGGCACGCATGCAAATGTCGCGACGCGCTGGGCTCCGGCGACCGGTTGAGCTGCTGTACAGCGTGCTGTGACCAGCTTGCATGTCGAAATCGTCATAGAAGGCTTGCAACCCGGCGCGAGGTTGTTTAGATCGCCCCCATCCGACGCGTCGCAGACAACGCGCCCGTTGGGGGATCGTCTAACGGTAGGACCCCAGACTCTGACTCTGGTTGTCTAGGTTCGAATCCTAGTCCCCCAGCCACTTCTCGGTGGCGCTGTAAAGCGCAATGAAATCAAGCGCTTGCGGATACCGAAAATTGCTCTGGTAGCCCAGTGGTAGCCCAATCTGGTAGCCTCTGGCGGTAGCTGCAAGTTCAAGTTGGGCGGCCACGATATCCGGAAGGGCGCATTTGCTGACCGGCCGTGGATCATCGCTCCCGAAGTTCACAATTCTTTCCGCCACAAACGGTGGGAAGGAGTTCGGCTTTCTAACACCCCGTCCAAGTGTCACTCGATGGTAGCATTGTTGCTCTGCTTTCCATCGGCGTGGATGAAGCCACACAGTGTGGTGATCCCTCTCGCCAGCAGGACGCGGCAGCGATCGGCTTCAGCAACGCGGCTGCGAGTGATTGGTCATCCTGCCCACTAACCACACGCTCCACGTTTGAGGCTCCCCGGGCCGAAGCGGGGCTGTGTGAGGGTCAACATGCCGGCGGCAGTCGGTGAAGCATACCGGCTTCTGCCCCCTACGCCTGCCGTCAAAGCGTGCCCCCTCTTTCCCGCAGTCGAAATTGATGCGGAAAGAGAACATACAACGAACAAATCGATTGCCCGGCGGGAATCCTTCTGCCACTGTGGCCGTAAATGACTCAGCCTATCAGGATCAGGTCCCGCATGCGTGCCCATGGCAAGACCGAATTCACGCGACTGCACGAGCAGGCAGGCCTCACTTTCGAAGAAGCTTGTGAACTGATCGAGGTTGCGCCCCGGACAGCGTCAGCCTTCACAAGCGGCAAGCGAGAACCGAGACGGCTCGCCATCAAGACGCTGAAGAAGGCAGTCGCAGATCGCTGCGCCAAGCCTGCCGCGCCGTACGATGGTCCTGCATTCCGGTTCATCGACCTTTTTGCCGGTATCGGAGGTCTGAGGAAAGGCTTTGAGAGCATTGGCGGGCGTTGCGTCTTTACGTCCGAGTGGGACCCGCATTCACAGAAGACCTATGCCCTGAATTACCCCGACAACCACGAGGTTGAAGGGGATGTGCGGCAGTTCTCGGAAAAGCCCGACCTTATTCCGCCGTTTGACGTTCTGCTGGCGGGTTTTCCTTGCCAGCCGTTCTCGATTGCCGGGGTTTCCAAAAAGAATGCGCTGGGTCGCCCCCACGGATTTCTCTGCGACACACAGGGCACCCTCTTCTTTGATACAGCGCAGATCATCGCTCATCACAAGCCGAAGGCGTTCCTGCTTGAGAACGTGAAGAACCTCGAAAGCCATGACGGTGGCAAGACCTTCGCCACCATCATGAACGTGCTTGAGAACGAGCTGGGCTACTTCGTACAGAAGCGTGTTCTCAGCTCGGAGCCTTGGGTTCCACAGAAGCGCGAGCGTATCTTTATCGTCGGCTTCAGAAAGGAGAATGGCTTCGATATCGACGCCCTTGTCCCTCCTTCGCTTCCCGGCCCGAAACTCGGCACCATTCTGGAAGACAGCGTTGATCCGAAATACACCCTGACGCCCCGCCTGTGGGAGTATCTTCAGGCCTACAAGGAAAAGCACAACAAGGCCGGAAACGGCTTTGGCTTTGGTCTGTTCGGGCCGAATGATGTGACCCGCACCCTATCAGCCCGCTATTACAAGGACGGCTCCGAGGTTCTGGTGGCCCAGCCGGGCAACCGCCCCCGCCGTCTCACCCCGCGCGAGTGCGCGAGGCTGATGGGCTTCGAGGAGAAGGGCGGGAAACCTTTCCGTATCGAGGTGTCTGACACGCAGGCGTATCGCCAGTTCGGCAACGCAGTAGTGGTGCCGGTGGTGAAGTTCATCGCCGAGGGTATGAAGCCCTATATCGAGGCCGCAATGGCAGAAGAAGAGACCCGGCAGGTTGCCTGATATCGTGTCGCCTGAGGTCCGGAGCCGGATGATGTCCGGTATCCGGGGCAAGAACACGAAGCCCGAGATGATTATCCGCCGGGGGCTTCACGCCCTCGGTTTTCGTTTCCGGCTTCACGAGAAGAAGTTGCCCGGAAAACCCGATTTGGTTTTTCCCGGCCGGAAGGCCGTCATCTTCATTCACGGGTGCTTCTGGCACGGCCATGACTGCAACCTGTTCAAATGGCCCTCTTCCCGTGTGGAGTTCTGGCAGGCCAAGATATTCAGGAACCGCGAGATCGACGCAGCTGCAGAAGCGGCCCTTCTCGCGGCAGGCTGGCGGGTGGCGGCTGTGTGGGAATGTGCCCTGAAAGGCCGCACGCGATTGCCGCTGGAGGTTGTTATCGGCCAGTGTGCGGCGTGGCTGCGCTCGGAAGAAGCGAGTCTGACGATCCGGGGGGCTGATAATGAAGCGGGGGCACCTCTCTGACTATTTTGAGGGAGTAGCTGTCAAAAGGCTCAGTGCGGTCGAGGCAGACACCTCACGCTCCAACCAGCACGAGTACAACGGCGTCGATCGCCTGAAATCCATTCTGGGCGAGAACCAGCCGGTGAAGTTCCCCACCCGGTTCGTCTGGCTGGGCGACGAGCAAGAGGCCGTCACCGAGGACGGCATTCTCACCTGGTACGATTCACGAGCGAAGCACCCAACCCGCTCGGAATACCGGCTCTATTTCCCGACCACAGCGGTTTCCGAGCTGGCCCGCGCAGGAGACCCGATATTCTTCGCGAAGCGGACGGACGGCACGGTGATGGTTATCATCACGCCCGCCGAAAGCACGATGCAGAACCAGCTGATGTGGCTGTTCGGCATCGAGGACCAGCCAACACTGAGGCTCGATACGAAGCCGCTGGAGGGCGACGGATCAGCCGAGCTGGACTTCGCCGCCCGGTTCATTCTGGACGAACTGGGCATCGAGCAGGTTGAGCCCGAGGCCGACCGGCTGGACGAGTTGCTGGCGAAATTCGGCATGCGCTTCCCAACGACGCGGGAATTCTCCCAGTTCGCCCGTGACACGCTTCCCGAGGTGAACCCGAAGGACGGCGCCGACGCCGTGCTGATGGCGTGGATCGAGCGTGAGGAGATGCTGTTCCGGCGGCTGGAAAGGCATCTGGTGGCGGAGCGGCTGCAATCCGGGTTCATGGCCGGAAAGGACGCCGACGTGGACGGCTTTTTAGCTTTCTCGCTGAGCGTCCAGAACCGCCGGAAATCTCGCGCCGGGCAGTCGCTGGAGAACCATCTGGAGCAGATATTCGCCGCCCGAGGTCTCCAGTTCGCTCGCGGCGTCGAGACCGAGAACCGCAACAAGCCCGACTTTCTGTTCCCCGGCCCGGCCCCTTACAAGGACCCGGCATTCCCCGCCGAGCGCCTGACCATGCTGGGCGCCAAGTCCACCTGCAAGGACCGCTGGCGGCAGGTTCTCTCCGAAGCTGCCCGGATTCCCGACAAGCACCTGCTGACACTGGAACCCGGAATCTCCGAGAACCAGACGGACGAGATGCGCAGCAAGAGCCTTCAGCTGGTTCTGCCGCAAGCCATCCACGCGACCTACCGGCCCGCCCAGCAGGCGTGGCTGATGAATGTGGATGCCTTCATCGGGGTGGTCACCGCCCGTCAGGGCTGAATCGTGCTCTTGTTGAAGATTTTTTCCAGATGCCAAGCGAAGGCCGATTTGTCCGGCGCCAGCGTAGCTGTGGCGGGCAGAGCCAGCTTTTTCCCGTCAAAACCCGCGAGGTCCTTGTTCTCCAAGAATCCGCTGACGAGGCTGTGAACCGTAATTGTTGAGTCAGGCTTTATGCCGTACATGCCCTGATCGAAGGCCCAATGGTGAGCCCTGCAGAGAAGCAGGCCGTTCCGAACGTCATCGGAGCCCATCTGGCTTCTTGGAATGATGTGAGCGGCCTCACCTTCGGTGACATTCGAGGCATTCTTCAGGCCCTTTCCGCACAGGCAGCACTGTCCGCCGTATTCCTTCATCACCCGTTTCTGGAAAGCGCGTGACCGGGAGACCTTCTTAACGGTCTTTTCCTTGGGAGTGGCAGTCGGGTCAAACATCTGGAACGGCGCTGCTTCACGCGCGATCTGAAGGGCCTCTTCCTTGTCTACGTCTGCGGTGGAGACCGGTAGCTCCGCGAGATCAAGAACGCCCCAGCGCCGCCCCGCTATCAGCGGCGCGAGGCTTTTGG
Source organism: Allobosea sp. NPDC003192 (assembly GCF_050275675.1). Taxonomy (NCBI): domain Bacteria; kingdom Pseudomonadati; phylum Pseudomonadota; class Alphaproteobacteria; order Hyphomicrobiales; family Alloboseaceae; genus Allobosea; species Allobosea sp. NPDC003192. Next base: position 26,816 of record NZ_JBNNPK010000007.1, read on the forward strand.
CCTCCTTCGACTCGCTATCGTAGGCCGTAAACCGGTAGAACAGCGGATCGGTCAGGCTCTGTTCGATGATGAGCAGATCATCGATGTCGATTCCCTTCTGCCATTCCGACAGGTTGTTGGTCACCCGCCGTTCGAGGCGTGTCCCCTTCCACGTCTGGTACTGGTAGCGCGTCGTCACCACGCCCAGAGGCTTCGATCCCAGAAACAGGGCTGCCTTGATGTCCTGATAGACACTGGGGTTTGCCGCCGATGTAGGTCCCAGTTCCGGAAAATACTTTGCGAGCGGTTTTGGCACGACGAAGCCAGCTTGGTGGCTACCCGCCTTTCCACTGTCATTCTTGGGCAGAACCTTGAAAATCGGCCTGTCGAATTCGGAATCGTCCATCGAAACGCCCCTCTGAAGGGACGGTAGGATGATTCGGAGCGGACACGCATCCGCTTCGTTAGTTGGCCTCCCCAGGTCCAACGTCTCTACAAATCTGAAGGACACCCGGTTTGATATTGGGGTGTCAGACCTCCCGATTCTCCGCCTATGGACTCGGGTGAAACCGGCCGCTGATGCAGACAGATACTCCGCTTCCTTCGTTTTTGACGGCACAGTGGCGTGGATCACGGTCATGGCTCGCGCCATTCCGGCAATACCCGCAACGCCAATGCCTAACGTCGGGGCTTTGAGCTTGGGAGGACCGGATCAGTGCATCCGGGTTGCCGTGATGGCGGATACTGGCCATTCCCTCTCCCCGCCCCGGGGCCTGCTCTTCTGCAACATCACTGCAGGCCGTCACGGTAGCGGGTGAACGGTAGCCACCTTGAGGCGGTGCAGTGATGGCATAGCAGGATTGGCGGTCAGGTTATCCCCGCGGAGGTCGAGCTTATTGCCGTGGCCGGCGAGAAGGGGGGGCTCTGAGAGAAGGTTTCGTCCAGCCAAGTGCAGAATGCCGCCGCAAGCGGCTGCCTGCTCCCGGCGATCATCTGGCGAGCCCCCGCCACTGTAACGATGATCGGCGCTCGCGATCCGTGTTCCGTCTGGATCGGATAAACACCCTTTTCTGCGGGATCTACCTTCGCTCGCATCTTGCGTCCGATGCTCCAGCGAGACGTTTCCCTATATTCGATGGCGTCGACGATGTCATAGGAGACGATCCAGTCCTTACCCTCAATGGTGAAGGATCGGATATCGTGGCCCCTGAACTTGCGTGTTTCGGGTTTGTTGAAAGTCATGATGTGCTCCGTAGGAGACATTATAGGGGCTTGTGCCGGGCCGTGCCGAAGTCCGGCTTGGGCTGCCGGTTGATCTTCTTGAGGAACAGGTTGTCCCGGCGAAGGTCGAGAGCGTTCCGATTGCGGTGCCTCACCTGATAGTTCCCATCCGGTGGGTCCATGATGAGTCGGGCGACACGGCGGGTGTTGCCGGGCCGGAATCCGACTCGGACGATGCGCCCGTCGAAGGACCAGTTAGGGGAGACCCCAAGGGCCAAAAGAGTGTCGTAATCGGCCACGTCGACGATGGCGTGAGCGTCGAGATTGGCGAGAGGGACGCGGACCACGGGAAGGCCGCGATCATCGGTCCCGTAACGGGGAGTGCGAAGGGGATTGTAGGTCATGATGATTGCGTTGCTGATGTCCTGATGTTGAACAGATTGGGAGACAGACACGGGAAGCCCGTGCAGCTCCCTGCGGAGGAGACCCCGGCCTGTGGCCTGTATGGGGTTAAGACGGCCGGTAATTCCGGGATGCAGCGAGGCCCCCCCGGGCGCGACTCTCGCCTATGGGGGTGGGTAATTTTCGGGCAGGCGCCGCGAGCCTTGGGTGTATCCCGCTCACCGACCTCCCCACTGCTCGACAGCCTGTCAGGAGGGGACAATCTGCGGAGGATGGCCGGGCCTGACGCTCTTCGAGCCGAACGAAGAGGGCCGGAGCTGTGGAAGGCACTAACAAGATAACGACGATGGGAGGACGGGTACGACAGGTGGAGTGGACTGCACCGACGACATCACGGGAAGTCGTCTCGATGCTGGAGCACCACGACACTGTTCCCCTATCAACACCATGAGTAAGATGGAGATGGAGGGGATGATGGAAGGCAGGAGTTAGAGGAAACCCCACAGCGCCCTTTAAAGGATCATCTTCAAAGTAACAGACAAGCCCCCCTACCCCCCAAGATCGTCATGGGAGATAGGGGGTCGATTGTCGCGACAGAGCCCCCAGCAAGAGGGCGCGTCCCGCCTGCTCTATGTTAAGATGGCAGGTAATTAAGTGCAGTGCGACTGCACCACAGCGTCCTATTACCTATGGTGGCTGGTAATTGCGGATGCAGTCATCGCTACCAGCATCGCCAGCGGAACAAGGATTGTCCGGACGGGGAGAGTGCCGTTGTCGGCGCTCACCTCCCACCTCCGAAGCTACACCGCGTCCCGGTCTTCCAGTCGCAATCCACCCCGAGGCCGTGATTGGATGCCCACCGCATGGCCGTGACTTGGCCGTGGAAGGGGACGGAGAGGGAGGCGTAGCGGTTCATGACGGGAGGCCATTCACAGGCCAACGGGGCTGGATGCCCTGACACAATCGACCCACCCCGTTCATGCAGCTTCAAGAGTCATAGCGTCCAGTAACCGCTTTTCGTCGTTCGGCCGTCCATGAGATACCGCGTTGATAGATTATCGAAGAGAGGCAGGTACGTCTACGCCACCATATCCTTCCGCGCTTTCAGTATCCGGTGGACGCTCGCCTTGCCGATATCAAGCTGTCGGGCAATCTCGGACATGCTGATGCCCTGATCTGCCAGTCGAACAACCTCCGCCTCCTTCGCTTTGGCTGTGGGAGCCCGGCCTTTGTACTTGCCGGCGGCTTTCGCCTTCGCGATGCCCTCTCGCTGGCGTTCCAACATGATTTCTCGCTCAAACTGCGCCACACTCCCGAGCACGTTGAGCATGAGGCGGCCCGTAGGCGTCCCCGTGTCGAGGTTCATGTCGAGGATGCGGAGGGTAGCTGCCTTGGCCTCAATGGCCCCGAGGAGGCCCATGAGGTGAGTCATGGAGCGGGCGAGTCGGTCCAGCTTGGTGACTACGAGGGCATCCCCTTGCCGGAGATTGTCGAGGGCGCGGGCAAGCTCTTGTCGCTCCCCGACGTCCACTGAGGACACCTGCTCGACATATACCCGCTCGCATCCTGCCGACGCGAGGTCTCGCTCTTGCGCGTCCAGACCGGCTGTCTGGTCGAGGGTCGAGGTTCTGGCGTATCCGATGAGCATGGGCGCGGTCTCCAAGAGCGCTTTCGTTCCACAAGACTCTTAGACCTTGCGTGGAATGTCAATGGACCACTCATGTGGAACGATCATGCCGCCTCTTGGAACGGTCCGTTAGACCTTGCCCTGTGGAACGCAAGTACATCGATCAATTGATGGCGCGGGCAGATTGCCAGTGACGCGGGTAGACAGCCGTCATGTTCAGCTGAAGCGGTCCTTGGTGGATGGGCGGGGGGGATTCCGTTGCTCACCGGTAGAGAGAGCCGTCTCGAATTTTTGCGGCGAACATTCTGGTTCGCGATCCTCGCTCTACGGCACGCGATGTCAGTTCGTTCAAATGAATATCGTCATCGACTTCCGGCCAGAAATTTGGGTAACTGCTCAAAAGGAAGGGTTGGGTAAATGCTCGGGGTTGATTCGGACAAGCTACGGTTCAAACCCCGTGCCCGCATCATTAGAACGATTGGTGACCAGCTTATCAGCGGGCCCGAGGCCGCTGTAATCGAGCTCGTAAAGAACGCCTATGATGCAGACGCGTCAAATGTCACCATAACTTTTACGCCGCCGCTTGATGCAGGTGTCGGACGCATCACGGTTCAAGACGATGGCCACGGTATGGCTTTGTCGGACATTCAAGAGAAGTGGATGGAGCCGGCTACCACTTCGAAGCAGACAAACCGTCGCTCGCCGAGTCGACAGCGTGTGATGATGGGATCGAAGGGTATCGGGCGCTTTGCGGCCGCCAAACTCGGTGCGCGAATGGCGCTGAATTCCATAACGCGTCAGGCAAATTCCTATGTCGAGGTGCTCATTCCGGAAATCAATTGGTCAGATTTCAACGGCGAGACGTATCTCTCCGATATTGCGATTGATTACTATGTACAGGAGACAGAATCTCCAACAGGGACTCTGATTGAAGTACTCGATCTTAACGAAAGCTGGCCCGAATCTAAAGTAAATCGCCTGATATTAGAGTTAAGGCGCCTCTTATCCCCTCTCAGAAGCGGAGAAGATGGCGATCATTTTGACATATATCTCGATATATCGGCATGCACTATTGCTAATGCGGGCTTTGATGGCGCATCCATTGCCACCGATTCTGGTTTCGATTCTGACCAAGGCCGCATCCATATTGCGCCATTTCCGCTTTTAACGTCTTGTGACTATGATGTTTCCGGATCCTTCGATGATCTTGGAAATTTTACGGGAACTTTCAAAAACAACCGCGCCGAAACAAAAGATGAGGAAGTTAAGTTCGAAGTGCCGCTTCGCGAAGAAGAGGACAGCTGCGGCCCTGTAGAGATCCGCCTCTTCGTTTTTGATCGAGAGGCTGATGCCCTCAAAAGCAATATGAGGAATGCCGGGCTTGGGAATATTAACGTCTCTGAAGCCCGCAAGATACTTGATAACATTGCTGGAGTTGCGATTTACAGAAGCGGGTTTAGGATTCGACCGTATGGCGACCCCGAAAATGACTGGCTCACTTTAGATAAGCGCCGCGTTCAAAACCCGTCGCTTCACATCGGGCACAACCAAGTAGCAGGCTTCATTTCGGTTGCCGATCAACACAGCTCAAACCTTGAGGAGCGCAGCAGCAGAGAGGGGTTTGAGCAGAACGGAGCTTTTCGCCGCTTGGTACACTTGATCGATGAGCTTTTGATCAAGGTAGTTGAGCCAAAACGGTATCAGTTTCGAGCCAAGGCTGGGATCTCTCGATCCCGGGGCGTCACCTTCGCAGAGGTTCGCAAGCTATCTGAACTCGAAAAACTGCGAGCGGTCATAACGAGGCTGGCGCCAGCCGAACGGGTTGAAGCCGAATTGTTGATCGACGCTCAATCCTCATTGCTCACTGGTCGGATCGATCAGCTTGAAGAGAGGCAGCGGATTTTAGAAGCGAAATCTTCATTGGGTGCCATCGTCAGTGAGATTCTGCATGAAGGTGCTCAGCCGGCTGCGTACATCGCGAATACTGCTGCCCGCCTAAAATCGCTATACCCTGATCTTTTAGGCGCTAATCGCAATCTCTCAGAACGTGCAAAGGCTGAGTTCGATAAGAAGCTGCCGCTCATTTCGGAGTCCGGCATAAAATTGTCTGGCTTATTTCGTAACCTCAAGCCTCTCGCAGGCGGAAGACGTGGGCCGCCGGAGGTGTTTAGCTTGGCTAACGTCATAACTGGCGCCGTCGAGCTCTTTAAGGCCCATCAAGCTCAAATTGAGGTAATAAATCCTGATAAAATAAATTATCTTATTGGCTACAAGGATGACCTAAGCACCGCGCTGGTAAATCTGATCGCCAACTCTCTTCATTGGATTGAAGAAAATGGAAATGCATCTCCCCATATCCGCGTATCTGTTGAAGCAACAGCGGATGACGCTATTGTAGCAATTGAAGATAACGGCCCAGGCATCAACGAGGACTATGTCGATCTAATTTTTGATGTGGGCTTTACCCTTAAGTCGGGCGGAACTGGATTAGGGTTGAATATCGCACGCGAAGCTTTAGCACGGTCAGGGGCTACTCTGGCTTACGATTCGAGCTTCACGAGTGGCGCTCGATTTAAAATTGGCTTTCCAAGGGTCCGAGACAAGCGATGAAGAAGATGAGCTTGCTGTTCGTCGACGATGAAGCTGGGCAGCAGGACCTTTTTGAGTCTGCCGTACAAGACTGGAATGCGCGAAATCACGGATCCGGGCGAGAATTCAGATACGAGCTTGCTGGCGATGTTGAGCAAGCCGAAGAGGCGTTAGCTTATAAGCGCTTCGATGGAGCGTTGTTCGATCTCCGCGTCAAGCGCTCCGCAGCTAACGGCGGCAGGGCTGAGCCTGCGGGCAATGAGCTGGCCAGAATCGCCCTGCGCGAGCGAGGCATTCCTGTCGCAATTATTACGGCGGATGAGACCGCTCTTGAAAAAGATATTCGCGAGACAGGAAAAGTTGAGGTTTTCGATAAGAATGCCGCCAACAACGAGAGAGGAAATCCCTACGATAACGCAATAGAGTGGTTTTCTACTCATTGGACGATGATGGACGTACTTAGAAGCTCTCGATTGAAGATCGAGGGACTGGCAGCTGACATTTTTCTGAAGCGCCTCTGGCCACGGTGGGAGCTGTTTACCGACATGCAAGGCGACGATGGGCGAGCTTTGATTGAAATCATAGCGCGTCAATACGCCAGCCACATTGCAGATCATCTTGGTTTAGATAAACCTGAGAATGTGACGTGGCATCCATTCGAGAACTATGTCCATCCCGCTCTAATTACGGATCGAGCTCATACGGGCGACATATTTTTGATGAATGAAGAACTCTGGGTGGTACTGACACCGCAATGTGATATGGCGACTGGCAAAGTCCCTAATATACTGCTCGCGAAATGCGCTCGCGGAGCGGAAAAATGGGCAGATAATATTAAAATGCTTCGAGAGGCTGAAAGCAAATCGAAAAAAAAGGATGCGCAGCTGTTCTTTCGTGATCATGTTAATCAAAATATCGGATCAGCAAAACACTTCCTCCCACCCTTGCCGGGAGAGAGTGAACCTCTGATTGTTCAATTCTCTAACATCATGACGATTGGGATTAAGGATTTGAACGGTAATCTTGGGGCAAGAGTTGCAACTATAGCAAGCCCCTTCCTGTCTAATATTGTTCAACGATTTGGCGCACATATCAGCAGAACGGGTCAACCAAACATAGATGTCAATCGCTTCATCGATTAGTTGACTGTATGGCTTTCGTTTGGGTGCCGCTCGGTGGATCAAACCACGGCTCATTTGACAACTCGAGCCACACTTAGTGCGCCCCGGCCATGCCCGCTATTGCGGTAGCTTCACGGACTCTATTACGCGCAGGAACTGTTCCCGCAGAGGTCCGCCTGAATACCCACCAAGGCTCATACCGAGGCGCTTGTGCCCAACAACGGCCTCGATAAAGTGCGGCGGCTGTTCGGCTTGCTCTGCCTTAGTGATGAACCAGCGGCGAAAGCTGTGAAAGTCTACGCGAGACTGGCGGGCACCGTCCGGCACATCATCCAGCTCCAGCTTCCGCCGGTAGGCGGTAAAGGTTTTCACGACCTTCTGCGACCGCTCAACGGCGGAGCCCTTTTTGGGTACGGGCAGCTCGGGGAATAGAGGGTCTTTCGCCTCTTTTCCCTGAATACGGCGGGTGACGATGGCCTTCAGGGCGGAGTGGATCGGCACCATACGGATGCCGGACTTCGTCTTCGCTACCGTGATGTCGAAGCAATCATCCACGATGTTCTCGGCACTCAACCGGGCAATCTCGTCTACACGCATGCCAGATAGCGCGGCGATGTGCATGAAGTCCGAAAGCAGCTCTCCGGGCTTGCCACCGAATAGCTTCTTCATCTCACCGTCGGTGTAAGGCCGCTTCTGCGTGTCCTTGTCGGGTTCCGGCTTCGCCAAGGACTGGCCGCGCCATATGTTCTCTTCCACGAAGCCCTTCCGCTCGGCCCATTTCCAAAGGCTGGACAGGCATGAGATGTCCTTGTTGGCGGTCTTGGGATGGGCGCCCGTCTCCACGAAGACATCTGTGACGTATCGTCCGGCGACCTTGCGGGTCACCGCCTCAATGGACGTTGGCAGGCGTTGAGCCGCGAGCCACCCGGAGAACCTCTCGACGGCACGGCGGTAGTCCACTTGCTGCCTGGGCTTCATCGGACGCTCGGCCAGCCACTTGGCTATCAAGCGAGTGATGGGGGTTGCCTGCCCAACGGCAACATCATGGAAGTCCTTTGCGCGGGCGACGCCTTCCTTCACAGCGATCTCATCTGCGCGGTCGCGGACAAGGGAAAGGGTGAGGCTGTGGCCGTCCTCGATCAGGTTCCCCTCTTCGTCCTCATAGGCATAGAAGCTGGGGTCTGTTTCCGACTGCTCCACGGCCTCCCGCCACTGCATGGCTTCATCCGCCAGCGGGTCCGGTCCTTCCTTGGCCTTGCGACGCAGCTCGGCCTCGGCCTTCAACAATTCGTCTTTGAGCATTGCGACGATGCGGAACTTCTCACGGTTAGCAACAGCAAGGCTATCGGTATGGAGGGGGTGCTTGAGGTGCGCCTTCCCTATGTGCTTGCGGAGCCGTTCGGGAACTTTGATCACGACAATCCACTGGTTGCCGTGCTTCTTGAGGTAGCGCCGATCAAAGGCCATATCGCGACTTCTATCCAGAGCGGTAGCCCACCGGTAGCCCATTCTGGTAGCCCATGGCAAGGCCATATTTGCTCGAATTTGCAGGTATTTAATAACATTATAGAAACCCGAAGTGAGGTTCCTAGTCCCCCAGCCACTCCTCGGTGGCTTTCTGTTCATTCGGCAATTTATGCGATTTGCGGATGCCTGAGTTTGGCCAGCGACAGGCTGGACCGTGTGTCGGCACGGCGCTGTCCTCGAATGCCATGATATCTGCTGGTCATCAGGGGGCGCCCATCCGGCGCGGTTCGGACCAGCGCCCCATGCCAAGTAGCGTCGCGCTCAGATCACCTTGGCGCGCAGGGTCGCGGTGACGATCTCGGTGACGACCACGACCGCGAAGATCACGACGAGCACGAGCCCGACCTGATCCCAGTAGAGATTGTCCATCGCCGCCTGCAGGGCGACGCCGAGGCCGCCGGCGCCGACCAGGCCGAGCACGGCGCTCTCGCGCACATTGATGTCCCAGCGGAACAGGCTGACGGCGAGGAAGGCCGGCTTCACCTGCGGCCAGAAGCCCTTGAGCAGCACCGAGCGCCAGGGCGCACCTGCGGCCCGCAGCGCCTCGATCGGGCCGGGCTTGGCCTCCTCGATCGCCTCGGCCAGGAACTTGCCGGTGAAGCCGATCGAATGCACCGCCACCGCCATCACGCCGGCGAGCGCGCCGGGGCCGAACACCGCGACGAAGAGCAACGCCCAGACCAGCGTGTGCACCGAGCGGGTCGCGACAAGGATGAAGCGGCCGAGCGTGTTGATCCAGATCGACGACGAGATGTTGCGGGCGCACATCAGCGCGACCGGCGTCGCCATGAGGATCGCCAGCACCGTGCCAAGCGTCGCGGTGTGCAGCGTCTCGATCAGCGCCTGCTGAACGGTCTTGGGGAAGTAGGCCCAGTCGATCGGCCACATCCGCGCGAAGAGGTCGACCGTCTGCGCCGGCGCGTCGTAGAGGAATTCGGGGATGATCTCGATGGTCTGGACCGACCAGCCCAGCGCCAGCGCCGCCACCGCCCAGAACGCGAGGCGCATGCTGCGCTCGGCCGCGGTGAAGCGATGCCAGACCGGGCCGGAGGCGCCTTGCTTGACCTCGCCGCTCGGCGCCTCGTCCTGATAGACCCGGCGCATGAAGGCAGAGAGGACCTCGCCGGCCATCACCGCCAGGATGATCGCGATGATGATGGTCAGCACGAAGTCGTAGTCGAAGCGCTGGAAGGCGGTGAACAGGGTTGCGCCGATGCCGCCGCCGCCGACCAGACCGACCAGGGCTGAGTTACGCAGGTTCGAATCGAGCTGATAGGCCGCGAAGCCGATGAAGCGCGGCAGCACCTGTGGCACCACGCCCATGGTGACGACTGAGAGAAAGGGCGAGCCGGCGGCGCGCAGCGCCTCGATCGGCTTCATCGACATTTCCTCGATCGCCTCGGCGATCAGCTTGGCGATGAAGCCGATGGTGGCGACGATCAGGGCGAGGATGCCGGCGAGTGCGCCGAAGCCGACGGCCTTGACGAAGAGGATGGCGACGATGACCGGGTGGAAGGTCCGGCAGAGCGCGATCAGCCCGCGCGCCAGCACCGTCACCGGCAGGGGCATCAGATTGCGGGCGGCGCAGAGACCGACCGGCAAGGCGAGGAGCACGCCGGCGCCGGTCGCGATGATGGCGATCTGCAGCGATTCCAGCATGCCCTGCGCGAGCAGCTGCAGTTTGTCATGCGCCAGGTTCGGCGGGAACATCCGGCCTAGGAAGCGCGCACCGTTGCCGAGCCCCTGGACGAAGCGCTCCCAGCGGATGTCGACGATCCCCGCCGCATAGATCACATAGGCGACGAAGAGCAACGCGCCGAGGCGCAGCGGCCAGTTCGGCGGGAAGGCACGGTTGCGCAGGCTGGCGCCGGCGCTCATAGGAGGGGCGCTCATTCCATCCAGCCTTCGCCGCCATAGATCTCGGCGAGATGGCTGTCCTGCAGCCCGGCCGGCGGCCCGTCATAGACCACGAGGCCCTTCGACATGCCGATCATCCGCAGCGCATAGCGGCGGGCCAACGCCACGTTGTGGATGTTGACCAACACCGGGATGTTGCGCTCGCGCCCGACCTTGGCGAGCAGCTCCATGATCTCGACAGAGGTCTTGGGATCGAGCGAAGAGGTCGGCTCGTCGGCCAGGATCAGGTCGGGCTCCTGCATCACCGCCCGGGCGATGCCGACGCGCTGGCGCTGGCCGCCGGAGAGCTGGTCGGCGCGGCGGGTGGCGAAGTCGCCGAGACCGACCGATTCCAGCAGCGCGAAGGCACGGGCGATGTCCTCCTCCGGGAAACGCCGGGTCCAGGCGCGCCAGACCGGGACATAGCCGAGCCGGCCGCAAAGCACGTTCTCGATCACCGTCAGCCGCTCGACCAGGTTGTATTCCTGGAAGACCATGCCGAGGCGCCGGCGCGCCGCCCTGAGAGGCTCGCCCTGCAGCTTCGCCAGATCGGTTCCGCCCAGCATGATCGAGCCTGAGGTCGGGTCGACCAGTCGGTTGATGCAGCGGATCAGCGTCGACTTGCCGGTGCCGGACGGGCCGATGATCGCGACGATGCCGGGCTCGGAGACGCTGAGCGAGATGTCGCGCAGGACCGGCTGGCCCTTGCGATACTCCTTGACGAGATTGCGGATGACGAGCGCCCGGCCATGGCCGGGCGCCTCTGCGACGGGGAGGGCGCTCATGGGCTGCGTCGGGCCTTCGATCAGGGCTTGGCCGGCGCCGGCTGCGCCTTCTTCTTGGCGAGCTCGTCCGCCTCGCGCTTGGCCTCGGTGTCGTAGGCCGACTTGTTGTAGGGCGTGCCGGACTTCTCGGCGACGTCTCGCACGATCGCCCAGTCCTTCTGGTAGGTGATCGGCAGGAAGCGGTCGTCGCCGTTGAACTCCTTGGTCATTTCCGGGGTGAAGCGGAAGGAGAAGAAGCAGTCGGTCAGCTTCTTGGCGAGCTCGGGCTTCAGGTCATGCGCATAGGCGAAGGACGAGGTCGGGAAGATCGCGCTGCGATAGATCTCGCGCGTGTCCTCCTTCTTGATCGTGCCGCGCACGATCATGCGTTCATAGACGTCGCCGGCGACGGCGCCCATGTCGTAGTCGCCCGAGACGACACCGAGGATGGACTTGTCGTGGCCGCCCGACATCAGCGGCTTGTAGTCCTTGTCGGCCTCGAGTCCATGCTCGGGGAAGAGCACGCGCGGAGCGAGGTTGCCGGAGTTGGACGAGGGCGAAGTGTGGGCGACCTTCTTGTCCTTGAGGTCCGACAGCTTCTGGTAGGGGCTGGAGGCCTTGACGACGGCGACGAGATTGTAGCCGCGCACGCCGGCCGCCGAGCCCTTGGCCGCGAAGGGAATCGCGCCGGCGAGATTGACGGCAAAACCGGTCGGGCCGGTCGAGAATCCGGCGAAGTGCAGGCGACCCGAGCGCATCGCCTCGATCTCGGCCGAGTTCGACTGAACGGGGTAGTAGACGATGCGCTTGCCGGTGCAGGCGGCGAGATGGTCGGTCAGCGGCTTGAAGATGTTGGCGTAGACGGCCGGGTCCTCGACCGGCGTATAGGCCCAGACCAGCGCCGACGGGTCCTTCAGTTTCGAGGCCTCGGTCGGCACGTCGGCGACCAGGTCCTTGTTGGCGTCGCAATACATCGTGTCGAGCTGGCCGCGATTGGAGCAGGCGTCCTGCGCCTGCGCCGCACCGGCGAGCCCGAGGCCCAGGAGCAGCGAGGTCGTGGCGGTCAGGCAAGTCAGCGTCTTGGTCATTTGCGGCGTCTCTCCCGGGCGATCGTTGTTGTAAGCCGGCTAGAGTATGTGACATAAAACTGTCACATTCCAGCCGGGCGAGACGCCTCGTCTTACGACTATAGTGGCCTTGTCCACCGCGACGGTTGGCCCCCACGCCAACCCAGACGATGCAAAATCCCCCCTCTACAACCTTTCCGGATAATCTGGCGGCGCTGATGCCGCGATATGACGGCTTCCTGCTCGACCAGTGGGGCGTGCTGCATGACGGCGTCCGGCCTTATCCAGCTGCAGTGGCTGCGCTGGAGATGCTGCACCGGGCGGCCAAGCGCGTGATCATCCTCTCGAATTCGGGGCGCAGCGGAGCCGAGAACGCCAGGCAACTGGCGAAATTCGGCTTTGCGCCGGAACTCTATGACGAGGTCGTCTCGGCCGGAGATGACGCCCGCGATGCATTGGCGGCGCGCGACGAGCCGTTCCACCAAGCGCTCGGCCGGCGCTGCCTGTTGCTGGCGCGCGAGGGCGAGCAACATCTGGCCGAGGGGCTCGGGCTCGACTTGGTCGAGAACGTCGAGACGGCCGACTTCATCCTGTTGATGACGATGGACCCACCCCGGCAGTCGGTCGCCAGCTGGATGGATCTGCTCAAGGCAGCCAGCGTGCGGCGCCTACCGATGATCTGCGCCAATCCGGACCTGCATCGTGCCAGTCCCACCGGCGGCCTGCAGGAGGCGCCGGGCCTCGTCGCGCGCGCCTATGAGCAGCTCGGCGGCACGGTGCGCTATCACGGCAAGCCGCAGCCGCGGATTTATCGCACCTGTCTGGCGAAGCTCGGGCTCGACCGCAGCCGTGTCGTCGCGATCGGCGACTCGCTGGAGCACGACATTGCCGGTGCCCAAGGCGCCGGCATCGATAGCGTCTTCATCGCCGGCGGCATCCATCGCGGCGAGATCGGCTGGGACGGCGCGGCGTTGGACCCGGCGAGCTGCCTCGCACTCTTCGCCAGCGCCGGACGTAGCCCGACCTACGCGCTGCCGCTGCTCGGCTGAGGTAGGACCGGCTCAGCGCCCGGTCAGGAACAGGCCCGAGAGGAAATAGGCCAGCGCCGAGATCAGGCCGGCTGCGGGCATGGTGACAATCCAGGCGAAGACGATGCCGCGGGCGACACCCCAGCGCACGGCCGTGACCCGCCTGGCCGCCCCGACGCCGATGATCGCGCCGGTGATGGTGTGCGTGGTCGAGACGGGGACGCCGAGATAGGTCGCCATGAACAGGGTGATGGCGCCGCCGGTCTCGGCACAGAAGCCCTGCTGCGGCGAGAGCCGGGTGATCTTCGAGCCCATGGTGTGGACGATGCGCCAGCCGCCGCAGAGCGTGCCGAGTGCCATCGCCGCCTGGCAGGAGATCACCACCCAGAACGGCACCGAGAAGGTGTCGCCCATCATGCCATGCGAGAACAGCAGCACGGCGATGATGCCCATGGTCTTCTGCGCGTCATTGGCGCCGTGCCCCAGCGAATAGAGCGAGGCCGAGACGAATTGCAGGAGGCGGAAGGTCGAATCGACCTTGATCGGCGCGACCTTGAGGAAGGTCCAGGAGACGATCAGGACCAGCAGCAGCGCCAGCGCGAAGCCGATCGCCGGTGACATGAAGATCGCCAGGAAGGTCTTGCCGAGCCCCCACCAGACGATCGACGAGAGGCCGACCTTCGACAGGCCGGCGCCGACCAGCCCGCCGATCAGCGCATGCGAGGAGCTCGACGGGATGCCGGCGATCCAGGTCACGACGTTCCAGACGATCGCGCCGGTCAGCGCGCCGAAGATCACCCGGTCGTCGACGATCGTCGCCTGGATGATGCCGGAGCCGACCGTCTGGGCGACGTGCAGGCCGAAGAACAGGAAGGCGATGAAGTTGAAGAAGGCGGCCCAGAACACCGCCCATTGCGGCGCCAGCACCCTCGTCGAGACGATGGTCGCGATCGAGTTGGCGGCGTCGTGCAGGCCGTTCAGGAAATCGAACAGCAGCGCGACGGCGATCAGGAAGAGCAGGGCGGGGGCGAGGCTGGCGAAGTCCACGGGGGAGCCCTGACTTCTCAGAGGTGTTCGAGGACGATGCGGCTGACGCGCTTGGCGACATCCTCGAAGCGGTCGACGACCTTTTCCAAGTGGTCGTAGATCTCGGCGCCGACGATGAAGCCCATGGCATCGGTGCCGCGATGCGCCTTGAACAGCTCCTTCAGCCCCTGGTCGTACAGCACGTCGGAGCGCTCCTCGATCGCACCGATCTCCTTGGCGAGCGCGCCGATGCCGACCGCATGCTTCTTGATGTCGCGCAGCATGGGGAGCAGCTCGCCGACCTTGATCGCCGCGGCGACGACGGTCTTGCCGAGCTCCTGCATGCTGGGCGTGAAGCTCTCGACCTCGAAGAGCCGGATCGCCTTGGCGGTCTTCTGCATCTGGTCGATGGCATCGTCCATCGAGCCGATCAGTTCCTCGATGTCGCCGCGGTCGAAGGGGGTGATGAAGGTGCGGCCGACCTCGAGCATGACCTCGCCGGCGATCGCATCGGCCCGGTTCTCTTCAGCGAAGATCTCGGCGCAGCCTGCCTCGATCGGCGTCGCTCCGCTGAGCAGGCCGTCGAGCGCTGCCGCTCCGGCCTTCAGCGTCTGCGCATGGCGCTCGAACAGCACGAAGAACTTGTCTTCCTTCGGCAGCAGCTTCTGGAACCAGCCCAGCATCGGAACGGCCTCTCACCAACTTAGTCCGGCCCGCGGCAAATGAGCGGGATGACATGCCTGCGCCTTTTGTGACAGTTTTGCGACAACGGCAATCCGGATTCCGGCTTTGCCCCCGTTGGCCTCGACGCCGGCGTGCGCAGAACACGACAGGGAGGACTGATATGTTTACACGCAGGATCGCGCTGGTTTCGGCGCTTGGCTTGGCTCTGGCCGCCTCGGCCGTCCAGGCGCAGGCGCCATCAGGGAAGGTCACTGTCGTCACCTCGTTCTCGAAGGACGTCACCGACCCGATCAAGAAGGCTTTCGAGAAGGCGGTGCCCGGCGTCACGCTGGAGGTCCAGAACCGCAACACCAATGCCGGCGTGAAATATGTCGAGGAGACCAAGGCCAACAACCAGGTCGACCTGTTCTGGGCCTCGGCGCCCGATGCCTTCGAAGTGCTGAAGGGCAAGCAGCTGCTCACCGCCCATAAGCCCAAGGCGACCGGCATTCCCGAGAAGATCGGCTCCTATCCGATCAATGATCCGCAGGGCTTCTATTTCGGCTTCGCGGCGTCTGGCTACGGCATCATGTGGAACGAGCGCTATGCCAAGGCCAACAAGCTGCCAGAACCCAAGGACTGGCAGGACCTCGCCAAGCCGGCCTTCTACGGCCATGTCTCGATCGCCTCGCCCGCACGTTCGGGCACGACGCATCTCACCGTCGAGACCATCCTGCAGGGCGAGGGCTGGGAGAAGGGCTGGCGCACCCTGAAGGAGATGTCCGGCAATTTCCACTCGATCACCGAGCGCTCCTTCGGCGTGCCGGAGGCGGTGAATTCCGGACAGGTCGGCGTCGGCATCGTCATCGACTTCTTTGCCTTCTCGGCGCAGGCCTCGGGCTTCCCGGTCAAGTTCGTCTATCCGACCGTGACCACGGTCGTCCCCGCCAATGTCGGCATCATCGCCAATCCGCCGAACAAGGCGGCGGCCGAGGCCTTCATCGAGTTCCTGCTCTCGCCGACCGGCCAGGAGGTGCTGCTCGAACCCGGCATCCGCCGCCTGCCGGTCAACCCGGCCGTCTATGCCAAGGCCGGCGCCGACTATCCCAACCCCTTCACCGATCCGCGCTTCCAGAAGATGATCGGCTTCGACGTCGACAAGTCGGAAGCGCGCACCGCTGTCGTCGACACGCTGTTCGACCAGTTGATCTCCTTCCAGCTCGATGCGCTGAAGGGCGTCACCAAGACGCTGCACGAGGTCGATGCGGCGCTGGCCAAGAAGCCGAATGCCCAGGCCAAGGCGCTCGCCGACGAGGCGCGCAACCTGATCGCCGCGCTGCCGGTGACGGAGGCACAAGCCGCGAGCCCCGAACTGCGCGGCGCCTTCACCGGCGGCAAGGAGAAGGGCGCGCGCCAGGCCGAGGTCGAGGCGCAATGGGCGAGCTTCGCCCGCGACAACTACGCCAAGGCCAAGGCCAAGGCCGAGGAGGCGCTGAAGGCGGCGAAGTAGCGCGAGCGTCATCCCGGACAAGCGATGCAGTCGCGCCGATCCGGGATCCATCGAAGGGTGTTGCGCTCTACGATGGATCTCGGCGCTCCGCTTCGCTGCGGCCGGGATGACGGCTCACCCGTCTGTCGACGATCAGGATCACGATGACCGCCGTCCCCGCCACCCCGTCCCGCGCCCGCGCCTTCTCCGCCACCCCTGGCCAGATCGCGCTGGCGCTCGCCATCGCGGCCTTCCTGCTCGTCTTCCTGGTGCTGCCGGTGGCGACGGTGATCTACGTCGCCTTCACCGAGAAGGGCACGTCGACCTTCACCCTGGTCAACTTCTACGACTTCGTCCGCACCGAGCTGTTCATGCGCTCGCTGTGGAACTCCTTCTATGTCTCTGCGATGTCGGTGGTCTGGGCCTCGGTGCTGGCGCTGCCGCTCGCCTATCTCACCACGCGTTTCGCCTTCCGGGGCGCCGCGATCGTGCAGACGCTCGGCTTCCTGCCGCTGATCATGCCGCCCTTCGTCGGTGCCGTGGCGATGCAGCTCTTCTTCGGCCGCAACGGCTCGATCAACCTGCTGCTCGACGACTGGTTCGGCTTCAAGATCGACTTCATGGAGGGGCTGAACGGCGTCATCTTCGTCCAGTCGGTCCACTATTTCCCGTTCATCCTGATCAATCTCTCGGCGGCGCTGCGCAATATCGATCGCGCCATGGAGGAAGCCGCGCAGAACCTCGGCTCCTCGGGCTTCCGGCTGTTCCGCCGCATCGTCTTCCCGCTGGCGCTGCCGGGCTATCTCGCCGGGGCCTCGCTGGTCTTCGTCAAGGTCTTCGACGATCTCGCCACGCCGCTGCTGCTCAACGTCAAGGACATGCTGGCGCCGCAGGCCTATTTGCGCGTCACTTCGATCGGCATCGCCGACCCGATGGGCTACGTCATCTCGGTTGTGCTGATCGTCGCCTCGGTGCTGGCGATGTGGCTCTCGGCGCGGGCGTTGAAAGGACGCGACTACGCCACGACACAGCGCGGTGGCGGCGGGCTGGCGCGGCGCGTCATGCGACCGCACGAGGCGGTGCTCGGCTATGGCGTCGTCATCCTGATCCTGGCGCTGGTGCTGGCGCCGCATCTGGCTCTGCTGCTGCTCTCCTTCGCGACGATCTGGTCGTTCTCGCCGCTGCCGGACGCCTACACGATCGCCCATTACGGCCGCGTCTTCGGCGAGAGCTCGCTCTACATCAAGAACACGTTGATCTACGCCACGCTCGCCGGCGTCATCGACATCGTGCTCGGCGTCGCGATCGCCTATCTCGTGCTGCGCACCAGGCTCGTCGGCCGCGAATGGCTCGACTGGATGGCGACGGCCGCGCTCGCCATTCCCGGCGTCGTGCTCGGGATCGGGTACCTCAGGACCTTCTACGGCGTCACCCTGCCGGACGGGACGCCGCTCGCGGCGCTCTGGATCACCATCGTCATGGCACTGGCGATCCGCCGTCTGCCCTATGCGCTGCGCGCCTGCCATGCCGCGCTCCAGCAGATCTCGGTTTCGCTGGAGGAGGCGGCCGAGAACCTCGGCGCCACCAAGGCCCGCACGGTGCGCCGCATCGTCGTGCCCTTGATGACCGGCGGCATCCTCGCCGGCTTCGTCACCTCCTTCGCGACGGCGGCCGTCGAGCTCTCGGCAACCCTGATGCTGGTGCAGTCCAATTCTGACGCGCCGCTGGCCTATGGGCTCTATGTCTTCATGCAGTCGGCTGCCGGGCGCGGGCCCGGCGCGGCGCTCGGCGTCGTCGCGGTCGTGCTCGTCGCCGCCTGCACCTTCCTGTCGCACCTCATCGTCGAACGCAGCCAGAAGGCCAAGGGAATGGGCCACTGACCATGAACGCAAACGTCTCCCTGACCACGCCGGCCGTCTCGGTCGCGATCGAGGGCGTCAACCTGTCCTATGGCGACAATCACGTCCTGAAGGACGTGAGCCTTGCGATCGAGCCCGGCGAGTTCTTCGCCTTCCTCGGCCCCTCCGGCTGCGGCAAGACCACGCTGCTGCGGCTGATCGCCGGCTTCAACCGGGCCGATACCGGCCGCGTCGCGATCGGCGGGCAGGACATCTCCGGCTTGCCGCCGTGGAAGCGCGATGTCGGCATGGTCTTCCAGTCCTATGCGCTCTGGCCGCATATGAGCGTGCGCCGCAACGTCGCCTTCGGGCTGGAGGAGCGCGGCGTGAAGCGCGCCGAGATCGAGCGGCGGGTCGAGGCCGCGCTCGGGCTGGTGGGGCTTGGTCATCTCGCCGAGCGCCGGCCTTCGCAGCTCTCCGGCGGCCAGCAGCAGCGCGTCGCCGTGGCGCGCACCGTCGCGGTCGAACCCAAGGTGCTGCTGCTCGACGAGCCGCTCTCCAATCTCGACGCCAAGATGCGGGTGCAGGTCCGGCGCGAATTGCGCGACCTGCAGCAGCGGCTCGGCCTGACCACGATCTTCGTCACCCACGACCAGGAGGAGGCGAATTCGATTTGCGACCGCATCGCCGTGATGAATGACGGGATCGTGCAGCAGGTCGGCACGCCGATGGAGCTCTATGAGCGCCCGGCCAACCTCTTCGTCGCCGGTTTCCTCGGCACGGCCAACATCCTGCAGGGGCGTGTCGTCGGCAGCGGTGCCGATCGCTGCTTCGAGATCGATGGCGGCGCAAAGTTTCCGATCGGCGAGGGGGCCGCCGTTCCCGATGGCGCGGCGCTGGTCTTCCGCCCGCAGCATGCCAGCCTCGCCGATCGGGCCAGCTCGCAGGACGGTGCGCTATCCTTGCCCTGCGTCATCGCCAACCGCGAGTTCCTCGGCGCGAGCGTCCGCTACGGCGCCCGGATCGGCTCTGCCGAGGTAGCAGTCGACATGCCGTTCCAGTCCGGGCGCGAGCTGTTCGAGGTTGGCAGCGAGGCCAGCTTGAAGCTGTCCCCGGGTTCGCTCCACTGGCTCTCCGCCTGAGGACGCCTTGGAGCAGCGGCGCTGCAACCATGGTCGGTGCAGACGATGTCGATCACCTTGTGGGAGGTGCCGAGGCAATTGGCCCGATAGGCGGTCAGCGAGCCTTGCTTCAGCACGGTCTCGATCCGGGGCTTGACGCAGCCCTGCTCAAGCAGGACGCGCTGCAAATCGCCATCGGAGGCGAAGGCGGTGGACAGGCCGCCCAGGAGGATCAACGCCGGGGCGCTGCCCCGGCGCAGGAGGATGGACCGGCGCGGTCCAGCCTCGCGATGGCGGGTCACTTCGCTTTCTGGAGCTTGGTGACGGTGATCTGGCCGTTGACCCGGTCGGCGTCGAACTTGATCTTGTCGCCGGCCTTCAGCCCTTTCAGCATGGCGGGGTCGCCGGCGCGGAACACCATGGTCATGGCGTCCATGTCGAGGTTCTTGATCGCGCCGTGATTGATGGTGAGCTTGCCTTGCGGCTCGTCGACCTTGGTGACCGTGCCGCTGACCGACTGAGCCGCGGCCGGGAAGGCGAGGAGGAGAAGAGCGAGGGTGGCTGTCGTCCTGAGCACGGGATGCTCCTTTCTCTGAGAATTACTTGACGATGATCTTGCCGGTCATGCCGGCTTCGCGGTGACCGGGGATCAGGCAGGAGAAGTCGAATTCGCCCGCCTTGGTGAAGGCCCAGACGATCTCGCCCGTCTTCTTCGGCTGAAGCCGCTTGGCGTTCGGATCGTCATGCTCCATGTCGGGATTCTTCTGCATCTCGACGGCATGCTTGAGGTTCTCCTCCAGCGTCGCCAGCACGAGCTCATGGTCGAGCTCGCCATTGTTGCGCAACTGGAAGCGGATCTGCTCGCCGCGGCGCACCTCGATCCGGTCGGGAATGAACGACATCTTGCCGTCGCGCTCGGCCATTGCCACGGCGATGATGCGGGCCGGCTTCTTCGGATCGCCCGGCTTGCCATAGGCGGTCTCGTCGCCATGGCCGTGGCCGGCTCCGCCCGGGCCTGCCAGTGCGGCGCTGGCTGAGAACAGGACTGCGATTGCGGCGAGCTTGAATGCTGTCTTCATGAGGCTCTCCTGCTGGAGGTTGGCGTCTTCAGTGCTTGGAATGCGGGTTCTTGGCTGCCGGCCGGGGCTTACCGTCCGGCCCGAGGCTCGGCTTGCGCGGGTCCTTGACCCGCCATTCGGTCGGCTCGACGCCGCTGTCCGGGGAGGTGCCTCGCGGCGCCTCGGCAAGCTTCTGGCCCTTGTATTCGAAGGCGACGGTGCCTTCCGGGTGCTTGAACCAGCCAGGATCCTTGTAGTCGTTCCTGGCAAGGCCCTCGCGGACCTTCACCACCGAGAACATGCCGCCCATCTCGACCGGGCCGAACTGGGCGAAGCCCGTCATCATCGGCAAGGTGTTGTCGGGCAGCGGCATCTCCATCGAGCCCATCTCGCCCATGCCGTTCGAGCCCATCGGCATGTAGCCGGGCGCGATCCTGGCGATGCGCTTAGCCAGGTCCTTCTTGTTCACGCCGATATAGTTCTTCACCGAATGGCCCATCGCATTCATGGTGTGGTGCGATTTGTGGCAGTGGATCGCCCAGTCGCCGGGCTCGTCGGCCACGAAGTCGAAGGCGCGCATCTGGCCGACGGCGCAGTCGATCGAGACCTCGTCCCAGGCGGCCGCCGGATCGACCCAGCCGCCATCGGTGCACGAGACCTTGAACTCGTAGCCGTGCATGTGGATCGGGTGGTTGGTCATGGTCAGGTTGCCGAAGCGGATCCGGACCTTGTCGTTCTTAGCCACCACGAGCGGGTCGATGCCCGGGAACACGCGGCTGTTCCAGCACCACATGTTGAACTCGGTCATCTCGGCGACGCGCGGCACATAGGAGCCGGGCTCGATGTCGAAGGCGTTGAGCAGGAAGACGAAGTCGCGATCGACGCGGCGGAAGGCCGGGTCCTTGGGATGGACGACGAAGAAGCCCATCATGCCCATCGCCATCTGGACCATCTCGTCCGAATGCGGGTGGTACATGTAGGTGCCCGAGCGCCGCAGCAGGAACTCGTAGACGAAGGTCTTGCCCGACGGGATATGCGGCTGCGTCAGCCCGCCGACGCCGTCCATGCCGTTGGGCAGGCGCTGGCCATGCCAATGCACCGCCGTGCTCTCGGGCAGCTTGTTGGTGACGTAGATGCGGACCTTGTCGCCCTCGACCGCCTCGATGGTCGGCCCCGGTGACTGGCCGTTATAGCCCCAGAGATAGCCCTTCATCCCGGGCGCGAATTCGCGCACCACCGGCTCGGCGACGAGATGGAATTCCTTCCAGTCGCCGTTCATCCGCCAGGGCAAGGTCCAGCCGTTGAGCGTGGCGACCGGCTGGTAGTCCGGTCCCGTCGTTGGCACCAGCGGCGCCTGCATGGTCGCCTCGGTCATGGTCGGAGCCTCGGGCACGGCGGCGAAGGCCGTGCGCCCGGAGACGGCGCCGGCTGCGGCGACGACGAGGCCGGAGGTGCCGATGAAGCCTCTGCGCGATAGCGTGGTCATTGTTTCGCTCCTTCCGCTCGCTCAGTGTCCGCCGCCGCCGGCATCGCCGCCTGTGGCTGCGACCGTGGCCGAGCCACCGCCTCCGCTGCCGCCGCCGATCAGCGCATGCTTGAAGTCGGTATGGGCGATCCAGAAATCGCGCCGGGCATTGATCGCCGCGACATTCGAGAGGATGCGATTGCGCGCATCGGTGATGAGATCGGTGACGTCGTTGAGCATGCCGCTGTACTGCAGCAGCGACTGCTCCTGGATGATCTTGCGCAGCGGCAGGACGTTGTTCTGGTACTGCCGGGTGATGTCGTAATTGGCGCGGTAGGCGGTATAGGCCTCGCGCGCCTCGGAGCGGGCATTGACCGCCTTCTCCGCCAGCCTGTTGGCGGCCTGCATGTAGGTCTGCTCGGCGAGCGCGACCTTGGACTGGCCGAAATCATAGATCGGAATGTCGATCTCGAGCTCCAGCGTCCTGCTGCGGCTGGATTCGCGCTCGACATGGCCATGGTCGTTGATGCTGCGGCCGCGGTCATAGGTGCGGCGTCCGAGCAGGTCGATGTCGTTGACGAAGCGGGTGGCATTGGCGAGGCCGAGCGACTTCGCGAGGGAGTCGAGCTCGGCGCGGGCGATCTGGATGTCGATGCGCTTGCGCAGCGCCTCGGCCTCGATCGCCTTGACCGATTGCAGTCGCGGCAGCGGCGGCAAGGTTCCGGGCAGCCTGAATTTGAGTTCGTCGCCCCAGAGCCCGAGCTGGCGCACCAGCCGCTCGCGCTCCTGGCGTTGCAGCTGGCGCGCCTGGGCGAGCTGCACAGTCAACTCGGCCTCGAAGGCGAATTCGCGAGCCTGGTCGATCTTGTTGACGCCGCCGGATTCGCCGAGCCGCTTGAACAACTCGGAAGCGGCGTCGGCGGAGGCCTTGGCCTCCTGGTAGAAGGTGACCTGCGCATTGGCGGCGACGGCCCGGTAGTACTGGCGCCGGGCATCGGCGGCGAGCCGCAGCACCGCCTCAACCGCCCGCAACTGCGCGGTCGCGAAACGATCGCCGGCGATCTCGGCCCTGGCCGGCAAGGTGATGAGCGCGAGCAGGCTGCCGACGATCTGGCGCTCGACCTCGACCTCGAAGCGACCCGAGAGCTTGGAGATGCCGAAGCGCGGATTGGGCGGCAGGCTGGCGGCGACCATCTGCGCCTCGGCGATGCCGAGCTCGTTGAAGGAGGCCTGCAGGCCGCGATTGCTGAGCAGCGCGACCTGGACGGCGCCGTCCGCCGTCAACGGCTTGCGCAGAAGCTGGTCGACCCGCGCCTTCGCGGTCAACGCGACCTGGTCGTCGTTGATCTTGACGACCTCCTTGCCGATCTCGGCATAGGCTGCGGCCTGGATCGGCGCCATGCCGCCATCCGGCGAGAAGCCGGCGCAGCCACCGAGCAGGGCCGCGGTCCCGGCGAGCAGGCCCCAGCGCAGCAGGCGGCGGACATTCGGCTTGGTCGAAGCGAGCAAGACAGGCCTTTCAATCGAGGGAGCAAGCAAGGCGGTCGGAGCGGCGGGCGGCATCATGATTTCGGCCCGACCTGGCGGTTGAGCTCGCGCCAATCCTTGGGCTCGGCAGGGCGGAAGCTGGCCGCGCCGGCCGTCACGCTACGGTAGCCGACGGCCGGAACGCGGACGTTCGGATCGGCCGGTCGCGCCAGATGGTCTGGGACCGTGGCGGCGCAGGCGCCAAGCACCAGAGCGACGGCCATCAGCAACGGCACCTTCACCAAAGTCACGATTCGGCATCCCCCTGTTTCGATGCGACAGGGGTAGCAGCGGCGTTTTGCGGGCGTCCGTTACAAATTGTTTCAAAGCGGCGCGGGCGGCCGGACCGCAGGCGCGCTATTGTGCCGGCGATCAGATGGCAGGAGCCCGTTCGCGGGAGCACGGACATTCCGACCGAAACACAGGCAGAGACGGGTCCCGACGCGACGACCGCCGACGACCACGGCCATATCCTGGTGGTCGACGACGATCCGCAGATCAGGCTGCTCGTCGCGCGCTTCCTGCAGCGGCATGGCTATCAGGTCACCGGCGCGCCTGATGGGCGCGCCATGCTGGAGGCGCTGGCGCACAGCGCCATCGACCTGATCGTGCTCGACCTGATGCTGCCCGGCCGTTCCGGGGTCGAGCTCTGCCGCGACGTGCGCACGACCTCGCAGGTGCCGATCGTGATGCTGACGGCCCGGACCGAGGAGAGCGATCGCATCACCGGGCTGGAGGGCGGGGCGGACGACTATGTCACCAAGCCATTCAGCCCGCGCGAGCTCCTGGCTCGCATTCGGGCGCTGCTGCGTCGGGTAAGGGCGAGACAGGGCGCCACCACAACGCAGACGAATGCAATCGTGAGCTTCGACGGCTGGCGCATGGACCTGCGGCGGCGCGAGCTGCAATCGCCTTCGGGGACGCTGATAGACCTCTCGACCGGCGAGTTCGACCTGCTCGTCGCCTTTGTCGAGCACGCCAACCGGGTGCTGTCGCGCGAGGCACTGATGCAATTCGCCAAGGCGCGGATGAGCGACGACCCGTTCGACCGCACCATCGACGTCCAGATCAGCCGTTTGCGCCGCAAGCTCGAGGCCGATGCGCGCGGGGGCCAGTTGATCAAGACGGTTCGCGGCGCCGGCTACCTCTTCGCCTCGCAGGTCGACCACCAGCAAGGACAGCCCGCTTGACGAACCTCGCCAAGCGGCTCTGGCCCGATACGGTCGCCAGCCGCGCCATCCTGATCCTGGTCGCAGCGCTGCTCGCCTTCCATCTGCTCGGCTACTGGGCCTACCGCGTCGGCGTCGAGAACCTCGCCACGGCAGGTCAGGACCGCGGCCTCGCCGAGCGCATCGTCTCGATCAAGCGGGCGATCGCCAGCCTGCCGCAGGCGCCGGAACGCGACCGCGTCGCGCATGACCTGTCGAGCGCCAGCCTCGAAGTGCACTGGAGCAAGGTCAGCCTCGTCCTCGGCACTGCCCCGATGACCGAGCGCACCCGGGCGATGGAGGTGCGGCTCAAGGCCCTTGCACCGGAGCTGGCGGCGGAATCCTTCCGGGTCGGCTTTGCCGACGATGGCGCGCTCGGCGCCGGCGAGGCCAATGCCTACAAGCACATGATGCTGGTTTCGGTGCAGCTCGAAGACGGCTCCTGGGTCAACTTCTCCTCCTCCGCGCTCGGTGCCTCGCAGCATCTCGACTGGGGCCTGACCGCGATCATGATCTGCTTCGCCGTCGCCATCGTCGTGGTGGCGCTGCTGCTGCTACGCTGGGCGACGCGGCCCCTGCGCGATCTCGCCCTGGCGGCCGAGCGCTTCAGCCTCGATCAGACGCCACAGCCCCTTCCCGAAACCGGCCCAGCGGAGGTGCGCCGCGCCGCACGCGCCTTCAACACGATGCGGGAGCGTATCCGGAGTCTGGTCACCGAGCGCATGCAGGCGATGGCGGCGGTCTCGCATGATCTGCGCACGCCGATCACGCGCCTGCGGCTCCGCTCCGAATTCCTGGAGGATGAGGCGACCCGCAGCCTGATCGACGCCGATCTCGGCGAGATGGAGGCGATGATCGACTCGACCCTCGACTATTTGCGCGGCGGAACCTCGAGCGAGCCGCTGCGCCCGGTCGATCTCGCCTCGGTGATCGAGACGATCGTCGACGAGCATGTCGACCAGGGCCACCGCGTCTCATTGGTCGGGCTGAACTCCGCTCCGGTGCAAGGCAGGGTGCTCTCGCTGAAGCGTGCGGCGTCCAACATCATCGGCAATGCGGTGAAGTACGGTCAGACGGTCACGGTCAACATCGCTGATGCCGGCGACAGCTTCGCCGTCCTGGTCGAGGACCAGGGACCGGGCATTGCCGAGGCCGATCGTGAGCGGGTGTTCCACCCCTTCGTGCGGCTGGAGGAATCGCGCGGCCGCCAGACCGGCGGCTCGGGCCTCGGCCTGACCATCGCGCTCGCCATCGTCCGCTCGCATGACGGCTCGATCGTGTTGGATAACCGCACCGAGGGCGGACTGCGGGTGACGCTGTCACTGCCGAAGCTCGATCGGACGGCCCAGCCAGCGGCCGATATGCGGGTATGACCGCCGGCCTCTTCGCCGGGCGCAGGGCGGCTCGCTTGCCTCGTGTCGGAGCGGCCCTAGACTGGCCTCATGGCACATTCCCTCAAGGCCGGCGCGACGCCGGCGACCGCTTCCGCCGGCCCCAACCAGCCGAAGCTAGATTCCGATGCGGTCTGGGAGGCGCGGCGCGATCTCGCCGCCTGCTTCCGCATGGCGGCGCGCTATGGCTTCGAGGAGGGCATCTGCAATCATTTCTCGGCGCTGGTGCCGGGCTATGACGACCTCTTCATCGTCAATCCCTATGGCTGGGCCTTCCGCGAGCTCACCGCCTCGAAGCTGCTGATCTGCGACTTCCACGGCAATGTCGTCGCCGGCGAAGGCCAGCCCGAGGCGACCGCCTTCTACATCCACGCCCGCGTTCACAAGAACCTGCCGCGCGCCCGTGTCGCCTTCCATACCCATATGCCCTATGCGACGGCGCTCTCGATGACCGAGGGCGATCCTCTGATCTTCGCCGGGCAGACGGCGCTGAAATTCTATGGCCGTACCGCGTTCGACCGCGACTATAACGGCCTCGCCCTCGACGAGCGCGAGGGCGACCGCATCGCCGGCGCGGTCGGCGAGGCCGACATCGTCTTTATGAAACACCACGGTGTCATGGTGCTCGGCCCGACCATCGCCGAGGCCTGGGACGATCTCTATTATCTCGAACGCGCCTGCGAGGTGCAGGCGCTGGCACTCTCGACCGGCCGGCAGGTGTTACCGGTGAAGCCGGCGATCGCCGAGGCGGCCTACCAGCAGATGCGCGAGGGCGATCCGGAATCGGCCCGCCTGCACCTGGCCTCGATCCGCCGCCAGCTCGACGCCGAGGAGCCGGTCTATCGGGATTGAGGCTAGACGCCGAGTTCGCGCAGCAACCCATCCAGCCGCGCGATGCCGGCTGCGATCTGCGCCTCGTCGAGCGCTGCGTAACCGATGACGAGGCCGGCGTGGCGCTCGGGATCGTCCGGCCGGTCATAGAGCCCGCTGACGCCATAAAGGCCGAGCGAGGCCGCTGCGGCCCGCTCCGTCAGTTCGGCTTCGCGCGTTTGCGGCAGCCCGTTGATCCAGGCGAGAACATGCAGGCCGGCATCGGTGCCGGCGATGGTGACGCGCTCGCCCAGCCGCTCGCGCATTGCCTTCAACAAGGCGACCCGCCGCTCGCCATTGCGGCGCCGGATGCGGCGCACATGCCGCTCATAGGCGCCGTTCGCGATCAGCTCGGCCAGAGCCGCCTGTTCCAGCTCGGGCGTATGCCGGTCGACCATGCGCTTGGCCCGGGCAAAGACCTCGCGCAGCGCCGGCGGCAGCACGAGATAGCCGAGCCGCAAGGTCGGCGAGAGCGTCTTCGAGACGGTGCCGAGATAGATGACGCTGCCGGTCTGGTCGAGCGAGCGCAAGGGCGGCACCGGGCCGACGCCGTGGCGGTACTCGGCGTCGTAATCATCCTCGATGATCGCCGCCCCATGCCGGGCCGCCCAGGCGAGCAGTTCCTGCCGGCGCGGTGCCGATAGAATGCTGCCGAGCGGCAATTGGTGCGAGGGTGTGACGAAGGCGAGCCGCGCCGGCGGTAGGGCGGCTATCTGCATGCCCTCGCGATCGACCGGCTGCGGCGAAAGCTCTGCCCCCGCCGTCAGGAAGGCCTGGCGCGCCAGATTGTAGCCGGGATCCTCGATCACGACGCGGTCGCCGGGGTCGAGCAGCAGACGCGTGCAGAGGTCGAAGCCCTGCTGCGAGCCGTTGACGACGAGGATGTCGTCGGCCTCGCAGCGCAGGCCGCGGGCGCGCCAGAGATAGCCTTGCAGCGCCGTGCGCAGTTCCGGCAGGCCGCGCGGATCGCCATAGCGCAGGCGAGCCGGCCGCCTCGTCACAGCACCAGCCAGCGCTCGCCGCCAGGCCAGCGTCGGGAAGTCGCCGCCGGCAAGCTCGCCGTAACGGAAATCGAGCGCGAAGGGCTGCGGGGTCCAGAGGATTGGCGCGGCCGATGCCAGCCGCTGGCCATAAGCGGAAAGTTCGGTCGGGCGTGAGACCGGCGCGCTTCCTGATGTCGCATCTGGCCGCGCCAGCCCGGCGGCAACCCGAGCCCGCGCGCCCGGCCGGGTTTCGAGATAGCCCTCGGCCGCCAATTGCTCGAAGGCGGCCGTGACGGTGGTGCGCGACAGACCCCATTCGGCCGCGAGAGCGCGCGTCGACGGCAGGCGCGAACCGGGGGCGTGGACCCCGGCCGCGATCTCGCGCTTGATTGCCGCGACGACCCGGCGTTGGGCGCCGAGATCGTTCTCAACTGGTCCAGTGAGAATGCTTGAAACTGGCCGTTCCATGCAGGCCAGATTAGCGGCATGAGGGCGGCAACTGCAAGGAGACCCTTACCATGTACACGCCGCCGGCCTTCCGCGTCGACGACCGCGCCGAGATCCACGCGATGATGCGTGCCTGCCGGCTGGCCACGCTTGTGACCGCTACGGCCGAGGGGCTGCTCGCGACGCCGCTGCCGCTGATCCTCTCGGAAGAGGAGGGTGAGTTCGGCGTGCTCCACGGCCATCTCGCCCGTGCCAATCCGCAATGGCAGAAGGCGGCGATCGGCGAGGCGATGGTGCTGTTCAACGGCCCCGACGCCTATGTCACGCCGTCCTGGTACGAGACCAAGCGCGAGACCGGCAAGGTGGTGCCGACCTGGAACTACCAGGCGGTACACGCCTATGGCCCGGCCGAGTTCTTCGACGATCCCGAGCGCCTGCTCGATGCGGTGACGCGCCTGACCAATCTGCATGAGGGCACGCGGGCGCAGCGCTGGGCGGTCGATGACGCGCCGCCAGAGTTCGTGCGGGCGCAGCTGCGCGGCATCGTCGGCCTGCGCATCCCGATCACCCGGCTCGAAGGCAAGCGCAAGATGAGCCAGAACCGCCCGCTGGCGGACCGCCTCGGCGTCGCCGAAGGGCTGGGCGCGAGCGAGCGCGCCAGCGACCTGGCCGTCGCCGCGATGGTGCCGGTCGAGAGCTGAGGCTCAGTCCTGCGTCTCGCCCTCATAGGGCGTGGCGCGCATCGACGGGCGCTGGTTGAAGCGGTCGTACCAGCCGGCGAGCTTCGGCGCCCGTTGGCGGAAATCCGCCAAGCGCCGGAAGCTGAGCCAGGCGAGGGCCGTCGCCAGCCCGATCTGGCCGACCGTCACTCGCCCGTCGAGATCGGCTTGCGTCTCCAGATAGTCATAGGCTTCGAGCAGCTTCGTCGTTTGTCCGGTTGCGAGCGGCGGGTATCGCAAAGCCTCGGGGCGGCGCTCGGTCTCCCAGCGCACGGCGATGCCGGCATCGCACAGGCCTTGCGCCAGTGCTTGCAAGCGCAGGGCTGAATAGCGCTCCGGACCCTCGCGCGGGATCAGCGAGCCCACTCCGGCGAGCCGGTCGAGATAATCGCAGATCACCACGGAATCAAAGAGCGCGCCGGCATCGGGCGTCAGCAGCACTGGCACCTTGCCGAGCGGATTCTGCGCGAAGACGGCATCGTTGCGGTTGGTCGGACTGGTCTCGTGATGGACGACGTCGAGGCGGTCGGCCAGCCCGAGTTCATGGGCGCAGACCAGCACCTTGCGGGCATAGGGCGAATGGCTCTGGTAGAGCAGGGTGAGCTTGTCCGCCATCACGCTGCCGTCCCGGCGACCTCGGCCGGCGTCAGCCCGACCAGCTCGGCATAGCGCTCCGGATCGGTTGCGCCCTCGGTGACGACGGCGAAGACGCGCGAGGTGCCATCGAGCTTCAGCGCCGCCCGCGCCTGCGGATCGCGCAGCGCGGCGAGCAGACCGGCGAAGCCGGCCGCGCCGCTCTCGCCGGCGACGATCGCCGGGTCGCTGCCGGCCGGGCGCGCCAGCCGGTTCATCGCCTCGACTGCGACCGCATCCTCGACCGTCATGAAGGCGTCGGCCGCACGCGACAGCACGCGCCAGGCGAGCGGCGAGGGATCATAGCATTCCAGCATCGCCATCACCGTCGGCGCGCCATGGGCGATCTTGGTTGGCCGTCCGGCGCGGGCGCTCTCGAACAGGCAGGCAGCGCGAGCCGGATCGACGACAGTGAAGACCGGCCGGTTCTCGCCGAACTCCAGCGACAGCTGCGCTGCGATCGCCGCGGCGATGCCGCCGACGCCGGCCTGGACGAAGACATGGGTCGGCGGCTCCGGCAGCTGGCGCAGCGCCTCGCGGATGATCGCGGTATAGCCCTGCATGACGAGGCCGGGGATGCGCTCATAGCCGTCCCAGGAGGTGTCGGAGACGGTCGTCCAGCCGCGCTCATCGGCGACGCGGGCAGCTTCCACGATGGAATCGTCATAGGTGCCGGGGACGCGAATGATCTGCGCGCCGAAGCGGGCGATCGCGGCGGCGCGGGGCTCGCTGACGCCGGCATGCATAAAGATCACCGACTTTGCGCCGACGAGCTGTGCGCCCTGCGCGACCGAGCGGCCATGATTGCCGTCGGTGGCGCAGGCGAAGGTCATCCCGGCCGCGATGGCGCGGACTTCGGGCGAGGTCAGATCGGCTTCGTCGAGCGTGCGGCCGAGCCGCTCGCTCGCCGCTTCCAGGACGAGGCGCGTCACGGCGTAAGCGCCGCCGAGCGCCTTGAAGCTGCCGAGGCCGAGCCTCTGGCCCTCATCCTTGAGATGCAGCGCGCCGATGCCGAGCTCCTTGGCCAGGCTTGGCAGGGCGCAGAGCGGCGTCGGCGCATATTCGGCTCTGCCGGCGAGATGCCGCGCGATCGTGTCTGCTCCCGCGGGGCCGAGCGTCTCAGCGTCGGTCGGATGGAGGGGCTGGCGGAAGTCCGGGAGCTGGTTGAGCAGGAGCACGGCTTGCCTCTTTGAGATGTCCAGGTGAAGAGATATTGCAAGCGCCCTGAAAAAGGCGCTGCAATCGCACGCCAACCTTGCAAGTTTGTTTCACCATCATTGCCCTTGGAGCTGTGCTTGAGCGAACCGACCGCTGCCGCCCTCGACGCCTTCGACCGGGCGATCCTCGCCATCCTGCAGCAGGACAACACCACGCCGCAGCGCGTGATCGGCGAGAAGGTCAAGCTGTCGGCTCCGGCCGTGCAACGCCGCATCCGCCGGATGGAGAAGGACGGCGTCATCACCGCCAATGTCGCGGTCGTCGAGCCGGCGGCGCTCGGCCACCCGATCACCATCTTCGTCGAGATCGAGCTGGTCAGCGAGACGGCCAGGGATATAGACGCCGCCAAGCGTGCCTTCCTCGCCGCGCCCGAGGTGCAGCAATGCTACTACGTCACCGGCGAGGTCGACTTCATGCTGGTCGTGCTGGTGCCGAGCATGACGGCCTATGAGGCGCTGACCCGCCGGCTCTTCTTCGCCGACGCCAACATCCGCAAGTTCCGCACCTTCGTCGCGATGGACCGGGTCAAGGCGGGGCTGACGGTGCCGGTGGGGTAAGACGCAGCCTCTCCCGTCATGGTCGGGCTTGTCCCGACCATCCACGTCTTCCTTCGAGCAGTGCGGTGTTCAAGACGTGGATGCTCGCCACAAGGGCGAGCATGACGGACAGGAATGACGGCGAGCCTCCGCTAAGACGTCAGCGCCCCTGCCGTCATGCCCTGGACCATGAACTTCTGCAGAAAGATGAAGGCCATCACCAGAGGCAGGCTCGCCAGCACCGAGAAGGCCATCATCGTGTTCCAGTCGGTGACGAATTCGGCCATGAGGCTGTAGATCGCCATGGTCAGCACCCGGTTCTCCCAGGATTCGATCAGCACCACCGCGAACAGGAACTCGTTCCAGGCGAGCAGGAAGGTGTAGAGCCCGGCGCCGATGAAGGCGGGATAGGACATCGGCACCAGCGTCCGGAAGATCGCGCCCAGCCGCGAGCAGCCGTCGACCATCGCCGCCTCCTCGATGTCGCGGGGTATGTTGATGAAGTAGCTGCGCAGCATCAGGATGCAGAAGGGCAGGGTGAAGGTCAGGTAGACGATCACCAGCGAGGTGCGGGTATCGTAGAGCCCGAGCGTGATGAAGATCCGGAAATAGGGGATGCAGAGCAGCACCAGCGGGAACATCTGCGTGGTGATCAGGAACATCAGCACGGCCCGCTGGCCGGCGAATTTGAAGCGCGCCAGCGCATAGGCCGCCATCGCCCCGAGGATCAGCGAAAGCACGGTCACCAGTAGCGAAATCACCATCGTGTTGGCGAAGACGAGGAGATAGCGCGGGCTCGCGAAGATCTTGCGGTAGCCTTCCAGCGTGAAGACCTGCGGCAGCCACTCCGGCGGCATTCGCATCACCTCGATGTTCGGACGCACCGAGACCGTCAGCATCCAGGCGAGCGGGAAGAACACGATCGCGATCGCGACCAGCAGCAGGAGGTAAGAGGCGGCGTTGATCAGGCGCTCGCGCCCGCGAATGCCGATCTTGCCGAGATAGGGGCGTGTATGCGCGGCAGCGCCGAGCTGGGCGACGGTCATTGCTGGTTGCTCATGGTTCGGCGGACATAGATGGCGCTGACGATGAACAGCACGATGAACATGACCACGGCCTCGGCCGAGGCGTAGCCGAATTTCAGCTTCTGGAAGCCGTCGAAATAGATCGCCGTCGCCAGCACTTCCGAAGAGTGCGCCGGCCCGCCGCCGGTCATCACATAGACCGGGTCGAAGGCGCGGAAGGTCCAGATCGAGTCGAGCAGGACGATCGTGGTGATGACGCCGCGCAGTTGCGGCAGGGTGATGTGCCAGAACTGCCGGAACAGCGAGGCGCCGTCGATCTCGGCCGCCTCGTAGAGCTGCTTAGGGATCGCCTGCAGGCCGGCGAGCAGCATCACCATGAAGAAGGGGAAGGCACGCCAGACATTCATCGCCGTCACCGAGCCGAGCGCCGTCGAGGGATCGCCGAGCCAGGAGATGGTGAAGTTGGCGTCGATGATGCCGAGCGAGGCGAGCAGGCCGTTGAGCACGCCGAAGGGCTGCAGCATCAGCACCCAGATCATGCCTGCTACGGTCGGCGCCAGCAGCCAGGGCACGATCAGCAGGCCACGCGCGAGGGTGCGGAAGGCCGGGTCGAGATTCATGTTGAGCAGCAGCGCGAGGCCAAGCCCGATCACAAGGTGCAGCACCACGCTGAAGAAGGTGAAGACGACGGTCTGCCAGAAGGCGCGCCAGAACAGCGGATCATTGGCGAGCGCGATGTAGTTGCCGAAGCCGACCCAGACCT
Organism: Allobosea sp. NPDC003192; assembly: GCF_050275675.1. Classification (NCBI taxonomy): domain Bacteria; kingdom Pseudomonadati; phylum Pseudomonadota; class Alphaproteobacteria; order Hyphomicrobiales; family Alloboseaceae; genus Allobosea; species Allobosea sp. NPDC003192. The sequence continues at coordinate 60,017 of NZ_JBNNPK010000007.1, forward strand.
CGCGCTGGAGGTTGCTGTCGTGGAAGCTCAGGCGGATCACGTCGATCAGCGGATAGATCAGGAGCGCGACGAGGATCAGCAGCGACGGCCACAGGAAGGACGCGGCCAGGAATTCCTCGCGGTATTTGCGTTTGAGCGTCAGCAGCATGACTCGCCGATCGTTGCGGAGTTGGCTGCCTGCTAGGCAAGCATCCGGCTCTGAGCGAGGGGAGAGGGACCGGCCGGAACATCTCCGGCCGGGAATGATGGTGTCAGGCGATCACTTCGCCGCGGCCAGGACCTTGTTCCACTCGGCCGCCGCGTCATCGAGCGCCTGCTTGGCGGTCTTCTTGCCCTGCACCGCGTTCTGGATTTCGGTGGTCATCACCTTGTTCATCTGCACGGCGTTCGGCATCGACAGGAACGGCGATTGCGCGTTCGGCTGCGCCATCTGCGTGACGAAGGCCTGGAACAGCTTGCGCTCCTTGAACCAGTCCTGGCTGGAGACATCGGTGCGGGCCGGGAAGCCGCCGGTGCCCTTCGCCCACATCTCGATGCCCTTCGGGCCCGAGAGCCACTTCATGAAGGTCCAGGCCGCATCCTTGTCCTGCGCCTGGCTGCTGATGGTGTTGAGCGAGCCGCGCACCATTGTGCCGGTGCTCTTGCCTTTCGGCAGCGGCGCGATGTCGTAGTTGAGGTTCGGGTTGAGCTGCTTCTGGATGGCGACGCCCCACGGCCCTTCGAACATCATCGCGACATTGCCGGAGGCGAAGTTGGCGCGCTTTTCCTTCTCGCCATTGCTCAGCACGCCCGGCACCGAGACTTTGTCCTTGTTCATCCGCTCGATGTACCACTCGATCGCGGCGACGCCTTCGGGGCTGTTGAACACGGCCTTGTTGGTCGCCGGGTCCATGATCGTCGCGCCGCCCTGCAGCAGCAGGGGGTAGATGTCGTAGGTCATGTTGGTCGGCGGCTCGGCCTGGAGCGTGCCGGTGACCGCGAACTGGCGCTTGTCGGGATTGGTCAGCTTGCGCGAGTACTCGGCGAACTCGTCCCAGGTCTTCGGCGGACCGGAGAGACCGGCTTCCTTGAACCGGTCGGTGTTCCAGAACAGCGCCACCGCGCCGCTCTCGATCGGCAGGTAGTACTGCTTGCCCTTCCACTTGGCATGGAAGGTCTCGGGGATGTTCGCGAAGAACTCCTTCGGCTCCTTGGCGATGCGCGCGTCGATCGGCTCGATCATGCCGAGATCGGCGAATTCGGCGACCCAGTCGACCTGGACCAGCAACACGTCCGGCAGCTTCTTGGCCTGGTGCAGCACGATGGCGCGGTCATGGAAGCCGGTGAACGGCGAGTCGACCGGCGTCAGCTTGATGTCGGGATGGTCCTTCTCGAAGGCGGCCTTGAGCTCGCCCATGAACTTCTCGCCGACCTCGGTGCCCTTCCACTGGCCCCAGCGAACCTCTTTCTGCTGGGCTAGCGCGAGCGTCGGCAGGCTGATCGCCGAGGCGAGCGCCATCGCCGCGAGCGTCAGCAAGGAAGACCTGCGGTGCTGATCCATATGCGTTTCCTCCCGTTGATTGTCCCTTTGGCAGTCTTCTTGATCAGCGGCGCATCCGTCGTTGCGGGCGCCGGAACAGGCGCGGCTCAGGCCGCGCGAGCCTTTTGCAGGGCCTCGGGCACGGGCGGCGCGACCTTGACCAGCGTGGTGTTCTCGTCGACCAGCTTGCTCGTCCCGCCGACATTCATCCAGGTGAACATGTTGCGGAACATCTCCTGCAGCGAGGCCATGATCGCGGTCTCCGCCTCCTTGGGCATCTCCCAGAACGGCTTCTTCATCACCTTCCAGGACTTCTTGCGGGTGTTGTAGAAGAACTGCGCGTCGGTCTCGCCCGCTCCCTTTTCGGAGAGATGGTTGGCGAAGGTGTACTCCCGGATCTGGTCCTTCAAGGCCTGCGGCAGGGCCGGGTGGTCGAAGATCAGGTTGTTGAAGCCGAGTGCGAGATGGACCTCGACCGCCTCCGCCTTCGGAAGCTTGGCGAGCTGCGTGCCGGGCAGGGTCGAGGCGCCGTGCTGGACCGCGCCGGCCATGTTGTACTCCTTGCGGCAGATCGTCGAGATTGTCTTCAGCAGGTCGTAGTCGACGTTGACGTCGGCGAGCGTGCCGTCGGGCAGCACCTTGCCGCCGTGATAGGTGCCGGAGTTGATCGAGATTTTGCTGACGATCGGCAGCTTGGCGCTGCGCTTGGCCATCTCCTCGAGATAGACCTTCATGAAGGCGCGCAGCTCTTCCGGTGTGGTGTTCTCATGGCCGACCTCGCCGATCTCGGCGCCGAGCGAGATCGAGACGCCCTTGGGCTCGATGCCGCGTACGAACTGCGTGAAATGCGCGGTCAGCTCGGCATTGACGCGCTGCTGGTCCTCGACCGTCGCCAGCGACAGGTCGACCACCGTCGAGGCGTCGATGTCGATGCTGTACATGCCGGCGGCAACCTGCTCGCGCATGATGTTTTCGAGCTTGCGCACCTCGGCCTTCGGGTCGGCGAGGTAGGCCTTGGCATTGATCTGGTCATGGTCGGCCTGCAGGAAGACCGGGCCGGTGTGGCCCTCGCGCAGCGCTGCGGCGAGCACCGCCGCGGCGTATTCCAGCGGCGGCTGCTGGGCATAGAGCGCTTCGCCCACCGCCTGCTCGAAGATGAAGAGCTTGGAATCGAGCTCTTGGCCGGCGCGGAAGACGGCGCGGCAGGTGTGATAGCTCCAGCCGCGCAGGTTCATCGCCGGCACGGTCTTGCCCGACCATTTGCCGGCAGCGCAGGCGAGATAAAGCTCCTGGATCGAAGCGGGCACGATGCCGGCGGCATGGGCGGCCTCGCGGATCGCCCAGATCGCGACCGAGCGTGCCTCCGGCTCGGCCAGCGCCGCCGTCTCGGCCCAGCGGTCGATCATCGCATCCGGCGGACGCTTGCTCTTGCTGAAGTCGGGCGAGGAGCCGGCGAGATCGACGCCGATCGTCTTGAGGTCGTCGGTGAGCTCAGCGAGCGAGGCGCATGCCATGGGTCATACCTTCGAAAACGGCTTCGAAACGGACAGCGCCGGCGGGGCTCCGGGCTTCCGGCGAGGCGGGTCGGACCGCTGCCTCGTCACGTTCGCAATCAATGCATGGTGTTTTCGTTATCGCAAGTCATATTATCGTTTTCGCGCATTGCAACATAAGCCATGTTGCAATGCGCAATCGACATAACCTCAGTTCGGATGTGTTTTACCGGTTGCCAGCAAGGCCTGGACGGCGGTGCGATCGGGCATGCCGTCCCAGCCATTGGCGCGCTCGGCCTTGAGCGCCGCGACGGCCGCCGCCATGCGCGCCGCCTCGACCGGGCTCTGTCCCTCGCAGAGCCCGAGTGCATAGGCGCCATGGAAGACGTCGCCGCAGCCGGTGGTGTCCTTCGCTTCGACCTTGAAGGCGGGGACGCTGACGAGTTTGCCATCGATCAGCCAGAGGCTGCCGGCGCTGCCGCGCGTCACGGCGAAGACCTTGCCGGAGCCGTTGGCGCAGCGCCGGAGCAGCTCCTCGGCCGGCCCGTCGCCGGCGTAGTCGCGCAGGCCCTCGGCCGAGAAGACGATGTGATCGGCCTTGGCGATCAGGCGTTGGTTGTCCTCCGGTGTGCCGCCATCGACATCGAGCACGCTCGGGATGCCGGCTTGATGGGCGCGGTCCAGGACGATTCCTGCACCGCCCGGCCACCGCGTATCGGCCAGCACGGCGCCAGCCTGGTCCAGCCTGTCCTGCGGCAGCACGCTCGCATCCTGCGAGAGGCTGCGCCGGTTTGAGACGATGCTGCGCTCACCGCGCCGGTCGACCAGCACGATTGCCCGCAGCGTGCGCCCCTCCGATAGGATCGCGACGCCGCTGCAGTCGACGCCATGGCCGCGCAGCAGCCGCAGGCCCGTCTCGCCGGCCGCATCGGCGCCGACCCGGCCCCAATAAGCGGCTTGCCCGCCGAGATGGCAGATCGCCACCGCGGCGGTCGCGGCCGGCCCGCCGAAGCGCTCGACGTAAGCAAGCACGCCGGTCTTGATGCCGGCCGAGGGCAGGGCCTCGACCTCGAAGACCTCGTCCTGGACGAGGTTGCCGACGCAGACGATCCTGCGGCCGCTCATGCCTGTCCCGCCCGGGCGGAAAGGGTGATCGATTGGATGAAGCGCGCATGGCGGGATATCCGCCGGCTCCCTGGCCGCGTGGTCAGCATATTCCGTCCCGCCGGATCTCGTTCTCTGTCGTGCCGGCAGGATCCGGTTGCGCGGCGAAGGAGATGATGCCCGACGCTTTCACTTTCGCAACATCATTTTCGCAAACGCGCATTGCGCAAACAGTGCGACTGGTCGTAGAGACGGTTTCATCGATAGGTTGATACAACCCATCCGGGTTCGGCTCTGAAGCAGGCCTGCAATGGAACCGCTGAGCAAACGCCACTCCGACATTCTCGATATCCTCGGCAAGCGCGGCTATGTCGCGATCGAGGAGATCGTCTCGGCCTTCAACGTCACGCCACAGACCGTCCGGCGCGATCTGCAGGACCTCGCCGATCGTGGCCTGCTGCGACGTCATCACGGCGGAGCGAGCGCCAATCTCTCGACGGCGAATACCGACTACGGCCTGCGTGTGGTCGAGACCGCGACGGAGAAGGCCGCGATCGCCCGCGCCGCCGCCGAGCTGGTGACGCCGGGAACTTCGCTGTTCATGACGCCAGGCACGACCATGGATGCTTTCGCCAAGGCGGTCGCCGAGCGCCGCCCGCGCGGCCTGCGCGTCGTCACCAACAGCACGGCCGCGGCGGCGATCCTCGACAAATGCCCGGAGATCTCGATCCTGATCACCGGCGGCCACTGGCTCGGGCCGAACCGAGCCTGCGGCGGCATGCATGCCGCCGCCTTCATCGAGAATTATCGCTGCGACCTGCACATGACCAGCATCGGCGGCATCGACGCCGCCGGGAACCTGCTCGAATACCGTGACGACGAGGCGGTGGTCGGGCGCACCATGCTGCGCAATGCCCGCCGTTCGGTCCTGCTCGCCGACCACACCAAGTTCAGCCGCGTCGCCATGGCGCGCCTCGCCCATCTCAGCGAGATCTCGACCTTGGTGACCGACCGCCAACCGCCGGCCGCGACGGCGCAGGTGATCCGCGATGCACGTTGCGAGCTGATCGTCGCCGGCTGATCACGCAACGGTGAGCGCCGACGCGTTGCGCGTCGCGGGGTCAGGCTCCTATCCTCCGAAGAGGCCGCCCGCGCCATATGGGCGCTCCCGCCGCGGCCGCGTCAGTCGAAAAATCCTATCGTCGAAAGAGACACGTCATGCGCTATCAAACGCTTGGCCAGACCGGCCTGCTCGTCTCCGAACTGTGCCTGGGCACCATGACCTTCGGAGGTGGCGATGCCGGCATCTGGGGCAATATCGGCCGGCTCGATCAGCAGGAGGCCGATGGGCTGGTGAAGACCGCGCTCGATGCCGGCATCAATTTCATCGACACCGCCAATGTCTATGCCGAGGGCAATTCCGAGCTGATCACCGGCCAGGCCCTGCGCAATCTCGGTATTGCCCGCGACGAGGTCGTCGTCGCCACCAAGGTCTATGGCCGGATGGGGCAGGGGCCGAACGGCTCCGGCGCCAGCCGCTACCACATCCTCGAACAGGCCAAGGCCAGCCTGAAGCGGCTCCAGCTCGACCATGTCGACCTCTACCAGATCCACGCTTTCGACAGCGTCACGCCGATGGAGGAGACGCTCGAGGCGCTCGATGCGCTCGTCCGGCAGGGGCTGGTGCGCTATGTCGGCGTCTCGAACTGGGCGGCCTGGCAGGTCGCCAAGGCGCTCGGCATCTGCGAGCGCCGGCACCTCGCCCGCATCGCTTCGCTGCAGGCCTATTACACCATCGCCGGCCGTGACCTCGAGCGCGAGATTGCGCCGATGCTGCTCTCGGAGCGGGTCGGGCTGATGGTCTGGAGCCCGCTCGCCGGCGGCCTGCTCTCGGGCAAATACGACCGCCGCAACGAGCAGGGCGGCGAGGGCAGGCGGGCCAGCTTCGACTTCCCGCCGGTCGATCGCGAGCGCGGCTATGACGTCATCGACGTGATGCGGCCGATCGCCGAGGCGCACAAGGCCTCGGTCGCGCAGGTGGCGCTCGCCTGGCTGCTGCACCAGCCGGCGGTGACCAGCGTCATTATCGGCGCCAAGCGGCCCGAGCAGCTCAGCGAGAATATCGCCGCGACCGAGCTCTCGTTCACTGCCGACGAGCTGGCAGCGCTCGACGCCGTCAGCGCGCTGCCGAAGGAGTATCCGGGCTGGATGCTGGAGCGCCAGGGCGCCAACCGGACGAAGCCCGACCCGCGCCGGGTGGGCTGAGCGTCGGCAGCGCGAGTGGGATCGGCGACCTTCGCGTCTTTCCGGGGCTTTGCGTAGCAAAGAGCCCGGAATCCATGAACACCACGCTCCGCGAAGGAGGCGCCGACCGATCCGCGGCTCGTCCGAAGTACTGGTGTTCATGGGTTCCGGGCTCAGGCCTACGGCCTGCCCCGGAATGACGGGAGTCCGGTCAGAAGCGGTCGCTGGCTTCGAGATAGAGGCTGGCGATCGATTCGATGCCTGCCTGGTCGTCGGCGTCGAAACGGCCGGGCTCCGGACTGTCGAGGTCGATCACGCCGATGACCTCGCCGTCGCGGATCAGTGGCACGACCAGCTCGGAGCGCGAGGCGGCGTCGCAGGCGATGTGGCCGGGGAAGGCGTGCACGTCCTCGACCAGCACCGACTCGCGCCGCGCCACAGCCGTGCCGCAGACGCCGCGCCCGACCGGGATGCGCACGCAGGCCGGTTTGCCCTGGAACGGGCCGAGCACCAGCTCGCCGCCGCGCATCAGATAGAACCCGGCCCAGTTCAGCCGCGGCATCGCGTCATAGAGCAGGGCCGAGAGGTTGGCGGCGTTGGCGATCGCGTCGCGCTCGCCATGCAGCAGGCCTTCGAGCTGCTGGACGAGCTCCCTGTAGAAGCCCGGCTTGTCGCTGGCCGAGATCGTTGCCGCCTGGAACATGGCTCGCCTCCATAGAGTCGAGGCTGGATATGCGCCGCCCAAGCGGATTTTGCGAGGGCTATTGCCGGCCGGAGGGCGGGGGGCAGCTGCGCGTCCAGAGCAGGAAGGCGGAGAGCCGCCGCAATTGCCGGGTGGCGAAATAGAGCACGTAGACCATCATGCGTCTCCGATCGGGAGCCCACGACAGCATCGTGGCGCTTTTAGCTTTGGTGACGCGGTGCAAGCTGCTCCGGCAAATCCCGCGACCGGCCCGCATCGCTGCGGTCCGATGTTCAGATCATTCGCAATCGCCGCTCCGAGGTCAATGAAACGGCTTTCCAAAGGTTTGATGACACTAGGTAAAATCGTCCACGATTACAGGCTGTCGCGACAGACGCATTTCCCGCCTGCCACAAGGGCCGTCGAAGTTGGTTCAGGTGAAATGCCGGTTGGCCGGCCGCGGCAGGCCGAGATGGTCGCGCAGCGTCGGCCCCTGATACTCCCGCCGGAACAGGCCACGCCGCTGCAGTTCCGGCACGACCTTGTCGACGAAATCGTCGAGCCCCTCCGGCAGATAGGGGAACATCACGTTGAAGCCGTCGCTGCCGCGCTCGGTGAGCCATTGCTCCATCTCGTCGGCGATCGTCTTCGGCGTGCCGACGAAGGCGAGCCCGCCATAGCCGCCGAGCCGCTGGGCGAGCTGGCGCACGGTCAGGTTCTCGCGGCGAGCGAGCGCGATCGTCCGCTCGCGGCCGCTCTTGCTCTGATTGGTCTCGGGGATGTCGGGCAGGGGGCCGTCCGGGTCGAAGCCGGTGGCGTCATGGCCAAGCGCGATCGAGAGCGAGGCGATGGCGCTGTCATAGTGCACGAAGGAATCGAGCAGCGCCCGCTTCTCGCGCGCTTCCTCGACGCTGTCGCCGACCACGGTCAGCACGCCCGGCAGGATCTTGAGATGGTCGGGATTGCGGCCGATCGCCTCCATCCGGCCCTTCACATCGGCATAGAAGGCCTGGCCGGCTGCGAGCGTGCCATGCGCCGCGAAGACGACCTCGGCCGTCTCGGCGGCGAGCTGGCGGCCGGGCTCGGAGGCGCCGGCCTGGACGATCACCGGCCAGCCCTGCGGCGGTCTTGCGATGTTGAGCGGCCCGCGCACCGAGAGATGCTCGCCCTTGTGATCGAGCCGCCGCATTTTATCCGGATTGAAATAGAGCCCGCTCTCGCGATCGCGGATGAAGGCGTCGTCGGCGAAGGAATCCCACAGGCCGGTGACGACATCGTAGAATTCGCGCGCCCGGTCATAGCGCTCGCCATGGTCGACATGGGCGTCGAGGCCGAAATTCAGTGCCGCATCCGGGTTCGAGGTGGTGACGATGTTCCAGCCGGCGCGGCCGCCGCTGATATGGTCGAGCGAGGCGAAGCGCCGTGCGATGTGATAGGGCGCGTCGAAAGTGGTCGAGGCGGTGGCGACGAGGCCGATGCGCTCGGTCGCGCCGGCTAATGCCGAGAGCAGGGTGAACGGCTCGAACGAGGTCACCGTATGGCTGCGCTTCAGCGCCTCGACCGGCATGTTCAGCACGGCGAGATGGTCGGCCATGAAGAAGGCGTCGAACTTGCCGGCCTCGAGCTTCCTGGCGAAGCGCTTCAGATGGCCGAAATTGAAGTTCGCATCGGGGTAGGCGCCGGGATAGCGCCAGGCGCCGGTATGGATGCTGACGGGGCGCATGAAGGCCCCCAAGTGAAGCTGGCGCGCGGTTGTCATGGCTGGCCTCGGCAGGCGGTTGCTCAGAGCCTGCTGAGCTATGCCTGCGTCGGGCGGTGCGCCATGGCGCACCGCAAAAAGCCAAGAATCGTCTCTTGATAGCGGCCGATGGAGAGGGTTCGTCTCAGCTTGCCCATGAACCGGAGAAATTCGGTTCTGGACTGATACGCCCTTCCCGTCATGGTCGGGCTTGTCCCGACCATCCACGTCTTTCCCGATGTAACGCGGTGTTCAAGACGTGGATGCTCGCCACAAGGGCGAGCATGACGGTTTGGGAGCCGCAGCGTCAGACCGCCGCCTTCTTGATCGCGTCTAGCACGTCGCTGCCGTATTTGCCGACGAACTCCTTCTCGACCTCGGCGGTGACGACCTTGGCCAGGGAGTCGCGATCGGGGTTCTCGACTGCCTGCATGCCGGCCTTCTTCAGCGCATCGAGGCTCGATCCTTCGGTGTCCTCGTTCATCTTGCGCTGGATGCCGGCGCATTCGAGCGCGATGGCGGCGAGCAGCTGCTGGATGTCGGCCGGCATCGCGTCGAATTTGGTCTTGTTCATCACCAGCGGGCCGGTGGTGAAGGCGTGGCGCGTCAGTGAGAGATGCTTCTGCACCTCGTTGAACTTGGCGTTGAGGATGAGCGTCACCGGATTCTCCTGGCCGTCGACCGTGCCGGTCTCCAGCGCGGTGAAGAGCTCGGTGAAGGCCATCGGGGTCGGGATCGCGCCGAGCAATTGGAAGGCCTTGATATGGGCCGGGTTCGGCGTGGTGCGGATCTTCAGGCCCTTGAGGTCGGCAGCGGTCGCGACCGGGCGGCGGTTGTTGGTCAGGTTGCGCCAGCCGATCTCCCAGGTGGCGAGCGCCTTGAGATTCGAGCCTTCGAGCTCCTTGCGCAGGCCGTCGCCGATCGGGCCGTCCATCACGGCCGCCGCATGCTTGCGGCTCTGGATCAGGAAGGGCAGGTCGAGCACGTTGAGCTTGGGTGCGAGCCCGGTGAAGAACGGGTTGCCGGTCAGGCAGATGTCGAGCGAGCCACCGCGCACCGCGCTGATCGTCTGCGCGTCCGAGCCGAGCGCGCCATTCGGGAAGACCTGGACCTCGTAGCGGCCCTGGCTCTTGGCCTTGACCTGCTCGGCAAAGAGCAGCGCCGCCTTGTGCCAACTGTCGGCCTCCGGGTGCGGATGGGCGAAGCGCAGCTTCGTAGCCTGCGCCAGAGCCGGGCGGCCAATGGCGAAGAGGGCGATGCCGGCGCTCGCGCCGGTGAGGGCAGTCCTGCGGGTGATGGTCATGAGCGTCTCCTCCCTGTGTTGTTGTTCGGACGGGCGCGTCAGCGCCCGTAGAGCCAGCGCGCCGGGACCGTGACGATCTCGGGCACGAAGATCAGCAGCAGCAGCACGGCGAGCTGTGCCAGCAGGAACGGCATGACGCCGCGAATGACCTTGTCCATCGGGATACGGCCGACGGCGCAGACGACGTTGAGCACCGTGCCGACCGGCGGGGTCAGCAGGCCGATGGCGTTGTTGATGATGAACATCACGCCGAAATAGACCGGGTCGATGCCGGCCTGCTTGACGATCGGCATCAGCACCGGCGTCAGGATCAGCACGGTCGGGATGAAGTCGAGCGCGGTGCCGACGATGACGACGAGGAACATCATCGCCAGCATCAGCAGCGTCTTGTATTCGATCAGCGGGCCGAGCAGGGCCGAAACCTGGCCTGGGATGTCGGCGATGGTGATCAGCCAGGCCGAGACCATCGCCGCCGCGACCAGGAACATCACCGCCGCCGAGGTCTTCAGCGCCGCGAGCAGAGCCGGGCGCAGATCGCCGAACTTCAGCTCGCGATATATGAAGCCGCCGACGAAGGCGGCATAGACCGCAGCGACCACCGCAGCCTCGGTCGGCGTGAAGACGCCGGCCTTCATGCCGCCGATGATCAGGACGGGCAGGCCCAGCGCCCAGAGCCCGTCGAGCACGGCCTGGCCGATCTCCCGCAGGCTCGCGCGCTTGACGCGGGCGGCCGGCTCGTCGCGGGCGACGATGTACCAGGTGAGGATCAGGGCGAGGCCCATCAGGATGCCGGGCACGACACCGGCCAGAAACAGCCGCGTGATCGAGACGCCCGCGGCGACGCCGAAGACGACGAAGCCGATCGAGGGCGGGATCACCGGCGCGATGATGCCGCCGGCCGAGATCAGCCCGGCAGCGCGCGGCAGGTTGTAGCCGGCTTGCTTCATCATCGGCAGCAGGATCGCCGCGAGCGCGGCGGTGTCGGCGACGGCCGAGCCGGAAATGCTCGCCATCACCAGGGCGGCCAGCACCGCGACATAGCCGAGGCCGCCACGGACATGGCCGATCAGTGTTACCGCCAGCGCGATGATCCGGCGCGACAGGCCGCCAGCGTTCATCAGCTCGCCGGCCAGCATGAAGAACGGCACCGCCATCAGCGGGAAGGAATCGGCGCCGCCGATCAGGTTCTGCGCCAGGATCTGCGAGTCGAAGGTGCCGAGCTGCAGCATCAGCGCGACGCCGCAGACCAGCAGCGCCATCGCGATCGGCATGCCGAGCATCATCGCGCCGATCAGCGACCCCAGGAAGATGAAGACGGTCATCAGCGCTTCTCCGCCGCCTGCTGGTTCTCGAAGGCGGTGAGCTCTTCCGATTCCGCCCCGACGACGAGCTCGTCATCCGGCATGCGGCCGGTCAGCAGCCGCATGAGCGCGATCAGGTTAAGCGCGCCGATGCCCATGCCGCCGACGAGGCCGGCGAGATAGGTCACGGCGACGGGCACGCCGGTGACCGGCTGGTGGTTCTCGATATTGATGACGCCCTGCTGCCAGCAACCGACGACCAGCATGCCCATGCAGAGCAGCGAGAGCGCCTCGACCGCCAGGCGGCTCCACCAGCGGCCATTGCGGCCGAGCATGGTGACGACGGTGGTCATGCCGAGATGCTGGCCGTCCTTCGCCACCAGGAAGGCGCCGCCGAAGGTCAGCCAGACGAAGATCAGCCGCGACAATTCCTCCGAGGAGATGATGCCGGAACTGAAGGCGTAGCGCAGCACGACATTGCCGAAGACCATGGCGATCATCACGACGAAGCCGGCGATCAGCACATCCTCGGTCAGGCGCAGGAGCAAGGCGCGGAGTTTCATCAGGCGGCTCCCTCGGCGGCGAGCCCGTACCAGCGCGCGGCGTTGTCATGGAACAGAGCGAGGCGTTCGGTCGCCGGCCGCTCGCGGACGGCGGCCTTGAACACGTCGAAGATCGTGCCGAACGAGGCACAGAGGCTATCGACCGGGAAATTGCTGGCGAAGGCGCAGCGCTCGGCGCCGAAGGCCGCAATCACGCCTGCGATCACCGGCGCCTGCAACTCAAGCGTCCAGGCCTGTCCGGGCACGCCGATGCCGGAGATCTTGGCGACCACATTGGGCTCGCGTGCCAGCCGGTCCAGCACCGCGCGCCAGGCGGCAAGACCCTCGGCACTGCGGTCGGCCGGCAGGCCGGCATGGTTCAGGATGATGGTGGTCTCGGGGAAATCGCGGGCGAGCTCGGCGGCTTCGTCCAGATGCCACCACGGCGTTTGCAGGTCGAAGCTGAGTCCCGCTTTCGCCAGCAGGGCATAGCCGTCACGCCATCTGACATCGCGCATCGAGCCAGGCGCGGCGAAGTCCGGGCGGTGATCCGCGCGGGCGACGGCCTTGGGCTTGTGTCGGACGCTGCGGACCAGGGGCATGTCGCGATAAGCCGCGACGACCTCACCGACATCGTCGCGGTCGAGCCAGATCTGGCCGATCGCGGCATTCGGCAGGCCATGCTCGCGCGCGACCTCGGAAGCCCAGCGCATCTCGCCGATCGGATCGCGCGGGTCCCATTCGCCTTCCATCAGCACGCTGCCGACGATGAGGTGCCCGGCGATGGCTTGTTGGTAGTCGGCCGGCATGAAGTCGCGCTTGATCGCGCTGTAGTCGCCATAGCGAAAGGCGACCGGGTGGTCGCTCAGCCAGGGGTGATAATTGCGGGCAAGATCGAAGAAGTGGTGGTGGGCGTCGATGATCGGCAGATCGTCATCGACGCCGGAGGCGAGGAAGCGATCGCGCTGGTCGGAGCTTGCCACCATGGCTCAGCTCCGCTGCGCTGGAAGGCAGGTGTGGTTCGGGCCGTGCCCGGCCGGTCCGGTGCTCGCGCCCGTCATCCTGCCTCCCGATCGTTTCCTCAGCGGTTGCCCGCCTGCGATTAGTTCTGTCTGAGTGTTGTATGCTGCATACAGAATGTTGCCGCAAAGTCAAAGCGCGCCGGGGTTGAACAGCGCGTCCTGCTCGCGGCGCAGGCGAACCAGCGTCGTGCTCTCGTCGAGTGCGATGTCGGCGCAGGTGACGACGGCGCCGCGCGCCACCTTGCGTACAACCGGTCGGCCGGCAGTGAGGTAGTAGGGGACGGGCTCGCTCGGCCCGAGCGGGCGGGCGGGTGTCAATTGCGGCTCCAGCCCTTCGATGACGTGGCGATAGCCCATCGTCAGCGTCTCGCCGGGCTTGAGATCGCGGCTTGCCCGCGCCGTCAGGTCGACGCGCGGCAGCACCTCGGCGCCGCCGGTCGACTGGCCGAGCAGTGCGGCCGAGAGCGCCGACATCGGCGCTTCCGCCCCGAGCAGGTGCACGGGATTGTGCAGCAGGACATAGCGGCCATCCGGCGAGCACGGGATGCCTTTGCCGGCAAAGAGCTTGCCGGTCGCGAGATCAGGCGTCTCGGCGATGACGAAGACGCCGCCGGCGAAGGAGAGCTCGTCCGGCCGACGCAGACAGTTGAACATGTCGACCCGGCCCGTGCCGGCGAGCAGTCCGCCCTCGGACGCAGGGCGGAACAGGCTCGGCAGTTCGGTCGTGCGCGCGATCGGTGCATGCATCGCAGCCACGTCAGGCATCAGCCCGGTATGGTTGGCGACGATCCCCATCTCGCAGAGATCGGGTACGGTAGCGCGCGGGAAGGGCAGCTTGGCGCGGGTGTCGAGCAGGCTGAGCGGGTCGCTGCCGAGCTTGCCGAAAGCCGCGGCGAAATCGGCTGCCGGCACGGCCTTTTCCCAGGCGGTGACGGTGCCGGCCTCGGGGTCCCAGACGAAATCGGATTCGGACGACTTGCCAGCGGCGACGATCGGCAGGCCGAGCAGGCGGGCCCAGCCGATCAGGCCGATCAGCAGGCTCGGCTGGTCGCCGTCGACCGGGGTATGCACGACGCCGTTCTGCCTGGCGCGATGGGCCAGGATCGGGCCGATGATGCACTCGGCCTCCTTGGTCACCATGACGAGATGGCGCCCGGCCTCGATCGCCGCGAGCGCGGTCATCGCCGCCCCTTCCGGATCGCCGGTCGCCTCGACGACGACATCGACGGGCAGCCCTTCGAGATGGGCAGCATCGCCGATCAGCGCGACCAGCCCGCGCCCGAGCGCGGCCTTGGCCTCGGCGGCACTATGGCAATCGACGATCTCGGTCTCGCTCAGGCCGCCGGCAAGCGCCGCCTTGCGGGCGCGGCCGATATCGAGATCGCAGACGACGCGCGGCTCGATATGCGGCGCGCGCCGGGCCTGGCCGATGAAGCTCGCGCCGAACTCGCCGGCGCCGACCAGCGCAGCGGAGATCACGCGATCGGGCGCGCTGGGCTTCAGCGCGAACAGGTTCTCGATGTTCACTGGAGTCGCTTTCGTTTGGACAGGGCAGGGCGGCGGTCGTCAGACCGGCAGGCCTTCGATGACGTAGATGCGGGCGGGGGCGCCGTCGGCATTCGGGATCAGCAGCGGCGCCGCCGAGAACAGGTTGCGCGGCGCCTCAAGCTTGCTGGTGTTGACGACGTATTCGATCAGCGTGACGCCATGGCTGAGCAGGACGTGGTGCGTCACATGCTCGGGCTTGGGCACCTCCTTGCCTTCGAGCAGGAGGCGGATCGGGTAGTCCTGCGGGAAATCAAAGGCGACGGCTGTCGGCTTGCGCTCCGCCAGCCATTGCGCGGCCTCCAGCGTCAGCCAGGGCGCTTCGGTCCAGAAGCTCTTGTCGTTGTAATCGCGCCGGTCGTTCCACTGGGTCGCCAGCAGCAGGATCTCGCCGTCAGCGCCGCCGGGATCGGCAGCGGCGAGGTGCTCGGGGCCGATCGGCTCATTGGCCGGGCGCCCGCTGAGGTCGAGCACGCGGCAGGGCCCGACGACTTGGCTGAGCGGCGTCGCTTCGATCGTCGGCGCGCCGGCGACGAAATGGGCGGGTGCGTCGACATGCGAGAAGCCGTGGCAGGGGCCGTTGATCTTCGAGACCCTGAACTGGTCGCCCGCCGCGATGTCGCCCTTGATCGAAAGCTCCACCGGCCAGCGGAAATGCGGCGCGATCGGCATGGAGAGGTCGACGATGTGCATGGCGCTGTCCGGATTGCGGAAAGGATGCCGGCTATCCGGCGGCTCCGTTCTAGGGGGCTGAATTCTTGCATGCAAGAATTTTTCGACAGCGGGCTGGCGGCGCGATATACAGGAGCCATGGATAGTCCGGCCGACACGACCCCGCTCGCAGCGCTTCTCGCTCAGGTTCCGCAACCCGAACCGGGCCGGCGCAAGGGCGCTCTGCATGGCAGCACGGTCGCGAAGCTGCGCAACCTGATCGTCACCGGCGCGCTGGCGCCCGGCGCCAAGCTGAACGAGCGCGAGCTCTGCCTGCAGCTCGGCGTCTCGCGCACTCCGGTGCGCGAAGCGATCAAGACTTTGACCCAGGATGGCCTGCTGCGTGCGCTGCCTAACAAATCGTCAGTGGTTGCCGAGCTCGATGTCGGCGAAATCGAGGCGTTGATCGACGTCGTTTCGACGATCGAGGGGCTGGCTGGAGAGCTCGCGGCCGCGCGCGCCACCGACGAGGCCGTCGCCGAGATCGGCATGCTGCACTACCGGATGATGCTGCATCACACCCGCGACGAGCTGCCCGGCTATTTCGAGGCGAACAAGGCCTTCCATCGCCGCATCATCGAGCTCGCGGGCAACCCCGTGCTGCTCTGGATCTGGGAATTGCTGGCGCTCCGGGTCGACCGGGCCCGCTATTCCTCGAATCTCTGGCCGAAGCGCTGGAAGATGGCGATCCAGGAGCATGAGCAGATCCTGGCGGCGCTCACCGCTGGCGATGCCGCATTGGCGAGCCAGCGTCTGCGCGAGCATGTCCGCAATGGACTGTCCGGGCTCGTCGCGGCGCTGAAAGAGAGGGGAGAGGCGGGAGCCTAGATGAAGGGAGCGGGGAACCCTTCTCCCGTGTGGGAGAAGGGCAGGGATGAGGGCCTGCCCCAACCGTATAAGGCGCCGTCGTCCCGCTTCGCCCTAACTACCGGCGGCGGTCCCTCACCCCTACCCCTCTCCCACCCGGGAGAGGGGATCCCGCGGATGTCCAATCTGTCGTTGCCTATGCGAGAGTAGCGTCTCGTCAGTGCGCCTGCCCAACCTCCGGCAGCATCTTCAGCACAGCGATCGCGTCGAGCTCGCTATGGCCCTGCGCGACCAGCATCCGGTAGAGCGTCGTCGCCTGGGCGACCATGGGCATGGCGAGATGCTGCTCGCGCCCGGCTTCCATCAGCATCTCCAGGTCTTTCAGCACCTGCCGGGCATAGCCCTTCGGCGCGAAATCGCGCGCGACCATGCGCGGCATCATCGCCTGCAGCACCGCCGAGTTGCCGAGGCCGGGCGCCAGCGCCGCCGGGATCTTGTCGGCGTCGACGCCATAGGCTTCCGCGAGCCGCAGCGATTCCGCCACGACGACATAATTGGTCAGGCACAGCGCCTGGTTGACCAGTTTGGTCGCCTGGCCGGCGCCGACCGCGCCCATATGGGTGAAGAGGCCGAGGCTCTCGGCCAGCGGCCGTACCGCCTCGATCGCCTCCGGCGCACCGCCAGCCATGATCGCGAGCTTGCCGGCTTCGGCTGCCGGCGGGCCGCCTGAGACGGGCGCGTCGATGAAGCCGATGCCGGCTTGCGCCAGCTTCGCCGCGAGCGCCTTGGTCACGGCGATCTCGGTGGTCGAGAAGTCGATGACGACCGCGCCGGGCCGCGTCTTGGCAGAGAGGATGCCGCCTTCGCCTGTTACCACCGCCTGCACCGCCTTGGTGGTGGTCACGGCGATGCAGACGGGATTGGCGCGCTCGGCCACCTCCGCCGGGGAGGCGGCAAGCGCGACGCCGAGCGCCTCGGCTTCAGCCCGCCGGGCCGGATCGAGATCGTAGCCGATGACGCTGCGACCCGTCGCGATCAGGCGCTTGCAGAAGCCCGCGCCCATCAGCCCGAGGCCGATGAAGCCGATGGTCTCGCTCATTTGCCCTGCCAGTTCGGCGTGCGCTTGCCGAGGAAGGCTTCCATGCCCTCGCGGAAATCGGCGCTGGTGTAGCAGAGGGTGACGAGGTCATCGCCGTCGACATCGGCGCTTGCCGCCACTGTCAGCCGGCGCAGCGCCTCCTTGGTGGCGCGCATGGTCAATGGCGCGTGGCCGCGGATCGTCTCGGCCAACTCTTTCACCCGCGCCATCAGGGCGGCATGGTCGGCGACGAGCTCGTTATAAAGGCCGATGCGATGGCCTTCATCTGCCTCGACCAGCCTTGCGGTGAAGATGATGTCCTTGACGCGGGCCGGGCCGAGCAGGCTGGCGAGGCGGGCATAGTTCGCCATCGACAGGCAGTTGCCGAGCGTGCGCGCCACCGGGAAGCCGAAGCGGGCCGATTGCGTCGCGATCCGGAGGTCGCAGGCGCAGGCGATCGCCGCGCCGCCGCCGGTGACCGCGCCAGCGATCGCCGCGATGGTCGGCACCGGGCAGCTCTCGATCGTGGTGATCACCCGCTCGATCCGGTTCTCATAGGCGAGGGCGTCCTCCGCCGTCTTGAACTGGCGGAACTGGGAGATGTCGGTGCCGGCGGCGAAGGCCTTCTCGCCGGCGCCGGTGACGACGAACACCTTCGGTGCGCCGTGCTTTTCGGGATTGCCGAGGATTTCGGCCAGCCCCTCATACATGGCGAAGGTCAAGGCGTTGCGCGCCTGCGGCCGGTTGAGCGTGACCGTGCCGACGCCATCGGCGACGTCGTAGAGAATCTCGTCGTTCATCGGATGCCTTTCAGATCGCGCCTTCGGCCTTGAGGCCGGCAATGGCCGCCTCGTCGAAGCCGAGCTCGGTGAGGATTTCGAGGTTGTGGTCGCCGGCGTCCGGCGTCGGCGTCGCGATGCTGGAGGGCGTGCGCGACAGGCTGACGGGCTGGCCGACGACGCGGATGTCGCCGATCGCGGGGTGATTGACCGGCTGCGCGATACCGAGGTGCTGCACCTGCGGATCGTCGAAGACGGCATCGACCGCATAGATCGGCCCGGCCGGCACCGAAGCCTTCTCGCAGGCGTCGAGCCAGTAGGCGCTGTCCTGCGTCGACATGATCTCCTCGAGCAGCACGCGCAGCTCCGGCCGCGCCGCGAAGCGCTTCTCCATATTGTCATAGCGCGGATCGGTCGCGAGCTCGGGCCGGCCAATCGCGCCGCAGAAGGAGCGCCAGTGCCCCTCGGCGCCGACGCCGAGATTGATGTGGCCGTCGCGGGTCGCGTAGACGCCCATCGGCGTCGCATAGGGATGGTCGTTGCCGGCCTGCGGCGGCACCTTGCCCTCGACCAGATAGCGCGCGACCTGGAAGTCCATCATGCCGATCTGCGCTTCGAGCAGCGAAGTCTGGACCCACTGTCCCTTGCCGGAGACAGCGCGCTCCTGCAGCGCGACCAGCGCCCCGATCGCGCCATAGAGCCCGGCAGCGGAATCGGCTACGGCGATGCCGGCGCGCACCGGACCCTGGCCGGGCAGGCCCGTGACCGACATCATCCCGCCCATGCCTTGGGCGATCTGGTCGAAGCCGGCGCGCAACCGGTACGGCCCGCTCTGGCCGAAGCCGGAGATCGAGACCAGGATCAGGCGCGGATTGAGGGCGTGCAGCGTCTCGAAATCGAGGCCAAGCCGCTCCTTCACATCCGGCCGGAAGTTCTCGACCAGGAGGTCGGCATCGGCGATCAGCTTGCGCAGGATCGCCTTGGCCGGTTCCTTCTTCAGGTTGAGAGTCAGCGAGCGCTTGTTCCGGTGCAGGTTCTGCATGTCATAGCCATGCCGCGGTCCGCTCATGTTCTCGTTGGGGTCGACACCCGGCGGGCTTTCGATCTTGATCACGTCGGCGCCGAAGTCGGCGAAGATGCGGGCGCAGGTCGGTCCGGCGCGCACGCGCGTCAAATCGAGCACGCGCAGGCGTTCGAGGGCGGTGGACGGCGTCGGACGGGGCATGGTGATCCGGATGCGTGACAAGGGCGCCGACTATCCCGTCATCGTTCGGGGGCGTCAATCTAAAGCATCATCTTGCATGCAAGATTGAGGGGCGACCCATGCGCCAGCAGGACAACGGCAGCATGCAAGCAGGGGAACGCCGGCGTTGACGTCCAGTGGAAAGCCCTGCGAGCTTGTCGGAGAGCGTCGGCAGCGGACGCGCGGATGCGGGAGGACAACGATGACGGTGGTCGCACTGTTCGGTGCCGGCGGCAAGATGGGCATGCGGCTCGGCCGCAATCTCGCCCGCTCGCGCTTCGAGACGCGCCATGTCGAGATCAGCCCGGCCGGCCAGGACCGCATCCGCGAAGCCTTCGGTGCGGCCTGCATCGAGCCGGATACCGCGATCGCGGGGGCGGATGTCGTGATCCTGGCGGTGCCGGATACCGCCGTTGGCGCTGTCGCGGCCGGCCTCGTGCCGAAGCTGGCAGCCGGGACGATCGTCGTCATCCTCGACGCCGCGGCGCCTCATGCCGGCCATCTGCCCGAGCGAGCCGACATCACCTATTTCGTCACCCATCCCTGCCATCCGCCGATCTTCAACGATGAAACGGAGGAGGCGGCGCGCGCCGACCATTTCGGTGGCATCGCGGCGAAGCAGCACATCGTCAATGCGCTGATGCAGGGGCCGGAGGCGCACTACGCTGTTGGCGAGGAGGTCGCGCGGGCGATCTGGGCGCCGGTGATGCGCTCGCACCGCGTCACCGTCGAGCAGATGGCGATTCTCGAGCCGGGCCTCTCCGAAACCGTCTGTGCCACATTGCTCGACGCGATGCGCGAGGCGATGGAGGAGGCGATCGCCCGCGGCGTGCCGCGCGAGGCGGCGCGCGACTTCCTTCTTGGGCACATGAACATCCTGGCAGCGGTGACCTTCGGCGAGGTCCAGGGCGTGTTCTCCGACGCCTGCAACAAGGCGATCGTCTTCGGCAAGGAGACGATCCTCCGGCCGGACTGGAAGCGCCTGTTCGAGCCGGACGAGATCGCCGACAGCGTCCGGCGCATCACCTGAAGGTTGTGCCGAGGCTTCGACCGATTTCGAAGCCATGTTATGGCTGCTTCGCCGGCTGGGTCGGCACGCCTTTGGAGACTTGAGATGAGCGCGATCAGCCAGAAGCCCGGCACCACGGTCGATGATGCAACCCAGCTGCGTGCGATCGTCGGCGAGGAATCCCTGGTCGTGCAGAAGAAAGTGCTCGACCGGCTCGACAGGTTCTGCCGCGACTTCATTGCGCTTTCGCCCTTTCTCGTGCTGGCCACCGCCGACCGCGAGGGCGGGGTCGATGCCAGTCCGCGTGGCGACGGGCCGGGCTTCGTCGAGGTGCTCGACGAGCGGACGCTGCTGATCCCGGATCGCCGCGGCAACAACCGGATCGATTCCTTCCGCAACGTGCTGAGTTCGCCGGGCGTCGGCCTGGTCTTCTTCGTGCCGGGGATCACCGAGACCCTGCGCGTCAATGGCAGAGCGCGGATGACGACCGACGCCGCGCTGCTGGAGCCGATGGCCATGCAGGAGAAGGCGCCGAAGCTCGGCCTGATCGTCGAGGTCGACGAGGCCTATTTCCATTGCGGCAAGGCATTGCTCCGCTCGAAGCTCTGGGCGCAGGAGGCGCAGGTCGAGCGCTCCAGCTTCCCGACTCTTGGCCGCATCGTCGCCGAGCAGACCAGGGCGGTCGACGCCGCCGAGGCCGACGCCAATCTGGAAGAGGCCTATCGCACGCGGCTCTACTGAGCGCGCGCGGCATCGGAGGGCTGCCCTTGTCGAAGGCTGACCAGTCCCTGCCGGCGACGCGCTTCAGCTTCCGGCTCGACTTTACGCCGGGCGGACGCCTCGGCCCCGGCAAGGTGCAGCTGCTGGAGGCGATCGGTGAGACCGGCTCGATCTCCGCCGCCGGCCGTTCGATGAAGATGTCCTATCGCCGTGCTTGGCTCCTGGTAGACGATCTCAATCGCATCTTTCGCTCGCCACTGGTCGAGGCCCAGCCCGGCGGAGCAAAGGGCGGCGGCGCGCATCTGACGCCGCTCGGTCGCGAGATCGTCGCGAATTATCGCGCCATCGAGGCGAAGGCGCTGGGGGCAGGGGCGGCGGAGATCGCTGCGCTGCGTGCGGCAGTCTCGCCGAAGGCTCCAGTGCGCGAGCCCAGCGAGAAGGCCTGAGCGCCTAGGGCGTATCGATCGAGACGCTCTTGATCACCGCATAGACCGGGCTGCCGGGCTTCAGCTGCAATTGCTCGACCGATTTCACGGTGAGGCGGGCGAGCAGGCCGGCGCCATTGCAATCGAGCCTCACTTCCAGCGCCCCGCCATCGCCATACCGGGCGCCGAGCGCCGAGACCGTTCCGGGCAGGACGTTGAGCGCGCTGATCCCGTCGAGCGGCTTCAAGCTGAGCATCACGTCGCTGGCGAGGATGCGCACGCGCAGCGCCGCCCCTTCCGGCACTTTGCGGCGCGCGATCTGCAATGGCCCGGCTGCGGTCTCCAGGATCGTCAGGCCGTGCTCCGGCTCGTGGCGCAGCACGCGCGCGTCGAGGATGGCGCCGGCCTCCGCCGAGGCGGAGAGGATCGGCACGTCGGGGCGGGACATCAATTCGGCGGTCGGGCCGCTCATTGAGACCTTGCCCTGGTCGAGGATGACGAGATGTGTCGCCAGCCGCGCCACCTCCGCGATCGAATGCGAGACATAGATGATCGGAATGCCGAAGCCGTCGCGCAGGCGCTCGATATAGGGCTGGATCTCGGCCTTGCGCTCCTCGTCGAGCGAGGCGAGCGGTTCGTCCATCAGCAGGAGACGTGGCTTGGCGAGCAGAGCGCGGCCGATCGCGACGCGCTGCTTCTCGCCGCCGGAAAGCGCGCCCGGCTGCCGTTGCAGGAGGTGGCCGATGCCGAGCAAATCGAGCACGTCGTCGAGCTTGCTGCCGCCATCCTCCGCTTTCGGCGCGAACCAGCGGCCATAAAGCAGGTTCTGCCTGACGGAGAGATGCGGGAAGAGCCGCGCCTCCTGGAAGACATAGCCGATGCGGCGCTTGTGCTTGGGCACGAAGATGCCGGCGGCGCTGTCGAGCATCACCCGCCCGTCGATGACGACGCGGCCTGCCTGCGGCCGGATCAGGCCGGAGATGACGTTGACCAGCGAGGTCTTGCCCGAGCCGGAGCGGCCGAACAGCGCCGTCAGCCGCCCGTCCGAAGCGAATTCGGCATCGAGCGAAAAGGCGCCCAGCCGGTGCGCCACGGAAACCTCGATGACCGCGCTCATTCGACGGCGATCCGCCGGCCGACCAGCCGCGCCAGGAATTCCGAGGCGAACAGCGCCGCGACGGAGATCGTGATCGAGATCAGAGTCAGCCGCATCGCCCCGGCATCGCCGTTGGGCACCTGCGTGAAGGTGTAGATCGCCGAGGGCAGGGTCTGCGTCTCGCCGGGGATGTTGGAGACGAAGGTGATGGTCGCGCCGAACTCGCCCATTGCCTTGGCGAAGCACAGGATCATGCCGGCGAGGATGCCGGGTAGAGCGAGCGGCAGCGTCACCGTCAGGAAGACCCAGAACGGGCCGGCGCCGAGCGTTCCCGCCGCATCCTCGAGCTTGCGGTCGATCGCCTCGATCGAGAGCCGGATCGCGCGGACCATCAGCGGAAAGCCCATCACGGCGCAGGCCAGCGCCGCGCCCGTCCAGCGAAAGGAGAGGACGATGCCGAACCAGTCATAGAGGAACTGGCCGATCGGTCCGCGCCGGCCGAAGCCGATCAGCAGCAGATAGCCGGTGACGACCGGCGGCAGGATCAGCGGCAGGTGGATGACGGCGTCGAGCAGCGACTTGCCCCAGAAGCGCCCGCGCGCCAGCAGCCAGGCCACGGCGAGCCCCAGAGGGAGGCTCGCCAGCATGGCTGTGGTGGCGACGATCAGGCTGAGGCGGACGGCCGTCCATTCCTCCGGCGTCAGCCAGTCGCTCACGGGCAATTCCTCACGGAATCCTCTGCGAAACTGGACGAGGCGCAGGAAACCCCTCCCCCTTGTGGGGAGGGGCAGGGGTGGGGGGCGCAAAGCCGGGACGATCGGCGGAACGAGATAGCGCTATCGCTGCTGCCGAGCCCCATTTCTGCCGCCAGTCACCAAGCGGCACCGCCCCCATCTCCAACCCTTCCCCACAAGGGGGAAGGGAGGAGCCCAGGCGACCGGCCTTTTGCGGAGGAGGTCTCACGAAGAAGAGGCGGGCTTGTTCAGGACCGTAAAGCCCTGTTTCTCGAAGCTGGCCTTGGCGCCGTTGCCGCGCAGATAGGTCAGGAAGCCCTGTGCGTCAGGATTCGTGGAATCCTTGGTGATCGCGACCGGGTAGATGATCGGCGGATGGGTATCCTCCGGGAAGGTCGCGATCACCTTGACCTTCGGATCGGCGGCGGCGTCGGTGGTGTAGACGATGCCGAGCGGCGCCTCGCCGCGCGAGACCAGGAGCAAGGCGGCGCGGACATTGTCGGCCTGAGCCACCTTGTCCTTCACCTTGTCCCAGCCGCCGAGCTTCTCCAGCGCCGCCTTGCCGTATTTGCCGGCCGGAACCGAATCGACATTGCCCATGGCGAGCCGGCCCTGGCCGAGCGCGGCAGAGAGGTCGACGCCCGGTGCAAGCGTCGCGGTGGTCTTGGCATCGGACGGCGCGATCAGCGCGATCCGGTTGGCGAGCAGGCTGACTCGGCTGTCCTTGACGATCAGGTTCTTCTGCTGGGCGTAGTCCATCCAGTCGAGATCGGCCGAGAGGAAGAGATCCGCCGGCGCGCCCTGCTCGAGCTGCTTCGCCAGTGCGTTGCTCGCCGCATAGGAGATCTTCGGCGCCGGCTTGCCGCTTTCCTTGACCCAGTTGGCCGCTGCCTCGTCGAGCGCGTTCTTCAGGCTCGCGGCGGCGAAGATCACCAGTTCCTTGCTCTGGGCGAGGGCCGGGCCGGTGAAGGAGGCGACGCCGATCAGCAGTGCGGCGGTGAAGCCCAGGAAACCGGAGCACACGTTTCGGCGGTTCGATGGCATAGGGCGATCCTCGCTGCGGTTGCTGTCGCTATGTGCAGCCGAATATAACGGTGAGTGACCAAAGGTCGAGTCCGCCTGATGCGGTCTCGCGAGGATGTCAGGTCGAGGAGACCAGCATGAAGATTTCTGCCCGCAACCAGCTCAAGGGCACCATCATCGAGATCGTGAAGGGCGCGACCACCGCTCATGTGAAGCTCGATGTCGGCGGCGCCATCGTCACTTCGGCCATCACCAATGCCGCGGTCGACGAGCTCAGGCTCGCCGTCGGGCAGAAGGCCTACGCCGTCGTGAAGGCCTCCGATGTGATGATCGCGATCGACTGATCGTTGCGCGGCCGCTGCCGGCCGCGCTAGCCTTCCGCGCAAAGAAAAAGGCCCACGCCGGAGCGCAGGCCCAAGTCTAGGGAGGAAACGCCCAAGGAGGGCGCCGCAACATCTCTGCTGCGGTGCACAGGAGATAGGGCGCTCCGGCTTGGCCTGCAAGGGGGAAGGGGCAGCAAGGCTGACCTTAATTTGGGCAGAGTGCGATTTTTCGCGCCGTTTGCGCGAAAATGGAGGCTGTAACCAGATGCCTGAGACGAAACGACGCGGGGCGAACGTTTGCCGAAATGGATTTTCGGCGCTGCTTATCGCTCTGACGATGAGCCCGGGTGGGACTGCCGGCGCCCAGGTTCCGCCGTCGCCGGCTGAGATCTCCGCCTATGACGGGCTGCATCTGGCGGCCTATCGCGGCGATCTTCCGGCCCTCCGGCAAGCGGTTGCGGCTGGGCGCGGCCTTGAAGTCCGCGACGGCCAGGGTCGCACCGCGCTGCATGTCGCGACTCACGCCCGCCAGCGCGAGGCGATGCGCGAGCTAGCGAAGGCGGGCGCCGATGCGCGTGCGCTCGACGGCCGCGCCTATGACGCGATCACTATCGCGGCGGTCGCCGACGATATCGAGACCATGCGCACCGCGCTCGCCATCGGCGGCGATCCGCGCGCAATCACCAGCCCCTATCTCGGCACGGCGCTGATCGCGGCGGCTCATCTCGGCCATGACGGCGTGGTGCGCGACCTGATCGCCGCCGGCGCGCCGCTCGACCATGTCAACAATCTCGGCTGGACCGCCCTGATCGAGGCGGTGATCCTTGGGAATGGCGGGCCGCGCCATGTCGAGACGGTACGGGCGCTGGTCGCGGCCGGCGCACGCCGCGACCTCGCCGATCGCGAGGGGACCACGCCGCTCGAACACGCGCGCCGCCGCGGCTATGCGGCGATGGTCGCGCTGCTGCAGTAGTCAGGCGGGGAAGTCCGGCGCCGGCAGGCTTGCGACCAGCGCGCTGAGCCCGTCGCTGTAGCGCTGGCGCAGATCGGCCCAATAGGGGTGATGGCTGTCATATTTGGCGAGGTGCCGGGTCGAGAAGCTGTCGGCCTCGTAGCGCAAGAGGTCGATCGGCGGCGCGACCGAGAGGTTCGAGCGCACCGTCGCATCGAAGGAAAGCAGCGCGAGCTTGGCGGCTTCGTCGAGCCCGCTCGCCTCCTGCAGCGCCCGGTCGAGGATGGGCTTGCCGTATTTGGTCTCGCCGAGCTGGAGGAACTGCGTGCGCCCGGAGGCTTCGACGAAATTGCCGGCCGAATAGACCTGGAAGAGCCGGTGCGGCTCGCCGGCGATCTGTCCAGCGACCAGAAACGAGCCGTTCGGGTCGCCATAGGGCTCGACGAAGGCGCGGTTGGCGCGCACGACCTCGCGCAGGACGCCGCCGACGATCTGCGCGACATCGAACATGGTGCGCGCCGCCAGGATGTCGCGGTTCTCCGCCCCGGTCGAAAGATCCTGCTTATGCTTGGTGTATTGCCGGATCATGGTGATCACGGCCTGCGTCGTCGCCAGGTTTCCCGCCGAGAGGATTGCGATCACACGCTCGCCCGGCACCTCGAACAGCGCGAGCTTCTTGACGACCGCGATCTGGTCGACCCCTGCGCTGGAGCGGGAATCGGAGGCGAGGACCAGGCCCGACGGCAGCAGAATCCCGAGGCAATAGGTCATGGGCGGCTCCCCAGCACGGGCGCAGCATGCGTAGCAGCGGCGACTTTGCCAAGCTCTCCTCGACGCGATTGCGGCACGTTCGGGCGAATGCCAAGGTCGCCTCGACCAGGCCGTGGCGGAGTTCGGGCATGCGCAATCTGTCGGACATTGTCGCTTCCGTTCACGACAACATGGCCGAGCATATCGGCGCCGGCAAGGTCGCCGACTACATTCCGGCGCTGTCGCGGGTCGATCCGCGCCGTTTCGGCCTCGCCATCGTCACCTGCAACGGTGAACGTGCGCAGGTCGGCGATGCCGACGTCCCGTTCTCGATCCAGAGCATCTCCAAGGTCTTCACCCTGACGCTGGCGCTGGAGCGGGTCGGCGCCCGGCTCTGGCACAGGGTCGGTCGCGAGCCTTCCGGCTCGCCCTTCAACTCGATCGTCCAGCTCGAGCAGGAGCGCGGCGTGCCGCGCAACCCGTTCATCAATGCCGGCGCGCTCGTCGTTACCGATGCGCTGCTGACCGGACGGACGCCGAAGAAGACGGCCGCCGAGATCCTCGCCTTCCTGCGCAAGTGCTCGGGCGACCGTACGGTTGCGATCGACAAGGAGGTCGCGGGCTCGGAGGCGCAGACCGGTTTCCGCAATGCCAGCCTCGCCAATTTCATCCGCGCCTTCGGCAATCTGAAGAACCCGGTCGCCGAGGTCCTGGACGTCTATTTCCATCAATGCGCATTGAGCTTGAGCTGCGCCCAGCTCGCCCGCGCCGGCCTGTTCCTCGCCGGCGACGGCGTCGATCCGTTGACCGGTGACATGATCTGCCGCCCGGCGCGGGCCCGCCGCGTCAAGGCGCTGATGATGACCTGTGGCCACTACGATGCCTCCGGCGAGTTCGCCTTCAAGGTCGGGCTGCCCGGCAAGAGCGGCGTCGGCGGCGGCATCCTCGCCATCGTGCCGAAGCAGGCGGCGATCGCGGTCTGGTCGCCCGGTCTCAACGCCGCCGGCACCTCGCATGTCGGCGCGCTGGCGCTCGAGCGTCTTGTCGAGCGCACCGGCTGGTCGGTGTTCTAGCGCGCATTCCGTTCGACCGGCACGGTCGAACGATCAGAATTCGCGTCAGATCATGCTGGTCAGCCCTTGGCAGGCCCGGTCGCGATGGGGCGATCGCTCGCGCCCCATTCGGACCAGGAGCCGTCATAGACGGCACGGGTCGACTTGCCGATCGATTCCAGTGCCGTCGACAGGATCACGGCGGAGACGCCGGAGCCGCAGGTGGTCATCAGCGGCCGGTCGAGATCGACGCCGGCGCTCTTGAAGGCGGCGACGATCTCTCCAGGCGACCTGAGCTTGCCGTCCGCCACGAGCGCCGAAGACGGCACGTTGAGCGAGCCAGGGATATGGCCGGAACGCAGGCCGGCGCGTGGCTCCGGCGCCTCGCCCCGGAAGCGATCGGCGGCGCGCGCATCTATCACCTGGGCTGAATTGGTCTCGATGGCGCGCGCGATGTCGCCGGCGTCGGCAACGGCTGAATGGTCGAGCCTGGCGGTGAAGCTGCGCGGTGCGCGTGGTCGCGGTGCGCCGTCCTCGACCGGCCGGCCTTCTGCCAGCCATTGCGGCATGCCGCCTTCGAGGATCACCACGTCCTTGGCGCCGAAGGTCTGGAAGGTCCAGCGCACGCGCGGCGCCGAGAACAGGCCGAGGCCGTCATAGACGACGATGCGCATGCCGTCTCCGATACCCATGGCGCCGACTGCGGCGGCAAAGGCATCCGGCCGCGGCAGCATGTGCGGCAGGTTCGAATCCTTGTCCTTCACCACGTCGATGTCGAAGCGCACCGCGCCGGGTATGCGCTGCTGCGCATATTCGGCGTTGGCGTCGCGCTTCTGGGCCGGCAGGTAGTACGAGCCCTCGACCACGACGATGTCGGGCGCGTCGAGCCGCTCGGCCAGCCATTGTGTGGAGACGAAGATGTCGTTGCGGGCCATGCGCGCTTCCTCGAAAGAGTCTGTTCTCAGGATGTTATGAGGGAAACTTCACGCGAGTGCGATGCGCACGCGCCTGTTCTGCTTGCCCTTCTTCTCGATATCGGTGACGGCGACCGCGCCGATCTCCGAGGTGTTGCGGACATGCGTGCCGCCGCAGGGCTGCAGGTCGATGCCCTCGATCGAGACCAGCCGGACCCGGCCGGAGCCGCGCGGCGGCTTGACCGACATGGTCTTGACCAGGCCGGGATTGGCGTCGAGCTCCTCGTCGGTAATCCAGCGCTCGTTGATCGCGGCGTTCTTCGCCACCAGCGCGTTGAGCTTCTCGGTCAGCTCGGCCTTGTCGAGCCCGCCCTCGGGGATGTCGAAATCGAGCCGCCCGTCGCCATCGCCGATCGCGCCGCCGGTGACGGGATAGGGCAGGACGACGCTGAGCAGATGCAGCGCCGTATGGATGCGCATGCGCTTCAGCCGGCGCTCCCAATCGAGCTTCGCCGTCACCTTGTCGCCGATGGCGGGCGCCGTTTGGCCTTCGAGCGGGACATGCAGGATGCGGCTCTTGTCCTCGGGATTGTAGATCGCGGCGCCGATAGCGATTTCGGAGCCGTCGCTGCGGACGAGGACGCCGGAATCGCCCGGCTGGCCGCCTCCGGTGGCGTAGAATACGGTCCGGTCGAGCTCGATGCCGCCGCGCTCGTTGATCGCAACGACGGTCGCGGGAGTCTCTGCGAGGTAGGCATCATCTCGGAATAGCAATTCGGTCGGCATCGCGATCTCCTTCATTCCGTCAGCTTATCGCAGGCGGGGGCGAGCTGGAAAAGCCGGTGGAGGCCAAGAGGCTCCCTCATCGGCAGGGCTTCCGCTGTGGGCCTCTCATCACTACGGTCCGGTACAGGACTGCCGTGGCATGGAGGCCCGACTGCAACATGACCATGCCGCGCATCGAGCCGCAGGATGGCGTCGCCTGGGTGACGGGGGCGAGCTCCGGCATCGGCGCGGCCGTGGCTCTGGAGTTGGCGCGGCGCGGCTGGACGGTCGCGGCGACGGCGCGCCGGCTCGACAAGCTCGAAACGCTGGCTCTGAGCGCGGATGGTTTGCCGGGCCGGATTGTCGCCCATTGCGGCGATGTCGCCGATCCGATGGCGATGGCGGCTGTGGTCGAGGGCATCGAGAGCGTGCATGGGCCGATCGCGCTCGCCTTCCTCAATGCCGGCATCGCCCCGCGTAATGGGCCGGGCCTGGTCGATGTCGCCGCCTTCGAGCAGATCTTCGCAGTCAATCTGATCGGCGTCGTACGCGGCACGGCGGCTGTCGCCGAGCGGATGGCGGCGCGGGGCAAAGGCCAGATCGCGGTCAACGCCTCACTGGCGGGCTATCGCGGGCTGCCAGGCGCAGCTGCTTACGGCGCTTCGAAAGCGGCCGCGATCCATCTTTGCGAGGCGCTGCGCTTCGATTGCGAGCGGCAGGGCATCCGCTTGCAATTGGTCAATCCCGGCTTCGTCGACACCGCGATGACCCAGCGCAACAGCTTCCCGATGCCATTCATGGTGTCGCTCGAAGAGGCCGCGGCGCGCATCGTCGACGGCTTTGCCCGCGGCGGCTTCGAGATCACCTTCCCACGTCGCCTTGCCTGGCTGATGAAGGGCATGCGGCTCTTACCTTACCCGGCCTATTTCTGGGCGATGCGCAAGCTTGCCGGCGAGCATCGCGGCGGCCGGCGCGACGGGGCGGTGTAGCCGGAGAAGACTCTTTGCCCAACAGCTTGGAAGATTGAGTTCAGATGCAGGATTAGGCTGAGCGGAACCGCGCTTCGAGCCAGTTCACGCCGAATGCGGCGATCGCTGCCGCATCGACCAGCACGGATGGGGCAGCGCCGATCAGGCCTTGCCGGCCTTGTCCGCCAGCCAGGAACTCGGTCACGACCTCGGCAAAATAATCCTCGGCCAGCCCGTCGACGATCGGATCGCCGGTGTCGAACTCCTCGATCATGCGCCATTGCGTGCCGGCCGGCGTCGCCAGCGGAACCTCGATCCGCCGAATGCGCTTGCCGGGGATGTCGGCCAGATGCTCGGCATGGTGCAGCAGGGTAAGCGTGTCGAGCGGTGCGCCGAGCATCAGCACCTTGCCGCCGGCGGCGACGAGCCTGGCCAGCGGCGAGCCCTCGCCATAGCCATAGTCGAGCGGATGATCGGCGGTGAACCACTCTGCCTTCGCCCCGAGCGCCACGACAGAGGCGCCGGGATTGCCGCTGCGCAGTGCGCCGGGAGTCGTGCGCAGGAACTCGGGCAGCACGCCATTGTCGCGAATCGCGCGCGAGCGCTTCGGATCGAAGGGCGGGATGTGCTCGCGCCATTCAAGCGGCACGCGCCCGCCCTCGTCGACCAGGTCCTCGTAGCGCGCTTCCCAATCGGCATAGGCGAGCACCGTGCCGCTCGGGCCGACGGCGTCGCACAGGGCAGCGATGATGGTGTCGGGGCCGTCGAGCAGGCGGCCGGCCTTGCTGACCGCTGCGTGGATCATGACGGCGTCGCCGGGAGCGAGGCCGAGGGCGGCGAGATCAGCGGCGACCGAGGCGCGCGTGACGAAGGAGGCGGGGAGCATGGCAGTCGGTTATTCCGATCGAATTGCAGCAAAGGCGTCGAGCGCACGTCGACGGCCGAAGTCGAGCGCGATGACCGGCTTCGGATAGTCTCGGCCGAGAGCGATACCCGCCTTCTTCAGCTCGGTCGCGGGCGCTTCCCAGGGGCGATGAATGAACTTGTCGCCAAGTTCCGCCAGCTCCGGGATGAAGTGCCGGACATAGGTTCCTTTCGGATCGAACTTCTCGCCCTGGGTGACCGGATTGAAGACACGGAAATAGGGAGCGGCGTCGGCGCCGGAGCCCGCGACCCATTGCCAGCTCGCCGGGTTGTTCGCCGGATCGGCATCGACCAACGTGTCCCAGAACCAGGCCTCGCCGGCGCGCCAATCGGTCAGCAGATGCTTGATCAGGAAAGAGGCCGTGATCATCCGTACGCGATTATGCATCCACCCGGTCTGCCAGAGCTCGCGCAGGCCGGCATCGACGATCGGATAGCCGGTCAGCCCCTTCTGCCAGGCCTTCAGGCCGGCTTCGTCCTTCTCCCAGGCCATCGCGTCGAAGCGGCGATCATAGTTGACGCTGGCGAGGCCCGGATTGTGGAAGAGCAGGTGATAGGAGAACTCGCGCCAGCCGATCTCGCTGAAGAATTTTTCGACATCAGCGGCCGAGCCCGGCGTGTCGCCTGCCTCCAGCGCTGCCTTGGTCGCATGCCAGATCTGGCGCGGGCCGATCTCGCCGAAGCGCAGATGCGGCGACAGCCGCGAGGTCGACGGTCGATCGGGCAGGTCGCGCGCTTCGCGATAGCCGGCAAGCGTCTCGTCGAGGAAAGTGCCCAGTCGCTCCAGGGCTCCAGCCTCGCCCGGCGTCCAGGTTTCGCGCAGCCCGCCGGCCCAGTCGGGCCTCGTCGGCTCCAAAGCGAGATCTGCGACCGTGAGTATCTGCTTGCGCAAAGCTGCCGGCAGCGGTGCCTTGCTGAGCTCGGTCGGCGCAGGAAGCGGAGGCGCAGGCTCGCCGCCTTCGCGCACGGCGCGCCAATAGGGTGTGAACACCTTGAACGGGCCGTCCGCCTTGGTCGCCACCTGCCAAGGCTCGTTGAGCAGGTTGGCATTGAAGCTCTCGACCTCAATGCTGCTGTCGGTAAGCATAGCTTTGAGCGACTTGTCGAGATCGATCGCAGCAGCGTCATAGCGGCGATTCCAGGCGACATAGCCGATATCGGCCTCATGAGCGATGCGCGGCAGCAGTTCCGCGGGATCGCCGCGCAGGATCAGCAACTCGCCGCCCTTCGCCGCGATCGCTTCCGATAGCGCCGTCAGCGAGCGCGACAGCCACCAGCGCGCCGCCCCGCCGAGCGGTCGGCGATCAGGCGATGTGTCGAGGATGTAGAGGCAGATCAGCGGCCCACGCTCGATCGCCGCTCTCAGGGCCGGATTGTCGGACAGGCGCAGATCGTCGCGGAACCAGATCAGGGCAGGGCGTGCGGTCACTCGGTGAGGCCTTGTCGATTCGATGCTCCGATACGCCGATGGAGCCGGTTTGGTTGCATGGCGCAAAGGGATAGTGGCGCCGCGCGCCGCCCCGGTTCGTGATAGATAGGATCGGATGCGCGCAGAAGGAGGGGGATGAGGTCATGGCGACGCCGGAAGTCGAGGCCTTGAGCCGACGGATCGCGGCGCTGGAGGCGCAACTCGCAGCCCTGCTGCAGGCGGTCAATGTCGGGCGCGGCGGCATGGTCGCGATCAACGCTCCGCTCGGACTGTCGATCACCGCCGGCGGTCCCTGCACCATCAATGTCGGGGCCGAACTGGCTCTCACGGTCGGCGGCAGCTTCCGGACGGCGGTGGGGGCGGCCTATGTTGTCAATGTCGGCACCGGGATACGGACGACCGCGGGTACCAGCATCAATCTCACCGCCGGTACCGCACTCAGTATGGCTGCCAATCGCGAGATCAGCCTGGCGACACGCGCCTTTGAGGTCGCGGCCGCCGTCAGCATCGACCTCGACAGCAGCAAGGACTTTTCGATTGCGAGCGGCAAGGTTCTGGCGGTCCAGGCGGCCGACGGCATGGTGTTCGACGCTGGCGCGGCCGACCTCAACCTCAAGAAGGACGGCTCCATCGATCTCAAGGGCAAGGACGTGACGATCCGGGCGAGCGGGAAGATCAACGCGACGGCGACCTCGGACGTCGTGATCAAGGGCTCGAAGATCAAGCAGAACTGAGCCGCCGTTCAGTCGCCACCGCCGCCGCCGCACCCCCCGCCGCTGTCGCCTCCGCCGCTGTCGGAGCCGCTGCCATCGGAACTGCTGCTGTCGGAGGCATTGCCGCTGTCGCCGAAGCCGTCGGTGCTGCCGTCGAAGGACGAGCTGGAAAAGTCGCCGCCGCATTGCGTGCCGCGGTCGCCATTGCGCCGCAGCGCCGCGCAATCGGGCGTATAGACGAAGCCGTTGGCGATCTTGAGCTTGCTATCGAGGGCGAAGAGCAGCGGCAGTCGCGTCGGCCGGACCGGGTCGATGTTCTCGTCGCGGCAGCACTGCCACCAGACGCGGCGCAGTGCAGAATTGTCGCGGGGAGCGCCCTCTCGCAGGGCCACCGCTGGCGTATGATGCAGGAAGCGCCCGAAGGCCCGGCTGCAGAAGCGGCCGTAGTCGCGGGTGTAGAGGATGAACTCGTGCCAGAGATCGTCCGCGATTTGCGAGGGCATCGCCACCTCGCGCCGGCCGGAATTGAGATAGGCCAGGAAGAATTGCCGCAGGCCCTCGGAAACCAGCGCCGTCTCCTTGCGGGTGAAGCCGGGATGATGGGCCGCCAGTTGGTCGAGCAACCCGCGCGGCCAGGGATAGCGCCGGATGAACTCCGCCCGGCGCAGGCGCTTATATGAAGCGAGCGCGTTGCCCGCGACGAGCAGGAGAACGACCGCCACCACCATGCCGATGATGATGGCGGCGGCGTTCATCGCGTTACCTCGTCAGTGCGCGTGCGGCGCGGCCTGCTTCGGCTCGGCCGGCTTCTTCTTGCCGCCGAGCGCGGCGAGCCAGCGTACGACGACATAGAACACCGGGGTGAACAACAGGCCGAACAGCGTGACGCCGATCATGCCGGAGAACACCGCGATGCCGAGCACCTGGCGCATCTCCGCGCCGGCGCCGACCGAGGTCGTCAGCGGCAGCACGCCAAGGATGAAGGCGAGCGAGGTCATCAGGATCGGCCGCAGCCGGGTCCGGGCCGCCGCGATCGCCGCATCGCGCCGGCTCATGCCTTCGTCCTCGGCCTGCTTGGCGAACTCGACGATCAGGATCGCGTTCTTCGCTGCGAGGCCGACGAGCACGACGAGGCCGATATCGACGAGGACGTTACGGTCGAAGTCCTTGTAGCCGACGCCGATCATCGCCGCGAGGATACACATCGGCACGATCAGGATGACCGCCAGCGGCAGGGTCCAGCTTTCGTACAGCGCCGCCAGCAAGAGGAAGACGAAGACGACGGCGAGGCCGAAGGCGATGATCGCGGTATTGCCGGCGAGCTTCTCCTGCAGCGCGATCTCGGTCCATTCGAAGCCGAAGCCGGCCGGCAGCACCTGGCTCGCGATTTTCTCGACCGCCGCGATGCCCTGGCCGGTCGAGTACCCGCGCGCCATCGACATCTGCACTTCAGCCGCCGGATAGAGGTTGTAGCGCGGCACGCGATAGGCGCCGGTCGTATCCGAGAAGGTCGCGACCGAGCCGATCGGCACCATCTCGCCATCGGCATTGCGCGTCTTCAGGTCGGCGACGTCGCGGATGTCGAGCCGATGCGGGTTGTCGGCCTGGGCCGTCACCCGGAAGGTGCGGCCGAGGATGTTGAAGTCGTTCACATAGGCGGAGCCCATATAGATCGACAGCGTCTCGAACACGCGCGTCACGGGGACGCCGAGCATCTCCGCCTTGGTGCGGTCGATATCGGCATAGATCTGCGGCGTCCTGGTCGAGAACAGCGTGAAGGGCTGCTGGATGCCGGGCGTCTGGCCGGCTGTCCCGGCCACGGCCCAGGTCGCGCCTTCCAGCGCCGCCAGGCCCTTGCCGCCACGATCCTGGACATAGCCCTTGAGACCGCCGCCATTGCCGATGCCGGGCACCGCCGGGGGCTCGATGATCAGGGCGAAGGCCTCGCCGATCCCGAATAACTGGGTGCGCAGGTCATTGAGGATGCCCTGGGTGGTGAGACCCTGCTTGGCCCGTTCCTTGAAGTCGGTGAGCGTGACGAAGGCGACGCCGGCATTGGGGGCGAGCGTGAAGGTCGCGCCGTCGAGGCCGGCGAAGGCGACGGCATGCGCGACGCCCGGCCGCGACAGCAGGACATCGGTCGCCTTGCGGATGACCGCGTCTGTTCGGGGCAGGGAGGAGCCGGGCGGCAGCTGGAAGACCGCGATGAAGTAGCCGCGGTCGAGCTGCGGGACGAGGCCGGTCGGGATGGCCGCGAGCCGCTGGCCGGCGACCGCGATCAGGCCCGCATAGACCAGCAGCATGATCACGCCGAAGCGGATCAGGCGCGAGGTCACCGAGCCGTAAGCGTGTGAAAGCCAGTCGAAGGCCTTGTTGAAGTACTTGAAGAACCAGCGCAGCGGCGCGCTGAGCATCGCCAGGAAGCCCTTCGGCTCTTCATGGCTGTGCGGCTTCAGCAGGATCGCCGCCAGGGCCGGCGACAGGGTCAGCGAGACGAAGCACGAGATCGCCGTCGAGGCCGCGATCGTGACCGCGAACTGCTGATAGAAGGTGCCTTGCAGGCCGGTGATGAAGGCAGTCGGGATGAACACGGCGCAGAGCACGAGGGCGATCGCCAGCAGCGCGCCGCCGACCTCGTCCATCGTCTTGTGTGCTGCGTCGACCGCGCTCATTCCCTGCGCCAGATAGCGCTCGACGTTCTCGACCACGACGATCGCGTCGTCGACGACGATGCCGATCGCCAGGACGAGCGCCAGCAGCGAGATCGTGTTGAAGGAGATTCCGACCGCACTCATGATCAGGAAGGTGCCGACCAGCGAGACCGGGATCGCGATGATCGGGATGATCGCGGCGCGCCAGGTCTGCAGGAACAGGATCACCACGATCACGACGAGCACGATCGCTTCCAGCAGGGTCGCGACGACGGCCGAGACGGATTCCCTGATGAACTCCGTCGGATTGTAGACGATGGTGTGCTCGACGCCGGCCGGGAAGCTCTTCGACAGCTCCTGCATCGTCTTGATGAGCGCCTCGGAGGCAGCCAGCGCATTCGTCCCGGGGCGCTGGAAGACGCCGATCGCGACTGCCTCCTTGTTGTCGAGATAGGAGTTCGACAGGTAGTCCTGCGCCCCGAGTTCGACGCGCGCGACGTCGCGGACGCGGATCGTCCCGCCATCGGCGTCCGAGCGGACGACGATGTTGTAGAACTCGTCGATGCTGGTCAGGCGCCCGAGCGTGTTGACCGAAAGCTGGAATGCTCCGTCCGACTTCGCCGGCGGCTGATTGATCGCCCCCGCCGCGACCTGGATGTTGGCGGCGCGGATCGCCGCGACGACGTCGCCGGCGGTCAGGTTGCGGGCCGCGACCTTGGCCGGGTCGAGCCAGACGCGCATCGAATAGTCGCGGGCACCGAAGACCTGCACGTCGCCGACGCCCTCGACGCGGGTCAGCACGTCCTTGACGTTCAGCGTGGTGTAGTTCGAGACGTATTGCTGGTCGCGCGAGCCGTCCGGGGACAGCATATGGATGACCATCAGGAAGTCCGGCGAGGCCTTGCGGACCTGCAGGCCGAGCGTGCGCACTTCCTGGGGCAGGCGCGGCTCGGCCGCCGAGACGCGGTTCTGCACCAGGACCTGCGCTTGGTCGACGTCGGTGCCGGCCTTGAAGACGACGTTGATCGTCACGCGCCCGTCGCCGGTGGACTGCGACGAGATGTAGAGCATGTCGTCGACGCCGTTGACTTCCTGCTCGATCGGCGCGGCGACGGTCGAAGCGACGACCTCGGCCGAGGCGCCCGGATAGTTGGCGGTGATCGTGACGGTCGGCGGCGCGATCTCGGGATATTCGGCGATCGGCAGGGTGCGCAACGTGATGGCGCCTGCGATCGTCAGCAGCACCGAGAGCACGGTCGCGAAGATCGGCCTGTCGATGAAGAAATGGGCGAAGCGGAACATGCTTTGGTCCTGGCCAAAAAGGGCAGGGCGGACGGAGGATACCGTCCGCGCTCGTTACGACCTGCGGAGGTCGTCAGTTGGCGGCGGCGGCCTTGATCTCGGTCGGCTGCGGGGTCACGGCCACGCCCGGCCGCACCATCGGATTGGCGATGCCGGTCACGATCACCTTGTCGGCCGGGGTCAGTCCCTTGGTAATGACGCGCAGCCCGTCGCTGATCGCGCCGAGCTGAACCGGTTTCGGCACCACCTTGTTATCGGCGCCGACCGTCAGCACGATCTTGTTGGCCTGGTCGGAGACGATCACCGCGTCCGGCACCAGCAAGGCGTCGGCCTCACCAGCGAACAGGCGCAGCCGGCCGAACGTGCCGGGTGTCAGCAACCCGTCCGGGTTCGGGAAGACGGCACGGGTGCGGATCGTCGCCGAACGGGCGTTGAGCGCGTTGTCGACGAAGTCGATCTTGCCTTCGCGGTCCCACTTGGTTTCGCTCGAAAGCCGCACGCGCACCGGCGTGCCGGGCTTCCGCAGATCCTGCGACTGCGTATAGCGCAGGTAGTCGGCTTCGGAGGCGTCGAAGACGAACTTGATCGGATCGACGGCGACGATTGTGGTCAGCAGCGTCGCGCCCGACTGGCCGCCGGCGATCAGGTTGCCCTGGTCGACGCGGCGGTTCGAGACGCGGCCGGCAAGCGGTGCCCGCACCTGCGTCCATTCGAGGTTGAGCTCGGCCGTCTTCAGATTGGCCTCGGCCGCCTGCTGGCTGGCGATCGCGCCGTTGAGGTTGGCGCGGCGCTGGTCGATGTCGCGGGCGGTGATGGTGCGGTTCTGCGTCAGCGCCTCGGCGCGCTCGACCTCGTTCTGGTTGAGGTCGACCTGCGCCTTGGCGCGTGCGACTTCGGCCCGCGCCGCATCGACGGCGAGCTTGTACGGACGCTGGTCGATGGTGAAGAGCAGGTCGCCCGACTTGACCAAGTCGCCGTCGCGGAAATGGACCGAATCGAGGAACCCGGAGACGCGGGCGCGAACCTCGACCTGGTCACTGGCCTCGAAGCGGCCGGTGAACTCGTCCCAGTTGGTGACGCGCTTGGCGAGCGGATTGGCGACGGTCACCGGCGGTGCCGGCGGAGCGCCTTGCGCGAGGGCCTCCGCGGACAGGGCCGGGAGCAGGACCGCCAGGGCGGCGAGGGCCCGGCTGGAGCGGCGGATCATGTGAAACTCCGAGAATGCGGGCGCGGCGCAACCTTCACGGTTTCCGGCCGAATGCGCAACAACTCCATCGGACTGACGATTGTCAAGTTTCTTCACTCGACAATTTCGACGATATTTTCATCTCCACCGGTCATTGCCGCCCCGGAGTGGGACTAAACGGAGCAACAGATGCTTGCTGGCGACGGGCCGAGGCTCTACCTGAAGGACGCGCGCGCCCGCGTCAGCAGCAACACCGCATGGAAGTCATCTCATGAATGCGCATGTCCGTCCCGCCGACCCCAAGAAGCTGATCAAGGGTGCGACCGGCGACTGGGAGATCGTGATCGGCCTCGAGATCCATGCGCAGGTCACCTCCAACGCCAAGCTGTTCTCGGGATCCTCGACCGCCTTCGGCGGCGAGCCGAACGCCCATGTCAGCCTGGTCGACGCCGCGATGCCGGGCATGCTGCCGGTGATCAACGAGGAGTGCGTCCGTCAGGCGGTCCGCACCGGCCTCGGCCTCAACGCCAAGATCAACAACCGCTCGGTCTTCGACCGCAAGAACTATTTCTATCCCGACCTGCCGCAGGGCTACCAGATCAGCCAGTACAAGCACCCGGTCGTCGGCGAGGGCGAGATCGCGGTCGACATGTCGCCGACTGAGCAGATCAGCGTCGGCATCGAGCGCCTGCATCTCGAGCAGGATGCCGGCAAGTCGATGCACGACCAGCACCCGACCATGAGCTTCGTCGACCTCAATCGTTCGGGCGTGGCGTTGATGGAGATCGTCTCCAAGCCGGATCTGCGCTCGGCCGACGAGGCCAAGGCCTATGTCTCCAAGCTGCGCACCATCCTGCGCTATATCGGCTCTTGTGACGGCGACATGGAGAAGGGCAATCTGCGCGCCGACGTCAACGTCTCCGTGCGCAAGCCCGGGGCGCCCTTCGGCACGCGCTGCGAGATCAAGAACGTCAACTCGATCCGCTTCATCGGCCAGGCGATCGAGGTCGAGGCCCGCCGCCAGATCGGCATCCTCGAGGATGGCGGCACGATCGACCAGGAGACCCGCCTTTACGATCCCGGCAAGGGCGAGACCCGTTCCCTGCGCTCCAAGGAGGAGGCGCACGACTACCGCTATTTCCCCGATCCGGACCTGCTGCCGCTCGAATTCGACGACGCCTTCGTCGCTGACCTGAAGGCGCATCTGCCGGAGCTCCCCGACGCCAAGAAGGGTCGCTTCATCGCGCAGTACGGGCTCTCGCCCTATGACGCCTCGGTGCTCGTCGCCGAGCGCGAGCAGGCCGACTATTTCGAGGCCGTGGCGAAAGGCCGCGACGGCAAGGCTGCGGCCAACTGGGTGATCAACGAATTGTTCGGCCGTCTCAACAAGGAAGGCAAGGACGTCTCGGCCTCGCCGGTCTCGGCCGCGCAGCTCGGCGGCCTCGTCGATCTGATCGGCGAGGGCGTCATTTCCGGCAAGATCGCCAAGGACCTGTTCGAGATCGTCTGGACCGAGGGCGGCGACCCGCGCGACATCGTCGAGGCCCGCGGCATGAAGCAGGTCACCGACACCGGCGCGATCGAGAAGGCGGTCGATGAGATCATCGCCGCCAACCCGGAAAAGGTCGAGCAGGTCAAGGCGAAGCCGACCATGCTGGGCTGGTTCGTCGGCCAGGCGATGAAGGCCTCGGGCGGCAAGGCCAATCCGCAGGCGCTGAACGAGATCCTGAAGAAGAAGCTGGGTATCGAGTGACGCCACAGGACTTGATCATCCGCGATGCGCTCGCCGCCGATCTGCCGGCGGTCCGCTCGTTGTTGGTCGAGACCTGGCACGACACCTATGACGGCATCTATGGCTGGCGCCGCGTCGCCGAGATCACCAATGCCTGGCATTCGCTCGATGCGCTTGCGGCCCAGCTCGGCCGCGACAGCGGCGTCTTCCTGATAGCGCTGCTGGGCGAGGAGGTCGTCGGCACGGCTTCCGCCCGCCAGGAGCAGGACCGCGCCGCCATGCTGACGCGGCTCTATGTCACGCCGACCCGTCAGGGCGAAGGCATCGGGCGCACGCTGCTACAGGTCGCGCTCGCCTGCTTCCCGGACGCGCCGGTGGCGCGGCTGGAGGTCGAGAGCCAGAACGAGCTCGCCATCGCCTTCTACGAGCGCATGGGCTTCTTCCTGCAGCGCCAGGCCCGCTTCGACGGGCGCGAAGACACGCCCAACACGCTGATCATGGCCAAGCGCCTGGTGATGATCTGAGAGAAACCCCTGAGCCCTCATCCTGAGGAGCGCTCGCAGAGCGCGTCTCGAAGGATGCTCCAGGAGGTTCCAGAGACAACTGGAGCGCCCTTCGAGACGGCCCTTCGGGCCTCCTCAGGACGAGGGCTGAGTTTCCAAACAAGCTCTAGGAATGTACTTGGCGAATTCTCGATGGAGACGACGATGACCGAGGCAGCCGATCTTGCCGCCGTGACCATGCGCGAAGCGCGCCGTGACGATGTCCCGCGCATCGCCGCCCTGATCATGCTGGGCGCCGCCGTGCAGACGCGCACGCTCGCTGAGATCGAGGAGGAGGCGCAGCATCCGGCCTATCTCTCCGCCTTCGACGAGGTCGCCGCCAGCCCCTACAACACGCTCTTCGTCGCCGAGCTCGACGGCAAGGTCGTCGGCACCTTGCAACTCACGCTGATCCCGGGCCTGGCCTATCGCGGCCGCAAGCGCGCCAAGCTCGAGAGCGTCCATGTCCACCCCGACCTGCGTGGCCGGCGCGTCGGCGAGGCCATGGTCGCCCATGCCGTCGAAGTCGCCCGCCAGAGGGGTGCCGGCCTGGTCGAGCTGACCTCGGACAAGGCGCGCGAGGCGGCACATCGCTTCTACCTTCGCATCGGCTTCAATCAGAGCCATGAAGGCTTCAAGCTGGTGCTGTGAGCGCCGCATGCCGCGCCCGCTCCTGGCGCAAGCCCCGGCGCTTACGCTGGCCGGGCTCGCGACCTAGATGTCCTGTCGACCCGCAACAACCCGCGAGGACTGGGACATGGCAGCAGTGCAGGGCAAGCCGATCGATCTCCACTACTGGCCGACGCCGAACGGCTGGAAGATCACCATCATGCTCGAGGAAGCCGGGCTGCCCTACAACGTCATTCCGGTGAACATCGGCAAGGGCGACCAGTTCAAGCCCGAGTTCCTGGCGATCTCGCCGAACAACCGCATGCCGGCGATCGTCGATCCCGATGGACCGGACGGCAAGCCGATCTCGGTCTTCGAATCCGGCGCCATCCTGCAATATCTCGGCCGCAAGACCGGAAAGTTCTACCCCAAGGACGAGCGCGGTCGCGTCGCCGTCGACGAATGGCTGTTCTGGCAGATGGGCGGCTTCGGCCCGATGCTCGGCCAGACCCACCATTTCCGCATCTACGCGCCGGAGCAGGTGCCCTATGCGATCGACCGCTACACCAACGAGGCCAACCGCCTCTACGGCGTGCTGAACAAGCGCCTAGAAGGCCGCGACTATATCTGTGACGACTATTCGATCGCAGACATGGCCTGCGTCGGCTGGGCTCGCGGCTGGAAGCGCCAGGGCCAGAACATCGAGCAGTTCCCCAATGTGGGACGCTGGCTCGAGACGATGCAGGCGCGCCCGGCGGTTCAGCGCGGGCTCAAGGTCGCCGAAGAGTTGCGCAACCCGGCCGGTATCTCGACGCCCGAGGAAAAGGCAGTTCTGTTCGGCCAGAAGGCGCGCTAGGGGCAAGCGTCATGCTCGGGCTTGACCCGAGCATCTCTCGACAAGAGATCCTCGGGTCTGCGCTCCGCTTCGCCCGAGGATGACGATCCTACGCGATCAATTGCTGCGCGACCACTTCACCGAGCGGCAGATCATGCCGCCGAAAACGCAGCCGGCGGTGGTCAGCGTGTCGCCGGAGAGCGACATCGTGCCGGAATAGGTCTTGCCGTCCTCGGGATTGAAGGCGCTGCCGCTCCATTTGCCGGCGCCGGACGGCTTCATGTCGTAGAAGATGCGCTGGCCGACCTTGGCCGGGCCGCCGGCCTCCTTCAGCCAGGAGATCGAGCCGCACATCGCCTCGCCGCATTTGCTGAACCGCACCTTGGAGGCGCCGCTGTCGCGCAGCCAGGTGCCGCTGACGTCCTGGGCCGAAGCCGGCACGGCGAGAGCGAGCAGTAGGCCCGCAGCGGTGATGGTCGAACGGATAGCCATGGCGTTCCTCCTCGTTGCTGGCGATCTTCGTCGCTCAGATGGTTTAGATGTAAACCATATCTGAAGCCGCGCCGGTTTCCAAGATGGCACTTGATGAAGGCTCGGCCGCCGGCCTGACCATGGGGCAAGGTGAATCCCAAGTTGACGTGCTCATTGGATCGGATTTCGGAGCCGATTGAAATCATTGGCGTATTCGGCGTTCGATCCTGAATCGAATCTTGCTTTAACCGCTCGTTTGCGACTCGTTGAGCTTCGATTCATCTCAAAATTTAGCGGAGTGTTTTACCGCCCGGCCTGAATTTCTCCTCACAAGCCGCGGCCTTCGAACGGGCCGGAATCGAAGGAAAACAGGGAGAGTTGTCATGGCACGCATGGAAATGAGCGCGATCCCGGCCTCGCTGGCGATCCCGATGGAAGCCTCCGCCGACGCCTATTACGAGCTCGGCCTGATGCATGCGTCCGGCCGCTCCGGTCCGGTCGATCTGGTTGCGGCGCAGACCTGGTTCAACGTCGCCTTCGCCAAGGGCTGCGCCCGAGCTGCCTCGCATCGCAGCGAGCTGGCGCTGGAGATGAGCCGCGACGAGGTTGCCGAGGCGCTGCGCGAGGCGCGCAGGTTCCTGACCCGGCACTGAGGTTCAAGCAGGCCATCCAGCCTTGTGGCCCGGGGAGGGCGCCGCTATAAGCGCGCCGCATTCCCCGATTTTCCC
This sequence comes from Allobosea sp. NPDC003192, assembly GCF_050275675.1. NCBI lineage: Bacteria > Pseudomonadati > Pseudomonadota > Alphaproteobacteria > Hyphomicrobiales > Alloboseaceae > Allobosea > Allobosea sp. NPDC003192. The sequence goes on from NZ_JBNNPK010000007.1 coordinate 102,981, forward strand.
GCAAGGATAATAACGATGGCTGTCCAGCGTACCTTCTCCATCCTCAAGCCCGACGCGACGAAGCGCAACCTCACCGGCGCGGTCAACGCGGTCATCGAGAAGGCCGGCCTGCGCATCGTCGCGCAGAAGCGCATCCAGATGACCACGGCGCAGGCCCAGACCTTCTACGCCGTCCATAAGGAGCGCCCCTTCTTCGGCGAGCTCGTCGAGTTCATGACCTCCGGCCCGGTCGTCGTGCAGGTCCTCGAGGGCGAGGACGCGATCGCCAAGTACCGCGAAGTGATGGGCGCCACCAACCCGGCCAATGCCGCCGAGGGCACCGTCCGCAAGCTCTTCGCCCAGTCCGTCGGCGAGAACACCGTCCACGGCTCGGACGCGCCGGAGACCGCGGCGATCGAGATCGCGCAGTTCTTCTCGGGCAACGAGATCGTCGGCTGAGCCGGTTTTTATACCCCGGAAACGATGAAGGGCGGGTCCGTTGGACCCGCCTTTTTTGTCTGCTCGCGATGATGGCGCGGCTCAGAATCCGAGATCGATGGCGTAGCTCGCCGAGATGCCGAAGGTGAGCGAGTCGCGGTCGCCGAAGGCCTTGACGATCGGCGCCTTGGCGGCGTCGCCCATCAGGCGCTTGTATTCGATATAGGTCGTGGTCTGGAACTTGTCGGTCCAGTTGTAGGTCGCCTGCGCGATTGCGCCGACCGAATACACTCCGGCATTGAAGCGCTGCAGGATGCCGCCATTGCCGGCCGTCGTGCCGCCGAAATAGGTGCGGATGTAGTCGGCGCCGGCGATGCTCATGCGCGGACCGATGCCGAGCGACCAGGGGCCGATACGCTGGAAGACGTCGAGCTTGGCCTCGGCCATCAGCGCGTCATGGGCGACGATGCCGCGGCGAAGGTCGACACGGGCGCGCAGCCAGGACGTCGGGTAGAACTCGACGAAGGCACCGGCCTCGGCACCGAACTTGGTGTCCGGCACGCCCATGACGCGGAGCGCGATATTGGTGTCGGCCTTGCGCTCCCAGAGCAGATTGCCAGAGAAGCCGACGCGCCAGGCTTTGCCCGAGAAGACGCCGATGCTGATCGCGTCGTCCTCGGAGGTCCACCAGGTGCTCTTGGTGCCGCGCGCCAGCGAGATGATCGGACGCGGCCGGAAGACATAGTCGTTCGAGCCCATATAGTCGGGCTGGTAGCGCAGGCCGGCGCCGAGCGTCAGGTGCCAGTTCTGCACCGGCTCCGGCGAGGTGTACTGGCTGTACTGCGAGGACTGCGCCTTGGCCGGCGCACCCAGCGCCAGGGACAGGCAGGCGGCCGCAAGGCCGGCAAGGAACACAACGCAACGCATCGTCAGAACTCCGGCGCAGCAGCGCCTTGGACTACTCGGATGCGGTCAAACTGAATCATTAGTCTTAACCCGGAGTTGACGCGCGGCTGTCTGCGACAACGCTGCACGTTTGGCTGATGGCCCGGCCGAATCCCCAGCCGCCGGATGCTGGGCACCTTGCCCCGCCGCAGCCTGGCAATGCAACCGTGCGCTTCCGCCGACCCTGGACCTGTTCTAGGAAGGGAGCATGACAGAGCTTCCCCGTATCGCGCGCCTGCCTTCGGTCTGCCCGCATGATTGCCCTTCCGCCTGCTCGCTCGAGGTCGAGGTCATCGACGGCAGGACGATCGGCCGGGTCCGCGGCAACAAGCGCCAGAGCTACACTGACGGCGTGATCTGCGCCAAGGTCGCCCGCTACGCCGAGCGCATCCATCATCCCGACCGGCTGCTCCATCCGCTGCGCCGCACCGGACCCAAGGGCTCGGGCGCCTTCGAGCGCATCTCCTGGAGCGAGGCGCTCGACGAGATCGCCCGGCGTTTCCTGGCGATCGAGGCCGAGCACGGGCCGGAAGCGGTCTGGCCGTACTACTATGCCGGCACGATGGGGCTGGTGATGCGCGACGGCATCAACCGCCTGCGCCACGCCAAGCGTTATTCCGGCCAGTACTCGACGATCTGCACCACCACGGCCTGGACCGGCTTCATCGCCGGCACCGGCAAGCTCGCCGGGCCCGATCCGCGCGAGATGGCGAAGTCGGACTGCGTCGTGATCTGGGGCACCAACCCGGTGCACACCCAGGTCAACGTCATGCACCACGCGGTGAAGGCGCGGAAAGAGCGCGGCGCCAAGATCGTCGCGATCGACATCTACCGCAACGCGACGCTCGACCAGGCGGACCTGCCGCTGGTGCTTAAGCCCGGCACCGACGGCGCGCTCGCCTGCGCCGTCATGCATGTGCTCTTCCGCGACGGCCTTGCCGACCGCGACTATCTCGCCCGCTTCGCCGACGCCCCGGAGGAGCTGGAGGCGCACCTCGTCACCCGCACGCCGGAATGGGCGGCGGCGATCACCGGCCTCAGCGTTGGCGAGATCGAGGAATTCGCCACCCTCGTCGGCACGCGCAAGAAGAGCTTCTTCCGGCTCGGCTATGGCTTCGCCCGCCAGCGCAATGGCGCGGTCAACATCCACGCCGCCTCCTGCGTCCCGACCGTGACCGGCGCCTGGCAGTATGAGGGCGGCGGCGCCTTCCACTCGAACAGCGGCATCTACAAGTGGCGCAAGGGCCTGATCGAGGGCCTCGACAAGATCGACCGCACTGTCCGCCAGCTCGACCAGTCGCAGATCGGCCGGGTGCTCACCGGCGATGCCGAGGCGCTGCGCCAGGGCGGGCCGGTCAAGGCGCTGTTCATCCAGAACACCAACCCGGTCACCGTCGCGCCCGAGCAGGAGCTGGTGAAACGCGGTTTTGCCCGCGATGACCTTTTCACCGTCGTGCACGAGCAGTTCATGACCGAGACTGCTGCGATGGCCGACATCGTGCTGCCGGCGACGCAGTTCATGGAGCATGACGACCTTTATCAGGGCGGCGGCCACCAGCACATCATGTGGGGCGGCAAGCTCGTCGACCCGCCGGGCGAATGTCGCTCGAACCACGAGGTGATCTGCGCGTTGGCACAGCGCCTCGGCGCCGAGCATCGCGGCTTCACGATGACGCCGCGCGAGCTCGTCGACTGGACCTTGCAGGAGACCGGCCGCGGCACGCTCGAAGAGCTGGTCGCCAATGATTTCATCGACATCCAGCCGGATTTCGAGACGGCGCATTATCTCAAGGGTTTCGGCTGGCGCGACGGCAAGTTCCGCTTCAAGCCGGACTGGACCAAAGTGCCGAACAGCAATGCCGGCCTGGTCGGCCCGCATGAGACCTTGCCCTCGTTGCCCGATCATTGGGGCGTGATCGAAGCGGCTGACGCCGAGCACCCGTTCCGCCTCGCCACCAGCCCGGCGCGCAACTTCCTGAACTCCAGCTTCACCGAGACGCCGACCTCGCAGAAGAAGGAGGGTGCGCCGACGCTGATGCTGCATCCGCTCGATGCGGCTGCACTCGGTATCGCCGCGGGCGATCATGTCACCGTCGGCAACCGGCGCGGCACGGTCGAGCTCGACGCTGTGCTGTTCGACGGGCTGGTGCGCGGCGTCGCGATCGCCGAATCGATCTGGCCGAACGGCGCCCATCGCGGCGGGCGAGGCATCAACACCATCACCGGCGCCGACTCGCCGGCGCCCTATGGCGGCGCGGCCTTCCACGACAACAAGGTCTGGATTCGCAAGGCGGTGTGACCTTTGCGCCATTGCTTTTTCGCTGGCGCTATGGACCATCCGCGCCCGGGCGACGGCATGGCCTGTCAAGGGGAGATTCGGGTCTCCCGGGCTTGAGCCGCGGAAACGGACAGTGCGAACAATGATCAAGCGGCGGGTTGGTGCGGTCGTCTGGGCCGCTGGGTTGTCCCTGTTGGTGTCCGCTGGTGCGGCGATGGCCGCCGGCAGCACGAGCGCGCTGCCGCCGCCGGATCCGACGGCGAAGAACCTGACCCCCTATATGATCCAGCTGCGCGCCTTCGACGCCTGTCTGGTCACCCAGTCGCGCCTGATGAACACGACGCGCGAGGCGGTGCACAGCCCGTGCAGCTGCTACGCCAAGGGCACGGTCAACGCCATGACCAAGGACGAGCTCCAGGCCTTCCGCGACACCGGCTACTTCAATGATTCAGCCCGCGACAAGGGCTACGACTTCATCGACCGCTGCAAGCTGAAGCGGCCTTGACGCGAAGGCGGCTCAGGCCGCCTTCGCCTTCTCGTCCTTGAAATAGCGCTCGCGCATCCGGCCGGCATAAGCGACCAGATTGGGGTGCTTCACCAGGGCCTCGCGCAGCGGCGAGTCGAAGATCTCGCACAGCCCGGCGATCGTGAAGGCGCCGAGCGTCGCATCGCCGCCGCATGGGTCGGGTCCGGTGAGATAGGGGTTGCCGCCGAGGATGCCGGCGAGCGCATCGAGCGCCCGCCGCGCCAGCTCCAGCCGCTCGGCGTCGCTGTGCCGGCCGATGCCGTGGCCGTGCAGGTTGCGCCGGATCTGGCGCTTGACCACGGCAACCACCAGCGGCCGCAGCGGCGCCGGCACGGCGTCGAAGAAGCGGCGCGGCCCGCGATCGAAATTGGCGGGATTGGCCCAGCGCTCCTGCACCACCAGCCAGTACATGTGGTCCTCGAGCATTTTCTCGACGGCCCAGGCGGTGCCGCGCTGCTCGGCGGAGAGGCCCTTGTCGAAGTCGATCCCATGCGCCTGTTCGAGGTGCATGCGGATGAAGGTCGTGTCGGGGACGATCCTATCGCCGTCGCGCAGCATCGGGAACTTGCCTTTCGGCGCCTTCTGCAAATTGCCGCGCACACGGGTATAGGGCAGGCCGGACATCTCCATCAGGATGATGCCCTTCATGCAGAACGGGCTCGGGTCGGGCTGGCCGAAGGCAGGCCCGAATACGTGAAGCTCCAGCATGTTTCCTCCCCGGCCGATGCATTCGGTATGCAGCATGCGCTGCTGCCACGCTCCTGACAATTTGTGTCAGGGCGAGTAGAGCAGGATGAGCTTACGCCATCTTCCTATCAGCGGAACTACGCCATGCAGCGTGCTGAACGTTTGCTCGATCTGATTCAGGGGTTGCGCCGCCGGCGTCGCCCCGTCACCGCCGAGACGCTCGCCTCCGAGCTCGACGTCTCCGTCCGCACCGTCTACCGCGACATCGCCGCGCTGTTGCGCCAGGGCGTGCCGGTGCGCGGCGAGGCCGGCATCGGCTATGTCCTCGATGCCGGCTTCGACCTGCCGCCCTTGATGTTCTCGCCCGACGAGATCGAGGCCGTGCTCGTCGGCATGCGCTGGCTCTCCGAGCGCGCCGACCCGACCTTGGCGCGCGCTGCCGAGGATGTCGTCGCCAAGGTCGCGGCGGTGCTGCCGCCACATCTCAGGCCCATCCTGCTCGACGGGGCACTGTTCGCGCCGGCCTATTGCAAGGATTCGGCTGTTGTCGATCAGGTCGACGCCGCCGCGATCCGCGCCGCGATCCGCAATGGCCGCAAGCTCGACATCGCCTATCGCGACGAGGCCGGGGCCGAATCGCGGCGGATGATCTGGCCGATCGGCATGACCTTCTTCGACCGGGTCCGCGTCGTCATCGCTTGGTGCGAGCTCCGGCAGGCCTTCCGCCATTTCCGTACCGACCGCATCGCCGAGCTCACTGCTCGCGAGGAACGCTATCCCGCCCGCCGTGCCGACCTGTTCCGGCGCTGGCAGAAGGAGGAGCAGGAGGCTGCCGCCGGCCGCGCGATGGAGCAGCAGGGGGAAGCGGTGACGGTGCAGTAGCGAGGGGGCGTTCGCGTCATGCTCGGGCTCGACCCGAGCATCTCAGCCCGGTGGAGGCTCCGGCCAGCATCCTCTTGTCATGAGATTCTCGGGTCTGCGCTTCGCTTCGCCCGAGAATGACGGCAGGCTTCAAGAGCCCACTGCCACCCCATCTTCGAGCTTCACAGCCCCGGACGCCACCAGCGCCAGCGCCTGCGGGTAGATCTGGTGCTCCTGCTCGAGCACGCGGGCCGACAGGCTGGCCTCGTCGTCGCCGGGCAGCACGGGCACTTTCGCCTGCAGGATCGTCGGGCCGGCGTCGAGCTCGGGCACGACGAAATGCACCGTGCAGCCATGTTCGGTGACGCCGGCTTCCAGCGCGCGGGCATGGGTGTGTGTGCCGCGGAAATCGGGTAGCAGCGAGGGATGGATGTTGATCAGCCGGCCCTGCCAGCGCGTCACGAACCAGGGCGTCAGCACCCGCATGAAGCCGGCGAGCACGACGAGCTCGATGCCGTGAGCCTGCAGCTCTGCGTCGAGGGCCCGCTCGAAGGCCTCGCGATCCTTGCCGAAGGGGCGGTGATCGACGCTTGCCGTGGCGATGCCGGCCGCCGCCGCCCGCTCCAGCCCGCCGGCATCCGGCAGGTTGGCCGCGACCAGCGCGATCTCGGCCGGGAAATCGGCGGCCCTGGCCGCCTCGATCAGCGCGACCATGTTCGAGCCGCGCCCGGAGATCAGGATCGCGGTCCGCACCCGCTTGGCCGTGCTCACAGGGCGAGCTTCCCGCGATAGGTTACGGCCTCTTCGGTGCCGCGGGCCGTGACCTCGCCGAGCCTAACCGGCTTCTCACCGGCCTCGGTCAGCGCCGCCATGACGGCCTCGGCCTGAGCGGCCTCGGCGACGACGATCATGCCGATGCCGCAATTGAAGGTGCGCAGCATCTCGCGCTCGGCGACGCCGCCGACCTGGGCGAGCCAGCCGAACACCGGCGGCACGGAAATCGCCGGCAGGTCGATCGCGACGCCGAGATCGTCCGGCAGCACGCGCGGGATGTTGTCGGGGAAGCCGCCGCCGGTGATGTGGGCGAGGGCCTTGATGCCGGGCGCCGCCTTCAGCGCCTGCAGCAGGCTCTTCACATAGATTCGGGTCGGCTCCAGCAGCGCCTCGGCCAGCGTCTTGTCCGAAGCGAAGGGGGCAGGGGCGTCCCAGGCCAGGCCCGAGAGGGCGACGATGCGGCGGACCAGAGAATAGCCGTTCGAATGCACGCCGGAGGAGGGCAGGCCGAGCACGACGTCGCCGGCGACGACATCGGCGCGCGGCAGCAGCGTGCCACGTTCGGCGGCGCCGACGGCGAAGCCCGCGAGATCGTAGTCGTTGCCGGCATACATGCCCGGCATTTCGGCGGTCTCGCCGCCGATTAGGGCGCAGCCGGCCTGGCGGCAGCCCTCGGCGATGCCGCGTACGATCTCGACGCCGGCCTTCGGATCGAGCTTGCCGGTGGCGTAGTAGTCGAGGAAGAGCAGCGGCTCGGCGCCCTGGACGACGAGGTCGTTGACGCACATGGCGACGAGGTCGATGCCGATGGTCGAATGCCGGCCGCTCTCGATCGCGATCTTGACCTTGGTGCCGACGCCGTCATTGGCGGCGACCAGGATCGGATCGGTGAAGCCGGCGGCCTTGAGGTCGAACAGCCCGCCGAAGCCGCCGATCTCCGCGTCGGCGCCGGGCCGGCGCGTCGAGCGCACCAGCGGCTTGATCGCGTCGACCATGGCGTTGCCGGCATCGATGTCGACGCCCGCCTGCGCATAGGTCAGCCCGTTGGCGCCCGGTTTCGTCATCGGTACTCGCTCCTTTTGCTTCGCGAGCGAATAGGCAAGGGCAGGGCGGGGGGCAAGCCCTTCCGCGAAAGCGTTTCGCACTTCTCCCGCCCATGTTCTACCTTGAGGTGCGATTCTTTCGGCAGGTCTCCCGCGATGACGCTACCGAACCTGATCACTATCGCCCGGCTGATCCTGGTGCCGCTGGTGATCGTCATGATCGTCAATGCCCGCTGGGACGAGGCCTTCTTCCTGTTCGTCGCGGCCGGCGTCTCCGACGCGATCGACGGTTTTATCGCCAAGCGCTTCGACATGAAGAGCGAGCTCGGCGCCTATCTCGACCCGCTCGCCGATAAGGCGCTGATCGTCTCGATCTACATCACGCTCGCCATCGTCGGTATCATTCCGGTCTGGCTGGTGATCGTCGTCGTCTCGCGCGACCTGATGATCGTCACGGCGGTGATCCTGTCATGGGTGATGGAAAAGCCGGTGACGATCGCGCCGATCGTCGTCAGCAAGCTCAACACGGCGGCCCAGCTCGTCTTTGCGGCGCTGGTGCTCGGCTCGAAATCCTTCGAGATCGATGCCGGCGCTGTGATGCCGGCGGTGCAGATCGTCGTCGCGACCTTGACGCTCGCCTCCATGGGCGCCTACCTCGCCCTCTGGCTGCGGCATATGGCGAGCTGAGCCGCCACCTTGGATGGCCCGGGGCGGATCACCATAATCAGGACGCCGGACACCCGGCTCTAGAGGCGAGTGCATGAGTCTTCAGCGTCAACTGCTCTTCTGGCTGCTCGCCCTTGCCGTCCTCGTGCTCGCGTTGATGCTGTTCCGGGACGTGCTGCTGCCTTTCATCGCGGCGCTGGCGCTGGCCTATCTGCTCGATCCGCTGGCCGACCGGCTGGAGCGCTGGGGCCTCAGCCGACTGACCGCGACGATCGCGATCCTCTGCCTGTTCCTGCTCATCTTCATCGCCGGGCTGGTGTTGCTCGCCCCGCTGCTCAGCCAGCAGCTCGCCGGGCTGGTGGCGCGCCTGCCGGGCGACGCCGCCAAGTTGCAGGCGCTGATCATGGAACGCGGTGCGCCGCTGATCGAGCGCTTCGGCGGCGCCAAGCTGGCGCAGGATGCCCAGAGCTCGCTCGGCAACCTCGTCGGCGAAGCAACGAGCTGGGTCGGCAAGCTGCTGGGCTCGCTCTGGTCCGGCGGCACCGCGATCATCGGCGTGTTCTCGCTCCTGGTGCTGACGCCCGTCATCGCCTTCTACCTGCTCGCCGACTGGGACCGCATGGTCGCGACGGTCGACAGCTGGCTGCCGCTCGATCATCGCGACACGATCCGCGGCCTGCTGCACGAGATGGACGTCGCCATCGCCGGCTTCCTGCGCGGCCAGGCGCTGGTCTGCCTGCTGCTCGGGACGTTCTATGCGATCGGGCTGTCGCTGGTCGGCGTCAATTTCGGCGCGCTGATCGGCATCATCAGCGGCTTCCTCTCCTTCATTCCCTATGTCGGCTCGCTGACCGGGCTCGTGCTCTCGGTCGGCGTCGCCACCGTGCAGTTCTGGCCGGACTGGACGATGCCGCTGTTGACGCTCGCCGTCTTCGCCACCGGCCAGTTCATCGAGGGCAACATCCTGCAGCCCAAGCTCGTCGGCGACTCCATCGGCGTGCATCCGGTCTGGCTGATGTTCGCGCTGCTCGCCTTCGGCTCGCTCTTCGGCTTCGTCGGCCTGCTGCTCGCCGTGCCGCTGGCGGCGATCATCGGCGTGCTCGCCCGCTTCGTGCTGCGGCAATACCTCGCCAGCCCCTATTATCGTGGCCGCACCGGCCAGGCCCCGAAGCTTCATGCCGAGCCGTGAGCCGCCGGTGAAGCCGCGCCAGCTTGCCTTCGATCTGCCGGTCGACAGTCGCCACGGGGTCGAGGATTTCCTCGTCGGCCCCTCGAACGAGCAGGCCTATGGGCTGATCGAGAGCTGGCCGGGCTGGCCGGCCTCCTGGCTGCGCCTGGTCGGGCCGGAAGGGGCAGGCAAGACCCATCTCGCCGCGATCTGGGCGGCGCGTGCCCATGCCTGGACGCTGCCCGCCGCCGAGCTGGACGAAGCCAAGGTGCCACATCTGGCGTCCGGCGGCGCGCTGGTGATCGAGGATTGCGACCGCGCCCCGCTCGACGAGCCAGCCTTGTTCCATCTGCTCAACGCCACCAAGGCGCGCGGCGCCTCGGTGCTGCTGACCGCGCGGACCGAGCCGGGCCAATGGGGCCTGAAGGTGCCGGACCTGCTCTCGCGTCTGCGCCTGGCGCCGCAGGCCGAGATCGCGCCGCCGGACGATGCACTGCTGCGGGCGCTCCTGGTCAAGCTCTTCGTCGACCGCCAGCTCATCGTCGACACCGGCACGATCGAGGCGCTGGCGCTCAGGATGGAGCGCTCCTTCGCCGCGGCGCGCGACCTCGTCGACGCCATCGACAAGCTCTCGCTGGAGCGTGGCCGGCGCGTCACCCGCGCCATGGCCACCGAGGTCGTCGCCTCGCTCTTCCCGGAGGAGTGAGGTCTTAGGCCTTGGCTGCAGCGGCCGTGCCGGTCAGGCGGGCATGGACCGTCTCGATCAGCAGCTCGTGCGCGCGAGCGGCGATCGCGTCGAGCGAGGGCGTCTTGACGAACATCGCCGCGGCCTTCTCGCTCAGTTCCTCGCGGCTCGGCATGTGCCAATGGGCGATCGCGTCCTGCGCTTGCGCCTGGACGGCGTGCAGGCGCTCGCCGGCGCGGGCCTGCATTGCGGCCAGGGCTTCGCGGAATTCGGGCAGCGTCAGCGTCGGCAGGTGCAGCTCGGGCAGATGCAGCTCCGGCAGGCCGGGCGCATTGGCATAGGCGTCGCGGAAGGCCTGGACGATGCGCTCGACCGGCACGGAAGCCGCGAGCCGCTCGGCCGAACGCTCGATCACGCGCGGCGGCAGCGCCTGCGAGCGCTCGATGACGGCCTGCGGCGGCGCCCTCAGGTCCCAGACCAGGCGCAGCTTCGACAGGCCGAGGATCAGGTAATAGGTCGGATCCCACTGCCACCAGCGAAACCCCTGGCGGACGCTGTACTGATAGGCGTGGTGGTTGTTGTGCCAGCCTTCGCCCATGGTGATGATCGCCAGCCACCAGTTGTTCCGGCTCTCGTCGCCGGTGACATAGTCCTTGTCGCCATGCACATGCGCCAGCGAGTTGATGCAGAAGGTGCCGTGGTAGACCGCGACCGTCGACCAGAAGAAGCCGACGAACAGCCCGCTCCAGCCGTCGATGGCAAAGCAGATCAGCGCGAGCGCGAAGGCCGGCAGCAATTCGAACCGATGCAGGAAGGCGAGCTCGGGAAAGCGCGTCAGGTCGGTGACGGTCGAGGTGTCGCAGCGGTCATGGCCGTTGCTGAAGATCCAGCCGACATGGGAGTAGAAGAACGAGGTCAGCACCGGCGAATGGACATCGTGCTCGGTGTCGGAGAAGCGGTGATGGTGCCGGTGCTTCGAGGCCCACCAGATCACGCTCTTCTGCGCCGTCGACTGGGCGAGGAGGGCGAGGACGAACTGGCCGGCCCGGCTGGTCTTGTAGGTCCGGTGCGAGAAATAGCGGTGATAGCCGCCGGTCACTGCGAACATGCGCAGCCAGTAGAGGCCGAAGGCTAGCCAGAGCGAGGTCGCGCTGACGCCGCTCCAGAGCGCACCGAAGCAGGCCAGATGCGCCAGAACGAAGGGTATGGCTGAGGGGTAGACGATGTCGCCGTGATCGTCGGCGTGCTGCTGCTCTGACAAGTTCGCTCTCTGGACTTACGTTCTGAAGGCATGCGGGATTCGCATGCCGACCAAACAGCAGCAGCGGGGCTGGCGCAAGCGTCGTATGCGTTGATGAAATGTGACGTTTGGCCTCGCCTGTCATCGAAGCGTCACGCTACGGTGGCTTCAAGGCGAAGGCAGCAACTGCGGCTGCAAGCAAAACGACACACAGCACAGCTACAGGACCGGCAGTGGCACGAGCGGCGTCGACAGCGAGAGCAAAGCGAATGACCCAGGATGTGGCGGAAGCGCCGGCCCCGAAGGCTGCGGCCTTGGTGGCGACGGATACGGTTCTTCATCTCGACGAGGAGCTCAGGCAGTCGCCCAAGCGCTTCATGAACCGGGAGCTGTCCTGGCTGCAGTTCAACCGGCGGGTGATGGAGGAGGCCTCCAACCGCAACCATCCGCTGCTCGAGCAGCTGCGCTTCCTCTCGATCTCGGCGAACAATCTCGACGAGTTCTTCATGGTTCGCGTCTCCGGCCTGCGCGAGCAGCTCAAGGCGGGTGTGGTGACGCCGAGCCAGGATGGCCTCAGCCCGGCCGAGCAGCTCGCGGCCCTGGGCGAGGCGGTTTCCGCCCTGACCCGCGACCAGCAGATCCGCTGGACCGAGCTGAAGCAGGACCTCGAGGCGAACCGGATCGTGCTGCTGCGCCCGGCCGATATCGGCGCGCAGGACCGGATCTGGCTGGAAGACCGCTTCCTGCACTATGTCTTCCCGGTGCTGACGCCGCTGGCGATCGACCCGGCCCACCCGTTCCCGTTCATCCCCAATCTCGGCTTCACCATCGCGCTGGCGCTGGAGCGCGTCAGCGATGGGCGAGCGCTCGACGCGCTGATCCGCGTGCCGGTGAAGATGGACCGCTTCATCGAACTGCCCGACCTCGCCCGCGAGGGCGTCCAGCGCTTCATCATGCTGGAGGACCTGGTCGCGCTGTTCATCGGCAAGCTCTTCCCCGGTTACGAGGTCAAGGGCACCGGCTCCTTCCGCATCATCCGAGACTCCGATCTCGACATCGAGGAGGAAGCTGAGGACCTGGTCCGCGTCTTCGAGACCATGCTGAAGCAGCGCCGCCGCGGCGTCGTGATCCGCCTCGAGCTCCATGCCGACATGCCCGCGCATCTGCGCGACCTGATCATCCGCGAGCTCAAGGTCGACCCTGACGAGATCGTGGTCGTCGACGGCATGATCGGCCTGAACGAGCTCTCCCAGCTCGTCGGCGTCGACCGGCCGGACCTGAAGTTCAAGCCCTACAACGCCCGTTTTCCGGAGCGCATCCGCGAGCATGGCGGCGACTGCTTCGCCGCCATCCGCCAGAAGGACCTGATCGTCCACCACCCCTATGAGAGCTTCGATGTCGTGGTGCAGTTCCTGCAGCAGGCGGCACGCGATCCCAACGTCGTCGCGATCAAGCAGACGCTCTACCGGACGTCCTCGAACTCGCCGATCGTCCAGGCGCTGGCTGAAGCGGCCGAGGCCGGCAAGTCGGTGACCGCGCTGGTCGAGCTCAAGGCGCGCTTCGACGAAGAGGCGAACATCCGCTGGGCCAAGGATCTGGAGCGCGCCGGCGTCCAGGTCGTCTATGGTTTCATCGAGCTCAAGACCCATGCCAAGCTCTCGATGGTGGTGCGCCGCGAGGCCGGGCAGTTTGTGACCTACTGCCACATCGCCACCGGCAACTACCACCCGATCACGGCACGCATCTACACCGATGTCTCCTTCTTCACCGCCGATCCGGTGATGGCGCAGGATGTCGCGCGCATCTTCAATTTCATCACTGGCTATGCCGAGCCGGCCGAGCTGGAGCGCATGGCCGTCTCGCCGGTCAATCTGAAGAAGCGCCTGCTCGACGACATCGCCGAGGAGGTCGCCCATGTGAAGGCCGGCCGCAAGGGCGCGATCTGGGGCAAGTGCAACTCGCTGGTCGATCCCGAGATCATCGATGCGCTCTACGACGCCAGCCAGGCCGGCGTGCAGATCGACTTCGTCGTGCGCGGCATCTGCTGCCTGCGGCCCGGCGTGCCGGGGCTCTCCGACAATATCCGCGTCAAGTCGATCGTCGGGCGCTTCCTCGAGCACACCCGCGTCTATGCCTTCGGCGCTGGCCACGGCATGCCCTCGGCCAAGGCCAAGCTCTACATCTCCTCGGCCGACCTGATGCCGCGCAATCTCGATCGCCGTGTCGAGGCGCTGACGCCGATCCAGAACGGCACGGTCCACCAGCAGCTGCTCGAACAGATCATGCTGGCGAACTTTCTCGACAACGAACAGAGCTGGACCATCTTGCCGGATGGCGGCTCGCGACGCATTGTCCCGCCATCGGCCGAAGAGTCGTTCAACGCCCATAAGTATTTCATGACGAATCCGAGCCTGTCTGGTCGTGGAAAATCTCTTTCGAGCTCAAGCCCGCGCAGCCTCTCCCGCCGCGCCGGCAAGAAGGCCTGAGCAGGCTTCGGGCCGGCTGAGCGTCGACGACACCATCGCGATCATCGATATCGGCTCGAACTCGGTTCGTCTCGTCGTCTACGAGAACCTGTCGCGGGCTCCCGCGCAGGTCTTCAACGAGAAGGAGATGGCGGGTCTCGGCCGGCAGGTCGCCACGACCGGGATGCTGGCGCAGGACGCGATCGACAAGGCGCTCTCGGCGCTGGTGCGCTTCCGCATCCTCTGCGAGGCGATGCATGTCGGGCAGCTCAGGGTCATCGCCACGGCGGCGGCCCGCTATGCTTCGAACGGCCCCGATTTCATCGCACGGGCCGAAGCGGCCGTCGGTCAGCCGATCGAGCTGATCTCCGGCGACCGCGAGGCCTATCTCTCGGCACTCGGCGTGATCTCGGGCTTCGACCAGCCACACGGCGTCGTCGGCGACCTCGGCGGTGGTTCGCTCGAACTGATTTCCGTGGATGGCGACAAGGTCGGGGAGGGGATTAGCCTGCCGCTCGGCGGCCTGGCGCTCATCGACCGCTCGAAGAACTCGATGAAGGCGGCCGAGAAGATCGTCCGCGACGATCTCGACCATCACCCGCAGCTCGGCGCCATGCGCGGGCGCGATTTCTACGCCGTCGGCGGCACCTGGCGCGCGCTCGCGACCCTGCACCAGCGCCAGTCCGGCTACCCGCTCAACGTCATGCACGGCTATATCGTGCCGGCCCGCGAGGCGAGCGACTTCGTCCGGCTGGTCGAGCGCGCCGATGCCTCGATGCTGGAGGCGATCGAGGCGGTCTCTTCGGCCCGGCGTCCGCTGCTCGCCTATGGCGCACTGGTGCTCGACCAGATCATCAAGCGCGGCCGCCCGCGCAATGTCGTGATCTCCGCCAATGGCGTGCGCGAAGGGCTGCTGCACGAGCAGCTCGACGAGGCCGAGCGCTCCGCCGATGCGCTGCTGCGCGGCGCCGAAGACTACAACCAATTGCGCGCTCGCGATCCGCGCCACGCAGCCGACCTGATCGCCTGGACCGACAAGCTCGTCGCCAGCGCCTATCCCAATGACGATCCGGCGCTGCGGCGGCTTCAGCTCGCGGCCTGCCTGCTCTCGGATATCGGCTGGCGCGCCCATCCCGATTATCGCGGCGAGCAGACGCTCAACGTCATCGCCCATGCCTCGTTCAGTGGCGTCGAGCATGCCGGCCGCGCCTTCCTCGCGCTGACGGCGTTCTATCGCTATGCCGGCCTGAAAGCCTCGGCGCCGGCTGTCGAGGGGCTACGGCGGCTGCTGGCGACGCGCACGCTCGAGCGTGTCCACATCCTCGCTGCCGCTTTCCGGGTCGCCTATCTGATCTCGGCTGGCATGCCCGGAATCCTGCCGCGGGCGCCACTGACCTGCATCGACAGCCGGCTCGTCCTGCGCCTGCCGGACGATCTGAAATCGCTGGCGAGCGAGCGCGTGACCGGGCGTCTGAAGCAGCTCGCCAAGCTGCTCGGGCGCGAGGTCGATATCCGCTGAGCGGAAAGCCCCGACCTAGAGCCGGATTCACCTGATGCTAGAGCACGCGTGCTCTAGCGGGGCAGGAGCTGCTGGAAAGCGGTCGGCTGGATCGATATTCGGCCGATAAAGGGCCGGTCATGCGCCAGAATGACGAAATAGGCGGCTGAGACGACCAGCACGTAGAGATGCGCGGCCACGATCTGCATGCGGAAACTGTGGCTGTTGCAGATGACGATCGCGAGGAGGGTCGTTGTCGAGATCAGCCACATCGCACACCATTGCGCCCAGGTGACGCCGGCGATCGAGGCGGAGAGCCGCGCTAGCCGGGCGTGACGGATCTCCAGCAGCTGGTTGAGCAGCGGCGAGTAGGCTGCTGCGGCGTTCAGCCGCGACACCAGATGGATCGCGCCGAGCAGGTGCTTCTCCGACTGGTCGAAGACCGGATCGGTAAGCGGCATGCTCTTGGCCATGGCCGGCCAGTCGATCGCGACGACTTCGCGCATATAGTCCTGCAGTCCCTTGGCCAGCTCGGACCGCGTTTCTTCCGGTAGCACCACGGATAGGGCGAGCGCCGTCTCCACCGCATCGGCTTCGCGCTGCACTGCGGTCCGGGCCGAGACGGCGTCGTTCCAGATCCCCACCGCGGAGAACGCGACGATCAGCGCGAACAGCGCTCCGCAGGCATTGATGATCGAATCACGGATCGGCAGCTGGTGGTCCAGCCGGAAGCCGACACGGGGAATGGCAAAGCGGACGAGGCCGATCAGGAGCCAGCAGGCCGCAAGGCCCAGCGCCAGCACGGCGAAGAACATCCCCGCCAGCGGCAATTGATGGAACAGGATGAACACGTCGCCCCCGAGAATCTGCCAGCGATCGAATGGCGGCAGCAGACCTCAGTTCGGTCGCGCCGGACAAGCCCCGCTCTGCGAATAGCCGAAAACAAGCTTTCCGGGGCGTTTTCTCAACCGACCGTGACGCGCCCGCGCACGATCTTGAGCGAAAGCGAGCCGTTCTTCAGCGCCAGCGCCTTCTCGCCGAAGATTTCGCGGCGCCAGCCGTGCAGCGCCGGCACATCGGCCTCGTCATTGCTGGCGATCTCTTCGAGGTCATCGCTGGAGGCGATGATCTTCGGCGCGACGCGTTCGGCGTCTGCCGTCGCCTTGAGCAGCACCTTGAGCAGGTCGAGCACCGCGCCGTTGCCCGGCCGGCCGCGTTCGCGCTCCAGCCGGGGCAGGTTGCGCGGGTCGATCGCCAGGGCGCGCTCGACCGCGGCCAGCACCTCGCCGCCGGCACGCGAGCGCTCGAAGCCGTTCGGAACCGAGCGCAACTCGCCGAGCGCGTCGGCCGAGCGCGGGGCGCGCTGGACGATGTCCATCAGCGCATCGTCCTTGAGCACGCGCTGGCGCGGCACGTCGCGATGCTGAGCCTCACGCTCGCGCCAGGCTGCGAGCTCCATCAGCACAGCCAGCTCCTTCGGCTTGCGCAGGCGGCCCTTGAGGCGCTGCCAGGCGTTCTCGGGCTTGACCTCGTAGGTGCCGGGCGAATTCAGCACCGCCATTTCCTCGGCGACCCAGCTTTCGCGACCGCTCGCGGCGAGGTCGGCCTGTAGCGCGAGGTAGATGTCGCGCAAATGCGTCACGTCCGATTCGGCATAGACCAGCTGCGCCTCGCTGAGCGGACGCCGCGACCAGTCGGTGAAGCGCGAGGACTTGTCGATGCGCGCCTTGGCGAGGTCGTTGACCAGCTGCTCGTAGCCGACCGAGTCGCCATAGCCGCAGACCATGGCCGCGACCTGCGTGTCGAACAGCGGCGTCGGCAGCACCCGGCCGAGCATCCAGACGATTTCGAGGTCCTGTCGGGCGGCATGGAAGACCTTGACCACGTTCTGGTCGGTCATCAGCGCCATGAAGGGGGCGAGATCGAGCCCCTCGGCCAGCGGATCGACCATCACAGCCTCGTCCGGCGAGGCCATCTGGATCAGGCAGAGCTTCGGATAATAGGTCGTCTCGCGCAGGAACTCGGTGTCGACAGTGACGAACGGGTGCGTGGCGAGGCGGGAGCAGGCGGAGGCCAGCTCTTCGGTCGTGGAGATCAGGTTCATGGAGCGCGCTCTTAGCAGATGAAAGCGCGCCATGTCGCGGGCGTTCTTGACAAGCAAGCCGCGCGCGTGTGGTTACGGCGCCAAATCGCTTGCGTGCCCGCTTGGGCCGCATGGACGCCCGGAAAGCTGAACCCGTGACCTTGCACCGCTACCGTTCCCACACCTGTGGCGCGCTCCGCGAGAGCGACATCGGCGCCTCCGTGCGCCTCTCCGGCTGGTGCCATCGCATCCGCGACCATGGCGGCGTGCTCTTCATCGACCTGCGCGACCATTACGGCCTGACCCAGGTCGTGGTCGATCCGGACTCGCCGGCCTTTGCCGATGCCGAGAAGGCGCGCTCCGAATGGGTCATCCGCATCGACGGCAAGGTCAAGCCGCGCCTCGCCGGCACCGAGAACGCCAATCTTGCCACGGGCGCAGTCGAGGTCTTCGCCACCGCGCTCGAAGTGCTGGGGCCATCGGCCGAGCTGCCGCTGCCGGTCTTCGGCGATCTCGAATATCCCGAGGATACCCGCCTCAAATACCGCTTCCTCGACCTGCGCCGCGACAAGCTGCACAGCAACATCATGCTGCGCACCAAGGTGATCGACTCGCTGCGCCGGCGCATGCAGGCCTCCGGCTTCTCCGAGTTCCAGACGCCGATCCTGACTGCGTCGAGCCCCGAAGGCGCGCGCGACTTCCTGGTGCCGAGCCGCCTGCATCCGGGCAAGTTCTACGCCCTGCCGCAGGCGCCGCAGCAGTACAAGCAGCTCCTGATGATGGCGGGCTTCGACCGCTACTTCCAGATCGCGCCCTGCTTCCGCGACGAGGATCCGCGCGCCGACCGCCTGCCGGGCGAGTTCTACCAGCTCGACGTCGAGATGAGCTTCGTCGAGCAGGAGGACGTGTTCGCCACGATGGAGCCGGTGATCGCCGGCGTCTTCGAGGAATTCGGCGAGGGCAAGTCCGTCACCAAGAACTGGCCGCGCATCCCCTATGCCGAAGCGCTTCGGAAGTATGGCTCGGACAAGCCGGACCTGCGCAACCCGATCGAGATGCAGGACGTCTCCGAGCATTTCCGCGGCTCGGGCTTCAAGGTCTTCGCCCGTATCCTCGAGGGCGAGAAGAACCGCGTCTGGGCGATTCCCGCGCCGGGCGGTGGCAGCCGTGCCTTCTGCGACCGGATGAACTCCTGGGCGCAGGGCGAGGGGCAGCCGGGCCTCGGCTACCTGATGGTCAAGGAAGGCGGCGAGGGGCAGGGCCCGATCGCCAACAACATCGGCCCCGAGCGTGTCGCGGCGATCGTCGCCCAGATGGGCCTGAATGCCGGTGACGCCTGCTTCTTCGTCGCGGGCGATCCCGACAAGTTCTACAAGTTCGCTGGCAGCGCCCGCAACAAGGTCGGTTCCGAGCTCGGGCTGATCGACGAGAACGCCTTCGCCTTCGCCTGGATCGTCGACTTCCCGATGTTCGAGTACAACGAGGACGAGAAGAAGGTCGACTTCTCGCACAACCCGTTCTCGATGCCTCAGGGCGGCCTGAAGTCGCTGATGGAAGACGATCCGCTGGCGATCAAGGCCTTCCAGTACGACATCGCCTGCAACGGCTACGAGCTCGCTTCCGGGGGCATCCGCAACCATCGCCCCGAAGCGATGGTGAAGGCCTTCGAGATCGCCGGCTATGGCGAGGAGACGGTGATCGAGCGCTTCGGCGGCATGTACCGCGCCTTCCAGTACGGCGCGCCGCCGCATGGCGGCATGGCCGCCGGCGTCGACCGCATCATCATGCTGCTCGCCGGCGCGACGAACCTGCGCGAGGTCGCGCTGTTCCCGATGAACCAGCAGGCTGTCGACCTTTTGATGGGCGCGCCGTCGCCTGCGAGCCCGAAGCAGCTGCGCGAGGCGCATCTGCGCGTCAACCTGCCCGAAAAGGAAGGCTGAGCGACCATGGCCTTCCTGCCTGCCGGGCGAGCCTTGTTGCTCGTCTGCTTCGTCGTGCTGCCGCTCGGTGCCTGTGTCGCCGGCCATGCCGATACCGCCGCCGGGCGCGCCTCCCTGCTGGCCACGACGGTGTCGCGCGCCATCGCCTGCAAGGCCGGCTCGCCGCAGCGCACCACGCTGGACCGCTTCCTCGCCGCCGAGAAGGCACGCGGGGCGAGCGACGATCAGCTCGCGGCGGCCCGCTCGGCCTATATCTCGGTCTCCGAAGCCGAGACGATCAACCAGGACATCCGCCCGCAGCCTTGCACCGCCGAGGAGCGGGCGACATTGCGGGGCAAGATGCAGGATGTCCGCGCTGGCCGCTTCGAGGCGCTCTGAGCATCGATGACTGCCCTGAAGCTCTGCCTTGCCGCACTTGCGGCTGCGAGCCTCGCCGGCTGCGTCGCCGCAGGGCCTGTGCCCGGCACGCCCGAATTCACGGCCGCGCAGGTTTCGCGCGCCTATGATTGCGGGCTACGGGTCGATCGCGGCGGCATCATCGCGCGCCTGCCCGCCGAGCAGCGCGGCCGCTTCGTCACCGCCAATGCGAGCTATGCGGTGAAGTCCTACAATGCGCCCCGTCGCTGCGAGGCGCAGGAGCGCGAACGGCTCCAGCAGGAGCTGCGTCTCGGAGCGCGGCGCTGATCGGCCCTTGCCGAAAGCGGCTCATCTCGCGCAGAAGCAGGCCATGAGCCATTCTTCCGCAGATGTCACCGCCGTCGTCGTCAGCTTCGACAGCGCGCAGGTGCTGCCGGCCTGCTTGTCGGCACTGGCCGGCGAAGGGGTCGGCGCGATCGTCGTCGACAATGCCAGCGGCGACGCCTCGGCCGAGGTCGCGGAGCGGCACGGAGCCCGAGTCCTGCGCAACGAGCGCAATGAGGGCTATGGCCGGGCCAACAACCAGGGCGCATGGGCGGCGGCGACGCCCTTCGTCCTGATCGTCAACCCCGATCTCGAAGTCCAGCCCGGCGCGGTCGCGGCCCTGCTGGCGGCGGCGGAGGCCTATCCCGACGCGGCCGCCTTCGCCCCGCGCCTGGTCGAGCCGTCAGGCCGTGTCTTCCTGCAGCCGCGCTCGCTGCTCTCGCCGGGTCATCTCAACCGGGCGCGCCGGATCGTCCTGCCGGAAGGGGATGCCTGCTTGCCCTTCCTGTCGGGCGCTTGTCTGTTGCTGCGGCGCGAGGTCTTCCTGGCGCTCGGCGGTTTCGATCCGGCGATCTTCCTGTTCTACGAGGATGACGATCTCTGCCGCCGCCTGCGTGAGGCCGGCCATGCGCTGGTTCATGTCGATGCGGCGAATGCCCGCCACGCCCGCGGCAAGTCGAGCGCGCCGTCGCCGCAGCGCCGTTTCACGGCGCGTTGGCATCTTGCCTGGTCGCAATACCACGTTGCGCGCAAATGGGGGCTGCCGTTTCCCGGTCTCGGTAAGGTCGCAGAAAACCTCGCCAAGGCAGTGGGTTACGGCCTGATCTTGAATCAGGAGAAGATGTACGCCCATGCCGGTTCAGCCCTGGGCGCACTCGCCGGCCGCGCCGGCCGCAGCGCGCTGGTGCGGCAAGGGCTGAGCGAGCAGCCGCTGCTCAGAGATGCAGGTCCTTCATCGGCGTCGCGATGATCCGCCGGATCTCGCGCAGCTGACGCATGACGAGCCGGCCCTTGCGCATGAAGGTGCTCGACCCGGCCAGCAGTTCCGCCTCGCGCGCCGCAAAAGCTGCCTTGCCGGTCTGGGCCGGGATCGGGCTGAGTGGGACCGGCGCATCGGCGAGGCCGGCGGCGTTGATCTCGGCCAGGGCCGGCTCGGACCCGCGCAGGCTCTTGCCGATCGCGATCCGCGCCGCGTCGAGGCGGCTCTGGCCGGCGTCGAGCACCGGCTTCTGCATCACCGCGCTCGAATCGCGCCACTGGATGCCCTTGCGATAGGCCGGCACCCATTGCACCTGCGCCTCGAGCAGGTTCAGCCCGGCATAGCGGGCGAGCGCCGGGAAGGCGTCGTCATAGAAGCGCCAGCAATCGACCGGGAAGCGATGGCGCGGCCCGCCGCCGGGTGAGGTAATGAAGGCGAGGCCATTGCCCTTCAGCACGCGGGAGATCTCCAGGATGGTGATCCAGAAATACTCGGCGTGCTCGAAGACCTCGGAACAGGTGACGACGTCGACGGAGCCGGTGGCGATCTCCTTCCAGTCGTAGGGGTCGGCGACGGCGACGTCGACGTTCAGCCCCGGCTCGATGTCCATGCCGACCAGCGTCCAGGCCGGATTGCCCATCACGTTCCGATTGGACAGCGACTGGCCGTCGACGATGGCGGAACCGACATCGAGCACGGTGAGAGGGGTCGTCTCGACATCGGCGAGATAGGCCTTGCGGAAGACCCGCGCCTTGTCGTTCGCGGAAGCGTGCATGAAACCGTCCAGATCGGGAGAGGTGTTGCTTGGAAGCTCGGTAGCCTCTAGCCGAGGCGTCCGGCCTTCTCCAGCGGATTTTACGGCGCCGCGCCCGGCAGATCCTCGATCCGCTCCGACAGGAGCGTCGGAATGAGGCGCCGGACCTCGGCTTCCGGCAGCAGCCACCATTCGCTGCGCAGCAGCGCGGCGATGCGCTCTTCGCTCATCCGGTAGCGCACCACGCGGGCCGGATTGCCGGCGACGATCGCATAGGGCGGCACATCCTTGGTCACCACTGCGCGGGCCGCCACCACCGCGCCATGGCCGATGGTGACGCCGGACAGAATCATCGCCTGCGAGCCGAGCCAGACGTCATGGCCGATGACGGTGTCGCCGCGCGAGACATGGCTGCCGTCGAGGCCGACGGATTCCGGCCAGAGGCGGGGCAAGGCGGGGAAGGGGTAGGTCGTCACCCATTCGGTGCGGTGATTGCCGCCTAGCATGATCTCGACCCCGTCCGCGATCGAGCCATAGCGGCCGATCGAGAGATTCGAGCCGCTGACCGCAAAGCGCACCTTCGGCCGGCCATAGGTATAGGCGCCGACAATGATCTGGCCCGGCCGGCGCGCGATCAGGTCGGCGAGATAGAGACGGGTCTGGTTGTGCGGGTTGAACCAGCGCCGCAGAAAGCTGCGTGGGCCGATCGGGAGACCGGCCCACCAGACAGCAAGGGCACCCGGACGCCAATCGGCGTCCGGGGCTGGCGAATTCGACGAACTCAATGCGGCAACCTCACTCCGCTATGGCGTTGACGTCGATCTTCTCGAAGATTTCCGTCGGCTCGCCAAGCGCGATCACGTCGGCGAGGCCGAGGCCGCTCGGTGTCTTGGCCGTGGCCTTGACGGTCAGCGTGCCGGGCTTGGCGACGAAGCGGGCGACCGCGTTCGCCAGAGTCTTGGCGCCGTCCGACGGACCGAGGATGGCGGCGAGGCCGAGGCTGGCCATCATCCCATATTCGCGCCGGACGTCCTCGACCTTGCGCTTCGACTTCTTCGCCTCGTTCTCGATCAGCTTCTCGGCGAGACCGAGATTCTGCAGCTTCAGCTCGACGTTCTTGGCGGTGGCGCCGAGCAGCGCGACCTGCGCCAAAGCGAGGTCTCCGGTGAAGACCTCCTTGCCGATATTGCCGAGCGTGCCGGTGGCGTCGAGCTTGGCCATGCCGGCGCCGCCGAGCGAGAGCGTGCGGATCGCGAACTCCTTGCTCGCCTCCTGCCAGGCGAGGGAGAGCTTCGCCGACAGGTCGATATTGCGATAGCCCATCGCCAGCAGGTCCTTGGCGGCGGGGTTGTCGGCGCTCTCGATGATCGGGAAGGTGATCTTGTCGAGCGTCAGCGTCATGTCGGTCGGGATGCCGTTGAGCTGCTCGCCGGCCTTGAGTTCGAAGCTGCCGAGGCCGACCTGCATCGGCGGGCCGGCCGGGCGGCCGCGCTTGCCCTCCTGCGGGACTGTCATCTGCACGCCGCTCATCTTGACCGTGCCGAGCTTCGGGATGAAGCGGCGGAAGTCGAGCGTCTTGATGTCGACCGCCGAAGCGGCGACGGCCTTGACCTCGCGGATGACGCCTTCCAGCGAGAAGCCGGAATAGCCGATCAGGCCGACCACGCCCTTGGCGCCGCCGCCCTCGAACTGCAGCCCCTCGATGGCGACGCCCGACTTCTCGGGCGCGTCCTCGCCGAAGGCGATGCGCGAGAAGCGCATGTCGACCGGTTCGGGTTTGGCGCCGGGCTTGGGCGGCGTCTTCAGCGACATCACGATGTCGCGGATCTCGCCGCTGCCATAGTCGACGGCGTCGAAAAGCTCGGCCATGGCGACGAGCAGCTTGCGGTCGCGTGCCTCGCTGATCGCCGGGTCTTCCTTGCTGTTGAGGTTGCGCGCCGCCTTCTCCGACTCATCGCTCAGCTCGGCGATCCGGGCGAGGAGCTCGCCCATCGGCTCGGAGGCGACGCGCGCCTTGAAACCGCGCATCGAGGCTTTGCCGGCGGTGATCTTGCCCTGCTCGCCGAGGTCGAGGACGTAGCCGTCCTGGTCGATCTTGCCGAGGATCGGCTGAAGTGGGGTGGTCTCGCCGGATTTCGCCTTCTCGCCGAAGACGCGCGCGATCTGCATCAGGTCCAGCACTTCGAAGCTGGTGCGCTTGATCTCGCCGTTCATCGGGCCGGTGGCGGCGCCTTCGACCTTGATCGTGCCGTCGCTCGATTCGCCGCGTCCGATCCGGCCTTCGCGGATGTCGGAGAATTTGATGTTGCGATAGGTCGTGACCTGCTTCTGCGGGCCGAAGGTCTGCTCCATCACCAGGGTCGGCGCGCTGATCTCGGCGGCGTTGAGCTTGCCGAGACGGGCGATCGCGCTCTCGCCGGGCTGGACCGCCTGGCTCGCGCCGGCGATGGCACCCGCTACGCCGCCCGCCGGGGCGCCGCTCGTGCTCGACATCAGGAGCGCCCGGAAGCTCTCGCGGTCGAGCGGGGCGCCCTTCACGTCGAGCTTCGGGATCGACAGGACGAACTTGCCGAAATCGAGCTTCAGATTGTCGAGCTGGAAGTCGTCGGCGGAGGCAGGTCCCGCCAGAAGGAGCAGCAAAAGCCCCGCCGCAGACAGCGGCCGGGAGCTGGCGAGGCGTCGGCCGAGCGAAATCGTCATGATGGTCTCCTGAAGCGTCGTCGAAGCCCGAGAGCGCATAGTCCGGGCCAAGCTCCGATTGTCGGCGTCAGAGACGGATTCGCTGACGCAGCAGCCGATCCGTCCCTGACTGAAAGTCGGCGCAGACCCTGCCGCAAGGCGATGACGAAAGAAAGATGGGGCCCTTGGGAGTTCGGTGAAATGCTTGACGAAACGGCACCGCTTCGTGCCATTGGCCGCAGAACCGCCACGAGGCCGCGGCAAGGCTTGCGTCCAAGGTGGCCTGTCGGGCGTGAGGCGCGATCGCGATGATGTCTGTTGTGGAATGTTTGCGGCGGGGTGTTCTCGCCGTCGCGCTGGTCGTCGGCACCTTCGCCATGCTGCCCACGGCCGTCCAAGCGCAGAACGCGCCGGCGTCCTCGGGCCTGGAACCGCTCACCATCGTCACGTCATCGGGCCGCCATGCCTTTCAGGTCGAGGTCATGCGCACGCCGGACCAGAGGGCGCGGGGGCTGATGCACCGCCAGTTCATGCCGGTCGATCGCGGCATGCTCTTCGACTTCAAGCAGGTCGAGCCGGTCGCGATGTGGATGCAGAACACCTACATCTCGCTCGACATGCTGTTCATCCGCGCCGACGGCACGGTCGCCCGCATCGCCGAGCGGGCCGAGCCGCTCTCGACCCGGACGATTCCCTCCGGCGAGCCGGTGCTCTCGGTGCTGGAGCTCAATGCCGGTATCGCCGAAAAACTCGGCATCAAGCCGGGCGACAAGATCGAGCATCCGCTGTTCAAGCGTTGAACCGGGTCGGCCTGGGCCTTCGGCTCAACCCAGTTCTGCAGCGATGTCGCGGCAAGTGGCGAGCAGCGCCGTCAGCGCCTCGCGATGCTGCGGGCGGGCCTCGCGCCGGTTGAGATAGGGCACGACGATGCTCGCGATCGGCTGGCTCTTGCGGTCGAGGATCGGTGCGCTGATGTCGGTCACGCCGACGACGTCGTGGCTGTCGGCGATCAGGAAGCCGTCCGCCGCGATCGCCGCCAGGGCGGGATCGGAAGCGGCGCCGTCGCGGAAGGCAAGGATGACCTGGCCGGAGGTCGAGGCGGCGGCGGGCCGGCGATAGCCCAGTCTCAACGTGAAATTGATGTCGCCCGGTCCGGCGGCGCTGACGATGACCACGGTCTCGCCTTTGCTCAGCACGACCAGATGGGAGGATTGGCCGATTCGTTCGCTCAGCGCTTCGAGCGCGGGCGTCGCCACCTCGACCAGGTCGCGGGCGCGCGGCACCCGCATGCCGAGCTCGAAGAGCCGGTTGCTGAGCGCGATCTCGTCGGTAACCGGATCGCGGTCGAGATAGCCGCGCTCGATCAGCACGAACAGCATCCGGAAGATCTCGTTCTTCGAGCGGCCCAGGCGCTCTGCGATCGCGCGCGCCGAAAGCGGCGTCTGGGCCATCGCCAGCAACTCGATGATCTCCAGGCCTTTTTCCAGAGCGGGCGCCGGATAGGGGCGGGCGGGGGCACCGGCAGCGGGTTCGGGCGTCATCTGACGTCTCCGGTTTGATTTATTAGCGAAGCTTGACTGCATATACGAAACCGATAGCATTCCGCTAGGTCATCGTTGTGCCGGTCGGGAGAGCGGGTGCGACAGGGCCACCCGGTCGCAGAAGCGACCGGCGCCAACGACATATCGGGGGAGCATCATGGCACGCGGTTTCAGATCGACGTTGTTTGCCGCCCTTGGCCTGTTCGTGGGGCTGGTCGCCAGCCTCGAAGCCCATGCCGACAAGCTCAGCGACATCCTGTCCAAGGGCGTGGTGCGCATCACCGTCTTCGCCGACGTGCCGCCCTTCGGCATGATGAACGCCAATCGCGAGCTCGAAGGCTTCGATGTCGACATGGCCAAGCTCGTCGCCAAGTCGCTCGGGGTGAAGCTGGAGCTCGTGCCGGTGCCGGCGGCGAGCCGCATTCCGTTCCTGCTCACCGACAAGTCCGACATGAACATCGCGGCGATGTCGATCACCGCCGAACGGGCGCGCCAGGTGATGTTCAGCGCGCCCTATGCCGACACCTCGCTCGCCGTCTACGGCGCCAAGGCGCTGGCGGTGAAGTCGGGCGCCGATCTCGCCAAGAACCGCATCGCCGTCGCCAAGGGCACGACCGAGGACCTCGTCCTGTCGGCATTGGCTCCCTCCGCCGAGATCATGCGCACCGAGGACAATGCGACAGCCGTGCAGGCCTATCTCTCCGGCCATGCGCAATTGCTCGCCGCCAACAGTGTCGTCGTGGTCGAGCTCGCCAAGCAGAACCCCACCAAGGAGTTCGATTTCAAGTTCGCGCTGCGCCGTGCCCCGGCTCACATCACCATCCGGCGCGGCGAACATGACCTGCTGCGCTGGCTCGACACGCTGATCTTCCAGAGCACGCTGAACGGCGATCTCGACGAGCTCCACAAGAAGTGGCTGGGCGGGCCGATGCAGCCGCTGCCGGCGCTCTGAAGGCGGGGCGATGTCGAGGCACGACTTCGCAGCGGACGAGTTCGCCGAACGCCGCGCCCACGTCCGGCGTGCGATGGCGGAGCAGGGGCTGGACTGGCTCGTGCTCTTCCACCCCGTCTCGATCCGCTGGCTGACCGGATCGGACGCCAAGAGCTATCAGGAATTCCAGTGCCTGCTGGTCCCCGCAGCGGATGGGCCGCTGACGATGATGGCGCGCGAGGGTGAGCGCGCCGAGATACTGGACGATGCGCTGGTCGACCGGCTGGAGACCTTCGGCGGCGGCGAGAACGAGGACCCGCTGCCGCGATTCGCCGGTCTTGCCGACGAGCTCGGCCTGCTGGTGGGGCGCGTCGGCGTCGAGGTGCCGGCCTACTACCTGCACCCACATCACCACATCGCGGTCCGCGACCTCTTCGGCTCGGCCTTCGTCGAGGCGACCAATTTTATCCATGATCTCAGCCTGGTGAAATCGCCGGCCGAGCTCGGCTACATCAGGCGGGCGGCGGCGATCGCGGACGAGACGTTGACCATCTTCGGCGCGGCGTTGCGCCCCGGCCGCAGCGAGTTGGAGGTCGCCGGCGAGGTCTACGGCGCGCTGTTGGCTCGCGGCAGCGGCCTCGCAGCGAGCCCGATCAACCTCGTCTCCGGCGAGCGCTCCTGCTACAGCCACGGCGCGCCGACCGAACGCCGGCTGCGGCCCGGCGATTATGGCAGCGTCGAATATGGCGCGACCTTCCGGCGCTATACCGCGACGCTCGGCCGGCAATTCTGCCTTGGCCAGCCGACCGCCAGAATGCGCGAGCTCTACGAGATCGTCCGTCGTGCCTGCGATGCCTCCATCGCCGAGATTCGCGATGGTGCCCCCGCAACCGCCCCACACGAGGCGGCCAAGCGCGTGATCGGCGAGGCCGGTCTCGAACATGGCCGCGTCCACACCTCAGGCTACGGGCTGGCGCCCGGCTTCCCGCCGAGCTGGGGCGAGCCGATGCACATGATCGGCGGCAGCCGCTACACGCTGCGCGCCGGCATGGTCGTCAGCGTCGAGCCGCCGGTCTTCCTCCATGAGGAGGGGCTGGGGGCACGCATCATCGACAACGTCCTCGTCACCCGCGACGGCTGTGAATTGCTGACACGGAGCGCGCGCGATCTCATGATCGTCTAGGCTTTGCGGCGCGACGAGCTGTTCCCATCCTGCGAGTTCGATGCTATGGCGTAGCGCGTCGCTTCGCCTCGTCGAGGTGTTGCGGCAGTTCGGCAAGTGATTCCATGCACTTGCAGGATGTTCGGGGTATAGCGCAGCCCGGTAGCGCATCTGCTTTGGGAGCAGAGGGTCCCAGGTTCGAATCCTGGTGCCCCGACCAATTTCGACAGGGCTTTGCCGGAAGGCGAGGGGAAGCATGACGGCACGCATCTATTCGCCGGCCCGCAACGCGATGCAGTCCGGCACGGCCAAGACCGGCCGCTGGTTGCTGGAATACGAGCCCGAGCGACCGCGCGAGATCGAGCCGCTGATGGGCTGGACCTCGTCGGGCGACATGAAGAGCCAGCTCCGGCTCTGGTTCGACACGGCCGAGGAGGCCGTCGCCTATGCGACGCGCAACGGCATCGCCTATCGCCTGGAGCAGCCGCACGCGCCCAAGCGCCGTGGCATGGCCTACTCGGACAATTTCAAGTTCAACCGCGTCGGCCAGTGGACGCATTGAAGTTCAAGTGAACGGCGGATACCAAGTCCGCCCTTTTCTTATTTCTTAAAGGGCCCGTAGCTCAGCTGGATAGAGCAGCAGCCTTCTAAGCTGCTGGTCACAGGTTCGAATCCTGTCGGGCTCGCCATTCCTCTGCCTGTTGAGTCGCTCTCGATGTTCGAGAGCGGTCATCAGTGACGGCGTGGCCATCACCACGCTCGCGGCCCCCACGTCCTTCCAAAGACTGCTACGTTTCCCGCCGCTGCCGAAAGGCGGTTGCCCATGATTTGGGGATGGCGTTCTCAGCCCGGCCGGGGCCTCGCTCAGCGCCGGTAATAACGCCGGCCGATGCGGGGCTTGCGCCGCCATTTGCGGCCGGGCGCGGGGAACATGCCTCTGCGGACCATGGCTCGCATCAGGATCGAATACTCCGCATCGGTCTCGGACAAGGCGGCCGGGTTCGGAAAGGCTTCGGCCGCTTCGGACAGCGCAGCCGCCCGGGCCGCCTCGACGAGCGCCACCGAGGCGGCGGACGCTCCGATCAATCCCATCAGAAATTGCCTGCGGTTCATCGCTTCTCTCCTTCGTGCGATGCACGCAAGGATGGACGGTGATCCGCTCGGCTTCGTCCTTCGAATACGGGATGGCCGAGCGCAAAAAAAAGAGCTGGGGTCGCTCGCGTTGGCGATCCGATCGGCTATGTGAGGCTTTCGTTTGCCTGCGAGTGCCAGGTCCTAACGCTCTGCCGCTTGCCGGGCCTTGTGCCGGTCGATCAGGGTTTGGCGCTTGGCCTCCTGGGCTTTCCGCAGTCCGAGCTCGAACGCGGCCTGCTTCAGCCATTGGTCCGCGGAAGCCTTGCCGTCGCGCATCACGCGGCGTTCGTATTCGGGGCGATACCGCCGCGACCAGACTTCCATCTGCGCCGCGGTCGGAGTGTAGCGCGCTTTCTCTGCTGCGGTGGGCTTGAAATCGCGCATCTCGGCGGCTGTCGGCTCGTATGCGGTGCGGGCGGGTTTGGCCGGTTTGACCAGCGTCGCCCGGGCGGCCCGCGCCTCGGTCGCGAGCTTGCCTTTCGGGTGGGCCTTGAGGAAGCGATCGAGCGCTGCGACCGTTCCCGCCGCCTTCGCCTCGGCGAGCGCGCGGGCCGGGTCATTGGTCTCGGCAGGCGGCTGCGGGGAAGGGGGCTGCGGCTTCGGTTGCGCGTCCTTCGGCTCGGCGGCTACCGCAGGAGCCTTGCCGAGATAGCCGAGCGCAAGCTGGCGATAGGCGCAGACCCGGTTGCATGCGTCGAGATAGGCCTGGTACTTGCCCTCGGCGCCGAACCGCCGCCAGCTCTCGTCGTCCTTGGTTGCCTCGGCATCGCGCTGTCGCTGCAGCAGCCGGTCCATCGCCTGCTGTCGATAGGTGCAGGGGCCCGTGCATTGTGCGACATAGCGCTCCAGTGCTTCGCGCGATCCGTCCGTCGTCGCGGCGCGCCAGCGTGCGTCGTCCTGGGCGCTCTCGAAGCTGCGGCGGATGGCAGCAGACGGGGCGACGATCGGCAGCGACAGGCTGGCCGTATCGAATTCGGGCTTCTGCTCGCGACCGCTGTCGCGTCGCGCTGCCGCTTCGACCTCGCTGACGACATAGGCTTGCAGCTCCGGCCAGCCGATCCGCTTGTCGTTGTCGACTTGCGCCAAGCCGGCAGCGCCCATCAGGAAGCGGCTGGTGAACAGACCGAGCTTCTGGTTTTCATCCCAGTTCGCCGGCGTGGCGCCGGAGGTCGCGATCAGCTTGACGATGTCGCCGCCGCCGCGCGGTCTGGCAGGTGTGAAGCCCGGCGCTGAGACCGCGAGCAGGCTCTCGCCCTTGCGCCCGGTTTCGCCGGTGAAGCAGGCGTCGATCATCACGATCAGCTGGCGCTGCGCCCCGATTTTCTGCCGGACCAGTTCGAGGTTCCGGTAGAGCGTCTGCAGCGCGTAGCCACTCTCGCTGGCGTTCGGGTTGCCGTCCTGTGGCAGCAGGAAGGGCTGGCGCGTCGCGAGATCCGGCACGCCATGGCCGGAATAATAGACGAAGACGTTGGAGCGGCCCTCCGTCACGCTGCGCCAGAGCCGGCCGCCTTGCGGATTGGCCTCGCTGCCGAACATCTGGGTGAGCTCGCCGAGCGTCGCGTCCTTCAGGAGGAGGACGTTCTGCTCGCGGAAGCGCAGGCCGCGGACGAGGTAGTCGCGGATCGCTTCGGCGTCGTTATGGGCGAAGTCGACCGGCGTCGTCTGCTTGTAGTCGCGGTTGCCGATCACCACCGCGATCGAATCCGCATTGTCGTCGAGGATGCGTGACGGTTGGGCTGCGGCCGCCGGCACGATCAGGCCCAGCATCAGCGCAAGGATACTGAGGATTCGAGCCGCGATCGATCTCGAATGACGGTGGCACCTGCTCATCGCGTCCTGGATCACCTCGGCTCGGCTGCCACATTGGTCGAGGCAGGGTAGGCTATTGTGAAGACGAACACCGCCGATACTAGGCCGCAAATTCTGCTTTGGCGAGCTTGGGTAGGCTGGATTGCGACGCGAGTAAGGCTCGCGCGGCCAAACTTGGATAGCTTCGATGATCTGGCGTCAGCCAGGCCCGCCCTGCCGGCTCATTCCTGTGCCTCGTCGCGGCGCAGCTCGAAAGCCAGCATGGCTTCCGCCAATGCCTCGAGTTCGCGGTCCTTCTCCCTGCTGTCAGGGGCGGCATTGAGTTCGGCCACGCGCTGCTGCGCCTGCTCGTAGTCCTCATCGGTATGAACCGCGATCGGGTTCTTCATGATCCTGTTCCTTTCGGCCTGCACCGACGTTTCCGTGCAACCGGAGCGTCAACCCTCCATCCGAGATAGGGTTCCGCTTCCCCGGCCGCCAGCGACGCCGTGGTCTTCACCCCTCTCGCCCCCAATTGCGCAGTTGGCGGATCGTCGGCAGGGTCGGGCGCCTGCGCCAGAAAGTCAGGGCGAGATGGCCGGCGAAACCGATGATGAAGCCGGGGAGGGCAGCCCCGAGCGTGACCGTGACCAACCCCATGGCGCAGCCGCCGGAATCGCCCGGACCGCATTTCGGATCGAACAGCAGGACGGCCGCCACGATGGCTAAGGCAGCCAGCATGGAAAGCAGCATGCCGAGGCAACCGATCCAGATCGCCCGCAGCAGAATCCTCACCATGACGATCTCCCGGCCCTGTGCCATGGCAGAAGCCAGCGCTTCGTCGCCACAGGGCAGGGGCGCATCTTGCCCCGTTGGGCGCGAAGTCGTAAACGCCCCGCGGCTGGATCGGTCATGATCGCGCCCGAAAGGCGGGGCATGGGCCCGGCCGCATCCGGTTCGTGAAGCGCCCGCTCCCTGGTCACTGCCCGCAACCTCCGCGTTCCAGCCCTGCCGCGGCAAGGAGTATCGATGATCTCGCTCGGCTCCGGTCTCGACCGGCTCGCTAGCTTCGCCTCGGCGAGCCATCGGCGCGCGTGCCTGCTGCTGGTCCTTTTGTCGCTTGCCGCCTTCCTGCCCGGCTTTGCCAGCCTGCAACCCTTCGATCGCGATGAGCCGCGCTTCGCCCAGGCGAGCAAGCAGATGCTGGAGACGCGTGACTTCGTCGATATCCGGTTCCAGGACGAGGCCAGGCACAAGAAGCCGGTCGGCATCTACTGGCTGCAGGCGGCGAGCGTTGCCGCCGGTGAGGCGCTCGGCGTGCCGCAGGCGCGCACGACGATGTGGCTCTATCGATTGCCCTCGCTGATCGGCGCGATCGCGACCGTTCTCTTGACCTATTGGGCGCTGCTCGCCTTCGTCGGTACGCGCCTCGCCTTGCTCGGCGGGGCCCTGATGGCGGCTGCGGTGCTGCTCGGCGTCGAGGCCCGCTTCGCCAAGACCGATGCCTTGCTCGCCGCCTGCGCGGTCGCGACCATGGGCGCGCTCGCCCGTGCCTGGCTCGACTGGACGCGCTCGCTCGCCTTCGTGCCGAGCCGCTGGAACTGGCTGGTGTTCTGGTCGGCGACGGCGCTCGGACTGCTGCTCAAGGGGCCGATCGTGCCGATGGTCTGGGGGCTGGCGACGCTCGTTCTCGCTATCCGCGAGCGCTCGCTGCGCTGGTTCGCGCCGCTCCGTCCCGGCTTCGGCCTGCTGCTCTGTCTCGTCGTCGTGCTGCCCTGGTTCGTCGCCATCGCGGTGAAGACCGGCGGCGATTTCTTTGCCGAGAGCGTCGGCAAGGACATGCTCGCCAAGGTCGGGGAGGGGCAGGAGAAGCACTGGGGGCCGCCCGGCCTTTATCTGCTGCTGTTCTTCGGCACCTATTGGCCTTCGGCGGCGCTTGCCGCGATGGCGATCCCCTTCGCCTGGGTGAAGCGCCGCGAGCCGCAGATCCTGTTCCTGCTAGCCTGGATCGTGCCGTCCTGGCTCGTCTTCGAGGCCGTGCCGACCAAGCTGCCGCACTACGTGCTGCCGCTTTATCCCGCGATCACCGCACTGCTCCTGCTCGCTCTGGTCAATGGCGGGATCGACCGCTTCCGCCGTGGATCGGACCTGACCGCCTTCCTCGTGGTGCTGGTGCCGGCGGCGCTCGTCGGCGTGCTGCTCTACGGCACCTGGACGCTCGACAGGACCTTGCCCTGGCTCGCTCTGCCGCTGCTGGCGCTCGCGCTCCTCGTCGCTTTCCGCAGCTTCCTGGCCTTCCGGAAGGGCGCGTTCGAGGGCGCGCTCTGGCGCGGCGTGGTCGCGAGCCTGCTACTCGGCGCCGGCGTCTACGGCCTGGCTTCGCCGAGCCTGCGCGGCCTCAAGCTGTCGCCGCGGCTGGCCGAGGCGGTGCAGGCCGTGAGCTGCCGGAATCCACAGGTGATGACCGTCGGTTATCGCGAGCCGAGCCTCGTCTTCCTGGTCGGCACCGATCTGCGCATGGGCGCGGACGGCAGTGCCGCGGCCGGCTTCCTGCGCGAGCCCGGCTGCCGCGTCGCGCTGGTCGAGAGCCGCTTCCTCGACGGCTTCCGCCAGGGGCTCGCCGCCTCGGGGGCGACACCGCGGCTGCTGACCACGATCTCCGGTTTCAACCTCAATGGCGGCAGGCGCCTCGAGATGAGCGTCTATGTCCGCGAGTGATCGACGCTTGCTCCGCCGCGGCGCTTGACGCAGTTTGCGCGCCGCAATGCAGAAAGACTTGGAATCCGTGACCGAAATCGTGCCTTCAGACGGTCAGCCCCGGCTCAGCATCGTCGTGCCGGTGCGCAACGAACAGGGCAACATCGCCCCGCTCGTCCGCGACATCGAGGTCGCCTGCGCCGATATCGGCGTCTTCGAGCTGGTCTATGTCGATGACGGATCGAGCGACGGCACCGCCGCGGCGCTCGCCGACCTCGCCGTGACGCGGCCCTGGCTGCGGGTCGTGCGTCATGCCCAGTCCTGCGGCCAGTCGGCGGCTGTGCGCAGCGGGGTGAGGGCGGCGAGGGCGCCGATCGTCGCGACCCTCGACGGCGACGGCCAGAACGACCCCGCCTTCATCCCGGCGATGCTGGTGCAGCTCGAGGCGGCAGGGGCTTCGGTCGGCCTGGTCCAGGGCCAGCGGGTCGGGCGCAAGGATACCGGCTTCAAGCGCATGCAGTCGCGCATCGCCAACAAGGTCCGCGGCGCGATCCTGAAGGACGGCACGCGCGATACCGGCTGCGGCCTGAAATGTTTCCGCCGCGATGCCTATCTGGCGTTGCCCTATTTCGACGCGCTGCACCGCTTCATGCCGGCGCTCATGGTGCGCGAGGGCCTCGCCGTGCTGCATCACGACGTGCGCGATCGCCAGCGCCTGACCGGCGTCTCGAATTACGGTTTCTTCGACCGGCTCTGGGTCGGGATCCTCGATCTCGCCGGTGTCTGGTGGCTGATCCGGCGCCGCAAGCGCGTGCCGCAGATCGCGACGGAGGCGCGCTGATGCTCATCGATCTGCAGAACATGATCGGGAATTATTTCCACGACGTCTTCGTCAACAATGTCGACTGGTGGGTGCTGCTCGGCGTGGTCGCGCAGGGCCTCTTCACCATGCGCTTCGTGGTGCAGTGGCTCGCCAGCGAGAAGGCGCAGCGCTCGGTCGTGCCGATGACCTTCTGGTGGTTCTCGATCGGCGGCGGCATGCTGCTTCTGATCTATGCGCTCTACCGCCGCGATCCGGTCTTCATCCTCGGCCAGGGCTTCGGCGTGTTCGTCTACCTGCGCAACTTGCAGTTCGTGCTGCGGGCGAGGGCGCGCGGCGAGGACACGAACTCGGGTCCGGGCTGAGGCGGTCTTCGCCCGACGCCTCGGGATTTAGCTCGCTGCTCTGAGCCGGGCGAACCCGGCGTCGAGATCCTCCTTCAGGTCCTCGAGATCCTCGAGCCCGATATGCAGGCGGATCGTCGGGCCCTTGAAGCCGGGCTTGGTCGCGGTGCGGTAGGGCGTGCAGTCGAACGGCAGCACCAGGCTCTCATAGCCGCCCCAGGAGGCGCCCATGCCGAACAGGGCGAGCTCGTCGAGCATGGCGGCGACCGCCTTCATCGCCACCGGATGCAATTCGATCGCGAAGAGCGAGGAGGCGCCGGTGAAGTCACGCTTCCAGATGGCGTGGCCGGGATCGCTCGGCAGCGCCGGATGCAGCACGCGGGCGACCTCGGGACGGGCGGCGAGCCAGTTCGCCATCTCGATCCCAGCCGGCATCTGCTCCTTCAGCCTGACCGCCATGGTGCGGATGCCGCGCAGCGTCAGAAATGCGTCTTCCGGCGCGATGATCAGCCCGAGCGTCTCCCAGCTCTCGCGCAGACGTTTGTACAGCTCGGGCGTGCGGGCAGAGACGGTGCCGATCAGTACGTCGGAATGGCCGGCATAGTACTTGGTGCCGGCCTGGACCGAGAGGTCGACGCCGAACGCGTGTGCGTCGAAGAAGAGCGGCGTCGCCCAGGTGTTGTCCATCATCACCAGCACGTCTCGCGCATGCGCCGCCGCGACGATCGCCGGAATGTCCTGCATCTCGAAGGTCTGGGAACCCGGAGCCTCCGTCCACACGGCTTTGGTGTTGGGCTTGAACAGCGCGGCGATGTCGGCGCCGACCGCCGGATCGTAGTAGCTGACCTCGATGCCGTAGCGGGGCAGCATCCTGTCGCAGAAGATCCGCGTCGGGCGATAGACGCTGTCCGTCACCAGAAGGTGATCGCCGGCGGAGAGCATCGCCAGCATCGGCAGGGTGCAGGCGAGCAGGCCGGAGGGCACCACGACGGAGCCGGCGCCGCCCTCCATCGTGTTGACCGCCGCCAGCAGCGCGTCGATCGTCGGGTTGCCTTGCGTGCCATAGGTGTAGCGCGCCTTGCGGACCAGAAAGTCCTGCGTGTTCGGATAGACCACCGTCGAGCCGCGGACGATCGGCGGGTTGACGAAGCCGTAGCTGTCGGTCGGATCGCGGCCGGCGAGGGCAAGACGGGTCTTCTCGCGCAGCCGCGCGAATTCGGGCTTGGACAGCTTTTTCATGGGCCGGGAGACGTGTGCAGGCGAGATCAGGGTGGCGCGGGTTGTGGCCGCACTTGACCACCCCCCGAAAGTCGCATGTGATGCTGATCGTGAAAAGAGGCAGATATACCAGTCGCCCTTGCTTGACGCTCATGCATGGCTCTGGCAATCGGCCAGCGCCGAACTTCGCATAAGTTTTGGGCATCGAACGGGGCAGCAAGTCGCGACGATGCGAGGGGACCGGCACGTTCCGGCCGGCAGGCGCCGGCGGGGCCATCAACGGGAGACATCAAGATGAAGAAATTCATGGCAGCCGCGATCGCCGGGTTCGGCTTCGCGCTGGCTACGGCGAGCGCACAGGCGCAGGCGCCGCAGACGCTCAATCAGGTGAAGAGCCGCGGCATTCTGAACTGCGGCTCGAATACCGGCCTCGCCGGCTTCGGCGTGCCGGATGCGCAGGGCAACTGGAAGGGTCTCGACGTCGATTTCTGCCGCGCCATCGCGGCGACGGTGTTCAACGATCCGACCAAGGTGAAGTTCATCCCGCTCTCGGCCAAGGACCGCTTCACGGCCCTGCAGTCGGGCGAGGTCGACGTGCTCGTGCGCAACTCGACCTGGACGATGTCGCGCGACACGGCGCTCGGCCTGCAGTTCACCGGCGTGAACTACTATGACGGCCAGGGCTTCATGGTCCGCAAGAAGCTCGGCGTGACCTCGGCTCTGCAGCTCAACGGCGCCTCGGTCTGCACCCAGCAGGGCACCACCACCGAGCTCAACCTCGCCGACTTCTTCCGCGCCAACAACCTGAAGTACGAAGTCGTCGCCTTTGCGACCTCGGACGAGACGGTCAAGGCCTATGATTCCGGCCGCTGCGACGCCTTCACCACCGACGCTTCGGGCCTCTATGCCGAGCGCCTGAAGCTGACCGCGCCGGACGACCATATGGTCCTGCCCGAGATCATCTCGAAGGAGCCGCTCGGCCCGTCGACCCGCAACAACGACTCCCAGTGGTTCGGTCTGGTGAAGTGGGTCCACTACGCCATGCTGAACGCCGAGGAGCTCGGCGTGACCAAGGCGAATGTCGACGAGATGCTGAAGTCGAGCAATCCGGAGATCAAGCGCCTGCTCGGAACCGAGGGCAAGTTCGGCGAGAGCGTCGGTCTGACCGCCGATTGGGCCTACCGGATCATCAAGCACGTCGGCAATTACGGCGAGAGCTTCGAAAGCAATGTCGGCCAGGGCTCGCTGCTGAAGATCGCTCGCGGCCAGAACGCGCTGTGGACCAAGGGCGGGCTGCAATACGCCCCGCCGGTTCGCTAAACATTGAGCGGGGCGGGCGCCGGCGGCGTCCGCCCCGATTCTTTCCGGGAAACTGGACAAGGTGGGTTCGTAGGGCTGCATCCGGTCGCGCGCTCGCCCACCGACCGAGAACGGGACGAACCCGTTCCGCCAGACAGGGGATACGCATGATCAGGATCATCAGCGCGGCGCTCTTCGCCGTCGCGGCGGTATTCGGCTCCGCGAACGCGCAGGCGCAGCAGACCCTCGCTCAGATCAAGAGCAGGGGCGTTCTGAACTGCGGCTCGAATACCGGCCTGATCGGTTTCGGCGCCCCCGACGCGCAGGGCAACTGGAGCGGCCTCGACGTCGAGTATTGCCGTGCCATCGCCGCGGCGATCTTCAACGATCCGGCCAAGGTCAAGTTCGCCCCGCTCTCGGCCAATGACCGCTTCAAGGCGCTGCTGGCCGGTGACGTCGACGTGCTCGTGCGCAACTCGACCTGGACCATCACGAACGACACGCCGCCCGGCCTGCTCTTCACCAACGTCAACTATTATGACGGCCAGGGCCTGATGGTGCGCCGAAAGCTCGGCGTCATGTCGGTGATGCAGCTGGCCGGCGCCTCGATCTGCGTGCAGCGCGGCACCACGACCGAGCTCAACGTCGTCGACTATTTCAAAATCAACAATCTCAGGCACACCATCGTCGCTTTCGATACCGGGCCCGAGACGCTGAAGGCCTACGATGCCGGCCGCTGCGACGCCTTCACCACGGACGCCTCGTCCCTCTATTCCGAGCGCCTGAAGCTGACCACGCCGGACGATCATATGGTTCTCGTCGAGATCATCTCGAAGGAGCCGCTCGGCCCGCTCACCCGTGACAATGACCCGCAATGGTTCAAGTTGGTGCGCTGGGTCCATTTCGCCATGCTGAACGCCGAGGAACTCGGCGTGACCAAGGCGAATGTCGACCAGATGCGGGGATCGACCAATCCGGAGATCAAGCGCCTGCTCGGCGTCGACGGCAAGTTCGGAGAGGGGCTCGGCCTGAGCAATGACTGGGCCTACAGGATCGTCAAGCATGTCGGCAATTACGGCGAGAGCTTCGAGCGCACCGTCGGCAGCCGCTCGGTGCTGAGGATGTCGCGTGGCCAGAACGCGCTCTGGACCAAGGGGGGATTGCAGTACGCGCCTCCGATCCGGTGAGGTTCCGGCGCGGTAAGCGCTGACGTGTCGGGCCAGCGGCTTTTGTCGGCGAGAAAGAGAGAGGAGATGGCGGCCGGTGGGGACTGGCCTAGGGCTTGCTAGCTAATCGAGAGCGGGAGAACCGCTCCGCCAAACAGGGGACAGAACAACCATGAAACAAGTCATTGGCGCGGCGTTCATCGCCGTCACGGCTGCCATATGCGCAAGCGGAGCATCGGCTCAGTCGCCTACTCTGGCACAGGTCAAGAACCGCGGTATCTTGCACTGCGGCTCGGGAACCGGTCTCGCCGGGTTCGGTATCCCCGATCAGCAGGGCAACTGGACCGGCATGGACGTGGACGTCTGCCGCGCCGTCGCCTCGGCGATCTTCAACGATCCGGCCAAGGTCAAATTCATTCCGCTCTCGGCCAAGGACCGCTTCACCTCGCTGCAATCGGGCGAGGTCGATCTTCTCTCGCGTACGACGACTTGGACGATCTCGCGCGATACCGCGCTGGGGTTGAATTTTGCTGGCGTCAACTACTATGACGGCCAGGGCTTCATGGTGCGCAAGAAGCTCGGTATCGATTCCGTGCTGAAGCTCGCCGGCGCTTCGATCTGCACCCAGCAGGGGACCACGACCGAGCTCAACCTCGCCGACTATTTTCGCAGCAACAACATCAAGTACGAGGTTGTCGCCTTCGCCTCCAACCAGGAAACGGTCAAAGCCTATGAGTCCGGCCGCTGTGACGCATTCACCACCGACGCCTCGGGCCTCTATGCCGAGCGCCTGACGCTCTCGAATCCCGAAGATCACATGGTGTTGCCGGAGATCATCTCGAAGGAGCCGCTCGGCCCCGTTGTCCGCCACGGCGACGATGTCTGGCTCGATATCGTCAAATGGTCGCTCTTCGCCATGATCAATGCCGAGGAGCTGGGCATCACGAAGGCGAATGCCGATCAGATGCTCAAATCCGAGAATCCCGAGATCAAGCGTTTCGTCGGGACGGAAGGCAAGTTCGGCGAGCCGATGGGCCTGACCAACGATTGGGCCTACCGGATCATCAAGCATGTCGGCAATTACGGCGAGAGTTTCGAGCGCAATGTCGGCTCTGGCTCGCTCCTCAAGATTGCGCGCGGCCAGAATGCGCTCTGGAGCAAGGGCGGGCTGCAATACGCGCCGCCGATCCGTTGAGAAACGCCGATGCACGGCCGGGGCCGCGCATCATTCATTGAAGCTGTCTTGTTCCGGCGAACCGGATAACAATACCGGCCGGCAGCGCTTCGTTCAGGGTCGCTGCCGGACCCGCGGTCGCCAACACTCAGAAGGGCGTCAGACGTGTCGACTACTTCCGCAGAGGTCAAGCCGGGCAAAGCCTCGCTGCTCTACGACCCGAAAATCCGGGGCTATTTCTATCAGATCCTGCTGCTCGCAGTGGTAGGCTTCCTGATCTGGTCCGCGGCCTCGAACGCGATCGAGAACCTGCGGGCTCAGAAGATCGCCTCCGGCTTCGGCTTCTGGCACAACGCTTCCGGATTCGATATCAACCAGAAGCTGATCCCCTACGACGCCTCGAGCGGCACCTATGGCCGTGCCTTCTGGGTCGGCCTGCTCAACACGCTGCTCGTCGCCTCGATCGGCATCGTGCTCTCGACCTTCCTCGGCTTCTTTGTCGGCGTCGCGCGGCTATCGAGCAACTGGATCGTGTCGAAGATCGCGATGATCTATGTCGAGGTCATTCGCAACGTGCCGCTGCTGCTGCAGCTGTTCTTCTGGTACAATGCGGTGCTGAAGCCGCTGCCCAATCCGCGCCAGTCGATCGAGCTGCCGGCCGGCGCGCTGCTCAACAATCGCGGCCTCTACATCCCCGACCCGCAATTCGGTCCCGGCGGCAACCTGATCATCTGGGCGTTCCTGATCGGTCTCGTCGCGACCTTCGTCTTCCGCTCCTGGGCCCGCAAGCAGCAGGCCGCGACCGGCAGGCAATACCCGATCGGCTGGGTGGCTTTCGGCCTGATCGTGATCCTGCCGACGCTGGTCTACTTCGTCACCGGCCGGCCGATCACCTTCGTCTATCCCGAGCTTGCCGGCTTCAACCTGCGCGGCGGCATCCAGATCTTCCCGGAGTTCGTCGCGCTGCTGATCGGCCTCACGACCTACACCGCCGGCTTCATCGCCGAAGTGGTCCGTGCCGGCATCCTCGCCGTTTCGAAGGGGCAGACCGAGGCGGCCAATGCGCTCGGCCTGAGGGCCGGGCCGACGCTGAAGCTCGTGGTCATCCCTCAGGCGATGCGCGTGATCATCCCGCCGCTGACCTCGAACTATCTCAACCTGACCAAGAACTCTTCGCTCGCGGTCGCGATCGGCTACCCCGACCTGGTCCAGGTTTTCACGGGAACCGTGCTGAATCAGACCGGCCAGGCCGTCGAGGTCGTCGCCATCACCATGGCGGTCTACCTGACCATCTCGTTGGTCACGTCTCTGTTCATGAACATCTACAACAAGCGCATGGCGCTGGTGGAACGGTGAGGGCGCCCCGATGACCGACGCAACCACCGAAATGGCTCCCTACGCCTTCGTCCGCAAGGAAACTCTGGAACAGCAGCCGGCGCCGCTCTCGGTCGCCGGACCGCTCGCCTGGGTCAGGCAGCACCTGCTCTCCAGCCCGCTCAACATCGCGCTGACGCTGGTCTGCGTGTACCTCGTGGTCGACACCGTCCCGGGGATGATCCGCTTCTATTTCCTGGACGCGGTGTGGACCGGCGCCAACCGCGACGCCTGCCTTGCCGACAAGGTCGGCCGGCCGGTCGGCGCCTGCTGGGCCTATATCGCCGACCGCTTCCAGTACTTCATCTACGGCTCCTATCCCATCAACCAGCGCTGGCGGGTCAACATCGTCTTCGTGATGTTCGCGCTCGGCGTTGCCTGGCTGCTGTGGACGAATGCGCCGAAGAAGAAACTCGGCATCTTCTTCTTCTTCGTGCTGCTGCCGATCTCGGCCTATGTGCTGCTGCTCGGCGGCCCGGGCGCCGAGCGCTTCCTCGGCATCTGCATGACGCTGACCCTGGCGCTCGCGGCGCTCTACGTCATCCTGTCCTTCGTGCCGCAGCTCGTCCGTTTCTATATCGGTGAGGCCGCGCTCGGCGTCGTCGAACAGCTTCCGGTCTGGAAACGTTTCTTCGGGCCGAAGCAGCTCGTCCTGTTCGCCCTCGTCGTTTTCGGCTTCCTCACCCTGCTGGCGAACGGTCCCGGCTTGCCCCGGGTCGACACCGGCCTCTGGGGCGGCGTGACCGTGACCTTCCTGATCGCGGCTGTCGGCATCGTCTTCTCGTTGCCGCTGGGCGTGGTCCTGGCGCTGGGCCGACGCTCCAAGCTGCCGATCATCCAGCTGCTCTCGGTGATCTTCATCGAGTTCGTCCGCGGCGTGCCGCTGATCACTGTGCTGTTCATGGCCAACACCATGCTGCCGCTGTTCGTGCCGCAGGAGTATTCGCCGGACCGGTTGCTGCGTCCGCTTGTCGGCGTCGCGCTCTTCGCCGCCGCCTATATGGCGGAGGTGGTGCGCGGCGGTCTGCAGGCGATGCCGAAGGGTCAGTACGAGGGCGCGATGTCGCTCGGCCTCGGTTACTGGAGCATGATGCGGCTGATCATCCTGCCGCAGGCGCTGCGCATCGTGATCCCGGGCATCGTCAACACCTTCATCGGGCTGTTCAAGGATACGACGCTGGTCACCATCGTCGGCATCTTCGACTTCCTGCGCACCATCGAGGCGACGCTGGTCGATCCGACCTGGGCGACGCCGACGACCCGCTCGACGGGCTATGCTTTCGCTGCGATTTTCTATTTCCTGTGTTGCTGGGGCATGTCGCGCTACTCGATCGCTGTCGAGAAGCGGCTCGCCGCCGGCCAGAAGCGTTGAGGGGATAAAAAGATGTCCATGGCAGAAACCACCAGCTCGCGTCCGGCGGCCCTGAAACCGACAGCGCTCAACACCGCCACCGCCGTCGAGATGATCGGCGTCAACAAGTGGTATGGCGAATTCCATGTGCTGCGCGACGTGAACCTCAAGGTCTCGCGCGGCGAGAAGCTGGTCATCTGCGGCCCGTCCGGTTCGGGCAAGTCGACGATGATCCGCTGCATCAACCGGCTTGAGGAGCACCAGAAGGGCCAGATCGTCGTAGACGGAACCGAGCTGACCAACGACCTCAAGAAGATCGACGAGATCCGCCGCGACGTCGGCATGGTCTTCCAGCACTTCAACCTGTTCCCGCACCTGACCATTCTCGAAAACCTGACGCTGGCGCCGATCTGGGTGAAGAAGATGCCCAAGAAGGATGCCGAGGAGATCGCGATGCACTATCTCAAGCGCGTCAAGATCCCCGAGCAGGCGAGTAAATACCCCGGCCAGCTCTCTGGCGGCCAACAGCAGCGCGTGGCGATTGCCCGCTCGTTGTGCATGAGCCCGAAGATCATGCTGTTCGACGAGCCGACCTCGGCGCTCGACCCGGAAATGGTCAAGGAGGTGCTCGACACCATGGTCTCGCTGGCCGACGAGGGCATGACCATGCTCTGCGTCACCCACGAGATGGGCTTCGCCCGCCAGGTTGCCGACCGGGTGATCTTCATGGACGCCGGCCAGATCGTCGAGATGAACGAGCCGAACGAGTTCTTCAAGAACCCGCAGCACGAGCGCACCAAGCTCTTCCTCAGCCAGATCCTGCACTGATCAGATCGAGTTATCCTTCTGCGACGGCGCCCCTCGCGGGCGCCGTTTGCGTTTAGGCGGTCCGCCGGACGCGAGCCGTTGGGTTGGTCGAGGCTGTGCCCATGAACGGTGCGGCCGACCCACGCAAATCGTCGAAATCGCGGTGTCCGGATTCTCGCGCCGTTTCCGTTTTCCTGATCAGAGCGGACGCATGGGGCGTTCGGTCGACTCTAGGAGGCGACAATGCAGGTCATCTGGTATCCCTACGGCAAGCTGCTGAACGGCACCGCCGGCAATGATTCGATCGATGGCGACTGGATCGGCGGTCAGCGCAATTCCGTCCTCGACAATCTCATCCAGGGCAACGGCGGCATCGACCAATTGCGCGGCGGCGAAGGCAACGACACCGTCAGGGCCGGCGGCAACAATGGCACCTGGGCCGGCGGCTCCGGCAGCAGCCAGGGCAACAATACCTATCTCGCCGGCGGCAACGGCAACGACCTGCTCGTGATCGAGAGGAGCGCCCAGGGCGGCCATCTCAACAAGGGCGGCAGCTTCGAGATGGACGGCGGCGCCGGCGCGGACAAGCTCATCGCCGAGAAGGGCTCCTTCGTGAAGATGCAGGACTACAGCGACGAGCGCGACGTCTTCGTCTTCGGCGACGAGTTCACCGGCACCGGCGAGGTCTGGGGCTTCGACAAGGGCATCGACAAGCTCGAGTTCTGGGGCGGCAACTGGTCCTATGACCGCAACCAGTCGACAAGCTCGAACAGCGTCTTCACCAACACCGAGGGCGGAAAGGTCACCGTCTACGGCATCGGCGGCGACGCTGCGGCCGATCGTGACGGAACCGACCTCAGCACGATCCAGCACTGGGGTTCCTACCAGCAGTTCGAGAACAATCAGGGGCCCGGATACGGCATCGACGTTCTCTTCGGGTAGGAGCGCAGCCCTGACTGTGCGGGAGTGTGCGCTTCCATCGGCGTGGATTGAAGTCGGCTCGCGCTCACAAAGGACGGAACCTTTGCCGGCCCGCATCGTTGCTTTCCCCAACAATGGAGGAAAACCCGATGAAACTGCTTGCTTCGACCCTCGCTGCGGGCCTGCTGCTCGCCGGCTCCGGCGCTTTCGCGCAGTCCGTGGATATCGGGCCGGGCGGCGTCAGGATCGACCCGCGCACGCCGCATCAGCGCGCGATGGATCGCGAGGATCGCTGGCGCGAGCGTGATCGCTGGGAGCGCCGCCGGGCCTATCGCGCCGAGCGCGATTGCCGCACCGAAACGCGGATTCGCGAGACCCCGCGCGGGGAAATCCGTCGCACGGTACGCGTCTGCGACTAGAGCATTTTCAAGCGAAGTGGACACCGGTTCCCGTGAAGAAAATGCGATAAACGATGGTCTATCCGTGAGTTGAGTTCAGTCTAGTCGTGTCTGCGAGACCGCCGCACCCAGTCGGTGTGGCGGTCTTGTTTTGCCGGCAGGGTCACTTGGCGTTGCGCGCCTTCACGGCCTGGTCTGGAAAATCGGAGAACAATCCGTCGATGCCGAGCGCCAGATAGGCCTTGTACTCGGCTGCCGAGTCACCCTTGAAATCGGAGACGAGGCGCTTGGGCTCGCTGCGGAAGGTCCAGGTGTGGACGAAAAGCCCGGCCGCATGGGCGTTCTTGACAACGTCGGTCGGCGGCAGCAGCACCCGGTCGCGCTCGTCGATCGCGCCATCGCCGTTGAGATCGCGCGGCTTGCCGTCGTCGCCAAGCATCTGCTTGGCCGGCATCAGATAGGGCTTCCAGGGGCCGACGCCGTCGGCATAGGTCTTGATC
This sequence comes from Allobosea sp. NPDC003192, assembly GCF_050275675.1. Lineage (NCBI taxonomy): Bacteria > Pseudomonadati > Pseudomonadota > Alphaproteobacteria > Hyphomicrobiales > Alloboseaceae > Allobosea > Allobosea sp. NPDC003192. The sequence goes on from NZ_JBNNPK010000007.1 coordinate 147,975, forward strand.
TCTTTCAGCCCCTCGGCCGTGACGAGATCCTTGAAAGTGCGCTTGTCGCCGGTGACGACGAAATCATAGGGCTTGTCGAACGGAGCGGCGAGCACGATGCCGCCATCCTTATCGACATCGTCGGCGTCGACGAGCTGGATCAGGCGAAGCTGCGTCTTGCCGCGCAGATATTTGAGGTTCGCCGTCTCGAAGCTCTGGATGAATACCGGCGAGGTCTTTTCGCTCCAGCCGGCCGCCTTCAATTGGTCGAGCAGCTTGTCCTCGATCGCAAGGCCTAAGGCCGAATGATAGGTCGAGTGCTTGATCTCGGGGTAGATGCCGATCGTGCGGCCGGTGCGGGCGCTCTCGGCCTTGGCGAGGTCGATCACCTGCTGCAGCGTCGGAATCTCATATTTGCCGTTATGCGACTGGTCGCGGTCGGCGAAAGCCTGCTTGGCGCGCAGCGTCTTGAGCTCGGCGAGCGTGAAATCGGAGGCGAACCAGTCGCTGGTGTCGACGCCGTCGACCTTGCGTGTGGTCTTGCGCGCGGCGAATTCGGGGCGGGTCGAGACGTCGGTGGTGCCCGATAGCATCGGCTCGTGGCGGACGACGAGGTGGCCGTCCCTGGTCGAGACGAGGTCGGGCTCGATGAAGTCGGCGCCCTGCTCGATCGCGAGCTTGTAGCCTTCGAGCGTGTGCTCGGGCAGGTAGCCGCTGGCGCCGCGGTGGGCAACGATCAAGGCCGGCTTGCCGTCGAGGGTGGGGGCCGGGCTCTGCGCCTGTACGGCCGGAGCCTGGAGAGCCAATGCGGTGAGAAGCGATGTCGAGAGAAGGAGGTTCTTTATCATGATTTGACCTAGTCTCGCGGAAATGCGCGCGACCTTAAGGCACCGGATATGACACGGCCATGAAAACCCGCGCTCGGATTCGAGGAAAGTGTCGTGGCTCTCGCCCGGATTGAGGAGGCCGGAATCAGGTAAGGTGCCGGTTCGTACGCCACTCGAATTTCGGCGCTGCAAACAGAAGCAGACCGACACCTTCCGCAGGCTGGCCGGGTTTCGAACGAGCAGAGAGATCATGGCTGAACGACGATATGGCGAACCTGTCCCCGAGACGGTCGAAACGATTGCCGGCGCGGACTGGTATGGCGACGAGCTCGACCGGCGACGCTTTCAAAGCACGCTGTTTGCCGAGCTCGATCTGAGCGAGGCCCGGGACACCGGCTGCGTTTTCAAGGACTGCACCTTTCGCCGGGCGCGCTTCAACGGCTCCAAGCATCACAGCGCGGCGTTCGTGAATTGCACCTTCATCGCGTGCAATTTCTTCGACGCGAGCTTCACGGAATGCAAACTCGTAGGAAGCATGTTCGACGGCTGTCAGTTCGACAGCATGCAGGTCGTCGATGGAGACTGGTCCTTCGTCGGCCTGCCCGGAGCGGATTTGCGGAAAGCGCGCTTCCGCGGCACCCGCATGCGGGAGGCAGACCTGACCGGCGCGCGCTGCCAGGATGGCTCGATCCGGGAGGTCGATTTGTCCGGAGCCTGGCTGCACAGCGCCGATTTTTCGAACTGTGACCTGCGAGGAAGCGATCTGAGTGCGCTGGAGCCCGCCAATACCCAGCTCGGCGGCGCGATCATCACGATCGACCAGACGATTGTCATCGCCAGGGCCTTGGGCCTCGACGTTCGCAGAAAGTGAGCACTGCCTGAGCGCGCTTGCTCAGATTCCCCACTCTGCAATCCCGCCAAGAGAAAGCCCACCCCGGCCAGAGGCTGGAATGGGCTTCGCATGGTCGCTGACGTGAACGGGACGGGCCAGTCGCGGCGCCACCGGCCTGGACGATCCCGTGGATCTCAGCGGCGGCCTTCGAGCGTGGTCTTGGCGTCGAGGCGCTTGGCCGGCGGCGGCGTGGTGTCGACCGGCTGGGTGGCGCAGGCGGCGAGAGACAGGCAGAACAGGCCGGCGAGCGCGAGACGGGAGAGGGCGGTCATTGCAGGGTTCCCAGGCGGTTGGCGTTGCGGAAGGAGTTGTATCGTCTTGCGCCCTGTGGGACGAGGGCGTCAAGGGTGCTGTCGCGCTTCGGAATCGTTCCAGATCGCGCCTGGCCTGAGAGTTGTACCGACAAGCAGTGACAGGAACCGAAGGACATGACCCCCGCCGCCCGCCTCAGCGCCGCCATCGAGGTCCTGACGGACCTGATCGAGCGCCGGCGCCCGGCCGCCGATGCGCTGAAGGATTGGGGGCTGTCGCGCCGCTTTGCCGGCTCGAAGGATCGCGCTGCCGTCGCCTCGCTGGTCTATGACGCGCTGCGCCGGCGCGCTTCCTCGGCTCATGCACTCGGCGAAGAGACCCCGCGGGCGCTGGTGCTCGGCATGCTGGTCAGCCAGCGCGGCCTCGGCGTCGAGGAGATTTCGGAGCTCTTCAACGGACAAAATCACGCGCCGGCGCCGCTGACCGAGTTCGAGGTGGCAGGTCTTGCTGCCTACGACCTCAACGCTGCGCCCGGCTGGGCCCGTGCCGACGTGCCGGATTGGCTCTGGCCTTCCTTCATGGCCGGCTTCGGCGACGATGCGGTCGCGGAGGGACAGGCGCTGGCGGGCAGGGCGCCGACGGATATTCGCACCAACCGGCTGAAGACCGATCGCGGCCGATTGCGCGCCGCACTCGCTCACCTCCAGCCCGAGCCGGGCGCCTGGTCGCCCGACGCGCTTCGCTTCCTGCCCGGTCCCGACGGGCGCGGTCCGTCGCTGCAGAGCGAGCCTAGCTTCTTCGACGGCGAATTCGAAATCCAGGACGAGGGCTCGCAGCTCGTGACCCTGCTCGCCGCGGCGCAGCCGGGCATGACCGTCGTCGATCTCTGCGCCGGCGCCGGCGGCAAGACGCTGGCGCTCGCCGGAGTGCTCGGCGGCAAGGGGCGCATCTTCGCCACCGACCTCGACAGCCGCCGTCTGGCGCCGCTGCACGATCGGCTCGCCCGTTCTGGTGCCAGCAATGTCGAGGTCCGCGTGCCCAAGAGCCGCGGCCATGACGCGCTCGCCGATCTCGCAGGCTCGGTCGATCTCGTGCTCGTCGACGCGCCCTGCACCGGCTCGGGCACCTGGCGGCGCAATCCGGATGCGAAGTGGCGGGTTCGCCCGGGCGCGCTGGCCGAGCGCGTCAAGGAACAGGCCCAGGTGCTCGACCGTGCCGCCGGCCTGGCGAAGCCGGGTGGTCGCATCGCCTACATCACCTGCTCGATGCTGCCGGAGGAGAACGACGGCGCGGTCGAGGCCTTCCTGGCCCGGCATCAACGTTTCGAGCCGGTCGCGACGCGCTCCCTGCTCGATACCGGCGAGGTCGATTTCGGCCTGCTCGCCCGTTTCGCCACCCGCTTCGGCTTGCAGCTCTCGCCGCGCCGGACCGGGACGGACGGGTTTTATCTGAGCTGCCTTTCGGCGCCGGGCTGAACCTCGTCGCAATCCGGGGTCGGCGGTATCAGTTTTGTCCCTAAGGGCGCGATTTGTGCGTCTTGTGAGATCTTGGGCGTGCCGACATCTCGTAGGCACTTTCATCAGCACAGGTGCCGACCATGACGCAGACCGCCGACGAGACCCTTGTTCCCATCGCTGTCCTAAAAGCGAAACCCGGCCAGCGGGAAGCGTTGCGCCAGAGTCTGCTGGCGCTGATCGAGCCGACGCGGGCCGAGGCTGGCTGTCTCGACTATGTGCTGTTCGAACTGCGGGACGAGCCGGGCACTTTCTACATGCGTGAGGCGTTCACCAATGTGGCTGCGCTCGAAGTCCACAAGGCGACGCCGCATTTCCAGGCGTTCAAGGCCCGGGCCGGAGACCTGCTGGCCGAGCCGCTGAAGCTGGTCGTCCTCGACAGGGTCTCGTTCTGAGCCGTCTTGCTGTGCCGGCCTGATCCGCTCTCAGCGCCGTTGCGTGCTCGCGCGCGATGGCGTAACCGGGCGCGATGAGCGCTCAGCCCCAGAACCCCGCCCTTCACGACTCCATCCTGATCATCGATTTCGGCAGTCAGGTGACGCAGCTGATCGCGCGTCGCGTACGCGAAATCGGGGTCTATTGCGAGATCGCGCCGTTCCAGTCTGCCTCCGACGCGTTCCAGCGCCTGAAGCCAAAGGGCGTCATCTTCTCCGGCGGCCCTGCCTCGGTGCCCGACGCCAATTCGCCACGGGCACCGCAGGAGGTGTTCTCTTCCGGCTTGCCGCTGCTCGGCATCTGCTACGGCCAGCAGACCATGGCGCATCAGCTCGGCGGCAAGGTCGAGGGCGGCCATGCCGCCGAATTCGGCCGCGCCGATGTCGAGATCGTCACGCCCTCGGCCCTGTTCGAAGGCATCTGGGAGCAGGGCGGACGCTATCCGGTCTGGATGAGCCATGGCGACCGCGTCACCCAGCTGCCCGCCGGTTTCACCGTCAAGGCGACCTCGGAGAACGCGCCCTATGCTGTGGCGAGCGACGAGGACAGGCGCTTCTACTCGACCATGTTCCACCCCGAGGTGGTGCACACCCCGGATGGCGGCAAGCTGCTGCGCAACTTCGTCGTCGACATCTGCGGCTGCAAGCCGGACTGGAGCATGTCGGCCTATCGCGCCGAGATGCAGAAGAAGATCCGCGACCAGGTCGGCACGGGCCGGGTGATCTGCGGGCTCTCCGGCGGCGTCGACTCGGCCGTCGCTGCCGTGCTGATCCACGAGGCGATCGGCGACCAGCTCACATGCGTCTTCGTCGACCATGGCCTGATGCGGATGAACGAGGCCGAGGAGGTGGTCCGCCTGTTCCGTGACCACTACAACATCCCGCTGGTCCATGTTGAAGCCGAAGAGCTTTTCCTTTCGGAACTCGCCAAGTGCGGCGCCGATCCGGAAGCCAAGCGCAAGACCATCGGCCGGCTCTTCATCGACGTCTTCGATGCCGAGGCGGCCAAGCTGGGTGGCGCCGATTTCCTCGCCCAGGGCACGCTCTATCCCGACGTGATCGAGAGCGTCTCGTTCTCGGGCGGACCTTCGGTGACGATCAAGAGCCACCACAATGTCGGCGGCCTGCCCGAGCGCATGAAGATGAAGCTCGTCGAGCCGCTGCGCGAATTGTTCAAGGATGAGGTCCGCGTGCTTGGCCGCGAGCTTGGCCTGCCCGAGGCCTTTGTCGGCCGCCATCCCTTCCCGGGGCCGGGCCTCGCCATCCGCTGCCCCGGCGAGATCACCAAGGAGAAGCTCGACATTCTGCGCAAGGCCGATGCGATCTATCTCGATGAGATCCGCAAGGCCGGCCTCTACGACGTGATCTGGCAGGCCTTCGCCGTGCTGCTGCCGGTGCGTACCGTCGGCGTGATGGGCGACTACCGCACCTACGACCATGTCTGCGCGCTGCGCGCCGTGACCTCGGTCGACGGCATGACGGCGGATTTCTACCCCTACGACATGGCCTTCCTCGGCCGCACCGCGACCCGCATCATCAACGAGGTCAAGGGCATCAACCGGGTAGTCTACGACGTCACCAGCAAGCCGCCCGGCACGATCGAGTGGGAGTGAGCCGCGCCTGGCTGGGCGTTTTCGAAGCGAGGTCGGGTAGCCGCATCCTTGTCCTAGCCGGCCGGTGACTTTCCTCGGTTGTGCCGCATCCTTGCCAGGGCGGACTGGTCGTCGGTCGATCACGGAAGGGAATTGCTTTGAAGTCCCATGCCAAGCTGTTCGCCGCCGGAACCCTGACGCTTGCTGCTCTCACGATAGCAGCCTGCCAAAGCGAGAGGCGCCAGGCGCAGGCGAGCGGTGAGAGCGCCAGCTGCCGACGCGATGCGGCCGAGGCCCTGGCGGGCAAGAACCACATCACCGATGCCGAGGCGCGCCAACTCACCGGCGCCTCCCTTGTCCGACAGATCCGGCCCGGGCAGGGCGTGACGATGGATTTCCGGCAGGAGCGCGTGACCGTCGAGGCCGATCCGAAGAGCGGCAGGATCGTCCGCGCCTATTGCGGATAGGCCCGGCGATCGTGAATGGACTGTCGACGACCGTGCGCGCCGGCTTGCTGGCGCTCTCTGTCACAGGGGCAGCGAGCGCGCTCGCGCAGGATGCCCGGACCTTCCGGGCAACCGATGGTTCCTATGCGTTCCAGTACCCGCTCAGCTTCTGGTTCGACACCGAGTTCGCCGACGGGAGCGGTGAGCGGACGGGAGTAAAAGCCTCTACGCCGCAAAATGGCGATGTCGTGATCAGGTTCCATTCCCGCCCTGCGAACACGGTCAGGTACGTCAGTGCGCAGACGCGCCAGGCCATCGTCGACGACTACATCAAGACCGTCGCAATCGTGCCGTCGATCGGGTTCAAGTCTGCGACGATGACGACGATGCTGGGCAAGCCGGCCGTCGACATGGTGTTCGAGAACCGGCGCTTCGGCCGGCCGAGTGTCAACCGCTATGTGGTGACGGTCGTCGACGGCAGGGAATACAGCTTCATTTGCCTTTACCGCGTCGACAAGGCGGCGGAGTTCGCCCCGGCCTGCGACCTGGCCGTGTCGACCGTCAGGCTGCGGCTGCGTTGAGATGATCGCGGGTGAAGCGCATCGCGCCGCTGGCTCGATGCGGTAGCTCCAATGGCCCGCAGGGACAGCTCCATGCGTCCTTGCCGATACGTCTGCCGGCGCTAGCGTGAAGGCCGTCTCGGATCGCAAGCCCGTGGAGGGCCGTTCGGATGCTTATCGCGCTCGTCATCATCGCCGCGGCGCATCTCGTGATCGCGAGCTTTGTCGCGCTCAATTCGATTCTCGAAGCCGAGCGCGACCGGTTTGCCGCGAAAGACATCCTGATCATCGCGCTGGTCGGCGCGGCCTGGCCAGCCATTGGCTGCGTTCTGCTGGCGGCGCAGATCTACCGGACGCTCGTTCCTGGGAAACGGGCATTCCTGCGCATGGTGCGTTAGAACGCACTACGCTTTCACAGCCCCGCGGATCATCCTGGTGGCCTCGATCCTTGAGCTGAAAATAGTTTCGGCATGGGTCCCGTGCCGACCGGGGATCCATGCCGTTCCTTGGAAATCGGTAGCCGGCTGAGCCGGGATCAGAAATGCGCCTTCGGCTGGAGCTTCAGCGTCGTGCGTGTCGTATCCGCCATCTTCGACAGCAACCAGTCGGGGTTGCCGAGATTGAAATAGGCCTTCAGCAGGAAACGCCAGAACAGGCGTTCGGCCTGCGACGAAGGCCCGTGCTGCGCATAGATCTTCGCGCATTCGGCGACGGTGCGGCTGCCGTGGATCGCGCTGTTGTTGACACCCGTCCGCCGGAAGCAGGCGATTGGTCGGGCGATCCGGTCATAGGGCTCCTTCGCCAGCGCCCGGCAGAACATGTCGTAGTCGCCAGCATCCCGGTAGGCGATGTCGAAGCCGCCCAGTTCCTCGAAGAAGGTCCGGGAGAAATAGGTCGCCATGTGCATGATCGGATTCCAGCCCAGGCAGACGAGCATGGCTGGCGTCATCCAGTTGGGTGGTGCCGCGAGCCCGCCGAGCCCGTGCCCGCTGGAATCGATCCAGCGGATGGCGCCGACCACCCAACGCCGGCGGCTTTGGCGGTAAGCGTCCACGACCGCCGCAGCGGCTCCGGGGAGCATCACGTCGTCGGCGCCGAGAAAGCCCAGCAACTCGCCGGAGGAGTTGAAGGAGCCCTTGTTGATGGCGTCGAAGATGCCGCTGTCCTTGCCCTGCATCACTTTCAGCCCGTAGCTGAGGGCGAGTTCGACGGTACCGTCGCTGCTGCCGCCATCGACGATGATGTGTTCGATCTCGATCCCGCGCGTCGCATTGCGGCGCGCGGACTCGATGCATTCCTTGAGATAGTCGACCGCATTCAGCGTCGGGGTCACGATGGTCACGATCATGGCGCGGTTTCCGGGGCTGGAGACGGTCCGATCAGACGAGCCGGGGCGATGCCGCCATATCCGGCCTGGCGGCGATCATCGGCAGGGGATCGTCCTCCACCGCATCGGCCTCTTCGATGACCGGAATCCGGGTCACAGCGTTCTGCATGGCCCACATCGCCGCCTGGGTGCGATTCCTGACGCGCACCTTCCGCAGGATCGCCTTGACGTGGACCTTCACCGTCGCCTCGGCGATCTCCAGCTTGCGCGCGATCACCTTGTTGGATTCTCCGAGCATGAGCCCTTCCAGGATGCTGACCTCCCGGGCCGAAAGCCCCTGGAACGGCGAACCGTCGGCCCTGCGCTGCACGCCTTGAAGCAGGCGCTGCGGCTCTACCGCGACCTCGGAAAGCTGCGAGAGGAGTTCGGGCGGGAACACGGCGCCATTGGCGATCACCACTTCCAGCGAGGTGATGAGATCCTGCGCCGAGACGGACTCGACGAGATAGCCGACCGCGCCGAGCTGCATGGCGCGACGCATCAATTCCTGGCTGTCGCGAAGGGCGAGCGCCACGATCTTCGCGCTCTTGAACTGCCTCTTGATGTCGCCGACGATCGAGCAGGACATGTCGTCGATCACGACGATGAAGAGATCGGGCGCCTGTTGGCTGCTTTCGTATCTTTGAAGCTCGAGGCTGGTGCTTCGCTGGCTTACATGGAAGCGCGCCCCGTCCAGCAACTTGGTGATACCCTCCCGGAGCAGTGCGTTGTCGCTCAACACTGCAGTTTCGATGATGTCAGCCATTGTTACTCCCCTTTACTCAAAACAAGACCGGTGCCGCGAACGCGACAAGAGGCTTAGGCTCTGCGTTTTGGGTGATTTATTGTTGATTGATACGAGCGTGACGTAGTGCGTGTCGGTTAATCACTTCTGGGCATCAAAAGACGAGAAGGGATGCCGCTACCCTCAGCTCGATGGTTAATAATTAGTTCATTCGGATGTAGTCGTCTTGTCAGGAAAAATACGATCCTGTCAGGGAAAACCTGACAAGCAACGATCTGATTTGGAGCTCAATCGTCCCGTTTTCCTTCGCTCTCATCCCAAAGGGTCATTCCGGGAGGAATGGTGTCTTGCGGGGCGGCCGGTCTGGTCGGAAGCTAACGGAGGCAATTGTCGAAATGCCGCTGGCCCGACTGCTCTGGATGAGGACTGAATCCGGAAACAGGTTCTGAGGCTCGGCCTCCCGACCAGGGCCGCTTCAGGCGTTCGGGTCGGCCTTGAGGATCCGGATCAGATCCTTGGCGAGCACGGCCGCTTCCGTGCGGTTGCGGACATTGAGCGTGCGCATCAGCGCGGAGACATGGATCTTCGCCGTTGGCTCCGCGATGTGGAGCGCCTGGGCGATCTCGCGGTTCGAAAGCCCGTCCGCCAGCAACGTCAGGACGTCCCGCTGCCGGCGCGTCAGCCCGAACGGGTCCTGCTGCGAGCCGATCCGACGCAGTGGCAGTTCGCGAGCGCGATGGGCCTCGCTGGTCGAGCCGAACGGCGTCAGGCCGCGCGGGACCGCAAGGCGCCCGGCGAGCACTTCCTGAACTGCTTCGACGATCTCGTCATCCCGCTGCAGCTTCGAAATGAAGCCATGGAACCCCTCCGCGATATAATGGAGGACCTGGTCGAAGGTGCCGTTTCCGGAGATGACGACATAGCGCGTCGTCGCGGAGGCCCGCTTGAAGTCCCAGATGATCTGCGGATCGGTGGAGCCCGCCAGGCTGAGACTGACCAGAACGAGATGGACCGGCTGTTCCTCCATCAGGTTGCGCATCAGGCCGTCGAAATCTTCCGCTTCGAGAAGCTCGGCATCGGGCAGCGCGGCCTGCAGGATCGTGCGCAGCCCGGTGCGGTAGAGCGCATGTTCGTCGGCAACGAGAATCCTTGCCATGGTCGTGCCGCCGCTCTGATCGCCTTTTCGGTGGGGGATGCGACCGCGTTGTCGGGCTCCGTCATTGCTGACGGGCTGCGAGTGCAACCTCCTATCCCCGGCGATTGTGGTAACGGGAACGGCCCCTCAAGTCGCGACGCTCTTCGGGAGATGTCGTTAGGGGAGGGTGGCCATTATTGTGCCGGTCACGCCAAGCTGAGTACTCCGCACAGGGCCAGGTGCCGCAGTTCAGCGCGCCAACGGCTTAGTCAGGCCGTCAGACGTCGAGAATCCAGCCATGGCTGGCGCCGTATCTGATGATGTCGAGGCGCGAGTGCAGCATCAGTTTCTTGCAGGCCCTGTAGCGGTAGGTTTCGACCGACTTGATGCCGAGACCCGTGCGCCGGGCGATCTCCTTGTTGGAATGACCGACAGCGGCCAGGCGCAGGACCTGCATCTCGCGATAGGTCAGCGTGTCGCTCGCCGTCGCCGTGGTCACGCCGGCGATCGGGCAAAGCTTGCGAATCCATTCCGAGCGGAAGTCCTCTAGCTCGGAATCGATATAGACCCCGCCGCTCAGGACCGACCGGATCGCCTGCGCCACCTTCTCCCCGGCCGAAGCCTTGAGGACATAGCCGCGAATGCCGATCCGCAAGGCCTTCTGGACGTAGCTGGGCTCTTCGTAATGGGTGAGCATGACGATCCGGGTGGCGGGCCTCTCCTCGAGGATGCGCTCGGCCAGCGTCAGGCCGCTCATGCCCGGCAGCCCCATGTCGAGGACGACGATATCCGGGCGCTCCCCGCGCACGAGCGCGAGCGCTTCCGCCGCACAACTCGCCAGCCCGGCCAGTTCGAGATCCGGCAAGCCGAGCACCAGGGCCTGCAGCCCCGCCAGCACGACCGGATGATCGTCGACCAGGACGATCCGAGCCGTCACGGCGGGATGCTCCGTGGTGGCTCGCAGGAGAGGGGGGCTACGGCCGTTATGACGATGCCTTTGCTCGCACGCGGACCGACCTTCAGCGTCCCGCCGATATCGTTCATGCGCTGATGCATTCCGCGAAGTCCGATGCCGCAAGGGCCAGCGTCGTCCAATGGCTTTTCGTCGGGCGGGAAGCCGGCCCCGTCATCGGCGATCGTGAGTGAGATCGACTTGCCCGCGAACTCCAGGGTGACATCGAGCTTCCGCGCGCCCCGCGCGTGCTTGAGCACGTTGGTCAGCGCTTCCTGCGCCACACGATATAGCGCGCTCTCGACGGCGACGGGCAGCAACCCGGGTTCGGCCCCCCTCTTCCTGAAGATGAGGCCAAGCCTTCCATCCGCGGCGAAGGAGGCCGCCAGGGTTTGGATAGCACGGCTGAATCCGAGCTCTTCGATGATGCGCGGCCGGCCGCTGACGACGGCGTGGTGGATCTTGCGTCCGACCCCGGCGACATGCGCGACGATCTCGTCGAGGCGCCGTCTCGTCAGTCCTCGCGCGCGCTCCTGCAGCTCTCTCAGCTCGACCAGCACGAGAGCCATCTCTTGCCCTGCATGATCGTGCAAGTCCTGGGCGATGCGCTCGCGCTCGTCGGCGCGGATATGGCTGAGCTCGTCCTGAAGCTCATGCGTACGTGCTTCCACGACGCGCAACGCCTCGGCGACGCAGCAGTATTGCTCGACCAATCTGAAACGGTCGCTGCGCAGTTCGTCGAATTGCTGCATGGCGAAGCGGCGCTGCCGCTCCGCCGTCAAGCGCTTCATGCGTTCGGCTGTGGCGGAGAAACGTGCGTCGAGCGCGGGAAACAGACGTAGCAGCAGGGTGGCGGGCCGGCTTTTGCGCCGTGGAACCAGGACATTGCCGAAGCAGCGATAATCGGTGGTGCCGCTGGGGCTGTCGAACCGAACCTTTTCGATCAATGGCTGGCGCGAGCCGGAGCAGGCGAGGAGATAGGTCCGGAAGGTTTCGATCTGGCTCGTACACAGGTCGAGCAGCGACGATAGCGAGCCGCTGGCGACGAGAACTTGGCTTGCGGCGCGGTTGAGCGCGTGGATGCTTCCGTCGCTCAGGGCGATGATGGCAGGCTCGAAATAGGTTTCGAGGTCTAGCTCATGCCGGAGCTGCAGATGCATCATCGCGGAAGTATTCCCTCGTATCCGGTCCGACTTCTGTTCGCTTCAGATGGAGAATCACGCGGCACCCGGCCGCTCCTCTGGCGATCGTTTCCTCCAGATCAACAGCTGCGTACCCAACCGCATTGGCGGCGAGGCGGCCGAAGATGTTCGATGTCAGCATGCAGAGGGAGGGGTGGTTCGCGGCCGCCTGTCCGAGCGGACATGTACAATTGCCGAAAACGACCCGGTCCTCGTCCTGCTCGATGACGGAGAACGCGCCGCCGGCGCGATTCTTCAGGTCGACCAGGATCTCGATCAACTGATTACGGTTGAGATGTTGGAGACCCAGCGCCGTCTTGTACTGCTTCTCTATATCCGTTCCCAGGCGCGCGGCGATGCTGCTGACATAGGCGCATGCATCGTCGACGCCGGCGATGGTTTCGAGCAGCTCGGCCATGTCCGCCACCAAGGTGTTGAAAAGCCCATCGTGGTCGAAATCGATGTCGAGCGCGCCGATATTCGGCAGTGCTGCATTGGCAACGGATGGAGTCACGCTGGCTAGCCCTCCTGGGTTGATCGCCGCGTCGATCGGAAGTCTACCGGCCCGGCGTGGAACTCGTACAAGGCTGTTCGGTGTGTTATCGAAATCCTTCTCGATGTCGGCTCTTGGCCGTCCGGTTTCGGTTCAGACTGTGTGTTGTTTTTTGTTGTTTGAGCTTGTTGTTCGTTGAATATTCAAAAAAATGGTCTGTTTTATATATGTGCATTAAGGACTTATATTATGAGCAATACGATAATATGGCAAGTTACGGATTATCGTATTTGATATTAAGGAAGTGGTAGAGAAGGAAATGGAGATTTTTACGTTTTCTGTTGATTTCGGTCTTCTTCGGTCTCCACAAAGATTGATAGGCGCGGTACGTAAAAAAGAACGCTGATAGGCCGGGTAGTCAGAGGCCAAGTAGAGTGCGATCTCCCACCTCAAAATGCATACCTTCCCCGCGATAATAGCACATTACCGCGAATTGTCCGCCTGAAATTGAGTTGCCCTGTCTTAATTGGCTTTTTTGAAATCGAAATTCTAATATAAGTTGTAGTCATTGCGCGGCCTTGTTTCGCTGGATTCGACGGGCCCTTAACTCGTACGGGAGATTTGGCAGTTTTATAAAATTTTATGGAAGAGGTGTATTTGTAGTGCGGTGATTATAATATTTGAAACAAGATTCAAATTGTTAATGCTGAGTTGAAGGTGGCAGCTCTTGTTAATTTTAGTCCATATGAAATTGCAAGATGAATTCAAACATTCGTTCTGGTCGATAAAAAACCTCTCGTATGTACGCGAACAAATCGCCGGCTATGTAATCGGTGTCTTGGTCATAAATTCGTGATCGTCTGTATCGGCCGACGCATTGTCGTCGAGCGCGCGCAGGGCGTGCTTAAATCGAAGGCTTGACCAAAGGTCATTGTTGACGGCTGTTCACATTCTTGGGGCTGCGGCAGACTCCCGGCAGCAGTCATTTGGCGAACAGGTTTGGCCGCTGAATCCGGCGAGGGAAGGGTAAAGCGAGCAGCTTGCGAAGCCGACGCCAGGCAAAGGGCAGAAAGCTCTGCGCGGCATGGTCTACGGGCGTGCGCAACACCAGGTCTGGATCGATCAGCATCGTCTCGCCAGTCAGCGCGGCGAGGCGGCGATTGAAGACGAGGTGTTCGCAGAGCGCGGGGCCAGCCTGAAGGTAGCTGCCGAGGCGATAGCTGTCGGCGCGGTAGAGGCACAGGCCATTGAAGGTCGAGGCGCATCTGATCTCGTGATCGCTCGTCAGCGCCCTCTGGTCCGGATAGATCCGCGAACAGAAGAACCGGTAATATCTCACGATGCCGGTCCGGCTTGTCGCGAGATCATCGAGCAATGTCACGAAGGATCGCTGCCCGTCCTCGAAGGCCAGAAGATCGTAATAGTGCGGGCGCGAGGTCGCCGACACGCCGAAAATGCCGGGCCGATCGAGTTTCTCGGCTGCGCCGAGCAGGGCGGTGACTGCGGGCGGTGCCGCGATGACGTTGTCGATGTCGAGAACGCAGACGAAGCGCGGAGAAATGCCCGAGCATTCGAGCTCGCTCTTGAGCCGCTCGCGGCCCAGCGCCATCCGCCTGAGCCGATCGGGCTCGCCGGCCATGAAATCGGTCGGAACGACGGCGATCTCTCCGCGCGCCTCTGCGCGTTGAAGCAGCGCGCGCGTTCCGTCGCGCGAACCGTTTTCGCCGACGAAGGCGGTGATGCGCGAGCCGCTATGCCTCAGCGTCTCCAGCAGTTCGAGGAAACGCGGGATCGTGCCCGCGCAGTCCCTGGCCAGAGCCAGGAAGGCGAAATCCGGCTGTGCGGTCTCCTCCTGCCTCACCGCTCCGGCGTCCTGATGGCGATCAATGATTTCGGCAGGAACAGGACATTCTCGGTCAGGATCTCCGCATCCGGAAAGAGCTCGGCAAGCTGGGCCCGATCGAGCATCGAGGTGCCTTCGACGATCTGCATGGCCTGGTCGAGGGAGGCTGCCTTGGCGTAGAAGCCCCGCGCCTTGCTCGACACCATCTTCCGCTGCAGCGGCTGCGGCAGCCAATGCATCATCGGCGCATTGCTATGCGGATCGAGCGGAAACCAGAAGTTCGGCGTCTGCACGTAGTAGGCTGGAGCGAGCCGCCGGATTTCGGCTGCGACGCGCTTCATGTCGGCCCAGCGACCGACATGCTCGATCAGTGAGTTGGAGTGGACGAAGTCGAAGCTGAGATCGTCGAACTCACGGACGTCGCGCGCGTCCCCTTGGACGACGTGGAAGCGCGGGTCGGGCGATGGCGGCTTGGCCTCGATGTTCAGGAGCCAGATCTCGACCCCCGAAGCGGGGAGGTCGAACCGCCAGTAGTCGGCATCTCCGCCCAGATCGAGAATCCGGCACGATCCCCGTTTGCTGACCAGCGCGTCGATGATCGGGCGGACATAGGTCCTGAAGCGTTCCTCGCGGAATTGCGAGCGGCGGAACGATCGCGGGATCATGTTCATGAGCTCTTGGCCTCGCGATGCCGTGCCGGTTGTGACGAGACGATCCTAGCGATGGTCGTCCGGCCGGCAGCCTGGTCCGAGGACTGAGCGCCTAGAGCTTGCGGACTAAGCCGTTCGGGAGAGAGCTAGTCGGGCTGCACGATCCGGCCACCGGCCTCCTGGCCGAGACTGCGGAAGATGTCGTAGGAGATCGGCTCCTGCCCCCAGATGAAGAGGGGCGCATCGGTCGGCCGGCGCAGGACATAGGTATTGCGATCGAACCGGTTCCCGCCCGTTTCGATGATCCTGAAGTTCGGATTCGACGCGGGAACGTCGCTGGCCCCGCCGGAGAGGCCCGTGTCGCCCTCGTAGACGATCTCGTTGTCGTGCACTGTGTTGCGAGCTGTCCTGTAGAGTAGCTTTCCCTCGCCGCCTTTCCGCCTGGGTTGATCGACCCGCTCGCGCCCCTGGTCGACGATGACGATCCCGGTGCTGCCTTCGGCCACGGTGACCGTGTTGCCGTAAACATGCACGCCTTCGGACGCAGCGATCTGGATGCCGGCGCCCCAGACCCAGAAGCTGCCCTGCTGGCCGCCGCGCCCCGTTCCGTTCAGGCGCACGGTATTGTTGCGGATGATGGCGTCGAAGCTGATCTCGTAGAAGATGCCGGCGTCTGAATTACGCTCGACGAGGTTGTTCTCGAACACGACGTTGCGACAGTCGACGTCACACCACAGTCCCGAGCCGTAATTGTCGTGCACATGGTTGCCGCGCAGCGTCAGGCGCTCGACCTTGCCCGCCTTGACACCGCCGGCCTCCCAGCCGGCATCGAAGCCATGGGTGTTGTTCTCGTAGATCTCGTTGTTCTCGATCAGGACGTCGGTGCCGTTGGGCGAAATCCCGAGCTGGCCGTTGTTGTGGACCTTGTTGCCGCGCACGATGCTCCTGTCGCCGGTCGCGATGCCTGACCCGCTGTTGAAGCGGACTTCGTTGCCTTCGATCAGCCAATCGGTGGCACGCGCATTCTCGTCGCCGAAGATCGCGCCCTGCTGGGCGGGCGTCGCGTATTTCTCGACGATCAGGCCTTTGACGGTGATGCCGCGCGCGCCCTCGTTGTTGAAGGCATAGAGCTGTCGCGTCCTCTCCAGAGTCCGCCCGCGCGGATCGTCGGCGAAATAGCTCATTCCGGTGGCGGCGTCGGAATAGACGCGCCCGGCTTGCAGGTCGGCGCGGTCGGCGACCGGCTCCAGCGGTCGTCCGTCGAGAAAGAAGCGCCGCGGATCGTTGCAGCGCGCGCGATGGGGCAGGCAGGTCCCGAACGGCCGAATCTCGAGTTTCGATGTGGCTGTCGCCCAGAAGGCGCCTTTCCGGCGAATATCTGTGACCAGCTCGGCGCCGTTCAGCACCGCGCCGGGCTGGCCAATGAAGACCTGTCTGTCCTTGGGGGCGATAAGCTGGGCCCGGTGGACGCCGGCGGCGAGGCAGAAGCTCGCACCCGGAGGCGCCTTCTCGACGATCGCCTGAATCGCGGCCCCGACCGGAACCGGAATCGCACCGGGCGGGCAGGGGGCGGTCTCGGCGGCCTCGGAGCGCGGGCTGCCCAGCAGCATCATCGCCCCCAGGAGAGTGGCGCCGGCGATGCGTGCGCCACTGCGCGCCATCCGCCCGAAGCGAGGGGGTGTCTCGACCAGATGCCAGGCGCGGTAGATCATCAACGAACCGAAGCCGATTCCGAACAGGATCCAGAAGGGAATGCCGAGCATCGGTCCCTCGAGCGCGACGTCGAAGGACGCATCGATGACGATCGAGGCGAGATAGCAGACCAGGAAGACGAAGTAGCGCGCCCAATCGTGGTCGCCGCGCCGCCAGGCGAGATGGGCGGCCCGCAGTAGCGCCAGGGTCCAGCTACCGATGGTGACGAGCCAGAGGGCGAGACCGGTGACGCCGCCACGGGCGAGATAGGTCATGTGCACGCTATGGGGGCTGCGGACCGTCGGTCCACCGCGCTCGAGGCCGACGACGAAACCGTCCGCCTCCGCCAGGTTCATGCCGAAGCCCTTGCCGGTCCAGAAATAGGGGCCGTGGATGGTGTAGTCGCGGATCGCCTGCCACCAGCTCAACCGCCAGAGCTTGGTGCCGTCGAGATTGTTGGCATCGCTCGATCCGGCGATGCTGGCGAGGTTCTCGACGACGGCGACGGCGCTGATTGGTCGCTCGCCTCGGGGCAGGTCGATCTCGAAACCCACTGCGTAGGCCACGAGCAGGGCCAGCGTGAGCCCGGCCGTGATGGAGGCGAGGCGGCCGACCTGGCCGGTCAGGACCATGGCGAGGACCAGCGGCACCAGCAAGGCGAGCATGCCGCCGCGGCTCTGGCTGGCGACGAGCAGTGCCGCGCCGAGAGCGCCGACGAGCCAGGTCCGGCTGACCTTGCACAGGCCGACCAGGACGAGCACGAGCGCGCCGCACAGATGCGCGGCCAGCTCGCCCGAGCGCACCGAGATGATCTCGACATTCTGACCGGGCAGCTTGGGGATCGAGGCGCCGAAGAACCGTGCGATCAGATAGAGGATGATCGCGATCGGGATCAGCACGCGCGCATGCACCCTGAAATAGCCGACGATCTCGGCGATGCGGATCGGGCGCTCGACCACCAGGGCGGCCACGATGAAGGCGAAGCCGGCATAGAGCGCGACCGCGCCGTCCCGCAGCGCGTCGACCCCATAGGCTCCGATGCCTTGCAGTGTCCGCAGCAGCACCCAGCCCATCAGCAGGGCCGCGCTGATCGCCGGTATCGTGGTGAGCAGCGCCGTCGTGCTGCCTGAGGCGAGGAAGGCGAGCAGGCCGAGCGCGAACAGGATCTCGCCGACGAAAAGCGGTGGCAGGCCGAGATAGGCGAAGCTCTTGCCGAAGATAACGTACCCGGCAAAGCCCAGCGCCAGGAGCGGGAGATAGCGATCGGTCGCCCGCCGGTCGGTCGAGGCGCCAGTCGGTGCTCGTGATCGTCCCTTCACCGCCACCTCGGTCCGTGCTGCAAAGCCGTTGTGCGAGGAGCTTACCGCCCGGACCGGCCCGGGCGGGCTGGGCATCCGGGGTAGCCATGCCGGCGAGGCCGCCGGCCCATCTTCCTTCTGGGCAGTCCCGATGCCCAGCGGGGCCCGCGCAAGGAGGACGCTAGACTTCGGCTGAAGATGTGGCCGGGCGATCGCCAGCTGAGGCACGATGGAATGCAGCGCGCGGGCAAGATCGGCTGGGTGTTCCGGCCCGGGGGCGGGGCATGGACGGGCATGAGGGGGCGGCTCCGCGCCATGCGCGATCCGGCGCTGTCCTTCGGTGACCAGGCGCTGTCCAGCGCCTGCAATTTCCTGACGACGATCCTGCTCGCAAGGGCGCTGGGCCTCGAAGCCTTCGGCCTCTACACGATGGTCTGGCTTGCGCTCTATTTCGCGATGAGCCTGCAGCTCGGCCTCATCGTCAGCCCGATGATGAGCATCGGCACCAAGGAGCAGGGGACCGAGGCCGAGGCCTACTACACCGTCGTATTCCTGCACCAGGCCGGCTTCGTCGTCGTCGCGACCATTGCGATCTTCGCCGTCCTGATGCTTGCGACGGGCACGCACTCGCCGCTTGCCGATGCGGCCTTGCCGGGCTCGATGGCAGCGGCCTCCTATCTAACACAGGATTTCCTGCGCCGTTACCTCTTCGCCCGCCGCCGGCCGGCCGGCATCCTGCTGATCGACGCGATCAATCAGCTCCTCAAGCTCGGCACGCTCGCCATCCTCTGGCGGGCGGGGACGCTCGACGTCACCACCGCGCTATGGGCCGTCGCTGGTGCCGCGGCGGTCTCGACGCTTTGCGGCCTGGGCATGTCCGGGCCACTGCTGTGGCGGCGACAGATCCTGACCAGCGTCACTGGGCGGCAGTGGCGCTCGGCGCGATGGCTCGTCCTCACCGGCTCGGTCCAGTGGGTGCTCAGCTATAGCGGCCTCCTGGTGACGGCCGGCCTGTTCGGGCCGAAGGTGCTCGGCGCCCTCCGGGCGGCGCAGAGCCTGCTCGCGGTGCTCAACGTGGTGCGCGAGGCGCTGGAGAACATCGTCCCGCCGTTGGCAGGCAAGGCGCTTGCCGAGGGTGGCATCCAAGGCCTTCACCGGATGCTGAGCCGCGCCATGCTGTTCGCAGGGCTGACGGGAGCCGTGGCCGTTCTCGGCCTGGGGCTGTTCGGTCCCTGGCTGCTGCATCGCCTCTATGGTGGCGAGATCCTCGAATTCGACTGGGTGATCATCTGGTACGCCTTCGCCTTCCCGATGGCGCTGCTGAGCCTGGTTCTCGGCTGCGCCTTCCGGGCGCTCGAGCGCACGCGGCCGGTCTTCGTCGCGGCGCTCGTCGGCGGCTGCCTCAACCTGCTGGCGGTCTATCCGGCGGCGCTCGTCTTCGGCGTGGCCGGGCTGATCGCGGTCACGCTCCTGTCGGAGCTCGCGGCCCTGATCGTGCTGGTCATGCTCGCGCTCCGGGTCCCCGGCCTGCTCGCGAGCCCGCCGGCCGCACCGGTTGCCGGGCACATGATGACGGTGCCCTCGCCATGATGCCACTGCCATCCTCGCAGGTGCACCTCTGGTGCTGCCGCCTCGATCTCAGTGCGACCGAGGCGGCCGGGCGGCGCGGGATCCTGTCGGACGAGGAACGCGCACGTGCCGACCGCTTCCACGACGCGAAGGCGCGGATCGCATTCATCGTGGCCCGGAACTGGCTGCGGCGCGTCCTGGCGCTCTACATCCCGATCGTGCCGCCGCAGCTTCGCTTCGGCGAGACCGCATTCGGCAAGCCGTTCCTCGCGAACGAGTATGGCGGACGGCCCATCGCCTTCAATCTCAGCCACTCCGGCGATCTCGCGATCGTCGCGGTCGCGGAAGACATGTCTGTCGGCGTCGATATCGAGCGTATCAGGCCGGTCTCGGCCGATCTCCTGGCCGGGTGTCTCGCGCCGCGGGAATTCGCCATGCTCGCGGCTCTGACGCCGGAGCTGCGCGAGGAATCCTTCATCCGTTGCTGGACACGGAAGGAAGCGTGCCTGAAGGCGATCGGCGTCGGCCTGAACGGCTCGCCATCGAGCTTCGAGGTCTCGCTCGATCCGTTCAGGGCGCGGCTCCTGGCGGTCGAATCCGACCAGGCCGAAGCCGATCTCTGGCAGCTCGCCGATATCGAGCCGGCACCGGGCTATTGCGGCACGCTGGCCGCGCGTCATCGCGGCTGGTCCCCGGTCTGGATGGCCCGGCCATAGCCTCGCCGGCGGAACGGTGTCCGGGTCAGCTCCGGGTCTGCGCCGTGGCCTCGAGGATCCGCTCGGCCATCGTCCGCGAGCCTGCCTCGGAGAAGGCGCCTTCATGGCCCTCGCCATCGACCGAAAAGCAGGGCGTGTCGGGCCTGAGATGTCCAGCCCAGCCGAGGGTGGCATCGGGCGGCCAGCCGGCCGGGATCGCGCCGCTCCGGAAGATCAGGACGCGCCCGTCATAGTTCGGCAGCGCATAGCGCTGGACCAGCGCCTCGAGCTCGTCGGTCGTCCGCCAGAAATCGGCCTCGTCGGCTGCTTCCTCGGCCGGGCGCCAGAAGATCAGGCGCTTCGCTTGCCGGACGGCGGCGGTCGATTGCAGCCAGAACGACATCCGCGTCACGAAGCTGCGCGGGCCGGCCTGCCAGAACCGGCGGGCGAATCGGCCCGCGCGCTTCAGTCTGAAGCGTAGGCGCGTGACATAGGGCTGCCGCAGGAAGTAACCCGGCGCCCAGCAATCGATCAGCATCACCAGATCGACCTGCCTGCCGCTCGCCTCCAATTGCCTGGCGACCTCCAGGGTGATCACGCCGGAGCGGCAGAAACCCGCGAGCCGGTAGCGGCCATCGGGCTTCGTCGCGACGATCGCCTCGCAATAGGCCGCTGCGAGCTGTTCGATCGAGTTCGGCGCAACCCCGTTCACCATCGGGTCGAGCAGTTGCAGCGCGGCGAAAGGCTGGTCGGGGCCGAGCTCCTGCGACAGCGGCCGATACAGGCGCAGGTTATGGGCGGTGTGGTTGAGCGCGAACAGGGTCGGCTGCGTGCCGGTCTTCTGCAGCCAGGTCCGGCGCAGCGACGTTGCGTCGATCACCGGCGGCAGCGCCGGGGTGGCCGGCAGCCAAAGCGGCGATGCGATTGGCAGGGAGGTCGGCACCGGCCGCGGCAGATGTGCGGCCGGGTTGGCGACGAGCGCTCCCGCCAGGCTCTCGAACTGCGCTGCCAGCTCGCTCGCGGTCTCCTGGTCATAAAGATCGCGATGGTATTCGCAGGTCAGGCGCCAGCCTTCCTCGCGCTCGACCAGGATGAAGTTGAGGTCATAGAGCGCGCCGGGCAAAGGCGATGGAATTCCTGATAGCTGAAAACTGTCATTGGCGAGCTCGCCGATGAAGGCGCGCTGGACGATGAAATTGATCGAGACCGGCGGCCGGCTGGCATCGCCGTTGCTCGGCAACAGTGCCACCAGCCTGTCGAACGGCCATTGGTGATGATCGACGGCTTCCTCGAAGGTGTCGCGCGCGGCCTGGCACAGATCGAGGAAATTCTGATCGTCCGAGATTGCGGTGCGCAACACGAGCGTGTTGACGAAGGGGCCGACGAGCCCTTCCAGCTCGACATCGTCGCGGTTCGCCATCTGCGTGCTGAGCACGATGTCGTTGGCACCGGTGCGTTGCCGAATCAAGGTCAGAAGAACGGCGTAAGCAACTGAAAAGAAAGTCGTACCTTCCTTGCGTGCCAGATCGGAAAGCCCGGCGGTCAGCGAGCGGGAAAGCAGCCGCGACAGCGAAGCGCCATGGGTGCTGCGCGTCGCGGGGCGCGGGCGATCGCCTGGCACTTCGACGATTGGGAGCCCTGCGAGCTTGCGCTGCCAATAGGCTTCCTCGCGCGCGAGCACGCCGCCTTCCATGCTGTCCTGGCTGCCCTCGGCGAAGTCGGAATATTGCAGGGAAAGCTCGGGCAGCACTGGCTCGCGGCCACGGCCGAGGGCTTGATAGGCCGCGACGAAATCCCTGGCGATGATCCCCATCGACCAGCCGTCGCTGACGATGTGGTGGGCGACGACGAGGATCACGGCCTCGGCGCGGCTCTTGCGCAACAGCGTCGCCCGCAGCAGGGGCGGTTCGGCGAGATCGAAGCGCGTGCAGGCTTCGCTCTGGGCGATGCGATCGGTCTCCCGGGCCCTGTCCGCCTCAGGCAGGCCGGACAGGTCGATCTCCGGCAGCTTGAAAGGAACATGCTCGGCAATCGCCTGGACGGGCCGCCCATCCGCCAGCCGGATCGCCGTCCGCAGCGATTCATGCCGATCCAGGATCGCCTGGAAGGCGTCCTGCGCCAGGGGCGCGTCGAGGTGCCCCCGGATCCTCCATTTGACGGCGATGTTGAGCGCCGGCATGCCGGGATCACTGCCGTCGATCGCCCAGTAGCGCTCTTGCGCCGGCGAGCATCTGGCCGTCATCACGATGCGGTCTGGCTCGCGGAAATGCTGTTCCGGTTCACGGGTGAACTGATTGGCCATGACCCTTCACCTTCTCTCGCGCTGCGAGACGGCGCTCGGCTCGTTTGGCTGCTGCGCGCCGTCGCGCGGGCGTCGCCATGGCCGCTTCCAGAAGGTCGCGGCAGGCGCGGTGGCTTCCACGACGGCGTCGTCGGAAAGCGCGGCTGCGACGGCGGCGATCGTCCGGTTCCGGAAGAAATCGCGCGCGGCGACCTTGAGCCCCTCGCGGCGGGCGCGACTGGTGATCTGGAAGATGCTGAGGGAATCGGCGCCGAGGTCGAAGAGGTCGTCGTGGACATCGATGTCCTCGCGCCGCAGCACCTCGCTCCAGATCCGGATCAGCGTCTCTTCGACCGGTGTCCGCGGCGCGGTCCTGTCGTCCGGCTTCTCGACCTTGGGGGCGCTCTGGGTATCCGGCGCCGGCAGCGCGGCTCGGTCGAGCTTGCCGCTCTGGTTCAGCGGCAAGGCCGGCAGGCCGATCCAGGCGGTCGGGACCATGTAGTCCGGCAGCTCCTGCGCCAGCGCGGCCCGCAATTCGGCCGGCGGCGGACTGTCCGCGCTGGTGACGTAGTAGCAGACCAGTCGTGGCTCACCCGGAACGTCCTCGCGCAGGATTACGGCGGAGACGATGCCGGTCTTGCGGGCGAGGACGGCCTCGATCTCGCCGGGCTCGATGCGGAAGCCGCGCAGCTTCACCTGGTGGTCGAGGCGCCCGAGATGCAGGATGCGGCCGTCGGGCAGGTACTTGGCGCGGTCTCCGGTGCGGTAGGCCTTCGCGCTCGTGGCGGGATCGACCGGGTTGGCGATGAAGCTCCTGGCGGTGAGCCTGGGGTTGTTGGCGTAGCCGCGCGCCAGGCCCGAGCCGGCGATCAGCAGTTCGCCGGGAATGCCGACGCCGACGGGCTCGTTGTTGCCGTCGACGACATAGAACTGCGTGTTGGCGATCGGCAGGCCGATCGTGATGACCTCGTCCTCCGGCTGGATGCGGGCGACCGAGGACCAGATCGTCGTCTCGGTCGGCCCGTACATGTTCCAGAGTTCGCCGCCGCCTTCGAGCAGCTTGCGTGCGAGGTCGAGCGGCAACGCTTCACCGCCGCAGAGCATGCGCAGGCCTGGCCGCGAGCGGAAGCCGGCTTCGAGCAGCAGGCGCCAGGTCATCGGCGTAGCCTGCAGCACGTTGGCGCCGCTTTGCTCCAGCCGCGACAGCAGTTCGGCGCCGTCCTTGGCTTCGTCCGAAGTCGCGATCGCGACCCGGCCGCCCTGGAGCAGCGGCAGCAGCAATTCCAGCGCGGCGATGTCGAAGGTCACCGTCGTGACGGCAAGCATCGTGTCGGAGCTGGAGAAGCCTGGCTCGCGTGCCATGGCGAAGAGCAGGTTCGACAGCCCGCCGTGAGTGACCTCGACGCCCTTGGGCGCACCGGTCGAGCCGGAGGTGTAGATCACATAGGCGAGCTGTTCGGGGCCGATCGCCGCCGTCCGGATCCCGGCGAGGTTCGCCGTGGTCCGGTCGACATCGATCAGCATGACGCTCTCGTCCGGTTCGACGATGGTGGGGTCGAGCGGACCCGCGGTCAGGAGCGCGACGGCTTCGGAATCCCTGAGGATGCGCTGGATGCGCGCCTTCGGCATGACGGGATCGAGCGGCACATAGGGGAAGCCCGCCTTGAGCGCGCCGAGCATGCCGGCGATCAGCGCGGGCGAGCGCTCGATCAGCAGGCCGACGCGGCTTTCGGGAGCGTCGATGCGCGCCATGAGCTCCGCCGCGATCCGGTCAGCCCAGGCGTTCAGCGCGGCGTAGGAAATCTGCTGCTCGCCGCAGGAGACGGCGATCGCCTCGGGCTGCTGCTGGACCTGGCGTTCGAAGGCCTGGATCGTACCGTCGTCGCTCTGGAGCGCGACCTGCGTGTCGTTGATGTCGGAGACGAGCCGCTGGCGCTCGTCGCCCTCGATCAGCGGCATCGCCGCGATGACCATGTCGGCGTTGGCGACGAAGGCCGTGAGCAGCGTGCGATAATGGCCGAGCCAGCGGTCGATCGTTGCCGCATCGAAGAGGTCGGCGCCGTAGCAGCAGTCGATTCGCAGGCCCTCGTCGGATTCGCCAATGTTGAAATAGAGATCGAAGGTCGAGAAGGCCTTGGGGTTCGGCTCGGCGCTGGCTTTGACACCCGCGCCGAAGTCGAGATTGCCGGCCAGCCTTTCGAGATTGAACTGCACCTCGACAAGCGGCAGCCGCCCGGACACGGGCGGGACGCGCAGACGCTTCAGCAGCGCGCCGAGCGTGAAGCTCTGATGGTCGTAAGCGTCGAGGACCATGCGCCCGACCTTGTCGAGATGGGTCGAGAACGGTTCGGCCGGATCGATGCCGCCGCGGATCGGCAGGAAGTTGACGCAATGGCCGACGGGCGAGGGACCTTCGAGCTGCGATTGCCCGGCGGCGGGGACGCCGATGACGAGGTCGCTCTGGCCCGAGAGCCGCAGCAGCAGCACCTGGAAGGCGGCGAAGAGCGTGGCGAACAATGTCCGCCGCTGCTTTGCGCCCGCCGCCTTCACCTTGCGATAGAGCTCGGCCTCGATGAAGCTCGTGCGCGTGCCGCCATTGAAGCTGCGCGGCGCCTGCCGTTGCCGGTCGGTCGGCAACTCGAGCGGGGTTGGCAGCTCCTTGAACATCTTGGTCCAGTAGGCCGCGGCCTCTTTCGCGCGCGGATCCTGCCGGGTTTCCGAGGCGTAGTCCGCGAAGGGCATTGCTGCCGGCAAGGCGTCGACGCCGGAGCGGTAGGCCGTTGCGATCTCGTCGAGCAGGATGTTGGTCGACCAGCCGTCGCAGACGATGTGATGCGCCGACAGGATCAGGACATGCTTGTGCTCGGCGAGCCGGATGATCTCGGCTTCCGCCACCGGTCCCTGCACGAGATCATAGGGGCGGCTGGCATAACCCTCGATCAAGGCTTGCAGGGCTGCTTGCGGATCAGGCTCGCCGCGCAGGTCGCTGATCGCAACCGGGAACACCCCCGAGGTCGAGAGCTGCATCGTCTCGCCGTCGGCGGAGAAGCGTGCGTGGAGGACCGCGTGCCTAGCGGCGACCTGCCTGACCGTCTCGGCGAGGCGCAGCGCATCGATATGGCCGTCCAGCGTCAGGCTGACGGATTCGTTGAAGGCGGCGCTGGCTTCGGGGCCGGTCTGGTCCGACAACCAGATCTCGGTCTGGGCCTCGGTCAGGGGCAGCTCGATCTCCGATGGAGCGGCGGGCATGTCCGGCGGCAGGCTCTCGGCGGCCGTTCCGGGCAACATCCCGTCCCGGCGCATCAAGGCGAGGCTGTCCTCGAAGGCGGCGATGATCGCTGCGATCTCGGCATCGCCATGCTGGGTCGTCAGGAAGCAGGGATAATGTTCCTGGATGAAGATGCCGCGGGCGCGTAAGTGGTAGTGCAGCAGGCTGCCGAGACGATGATCGCGGCCCGGCTCGAAATAGGCGACGCTGCCATAGCTCTCGATCGGCACGTCCCAGCCGACCTTGGCGAAGGCGCGCCGCAATGCCTCGACCAGGCCCTGCATGCGCTGCGTCAGGGCGCCGGTCAGCGCCGGCCCGTTCTCCTTGATGTGCCTGAGCACGGCGACCGTCGCCGCCAGAGCAAGCGGGTGCCGGACGAAGGTGCCTGCGAAGAAGGTGACGCCGACCTCGGGCACGCTGTCGTCGCCGAAGCGCCAGGCGCCGCCATCGAGCGCATCCATGAAGCGTGGTGTGCCGGCCAAGAGGCCGACCGGCAGGCCCCCGCCGACGACTTTGCCATAGGTCGCGATGTCCGGCTTGATGCCGAGCAGGGCCTGCACGCCGGCGGGATGGACCCGGAAGCCGGTGACGACCTCGTCGAGCACCAGTGCCGTGCCGGCCTTCTCAGTGATCGCGCGCACTTCCTTGAGGAAGGCGATGGGCAGATAGCCCGGCCGGCGGCTCTGCACTGGCTCGACCAAGACCGCTGCAAGCTCATGCGCGTGCTCGCGCAGCCAGGCGAGGCTCTCGTCGGTGCCGTAATCCAGGACGGTCATGCGCCCGACGGCCTCGGCCGGGATGCCGGGAGCCGCCGGCACCGAGCGGTGCTGCGCGCCGACGCCGCGGACCAGGACCTCGTCGAACTGTCCGTGATAAGCACCTGAGAACGCGACGATTCTGTCGCGGCCAGTGACGGTGCGAGCGACGCGCATCGCCGCCATCACCGCTTCGGAGCCGGTGTTGCAGAAGGCGACGCGGGCGTGGCCGGTCAGCTCGCAGAACAGCGTCGAGGCCTCGTGCGCGAGCGGCGATTGCGGACCGATGGCGAAGCCGTCCGTCAGCTGGGCCTGGACCGCCTCGACGACGAAATCGGGCGCATGGCCGAAGGCGGTCTGCCCGTAGCCGTTGACCAGGTCGATATAGGCGTTGCCATCGACATCCCAGATCCGGGCGCCCTTCGCCCGGGCGGAGACGATCGGATAGACCATCTCCTTCCAGTCGGCGGCGAAGCCGGAGACGGTGCGCGGATCGGCCAGGACCGGACGATGCTGATCGGCGAGCCGCTTCGAGGTCGCGGTCTTGCCGACATAAAGCTTCGTCAGCCGGGCGATATGAGCGCGCTGGGCTTCGGTCAGGCTCTCGTTCCCGGTCCGGATCAAGGGCTTGAAGCGCGCCGTCGAGCCGGCGGCACTGCTCGTGGCGGCCGGGGAAGCTGAGGCTGGCTGAGGCTGCACGGCCGCCAGCGGCTGAGGGGCGGGCGAGGGCTGCGAGGCCGGCGCTATGGTTGCATTGGCTGGCGCTGCCGCCTGGCCGCTCAGGGCCTGGAGCTGGCGCTCCATCAGCCGCGACATCACGTCGAGCTGCTCGCGCATCAGCACGTCCAGGCCCGAGCCGGCCGGCTGCGCGCTGGCGACTGGGGGCGCGGCCGAGACGGGCGCCGGCGTGACAGGCGCGGGCGCGACCCGCGCCGCCGCCGGAACCACCGGAGCCGGCTTCGCCGTTTCCTGCGGGCACAGCTCGGCGATATGGCGCGTGACGTCGTCGACGCTCGGCAGATCGTCGAGCAGCTGGCGGAAGCGGATCTGGACACCGAAGGCCGTCTGCAGGCCTTGTGCGGCCTGGGTCAGCAGGAGCGAGTCGAAGCCGAGCTCGAGGAAGCTCGCGCCGGTCTCGTCCGCGCCGAAGGGCCGTCCCGACAGGTTCTCGAAGATCGCTGCGACCCGGCCGCCGAGGTCCGAACGGCCCAGGGGAATGTCGGTGTCAGCATGGGGAGGCATGGCCGGTTCCTGCTCGGGTTGAGTGGGAAGAGGTTGAACGGGGGCGACCGCAGGGGCGGCGACAGAGGCGACTGGCGTCTCGACCCAATGCCGGCTGCGCTCGAATGGATAGGTCGGCAGCGAGACGCGGCGCGGCTGGCCGCCGGCCTGATAGGCCGACCAGTCCGGCGCAATGCCAGCGGTCCAGAGGCGGCCAAGGGCTGTGGCCAGCATGCTCTCGGCATCGCCCTGCGCATCAGGCAGGCAGGAGATGGCGGCCCGGCCCGCGCCAGCGCCTTGCAACGCGAAACTGGCCAGCGCGGCGCCGGGTCCCACTTCGAGCAGGATGGGCGAGAGGCTGCGCGCCAGCGTCGCGATGCCGTCGGCAAAGCGCACCGGCTCGCGCGCATGCCGCGCCCAATAGGAGGGATCGGTGGTCTGTTCGGCGCTGGCCCAGTCGCCGGTCACGCCGGAGATGTAGGGCAGCTCCGGCGCATTGAGGCGGATGGCCGCGACTGCCTCGGTAAAAGGCGCGACCAGCGGGTCGATCATGGCGGAGTGGAAGGCGTGCGAGGTCTGCAGGCGGCGATGCGTGACGCCGCGCTGCGCGAGCTCGGCTTCTAGCGCCTCGACCGCCTCGAACGGCCCGGCCAGCACGCTCATGCCGGGCGCGTTGACCGCCGCTACACTGACGCCATTGCGCACCAGCGCCGCGGTCTCGGCATCGGGCAGGCGCACGGCCAGCATCGCGCCGCCGGGCAATTCCTGCATCATCCGGCCGCGCCTGGCGACGAGCGAGAGCGCGTCCTCGAGCGAGAACACGCCGGCGAGGCAGGCGGCGGCGAACTCGCCGACGCTGTGGCCGATCATGGCCGATGGCTGCAGGCCCCAGCTCAGCAGCAGCTGCGCCAGCGCGTATTCGACCGTGAAGATCGCCGGCTGCGCGAGCAGCGTCGCCGAGAGCTTCTCCGGGTCGCCGCCATTGCTCGGATAGAGCAGGCTGCGTAGGTCGAGCCCGAGCTCGGGCTTCAGCAACTCGCAGCACAGATCGACCGTCCGGCGGAAGACCGGCTCGCCGGCATAAAGCTCCCGCGCCATCTGCGGATATTGCGAGCCCTGGCCGGGGAACATGAAGATGAGATCGCCGACGCCGGTCACCGCGGCGGCGCGTTCGGTGTTCTGCTTGCGCAGGGCGGCAGCCGCCTCGGCATGGCTGCCGGTGGCCACGGCGAGGCGGTAGGGGAAAGGCCGTCGCCCGGTCTGCAAGGTGAAGGCGATGTCGGCGAGGCTCTGTTCGGGCTGGGTTTCGAGATGCTCCACCAGCCGGTCCCGCGCCGTGCCGAGCGCTGCGGCGCTGCGGGCGGAGAGCGTCAGGAGCTGGTTGCGGCGGGCTGGTGCCACGGTTTCGCTCGCGGGGGCCTGCTCCAGCACGAGATGGACATTGGTCCCGCCGAATCCGAAGGCGCTGACGCCGGCGCGGCGCGGCCCTTCATGCCCTGGCCATTCCTGCCTGTGGTCAGCGATGAAGAACGGGCTTTCCGGCAACTCCAGCGCCGGGTTCGGCCGCGTGACGTGCAGGCTCGCCGGCAGTATCCCGCTCTTCACCGCGAGCGACGCCTTGATCAGCCCGGTGACGCCGGCGGCGGCGTCGAGATGGCCGATATTGGATTTGACCGAGCCGAGCGCGCAAAAGCCGCGATCCTCGGTCGTCAGCCGGAAGGCGGCGGTGAGGCCGGCGACCTCGATCGGGTCGCCCATCGGCGTGCCGGTGCCGTGGCATTCGACATAGCCGATCGAGCGCGCATCGACGTCGGCGGCCGCATGCGCCATGGCGATCGCCGCGGCCTGGCCGTCGACGCTCGGCGCGGTGAAACCGACCTTGCCGGCGCCGTCATTGTTGACGCCGACACCGCGAATGACGGCGTAGATCTGGTCGCGATCCGCAACCGCATCCTCCAGCCGCTTCAGGACGACGAGGCCGGCGCCGCTGCCGAAGATCGTGCCGCTGGCGCTGGCATCGAAGGCACGGCAATGGCCGTCCGCCGAGACGATGCCACCCTCCTGGGCAAGATAGCCGCGCCGTTGCGGGAAGGTGATCGAGACGCCGCCCGCCAGGGCCATGTCGCAGCCGTGGCAGAGCAGGTTCTGCACGGCCTGGGCGACGGCCAGCAGCGAGGTCGAGCACGCCGACTGGACGGCGACGCAGGGGCCGGTGAGACCGAGCTTGTAGCCGATCCGTGTCGCCGTGAAATCGGCGGCGGAGCCGACCAGCAGCGGCAGATTGCCGATCTGGAAGCCCGAGGTGTAGTCGGCGATGGCCGAGCGGTCGTGCAGCAGGTTCTGCAGCAGATAAGTGCTGGAGGTGGCGCCGGCGAAGACGCCGATGCACTGGCCGGGCGCGGCGGGGTCGTAGCCGGCATCCTCGAGCGCTTCCCAGGCGCATTCCAGCAGCAGGCGCTGCTGCGGATCGGTGAGCGCCGCCTCGCGCGGCAGCATGCCGAAGAACGGCGCATCGAACAGATCGACGCCGTCGAGGACCGGCTTCATCGAAACGAAGTTCGGGAGTGCGCGGGTCGCCGCGTCGAAGCTGTCCTCAAGCTCTGCAGGCGCGAAGGAGGTGATCGATTCCACGCCCTCGAGCAGGTTCCGCCAGAACGTGCCGATGGTCGGTGCGCCGGGGAAGCGGCCGGCCAGACCGACGATCGCGACGGCGCGCTCGGGGAGGGGGTCAGTCATGGGAGCCGCCTATCGACGCGCTTTCGGGGAAGGATGCGGGCAACCCGCGCGAGCGCAGGCCGCGCTCGCGCGCCGCGGCCAGGCTGCCGAGCGCGCCAGGCTTCTGCGGCGTCAGATGGCCGGCCAGCGCCCGCACATTCGGGAAGCGGTAGAGGTCGACCAGGGCGAACCAGGGCAGGTCTCGGACGAGGCGCCGGTGTAGCTCGGCGACGAGCAGGGAATTGCCGCCGAGGTCGAAGAAGTTGTCGTCGATGCCGACGAGGTCGATCTGGAAGACATCGGCGACGGCCTCTGCGAACCGGCGCTCCAGTGCGCTGCGCGGGGCAGCATAGGGTGCCGCCGCCTCCGGCCGTGCCCGGCCGGGCGCCGGCAGCGCGGCGCGGTCGAGCTTGCCGTTCACGGTCAGCGGGATGTCGGGCACGAAGACGAAGGCGGCCGGCACCATATGCGCCGGCAGGGTCTCCGCGAGGCGGGCTTTCAGCGCCGCGGGGGAGGGGCGGTCCGCGCCATCAGCCACCAGATAGCCGACGAGCCGCTCGTTACCGTCGTCGGAACGCAGCAGCACCGCAGCCTGCCTGATCCCGGGATGGGCCATCAGGGCCGTCTCGATCTCGCCGAGCTCGACGCGGAAGCCGCGGATCTTCACCTGCTGATCGGCGCGGCCGAGATATTCGTAATCGTCGTCGTCGACCTGGCGGGCGAGGTCGCCGGAGCGGTAGAGCCGGGCGCCGGGCTCGTCCGGATGCGGCACGAAGCGAACGGCGTTGAGTTCGGGCCGGTTCAGATAACCGCGGGCGAGCCCGGCTCCCGCGACGAAGATCTCGCCGATCTCGCCGCGGGGCACCGGGCGCATGGTCTCGCCGTCGAGCAGCAGGAGCTTGAGGTCCGGGATCGGCCGCCCGATCAGGCTCGAAGGTTGGTGGGTCTCGGCCTGGGTGAGGGGGCGATAGGTGACATGCACCGTCGTTTCCGTGATCCCGTACATGTTGACGAGATGCGCGTGCTCACCGCGGCGCTGGTACCAGCCGGCGAGGCGGCGCGGGTCGAGCGCCTCGCCGCCGAAGATGACGAGCCGCAGGATGAGCCGGTCGCGCCCGCCGCGATCCTGATCGGCACGGTCGAGGGCGGCGAAGGCCGACGGCGTCTGGTTGAGCACCGTGACGCCCTCGTCGGCGAGCAGGCGCAAAAAAGCGGCGGGGTCCCGCGTCGTGCTCTCCGGCACGATCACGAGACGCCCGCCGTGGAGCAGAGCTCCCCAGATTTCCCAGACCGAGAAGTCGAACGAGACGGAATGGAACAAGGTCCAGACATCGCTGGACCTGAAGCCGAACCAGGCTTGCGTCGCGCTGAAGAGCCGCGTCACGGCGGCATGCTCGATGGCGACGCCCTTCGGCTTGCCGGTCGAACCGGAGGTGTAGATCACATAGGCGAGGTCGCTGGCCGCCGCCGCGCGGCGGGCCTGCGAGCCAGGTACCGCCTTCGCCTCTCCAGGCTGATGCGGATCGAGCCGCTGCCGGCCGGGCGGGAGCCAGTCGGCGTGGTCGGAGGCGATGATGATCGACGCACCGGCATCCTCGACCATGAAGGCGAGCCGCTCGCCCGGATAGGCCGGATCGAGCGGCAGATAGGCGGCGCCGCTCTTCAGGATCGCGAGCAGCGCCGCGACCAGGTCGAGCGAACGCGGCAGGCACAGCCCGACGATCGCGCCTGGACCGGCACCCATCATGGTCAGTCGCTCGGCCAACCGTTCGGCGCGCTCGTCGAGCTCGGCATAGGAGAGATGGGCCGGGCCCAGCGACAGCGCGATGGCGCGCGGCTGGGCGGCGACCTGCGCGGCGAAGAGATCGACCAGGGTCGCCGGCGCTGACGTAGCGGTTCGCGGCGCCTCCCTCCGAGCGGCTCGTTGGCGGGCGGCTCCGGTGGGTTCGGGAGCGGTGGACGCCCGAGGCCGGCTACGACGCGGGGCCTGACGGGCAGCTTTCCTGTCGATGGTCTGTGTCATGCTGGGAAGGCTATGCGCCAAGTCCGCGCGACAACATTGGAGCAGTTGGAGTAACGCCATCTTCCCAGAATTGCCGTGCGCCACACGCAGATGACGTAAGGTCAGAGTTTCTGGCCGGGCGAGGCATGCTCGAAAGAGCTGTGGATGCGGGTGGAGCGCGGTGAGCGGGGGCCAAAGCTTCGGGCCGAAATGAGGGTCGGAATTTTAGAAATTCATATTTGATAACAATATGTTGGATCGAATCTTGGTCTGTCGGGCGCAAGGCTGCCTAGGGTCTCAGCCGGAAGTAGAGCCCCGAATAGGTCTCGACATGGCATTCGGGATGGAACGGCACGTCGAGGCTGCGTGGCTTCTCCCAGGAATCCACGAGCTCATAGCCGAGCGCGACGAGGCCATCGATGAACTCGGTGCGCGCCGGAATGCTGTAGGGGCAGAACGAGACTTGTCCTGTTCGTGTGATCACCGATTGGATCGTCACGAAGGAATGCCACGCATGGAGCGGCCGGCGCTGGACAATCAGGTGCCGCGGGCGCCTCCGCCAGGCGTTCAAACGCTCGTGCAGGTAATGTTCGGGCAGGTATTGCAACGAGCCTGCCGCAAGCAGGATGTCCATGCCGCAGCCGTCGTCGACACTGTTGGTGAAGCTCAGGCGCGGCGTCGGCTGCTGCGCGGCGAGTGCCTGTCCGGCCCGGATGATGTGCGGAAGGTCGAAGACGGTCCAGCGGAAGTCATCAGGGAAGGAAAGGTACTGGTCGTACTGATGGAAGGCGTGCCCGACATAGCCGCCGAGATCGAGCAGTGTCCTGGCGCCGTCGTCGAGCGCTCTACGCAACCAGAACAGCACCGGGTACTCGGTCGCCGGCATCGGCTCGATGCCGCCGGACAAGGTGGTGTAGTGGTCGATATCCGCCATTGCGTCATGGTCGAAGCCGGCAAGCCCGGTTGGCAGTGAGCGCTCAGCTGCCTCGAAGCTCGCATATCTGCCGCTGTAGCCGCAGTGATATCTCCCGGCGCGGAAGTGGGCCTCGTAGAGCTTCCGGCGCAATTGGGTGATGCCCGGCCAGCGCGTCGACGCCGTGCGGGCCGTCACGCGTAGGCTCTGTTTCCATGTTGCCATGGCCGACATCGCTCAGGCCTCGCCAGCGCGTTTCGCCTCGGGGCGAGCCCCGGGCTTCGACGCGGGTGCTTTGCCCGGCCGCGAGACGTCGGCCGTCCCAGAGGTTTCCGGCCGCGGCGCCAGCCCCAGCAGCCTGGCAGCGGGTTCTGCGAACAGCACTGCCAGGACGAACAGCACCAGCGCCACCGTCGCTCGCAGGCGGCCGGGGGCCGACGCGCCCTGCGCCGTGGCTGGCGGGGAACGGGAGATCGGCGGCTCGTTCGGGGCAGGCCGCGGCGGCACCCGCCGGGCGGGCGCGCCGAACACCGCCTTGGTCAGCTCGGCGCCGCCGTCGTCAACCGCGAGCCAGTGTTTCGCGAAGGCGGAATGCCGGACCGCCGGAAGCGACGGGGCGGTACGGGCATTGCTGCCATCGTCCCGGCTGTGCTTCTCCGAACTGGTCAAGGATCCCTCCGTTTTGGCCGGTGGAGAGCCGTCTCTCCTCGCTCGGCCGGGTTCGGGCATCGCCTTCAGATCTGCGGCCGTACCTCGTCGACGCGAATGACGTCGTCCTCGCCGAGATAGCTGCCGTTCTGCACTTCGATCAGTTCGAGCGGCCCGGAGCCGCTGTTCTCGAGCTGGTGCACCGCTCCGAGCGGGATGAAGATATGCTCGTTCTTGCCGAAGTGACCGATGGTCTCGCCGACCGTCACGGTGGCGGTTCCGCGCACGACTACCCAATGTTCCGAACGGAAGCGGTGCTTCTGCAGCAGCAGGCGCCCTTTGGGCGCGACGATCATGCGCTTGACCTGGAAGCCGTCGCCGGCATCGACGATCTGGTAGGAGCCCCAGGAGCAGTGGACGCTCGCATGCGTCTCGGCCTGGCTGCAGCCCTTGCTGCGCAGCAGCTCGACGACCTGCTTGACCTCGCCCGCACGGTTGCGGTCGGCGACCAGCACAGCATCACGGTTCGCCACGACGATCAGGTCCTCGACGCCGAGGACGGAAGTCATCGGCCCGTCGGTCGAGACCAGGCAGTTGTGCGCGTCGACCAATTCGACATTGCCGCGGCGGGCATTGCCGCTGCCGTCATGGTCGCTCAGCGCCCAGAGCGCATCCCAGCTGCCGATGTCGGACCAGCCGCAGGCCATGGCGACGACAGCGGCCCGGTCTGTGCGTTCCATCACGGCGAAATCGATCGAGCGCCTCTGCGCCGTGACGAACCCGTCCAACGCCAGTGCAAAGGCGCCGGCCTCGTCAGCCCCGTTCGCAACGGCCGCTTCGACCGCGCTCACTGTCGCCGGTTCGAAGGTGCGGTACTCCTCGATCAGGCTGCGCGCGCCGAACAGGAAATTGCCGGAATTCCACAGCCAGCGTCGGCGCAGATATTCGGCGGCGCGGTGCCCATCCGGCTTTTCGGTGAAGCGATCGACATGCCGGGCTTCACCTTCGAGCACCATCCCGGGTTCGATCCAGCCATAATCCGTGCAGGCATGTTGCGCCGCCACGCCGAAAGTCACGAGGCGCCCGGCGCGGGCGGCCGGAAGGCCGCTGACGACGGCGTGCCGGAAGGCTGCGCGATTGGTCACGAGATGATCGGAGGCGACGACGAGGACGGTGCTCTCCGCCTCGCGACGTTCCGCGAGCAGGCAGCCGGCGAGGATGGCGGGGCCGGAATCGCGCCGGTCGGGCTCGAGCACGATCTCGGCCTCGGCGCTGATATCCGCCAGTTGCCGCTCGGCCAGGACGCGGTGATTGCGGTTGGTCAGGACGAGCGGCGGATCGAACAGCTTGTGACGCAGGCGCAGGACCGTGTCCTGGAAGGTCGAGCGCTCGCCGAGCAGCATGGCGAACTGCTTCGGCAGGGAGTTGCGCGAGGTCGGCCACAGCCGCGTCCCAGCGCCGCCGCACATGATGATCGGACGTATCTTCGCGGGCATGTCGACCCTCTCGGCGTGAGCTGCAACGGAGTCACTGCTGGCTGGCGAGACCCGTGATCTGGCGCATCGGCGGCTTCGCCTGGTCTCCGGGGAGCGCGCCCTCGATCGACCTCGCCTTCGGAGCGATCTGGACGATGTCGCCTGGCTG
This sequence comes from Allobosea sp. NPDC003192, assembly GCF_050275675.1. Taxonomy (NCBI): domain Bacteria; kingdom Pseudomonadati; phylum Pseudomonadota; class Alphaproteobacteria; order Hyphomicrobiales; family Alloboseaceae; genus Allobosea; species Allobosea sp. NPDC003192. The sequence goes on from NZ_JBNNPK010000007.1 coordinate 183,537, forward strand.
CAGCGGTGTTTCGAACTTCGCCTGGAGTGTCACCGGCGTGAGCCCGGCCTGCCGCGTGATCTGGATGTCCCAATCCGCTGCCACGCTGGAGCCCTGGCTCGCGACCACCCTGCGGCGCCGGCTTTCGGCGATCTCGCGCGCGGTCGGGAGGCTGCGCTCGACCTCGAGGATCTTCTGCCTGGTTTCCTGGAGCTCCAGGACGACGCGGCGCATATAGGTGGTGTCGAGCTCGCGGAGCCGCAGCATCAGCTCGCCCAGCGCCGTCTCGCTCTTGGCCAGTTCCGCCCGCAGGCGCGCGGCTTCGCCCTGCGTGCGGGCATAGTCGCGCTCGCGCTCGACCTGGACGGTGCGCAGGCCATGGCCTGTCGTCGCCAGCTTGTTGTATTCGCTCGACTGCTCGCGCGTCAGCTCGACCTGGCGCTCGACCAGTCGGGCCTGCTCGGTCAGAGCGGCTTTTTCGGATTGGAGACGCGCGACTTGCTGACTCAGCAAGTCGCGCTCGCCTTCGCGAGCCCGGCGCTGGAAGTCGAGGATCTCCTGCTCGCCGGCCAAGATCTGGGCGCTGCCCGAGATGCGCGCGTCGGGTACGAGCTGCTTCACGCCATCGCGCTCGGCTTCCAGTCGCATGCGCCTTGCCATCAGCGTCTGCAGCGAGGCGTTCAGCAACTGCTCGCGCTCGTCGGCGAGCAGGAGCTCGGATTTGAGCACGGCGAGCGACTCGTCGCCGACCCGGTAGCCGCCGGCGAGCGCCACCGCGCCGAGAACGTTGAGGCCGTGCCGGAACGGATAGGTTCCCGGCGACCGCACCTCGCCCATGATGTAGACCGGCTTCAGCTCCGCGACCCGCAGGCTGACCACGGCATCGCGCAGATAGCCGTCCATCAGCGCGCTGCGGATGCGGGCTTCCGCTTCAGGCGCCGAGAGCCCGGCGATCCTGATCCGGCCGGCCAGCGGCATGTTGACCGCGCCCGACCCGTCCAGGACGAAGTCTCCGGAAAGGTCGGTCTGGCCGAACACCGAGATCGTCACCTTGTCGCCGATCGAGAGCGTGTCGGCGGCCTCGCGCTCTGCGGCCGAGGCCGTCGCGATCAGGACCAGTACGCAGGCGATCAGCGCCAGGACGAATGGCCCGAGCCGACGTCGTTCCGAGGGCGCGGCAAGCGCCAGGGTTCCGGATGCGGGGCGAAAGTTGCGGGATTGAATTGACGCGTCCAAGGCTAGCTCCGACCGTCCTGCCCAAAGCATGGCGCTGCGATGCGGGCAGGATGTCAGGACCAGCGGCGTTTTCCGCTTCGGCATTCGGGCCAAGGCGCGTCGCCACCGGATTAATCCCATAGTCGAGCCCGGCAGCCGTCGCCGCGCCGGGGTGCCGCCTCGCGTCGCGTGGGAAGTAGCCCTTCCTTGTTGTCGCCGCGGCGCTCACCTCCCAAAGCGTCCTTTGAGAATGCGGCGCTTGCAGCAAAGCTTTCGGCTCCTTCCCGTGCACGATCCGGCGGAGCTCAGACATGCAGAAGCGTATCCTCGTCACAGGCGGCGCCGGCTTCCTCGGCTGCCATCTCTGCGAGCGCCTGGTCGCCGAAGGGCATCAGGTCCTGGCGGTCGACAACTACTATACTGGGCGCCGCGAGAATCTGAGCGCGCTGCTGGGCCAGCCCAATTTCGAGGTGCTGCGGCACGATGTGACCTTCCCGCTCTATCTGGAGGTCGACGAGATCTACAATCTCGCCTGCCCGGCCTCGCCAGTGCACTACCAGCGCGATCCCGTGCAGACGACGAAGACCAGCGTGCTCGGCGCGATCAACATGCTGGGCATGGCCAAGCGGCTCGGCATCCCGATCCTGCAGGCCTCGACCAGCGAAATCTACGGCGATCCGGATGTACATCCGCAGGTCGAGAACTATCGCGGACTGGTCAGCATCAGCGGTCCGCGCGCCTGCTATGACGAAGGCAAGCGCTGCGCCGAGACGCTCTTCTACGATTACCAGCGGCGCCATGGCGTCGAGATCCGCATCGCCCGCATCTTCAACACCTACGGGCCGCGCATGAATCTCGAGGATGGCCGCGTCGTCTCGAACTTCATCGTCCAGGCGCTGCGCAACGAGCCGATCACGCTCTATGGCGATGGCCGCCAGACCCGCGCCTTCTGCTTCGTCGACGACCTGGTCGAGGGACTGATGCGCCTGATGAACGCGACCCGGCCGCTGGACGGCGCGGTCAATCTCGGCAACCCGGTGGAGACCTCCATGGCCGAGATCGCCGAGCTGATCGTCACGCTGACTGGCTCGCGCTCGCAGATCGTCTACCGGCCGCTGCCGCAGGACGATCCGCGCCAGCGCTGCCCCGACATCAGCAAGGCGCAGGAATTGCTGCATTGGGTACCGAAAGTGCCGCTGCAGGAGGGGCTCGAGCGGACGATCGCCTATTTCGACGGCGTCCTGTCGGCGATGCACGACCCCGTGCGGCGGGTCGAGGTCGCGAGGGCGAGCTGATGGCGCCGGCAGACCCGCTTCCCCGCGCACGCATCATGGGCGTCAATGTCAGCGCTATCACCATGGCGGACGCCCTGCGCACGGTCGAGGACTGGATCGGCCGAAGGGCGCGCAACTATGTCTGCATCACCGGCGTCCATGGCGTGATCGAGAGCCAGTCGGATGCCCGGCTCATGGCGATCCACGAGCGTGCCGGGATGGTGACGCCGGACGGCATGCCGTTGGTCTGGATGACGCGCAAGCTCGGCCATGGCCAGACTGAACGGGTCTATGGCCCGGATCTGATGTTGCGCCTCACGGAGCTGTCGGCCGAGAAGGGGTACCGCCAGTACTATTTCGGCGGTGCGCCCGGCCTAGCCGAGCGTCTGCGCGATCGCCTCACCACGCGCTTTCCGGGCCTTGCCGTTGCGGGCACCTTCTCGCCGCCGTTCCGGCCTTCGTCGGCGCAGGAGGACGAGGAGATCGTGCGGATGATCAACGCGGCCCGGCCGGACATCGTCTGGGTCGGCCTCAGCACGCCGAAGCAGGAATACTGGATGGCCGGACATCTCGACCGGATCGAGGCGCCGGTCATGATCGGCGTCGGCGCGGCCTTCGATTTCCTGGCCGGCACCAAGCGCCAGGCCCCGGCCTGGATGCAGAAGCGTGGCCTCGAATGGCTGTTCAGGCTGCTGTCGGAGCCACGCCGGCTCTGGCGGCGCTATGGCAAGATCGTGCCGCAGTTCATGGTCGGCGCCAGCCTGCAACTGCTCCGGCAGAAGACAGCGCTCGCGGTTGCCCCCAAGAGGGAGGCCTAACCCCAAGAGACAGGTCGTCTCAAAAGGGGTATAGTTCGGTTTAACCACCTGATTTAAAAAGATAAAAACGCTATCACTGAGCTCCATTCTTCAGTGGAGCGAAGTAATGTCCAGAAAATCTGTGCTGGTTACAGGCGCTGGTGGCTTTATCGGCTTCCATCTTGTGAATTACCTCAAGGATCGAGGCTATTGGGTCCGAGGCGTCGATATCAAGGATCCGGAGTACCAAGCCAGCTCGGCAGATGAATTCCGCATTCTGGACCTGCGCGAGATGGACGATTGTCGCGAGGCCGTCCGCGGTATGGACGAGGTCTACAATCTCGCCGCGGACATGGGCGGCATCGGCTACATCTCCGGCGCGCACGCCTCGATCACCTTCAACAACACGATGATCAGCGCGCTCATGCTGAAGGCGGCCCATGACGCCAAGGTCCAGCGCTTCCTGTTCTCCTCCTCGGCCTGCGTCTATCCGCAATATCTCCAGGATGTGCCCTCGGTCGTGCCACTGAAGGAGGATGATGCCTTTCCCGCCGATCCCGAGCCGGGATACGGGCTGGAGAAGCTCTACACCGAGAAGCTGTGCGAGTACTTCACCGAGGACTACGGCTTCCAGACCCGACTGGTCCGCTTCCATAATGTCTACGGGCCGCTCGGCACCTGGGACGGCGGCAAGGAGAAGGCGCCGGCCGCCATCTGCCGCAAGGTCGCTATGGCGAAATCGGGCGATGCGATCGAGGTCTGGGGCGACGGCAAGCAGACCCGCTCGTTCATGTACATCGACGACTGCGTCGAGGGCATCTACCGCATCATGCGCTCGGATTATTCCAAGCCGCTCAATCTCGGCACGGACGAACTGGTCGATGTCAGCGGGCTGGTCGACATCATCGCCGGGATCGCCGGCAAGACGATCCACAAGCGCTTCAACACCAATCGCCCGCAAGGCGTCCGCGGGCGCAACAGCGACAACAACCGCCTGCGCGAAGTGCTCGGCTGGGAGCCATCGATCCATCTCGGCCAAGGCCTGATCCCGACCTATGCCTGGATCGCGGGCGAGGTGAAGGCGAGGGCCGAGCGCGAGGCTGGCATCGAGACGATCCCCACGATCGCGGCGCAGTAGCGCGTCCGCACTTCGCCGTAGCCGACCGAGATCCCGGGAGCTTGCCATGCCGGATGTCATCACGACTGTCGTGCCCGTTTCGATCGGCATGGCAAAGCCGGGCCGGCGGCCCGGCGCCAACGTCAATCCGGCGACGCGGAGGCGGCTGGTCGCCGCCGCGTTGCTGGTGGGGGATCTCGTCACCTTGACGATCGTCGCCGGCGTCCTGCAGCTCGGCGCGGTCGTCGCAGCGTCCGATACGGACACCGACATGGCGAGCCTGGTCCTGGTCTGGGCGCTGGCCTTGTGCTGCTCCTTGGCCGGCTATGGTCTGTACGGTTCGGAACGGGCCGAACCGGTTGACCGCCTGCGCCGGCGTACGCTCGGCAATGTCGTCGCCGCTGCCGTCGTGCTCGCCTGGCTTCTCGTCGCCAGGCCGTCCAATCATCTCTGGGGCCTCGTGATTGCCGGCGCGGGTCTGACGGTACTGCTCGGCTACTATGTCGAGGCGCTGATCCGCGGTTCGCTGGTGCGGCGCGACCTGTGGTCCGCTCCCACCGTGCTCTACGGCACGATGCCGGCGTGCCTGGCCCTGGCGCGCGATCTGGCCTCGCGGCCGGAGCTCGGCCTGAAGCCGGTCGCGATCCTCACCGACGATGAGGACGATACGCTCTCGGATGCTCCGGAGATCGCCGACCTCCCGGTGATCACCCGCGGCCAGGCCAACATCATCTCGCCGGGGATCGAGGTTGCGCTGTGCGCCTCTGGCGACCTGCACGTCGAGAAGGCGGACTGGCTGGCGCGCCTGCCCCTGCGCCAGATCTTCGTCGTCCACGACGCCTCGACGCTCCAGGTCCTCAATCCGCAGCTGCGGGCCATGGGTGGATTGCTCGGGCTCGAGCTATGCAGCGCCATCCACAGGCCGCGCAATCTGCGCCTGAAGCGGATGCTCGATCTGATCGTCGCGGTTCCGATCGCCCTTGCGGCCGTGCCGGTGGTCGCGCTGCTCGCGCTCGCGGTGAAGGCGGTCGACAACGGGCCGGCCTTCTACGCCCAGCCGCGGATCGGCCGTAACGGCCACGTCTTCAAGGTCTACAAGCTGCGCAGCATGTATGCCGATGCCGAGGCGCGGCTCGCCGCGCATCTGGAGGCCGACAGCGCGGCACGGCAGGAATGGGAGCGCTTCTTCAAGCTCTCGGACGATCCGCGGATCCTGCCGAGGATAGGGCAGTTCATCCGCCACTCCAGCCTCGACGAGCTGCCACAGCTCTGGAACGTCCTGCGCGGCGATATGAGCATCGTCGGACCGCGACCGTTCCCGGCCTATCACAATCAATGCTTCGACACCGCCTTCCAGGCGCTGCGGACCAGCGTGCCGCCCGGTCTGACCGGTCTCTGGCAGGTGACGGATCGCAGCGACGGTGACCTCGCGGTCCAGAAGCGCCAGGACAGTTTCTACATCCACAACTGGTCGTTCTGGCTCGATTTCTACGTCCTGCTGCAGACCGTTCCCGCCGTTCTCCACGGGCGGGGCGCGAAATAGCGCGCAGGCCAATTCCGTTCGAGCTGGTCGTCCGCGCAGCGCCGGCCAGCCCCGATCGTCATCTCGGCTCAATCAGCAGGCGAGGCACGGGATCATGGATCTCTTCAGTGACATGCGAAGCCACCGTCCTCCGGCGACGCTCGCCAAGCATTACGATGCGGTGACCTTCGATTTCCTCTCCATGCTCTGGCGGCGGCGGCTGCTGATCCTCGCCGTAACCTGCGCAACGGCACTGGCGGCCGCGCTCTATTTGACGGTGACCCCGCCGCGCTACACCGCCGACCTGGTGCTGCAGTTCGATTTCACGCGGGAAGACAACGGCGGCGGCGGCAAGGTCAGCAGCGTCGCGCTCGAAGCGTCCACGCTTGTGGAAAGCGAAGCGCGGATCATGCGCTCGCTCGCCACGGCTCGCGCGGTCGCCGCGCGCCTCGGTCTCGACCAGGCGACACCGAGCCAGCCATCGGCGGTCTCCAGGCTGTTCACGGGCGCCGCCGAACTCGTGTTTCCCTCCTCGGTACGCCATACGCTGCGCAATCTCTCCGGCTTCGGCGGCGGATCGGCAGAGCCGACCGCACGTGATGTCGCCGCCCAGAAACTGCTCGGCGCGCTCGGCGTCAGCAACGATGCCAAGGCCTATCTGGTGACGCTGACCTATCGCGACACCGATCCCGATCGCGCGGCGCTGATCGTCAACGCCTTCGGCAACGAATATCTGCGCCGCAAGATGGAGGCGACCACCAGCGCCTCGCAGCGCTCCAGCCAGTGGTATGGCGCACAGGCCCAGGAGGCCCGCGCCAATCTCGGACGGATCGAGAAGGAGATCGAGGCCTTCCGGGTCCGGACTGGCTTCGTCGAGCTGGGACAGGACGGTGCCGATATCCAGCAGCAGCAGCTTCGCGACATGCTGACCCAGCTCAACGCGACCTCCGCCACGCGGCTCGCCGAGGAGACCCGCCTGCAGCGCGCGCAGGTCTCCCTCGCCGCGGGCAACATCCCGCAGACCAGCGACCTAGGCGGCTCGCCGGTGGTTCAGCAGCTCCTCGACGAGGAGGGCAAGGCGCGCCGGGCTCTCGACGAGATGGTGGCGGTCTCCGGCGAGCGTCATCCCGCCGTGCAGCGGCTGCGGCTGTCGCTTGCCGCCGTGCAGGAGCGGCTGCAGAAGCAGCTGGCGCAATCCGTCGCCAATATCGAGACCGACGTCCAGGCCGCGCGCGCCGCCGAGTCGGCGCTGCGCGATCGCGTCGCGGCGCTGCAGACCAAGTCGATCGAGGCGAGGGGGCTCGAGGGCCAGCTGCGCACCTTGCAGGCTGAAGCGACGGCGGCGCGCGACCGGCTGAAGCAGCTCTCCGACGCCCATCAGCAGGCCAGCGCCGTGAGCGAGCTGCGGCCGATCATCGCCCAGATCGTGGCGCCGGCCGATGTCCCTTCGCTGCCGAGCTCGGCCAAGCCCTCGCTGGTACTCGGTCTCGCCACGGTCGGCGGGCTGATGGCCGGGGCCGGACTCTCCTATCTGCTGGAGAAGCGCGATCGCGGCTTCCGCAGCGAGAACGAGTTCGCCGCGGAAACACGGACCAACTGCGTCGGGCTCCTCCCGAATCTGGAGCACTACCCAGGCGGGCTGGAGAGCCTGGTTTTCGCCGAGGCGGTGCGCTCGATGGTGGCTGAGCTGTTCCCGCCGAGCAATCCGCCCAAATTCGTGCTGATCACCTCGTCCGCGCCGGGGGAGGGCAAGTCCTTCGTCGCTTCCGCCATGGCGCGCGTGCTGGCGATGATGGGACAGCGCGTGCTGGTGGTCGACGGCTCGCCCCGGCGCCTGCTGCTAGGCCAGAATTTCCCGCACGAGGCGTTGCTCGACCAGTGCCTGCCCCAGGTCGGCGACGCCGGTGGTCCGGGCACCAGCCCGGTCGCCACGGTTCGGCGCGCTTCCGGCCTGCGCGACAGCCAGAACGTCTATTCGAATCCGGCTTTCGAGGCGATGCTGCGCGAGGCGCGGGCGCGCTACGACGTCATCCTGTTCGAGGTGGCGCCCGTGCTGCTCTCGGCCGACAGCGCCCTGCTGCGGGAGCACGCCGATACGGTGCTGCACGTCGTCAGATGGAACGACACGCTGAAGAGCACGGTCTCCGCGACGCTCGACCACCTCGCCAGGCTGGGGCTGGACGTCGCGGGTGTCGTTCTCAACGGCGTCGATCTCGAAGAGCAGGGCCGCTACGACGTCTCCGACCGCGGCCGCGTCTATCGCAACTACAAGTCCTTCTATCAGGCCTCGGCATGAGCAGTCGTTTGCATCGCTATGCGGCGCTGCTCGCGGCCCCGGACCTTGGCGCGCCGGCACCGCCGAGCGGTGGGTTCAGCTGCCAGGCCTGCGGCTCGCCCGCCGTCCATCTGCCGAGCGATCTGTCGGCCGAGGCGCTCGTCATCTGCGATGGTTGCCAGCGCCCGGTCGCGACCCTGGCCGCCTTCCGGGCCTATGTCGATCGGCTCGCTGCGAGCGCCCGGTTCTGCGACCATCACCTGACGGTCTGCCACTCCGACTCGGAGGGTGGACACGATCAGGCCGTGTCGAGTTGATCGTCAGGCCAACCTCAGGTTTCAGGATTGAGGCTGTTTGGTGGCTCGATTCGCGGCGCCTGCGGACGGATTCGGCTGGCGATGCGGTTTCATCAACAGGGCTGGCGCTGCCGCGAGCAAGAAACAATCCATTGATATATTGTGCCAAAAAAAGACGATTAGTCCGAATGAACTAATCCCTCAGAGTAAGGATTCATTGGGCTGGGTAGAACCGAATCACGCCGGAAGGGTATCTAGGCTGCGATCACTTAGAGTGTTCCAGCCAAAAAAGGAGCCCCTTTATGGCCACATTTTACGTCTCGGCAACTGGAAACGACAACAATACAGGATTAGATGGGACGTCATCTTTCCAAACGCTGGAGCGGGCGATCCAAGCCATGCACCAGAGCAATGGAGCGGACACGGTCTACCTTGCTGGAGGGACCTACCATGTGGACGACGCCCTCAAGCTGACTTCCGCCGATTCAGGGTCTTCCTTCCTGGCGATGTCCGGGCAGGAGGTCGTCATCAGCGGCGGCACGCCGGTGACTGGCTGGACCAAGGGTGCCGACGGCATCTGGACGGCCCATGTCGATGCCGACCAGGTTCAGCAGCTCACGGTCAATGGCGTGCAGCAGACCCAGAGCCGCTTCCCCGACGTCGATCCCAACGATCCGGTCAAGGGCGGCTGGCTCTGGGGGCAGGATCTGCCGAACGGGTACGACCCGCAGAAGTCGATGGCGTTCGATCCTTCGGACTTTCCGGCGGGCCATGCCCCGCAAGTCGGCCAGACGATCACCGTTTTCTCGGAAAACGGCTATGCCAACGACAAGCTGACCATCGCCTCGGTGCAGGGTAATGTGGTCACCTTCACCTCGGAAGCCAATTACGACCTCGGTCCTGCAAGCCGCTTCTATGTCTCTGAGAAGACACCGGACGATGTCGGCGAGTGGTCCTACGACAGTGCGACGCAGACTGTCCGCTACAAGGCTCCCGAGGGCTTTACCGGTGAGGGCGCCGTCGTCTCCGACGACCACAGCCTGTTCGTCGTCGACGGCGCGAAGAATGTCAGCTTCAAGGGGCTGACCTTCGCGGATACCGCGGCGAAGACCGGAGACCCCGAGACTGCGGCGATCGAGGCGCATGACGCGGCCGGGCTGAAGATCGAAGGCAACCACTTCGTCAATGTCGGCGTCGGCGTGGCGCTGCACGGCAGCAGCAGCGGAAATGTGATCTCGGACAACAGGTTCGAGCATACTTGGTCGAGTGCCATCGCGCTGACGCCGGGAACCAGCGGCAATCAGATCTCGAACAACGTCATCGACCGCTCGAACGAGGCCTTCGTTCAGCACGGCTCGATCTCCATGGAGGAGTCGGCCCGCAACCAGATCGATCACAACACGATCACCAATGTGCCGCGCTTCGGCATCGCGGAGATCAACTACGATCCTGGCAATCCGTCGGGCGGCAATGTCATCGAGTACAACGATATCCGCCATTCCGGGCAGCAGACGCCGGATGTCGGCGCCATCTACCTGTTCTCGGCCGATGATTCCGGGGCGGCGGGGGACATCATCCGCTACAACAACATCGTCGACACCGGCGGCCTGAACACCAAGGACGGCGGCTTCGCCGAGAACTGGAGCTCCGGCATCTATCTCGACAACATGGCGAGCAACGCCCAGATCTACGGCAACTTCGTCCAGGGAACGACGTTCAGCGGCATTCTCATCCATGGCGGGTCAAACAACCAGATCCACGACAACACGCTGCTGGACAACGGGAAGTACGGCATCTCGACGATCGTTGCCGACGACCATCCGATCACGGGCAACCAGACCTACCAGAACTTCATCGAAGTCTCGGGAGATGGCAGCAACACGATCGATACCGATCAGACCGATCCGCGCCTGATCCACGACAACGTCTACTACAATCCCAATGGCGGGGAGCTGACGGTCGCCGATCTCTCGCTGGCCGGCTTCCAGCAGCGTGGTGGCGATGCCGGCAGCGTCATGACCAGCCAGGCCGGCTTCGCCGATGCCGCGGGCGGCAACTACAGCTTCGTCTCCGGATCGGCGGCGCAGGCGCATGGTGTCGAATCCGCGCCGTTCGGCTCGATCGGATCGTCCCTCGCCGGCACCGTGCCTGACGTCGACACCCCTGTGACGCCGCCGGTCACGCCGGAGCCGGAGACACCGGTGACGCCGCCGGTCACTGCCGAGCCGGAAACGCCTGTCACACCTCCGGTCACCGCCGAGCCCGAAACGCCGGTGACGCCTCCGGTCACGGCGGGACCGGACGAGCCCACGACGGAGACCCCGCCGGTCACGGCAGAACCCGAGACGCCATCGACCGAAATCCCCGTGACGAATCCGGGGGAAGACCCGGATGTGATCACGATCCCGGAGGTCCCGTCACTGCCGGAGCCCGAACCGGGTACTCCGTCGAATCCGGGCCAGGGCTCGGGCTGGGGCGGCCACCATGGCTGGGGCGGTCACGGCGGCGGTCGCAACTGGTTCCAGGAGATCTGGGCGCGGCGCGACGACGATGATGATCGGGGCGGTCGCAACGGGTCGCGGGACGCTCAACGCGAGACCCTGGCGGTCGATGACGACACCGGCAACCAGGTGGGTGGCCGCGGCGACTGGCGTGGCAACCAATGGCGCCATGACGATGGCGACAACGACCACAGTCACCGGTTCTCGCACTGGCACTGGTAGCCTTCGGGAGCTGCCTGGAGAGCCGGAAACCGGCCCTCATCCTCAACTCGGAGACCGTCTTACCGATCGGCTTGCGGCACGAGCCGATCGGAACGGGCTCAGAGGCAACCCGGCCTTCGCGGCCGGGTTGCCGCCGTCCAGGGTCAGTCGCGTCGCGTCTCGAACCCATCCCACGATCGACCCGCGCGATGTCGGCTCTGCTGCCGGTCGCGATCGCGCATGGAAACCGACGAATGCTCTCGCAAACGGTCCGCAAACTGACGCCCGCATTTGCCTCGCTCTTCGGGCTTTCCTTCGTCCTCAATCTCTTCGTCTTCGTGTCCCCCCTCTACACGATGCAGATCTACGACCGGGTGCTGACGAGTCGGAACGGCACCACCCTGGCCATGCTCTCGCTGATCGTGCTCGTGCTGTTCGCGGCCTATGCCGCGCTCGAGCATTTCCGCAGCCGCGCACTCGTCCAGCTCGGCCTGTGCGTCGACCGGGCATTGTCCGAACCGGCGTTCGAAGCCGCCTTTCGCGGTGCGCTTGACGCGAAGGGTTCGCCGACCCTGCCGATCCGCGATGTCGAGACCTTGCGGGCGACGCTCTCCGGCAGCCTCGTGCCGGCGCTGATGGATGCGCCCTGGATCCCGATCTATCTCGGCCTCTGCTTCATCCTGCATCCCGCGATCGGCGCGGTCGCCACGCTCGGCGCCATCGCGATCCTGGGCGTCGCCTTGCTCAACGAACGCATCACCAAGGGTTCCCTGATCCGGGCCTCCGAGCTCGGCCATGGCGCGAACGAGCGACTGACTGCCTCGCTGCGCAATGCCGAGGTCATCAAGGCTCTCGGCATGGGCCAACCGATCCGCGGCGAATGGCAGCGCCAGCGCGGGCAGGCGCTGATCCACCATACCGCTGCCGCGGACCGGGGCGGGACCCTGCTGGCGGTGACGAAACTGCTGCGGCTCGCGCTGCAATGCGCGGTCCTGGGCGTCGGTGCCTATCTTGCGATCCATCAGAGCATGGCCGCGGGCGCGATGTTCGCCGCGTCCCTGATCATGGGCCGGGCGCTCGCGCCGATCGAGGGCGCCGTCGGCCAGTGGAAGAGCTTCGTCTCGGCTCGCAGTGCCTTCCAGCGGCTGAGCACCACCCTGAAGGCGCCGTCGCAGGACGCCGGGCCGATGACGCTGCCGCAGCCGGCCGGCGCGCTGCGTGTCGAGGGGCTGAGCGTGCGTGCCCCGAGCGGGAACGCCCTGCTGTTGCACAATGTCTCGTTCGAGGTGGAACCTGGCGAGATCGCGGCGGTGGTCGGATTGACCGGTTCCGGCAAGTCCTCGCTCGCGCGCTCGTTGGTAGGGGTCTGGCAGCCGGTCCAGGGCGTCGTGCGGCTCGATGGCAACGACATCCGGCATTTCCCCGACGAGCAGCGCGGCCGCATTCTCGGCTATCTGCCGCAGGATGTGGAGCTGTTTGCCGGCAGCGTGCGCGACAACGTCACCCGCTTCGACCCCGACGCGACGGATGAGGCCGCGGTTGCCGCCGCCTCGGCCGCCTCCGCGCATGAATTGATCCAGGGCTTCCCGGACGGCTATGCGACGCAGATCGGGGAGGGCGGAGCGACCCTGTCCGGCGGGCAGCGCCAGCGCATCGGGCTGGCGCGGGCGCTTTACGGACAGCCGGCGCTGGTCGTGCTCGACGAGCCGAACGCCAATCTCGACATGGATGGCGATGCCGCGCTGGCGCGTGCTCTCTCGGGCCTGCGCGAGGCCGGCGCGATCGTGGTCGTGATCACCCATCGTCCGCAACTGCTCTCCCAGGTCGACAAGATCATCCTGATGCAGAAGGGCCAGGCGGTCAGGGTCGGCGGGCGCGACGAGATTCTGCCGGTGCTGCTGCAGCCGGGCAGCGGCGCACGCATCCACCCGCCGCAGCGCGGCCAGACGGGCCAGGTCGAGCCGCTTTCGGCAGCAAGGTGGGCGCGGCGATGAACTCCTTCATGAGCACGATGAAGCCTCTCCTCGACAAGATGAAGCTCGCCCTGAACAGCCCGGCCTGGCGCCGGCGTGTCGCGGTCCTGCGGGCGGTTGCGAGACGATGGCTCAGCCGTACCGGCGCGCCTGTCGAGGGTGGCGACTGGCGCGCGCCGGTCCGGAGCGGCTACATCGTCGTCGTGCTCGTGCTCGGGGCCGGCGGGCTCTGGTCGGTGACCGCGCGTCTCGACAGCGCCGTCGTGGCGCATGGCAGCGTCGTCGTCGAGAGCGACCGCAAGGCGGTCCAGCATCTCGAAGGCGGCCTCGTCGAGGCAATCGCGGTGCGGGACGGCGCCGACGTCAAGGCGGGGGAAATCCTGCTGCGGCTCGATTCGACCCATGCGGCAGCCCAGCGCAGCGTGGCGCGGCTCGGTGTGCTGCAAGCCTTGGGCGAGGAGGCGCGCTTCATCGCCGAGATCGACCGGCTCGACCACATCACCTTCCCGAGCGAGCTGGTGGAGGCGGCCGAGAGCAAGGAGGCGCGCCGGATCATGCTCGACCAGGAACGCCTGTTCAAGGAACGCCAATCCGCCCAGAAGCTGGAAGTCTCCATCCTCAAGGAGCGGCTGACGCAGTCCGAGAAGCAGTACCAGTCGAGCGAGGCGCAGCGCGAGGCTGCGATCGGGCAGGCGGCGAGCATCAATGACGAGCTCAGCAACCTGCGGCCTCTTGCCGACAAGGGCTATGTCGCCGCGACGCGGATCAACCCGCTCAAGCGATCGCTGACCGACTTGCAGGGCCGCATGGGCTCGCTGGAGGCCGACATGGCGCGATTATCGGTCGCCAATGACGAGATCCGGCTGCAGATGAACCAGATCGGCTTGCGCGCCACGGAAGAGGCCTCGACCAGGCTCGCCGAATGCCGGGTGAAGCTCGCCGACGCGAGGGAGAAGCTGCGCATCGCCGAGGACGTGCTGGCGCGCGCCGAGGTTCGGGCGCCACGCGCCGGGCGGGTCGTGGCCTCGAAGGTCCATACCGTCGGAGCGGTGGTCAAGCCCGGCGAGACCCTGATGGAGATCGTGCCGCAGGACGACGACCTGATCGTCACCGCCAAGGTCTCCCCGATGGATGTGAACAACCTCCATCCGGGCATGGTCGCCGAAGTGCGCCTGCCGTCCTTCAAGGGCCGGGCGACGCCCTTTACCGTCGGCGAGGTCAAATCGGTCGCCGCCGACGCGCTGCGCGACGAGGTCCTGCAGCAGATGGTCTACGAGCTGCGGGTCAGCGTCTCCGCCTCGGGCTTCCCGCCCAAGGTCAGGGCCAAGCTCCGGCCTGGCATGCCGGCCGAGGTCTATGTGCCGACCGGCGAGCGCACCGCCATCGCCTATCTGATGCAACCGCTGGCCGACTCGATGCGCTCCAGCTTCAGGGAGGAATGAAACCGGGCGCGGATGGGGTAGGCCGAGGGAGTGGGCCGCCCGCCGAAAGGGACGGTCTCTTCGCTTCGGAGATCAGCCGAGATGGCCGCTTGAGCGCGCTCGATTCTTTTCCAGAATTGCGGCGCGATCAGCAGCCGTTTTCGGGAGCCGCCCCATGCCGTCCAAGATCATCCCCGTCGTGATGTGCACGGGACATGGTGCTGCCCTGTGGCCGGCCGCCCGCGACACCATGCCCAAGCAGTTCATCCCACTGTTCGGACGCGACTCTACCTTCCAGCGCACGCTCCGGCTCTTGTCCGACACCGACGTGTTCGAGGCGCCGATCGTGGTGGTGAGCGCCGAGCATCGCTTCACCGTGGCCGACCAGTTGCAGGCGATCGACCTGCGCGCCGAGATCGTGCCGGAGCCTGCCGGACATGGCGCACATTCCGCGGCCGCGATCGCGGCCGAGCTTGGCCTGGCGCGCAGCGCTGCCGCGCTTGTCGGCATCTTCCCGGCCGATCATGTCGTGCAGGATGGCAGGCTCTTCGTCGAGACCTGCGCCAGGGCCGCAGCCGTCGCGGCGCAGGGGCGCATCGTCGCGATCGGAATACCGCCATGCCATCCGGCGACCGCCTATGGCTATATCCGCCCGGGGGTGGAGATCGGCGAGGGCGTGCGCGAGGTCGAGGAGGTCGCGGCGAGGCCAGATGCGGCGCTGGCGGCGCGCTATCTCGCCGACGGCTACCTCTGGAATTCGGGCAATGTCGTCTTCGATGCGGCGACGATGCAGGCCAGGCTCCGGGCGGCTGCCATGGGTGCGATCGGCAACGCCGCGACGATGATGGCCCATCTCGGGATCCGCATGCTCGAAGCCGATGGTCTCGCCGGTCTTCCGGCGCTGGCGGTAGAGCCGCCTCCCCCGAAGCACGCCGAGACGGCTGCGGTGATCGCCGGCCATTTCGGCTGGTCGGATGTCAGCGACTGGAGCGCGGTCTGGCAGCTCTCCGAGAAGGGCGCGGACGGCAATGTCGTCCAGGGCCGCGGCTACGTGCTCGATGGTGCCAACAACCTGGTCCGCTCCGAGGGCGCAGTCGTCGCCGTCGTCGGATTGGACGATGTCGCTGTCATCGCCACCCGCGACGCCATCCTGGTGACGCCGAAGGCGAAGGCAGACAAGGTCAAGG
This sequence comes from Allobosea sp. NPDC003192, assembly GCF_050275675.1. Taxonomy (NCBI): domain Bacteria; kingdom Pseudomonadati; phylum Pseudomonadota; class Alphaproteobacteria; order Hyphomicrobiales; family Alloboseaceae; genus Allobosea; species Allobosea sp. NPDC003192. The sequence goes on from NZ_JBNNPK010000007.1 coordinate 199,295, forward strand.
ACGTCGTCGCGGTGATCGCGGCGAACCACGAGCCGGAAGCCGCCAGTCACTGCGAGATCCACCGGCCCTGGGGCAAATACCTCTCCGTCGATCTCGACGATCGCCATCAGGTGAAGCGTATCACGGTCAAGCCGAACGGCGTCCTGTCCTTGCAGAAGCACCATCATCGTGCCGAGCACTGGGTCGTGGTCCGCGGCACAGCGCAGGTGACACGCGACGACGAGACCATTCTGGTGCATGAGAACGAAGCGATCTACCTGCCGATCGGCTGCGTCCACCGCATGGCCAATCCGGGCAAGATCCCGCTCGAGATCATCGAGGTGCAGGTCGGCTCCTATCTCGGCGAGGACGACATCATTCGCATCGAGGACATCTACCAGCGCTGCTGAGATGGGCCTGATCGGGATTCACATGGCCGCGAAGGTGCCTCAATAGGGCAGGCCGACATAGTTCTCCGCCACGCTGGTGAGCGCGGCCTGCGAGCTTGCCAGATAGTCGAATTCGGCGCGCCTGATGCGCTGGTCGAAGGCGCTCGCCCCGGGGAAAAGGTGGAGCAGGTTGGTCATCGACCAGGAGAAGCGCACCGCCTTCCAGACCCGCGCCAGCGCCCGGCTGGAATAGGCGTCGAGCCCGGCATTCGAACGCTCGGCATAGTGCTCGCGCAGCGCCTCGAACAGGTAGTGCACGTCGCTGGCGGCGAGGTTCAGCCCCTTGGCGCCGGTCGGCGGCACGATGTGCCCGGCATCGCCGGCGAGGAACAACCGGCCGAAGCGTAGCGGCTCGGCGACGAAGCTGCGCAGCGGGGCGATGCTCTTCTCCAGCGACGGCCCAGCCGTCACCGCCGCGGCGACCTCGTCCGGCACGCGCCGGCGCAACTCGTCGAAGAAGCGGGCATCCGACCAGGCCTCGACCTTCTCGTCGAGCGGCACCTGGACATAGTAGCGGCTGCGGGTCTGCGAGCGCATCGAGCAGAGCGCGAAGCCGAAAGGCGAACTGGCATAGACCAGCTCATGCGCCGCCGGCGGTTGGTCGACCAGCAGGCCGAGCCAGCCGAACGGATAGACGCGCTCGAAGGTCTTGATCGCACCTGGTGGTGCCGAGGCGCGGCAGATGCCGTGGAAGCCGTCGCAGCCGGCGATGAAGTCGCAGGCGATCTCGCGCCGCTTGCCCTCGAATGTGAAGCTGACGCGCGGCGAAGTACCGTCGAAATCATGCAGCTCGACGTCCTCAGCCTCGTAGAAGGTGGTGGTGCCGGCGGCTTGCCTTGCCTCCATCAGGTCCTGCGTCACCTCGGTCTGACCATAGACCGTGACCTGTTGGCCGGTCAGGCGCTTGAGGTCGACGCGCTGCAGGCGTCCCTCGAAGGCAAGCGAGAAGCCGTCATGCGGCAGGCCCTCTTCGGCGAGCCGTGCGCCCACTCCGGCTTCGTGCAGCAGATCGACCGTGCCCCGCTCGAGCACGCCGGCGCGGATGCGCGAGAGGACATAGTCGGCGCTCTTGCGCTCGAGGATGATGTTGTCGATGCCCTGGCGGCTCAGCAGCTGGCCGAGCAAGAGGCCCGACGGCCCGGCGCCGACGATGACGACCTGCGTGCGCATGGCGCCCTCCCATGATTCAATGCGGGCGTGGGGCCCGGTACTTTCACGCGAATCTGCCATCCAATCTGCTTGACCGGAATGGAGCTTTCACCCAACCTCTTGGACAAAACGAACATTGGGTTGTGCGATGACACTCGCTTCGGTGCCCGCCTACTGGCTCTATGACGAGCCGCGCGAGCAGCGTTTCCCGGATCCGCTGCATATCGAGCGGATCAGCGCCCGCAGCGCCCCGCGCGACTGGCGGATCGAGCCGCATCGCCATCAGGACATGGCCCAGTTCTTCCTGATCGCCTCGGGCGGCGGACTGGTGCGGATCGACGGTGTGGAGCACCGCCTGATTCCTGGAACGGTCCTGCTGCTGCCACCGCTGGCGATCCACGAGTTCCGGTTCAATCCGGACACCGAGGGCTTCGTCGCCAGCGTCACGACCTCGACGCTGACGCCGTTGATCGAGGCCGAGCCCGCGCTCGGGGCCGTGCTGAGCGAGGCCTTCGTCGACAGGCTAGGGCCGGGCGACGCCGGCATCGCCGAACTTGCGGCGAGCATGGAAGCGGCGCTGGTCGAGTTCGGCCGCAACCGGGGCAGCCGCGAGCTCGCGCTAGCCGCCCATGCGCGACTGATCGCGATCTGGTTCGCGCGTACCGCACGCTCGCATGCGGTGGCGAACAGCGGCTCGAACGATGCGCGCGCTCTACTGGTCCGGCGCTTCATCGAGCGCGTCGAGAGTCATTTCCATACGCACGAGCCACTCGATGCCTATGCGGAGGCGCTTGGGGTTACCGGCCCGCATCTGACCCGCGTCTGCCGCGAGCTCCTCGGCCATTCCGCTATGCGGGTGATCCAGGGCCGGCTGATGATCGAAGCCCGCCGCGACCTCGTCTACACGCGCTCGCCGGTCTCGCAGATCGCCTTCCGACTAGGCTTTTCCGACCCGGCCTATTTCTCCCGCTTCTTCGCGGCGCGGACGGGAATGTCGCCGTCGGAGTACCGGGCTGCGGGGTAGGGGGATTGTATTTGTTCTTTATTTGTTCCAGATACTGGAGATGGGAAGGCCCTCTCCAGATCAACCAGATCTGTTCGGCTGGGGTCCCCGGTATGGGATCGCGGCGGACAGCGACTGGTCGAAAACCCTCATTGCACCCGGTTGGGTCAGATACTTCTTCGCGCTGGCGCCGCCGATTGAGCATGCCGCGGCAATCCATGATTTCGCGCATGGTCTGCGCAGATCGCACGGCCTGCGCGGGTGGCCAATCGGACCGGAGCGCTATCACCTCACCTTGTGCGGCATCGAGCGATACGGTGGATCTGCTAGCGAGGAGATCGCGGCCCTGGAGAAGGTTGCCGCTTCCGTGGTCGCGACGAGATTCACCGTCGCCTTCGATCACGTCGCGGGGCATGGCAGCCTTGGCGATCGACAAGCGATCTTTCTGGAAACGAGCCAGACATTCCCAATCCTCGACAGGCTTCAAAAGAGCCTGCGTCGCGAGATGCGGGCGAGAGGCTTTCGGACGCCATCCAAATTTCGACCCCACGTAACGCTGCTCTACGATGAATGCCCATTCGACAAGCCGATAATTCCACCTGCGAGCTTTCCAGTCCGGGAGTTCGTGCTCATCCGCAGTGTCCATGGCGCAAGCCATCACGACCATCTCGCTCGCTGGCCGCTGCGCGATCATGCCGACGTAGCCTAGACGCCCTCTGCATTCTCCGACGCTATCCGCGGAACGGTACGCAACACTTCCGCGGTGATGCCAGCCTGGGCGAGGCGCTCGCGCCCACCCATGCCCTCGATATCGAAGACGAAAAGCGCGAAGCGGCAATAGCCGCCGAGCCGACGGATCAGCCGCGCCGCCGCTAGCGCCGTGCCACCGGAGATCAGGCAATCGTCGACGATCGCGACCTTGCGCTCCGCCAGCCGCGAGCCCTTCGAGATCACCACGCCTTCGCCGAGTTCGTAATTCGCCATGATGCTGCGCATCACGCCGTTGCGCAGCGAATCGACCTTGCGGACATCGATGAAGCCGAGGCCGTTGCGATAGGCCAGCGCCCCGGCGAGGCCGAGCCCGCCGATATCGATGCCGGCTAGTACTTCGATATCGGCGGGAATCCGCGATGCTAGCGCATCGATGATGGGGCGGGTCAGGGCTGCTTCGCTGGTCGTGATCGAGATATCGGGAAAGTCCACGCCGGCTGCGGTATGGTCCTTCCAGGGGCGGAAGGGGATTTCGAGCTCATCGTCGTTCGTCGCGGCCTGCTGCAATTGATCGATCATGGCGCGGCCCACCCGATTCCCTGCTCGCCCGATACGCGCCGCGCTTGCCGGCCGGATGACAGAACGCAAGAGACGCCCCGATTGTCCGCGCTGCGATCGGCAATGGCAACGCATGCCTGCTCGAAACACTCAGCTTTCTTCGCCGCAGTCTGGTGCCAAGCGGTGGGGGCGCTTGATCTCCGCTCGGCCCCATGCCACCCCCGGCGCCGACGATACTCAAGCGATCGGTCGGGACGATGGTCACGCTCTACGGCATCAAGAACTGCGACACGATGAAGAAGGCCTGGAGCTGGCTCGACGCGCACAAGATTCCATACGCCTTCCATGATTATCGCGTCTCCGGCATCGACAAGGCGAACCTCGAGGCCTGGTGCCGGGAGCTCGGCTGGGAGAAGGTCCTGAACAAGGGAAGCACGACCTTCCGCGAGTTGCCCGAGGCCGACAGACAGGGCCTCGACGAGAAGAAGGCGATCGCGCTGATGCTGGCGCAGCCGACGATGATCAAGCGCCCGGTGCTCGATCTCGGCGACCGCCGCATCCTCGCCTTCAAGCCGGATGTCTACGAGGCCGCTTTCGCCAAGCGCTGAGCTGCCGGCACAGCCCCGCCCGGCGCGCAAGGCTCTTCCGCCCAAGCCAGCGCTGGGTTAGGCCGGCGTCCATGACGACGGATTTCAGCTTCCATCTCCTCGGCCGGGACGGCTCAGCCCGTACCGGCGAGGTCCGCATGCCGCGCGGCGTGATCCGCACGCCGGCGTTCATGCCGGTCGGCACCGCAGCCACGGTCAAGGGCATGTATCCCGAGCAGGTCAAGGCGCTCGGCGCCGATGTCGTGCTCGGCAACACCTATCACCTGATGCTGCGGCCGGGCGCCGAGCGCGTCGCGAAGCTCGGCGGCCTGCATAAATTCATGAACTGGCCGCATCCGATCCTGACCGATTCCGGCGGCTTCCAGGTGATGTCGCTCGCCAATCTGCGCAAGCTGACCGAAGAGGGCGTCACCTTCCAGTCGCATATCGACGGCTCGAAGCATGTGCTGACGCCGGAGCGTTCGGTCGAGATCCAGAACCTGCTCGGCTCCGACATCGTCATGCAGCTCGACGAATGCGTCTCGCTGCCCTGCGAGGACAAGGTCGCGCAGAAGGCGATGCATTTGTCGCTGCGCTGGGCCGAGCGCTGCAGGAAGGCTTTTGGCGATCCGGCGGGGAGGGCGCTGTTCGGCATTGTGCAAGGTGGCGCCGTGCCCGCCCTGCGTGTCGAAAGCGCCCGCGAGCTCGCCGCCATGGACCTCAAGGGCTACGCCATCGGCGGCCTGGCGGTCGGCGAGCCGCAGGACGTGATGCTGGCGATGATCGGGACGGTCGAGCCGCATCTGCCGCAGGAAAAGCCGCGCTATCTGATGGGGGTCGGCACGCCGGACGATATCGTCGAGGCGGTCCGGCGCGGCGTCGACATGTTCGACTGCGTGATGCCGACGCGGGCTGGCCGCCACGGCCAGATCTTCACCCGCTTCGGCCGGATGAACCTCAAGAACGCCAAGCACGCCGAGGATGCCCGGCCGATCGACCCGCAATCTACCTGCCCGGCGGCCAACACCTATTCGCGCGCCTATCTTCATCACCTGGTCAAGGCCGAGGAGATGCTCGGCAAGATGCTGCTGACCTGGGTGAACCTCGCCTACTACCAGGATCTGACGGCCGGCCTGCGCGCCGCCATTGCCGCCGGCCGCCTGGAAGACTTCATCGCCGAAACGAAAGAGGGCTGGGCCAAGGGCGAGCCGGCGTGATCGACCCCGGCCTCGGCCTGCTGCTGATGAAGATGGCGGTTGCCGCCGCTATCGTCGTCAGTTGCTCGCTGCTGGCGGAGCGAAGCGGGCCGCTGCTCGCGGCGATGATTGCAACGCTGCCGATATCGGCTGGGCCGGTCTATGTCTTCCTTGCGCTCGACCACGACGCCGCCTTTATCTCGGCGAGTGCGCTCGGCAGCATGAGCTCCAACCTCTCCAATGCCGGGCTGTCGCTGGTCTACGTGCTGCTGGCCCAGCGCTTCGGCACGGTGATCTGCCTCGCCTTTGCGCTGCTGACCTTCTTCCTGATGGTTTCGAGCCTGCAGGCGCTGGCCTTGCCCTTCGCCGTGCTTCTGCCGGCGACGCCGGTCGTCTTCCTGGTCCTGCACCGCATCGTCCGTCCTTACCTCGCGGCGCGTCCTGCGATCACGCCGCGGCGACCCTGGTATGCGATTCCCCTGCGCGCCGCTGCGGTTGCAGCCTTGGCCGGCACCGTCACCACCATCAGCGCCCGCGTCGGCCCGGCCTGGTCGGGCGTGCTGGCGACCTTCCCGATTGTGCTGTCGAGCCTGATCGCGATCCTGCAGCCGCGCATCGGCGGACCGGCCAGCGCCGCGGTCATCGCCAATGGCCTGCTCGGGCTGCTCGGCTTCGGCCTGGCGATTGCGCTGGTCCATGTCGCGGCCGTGCCGCTCGGCTCCTGGCCGGCGCTCGGCCTCGGCCTGCTGGTCTGTATCGTCTGGAATCTCGGCCTGATGGGATTAGCGCGCCGTCGCCGCACGGCGCCATGAGGCGATGAACAATCCGCCGATGATCAGCGCGATGCCGCCGATCTGCAATCCGCTCGGGATCTCGCCGAGCACCGGGATGGCGAGTAGCGTGCCGACCACTGGGATCATCGGCGGGAAGCGCCCGGCGACCGAGGGACCGAGCACCGGCGTCGACCAGCTCCAGATCCACAGGCCGACGATGACGTTGAGCACGCCCTGATTGATCGCGTGCAGCAGCAGCACCCACCAGGGCGCGACGTCGAAGCCGCGGAAATAGAAGGCGAAGTAGATCGGCAGATAGACCATGGACAGCACGGAGACGACGGCGGTCGCCTTGAGCGCGTCGACGCGCCAGAGCTGGATCAGGAGCGGATAGCCGCCCCAGACCAGCCCGACTCCGAGGAAGCAGAGATCGCCGAAGACGATGCCCGGATTGGCGTGGGTGGTGCCGGCGATGCCGAGGCAGGCGAGGCCGATGAGTACGGCCGCGACGCCGAGCACGAGTTGTCGGGTCAGCATCGCGCCGAACAGGACGACGCTGCCGACGATGCCGATCACCGTGACGGTGCCGGGGCCGATCACCGCGCCATGGGCGGCGGGGGCGAAGGTCAGGCCTGTCATGAGCAGGAAGCTCATCGGAAAGCCGCTCATCACCGCCAGGACGAGGCCACGCTTCCAGCCGAGGCCGGCGCAGTCGCGTAGGCCTCCCGCCAGCATGAAGCTGGGCAGCAGCAGGAAGCCGGCGGTGACGAAGCGCAGCGCCAGCATGTCGTGCGAGGAGAGGCCGTTCAGCACCGCATGGCGGCTGACGACGAAGTTCGCGCCGAAGATCACCATGGCGAAAGCCATGCCGGCGAAGGCGAGTTGCCGGCGCCGGCGCAGCTTCTCGTCGGAAAGCGGAACGGCTTGATGCATGCTCCGGCTTAGCGTGATGCCGGAGCTGCCGTTAGGGGCCAAACCGCATGGCGCCGCCTATTGCGGCGCAGCATGGCGTCAGGCGAGGGCCTTCAGCGCCGAGCGACCGGCATAGATCGCCTGGGTGCCGAGCTCTTCCTCGATGCGCAGCAGCTGGTTGTACTTCGCCGTCCGGTCGGAACGGGCGAGCGAGCCGGTCTTGATCTGCCCGCAATTGGTCGCGACGGCGAGGTCGGCGATGGTCGCGTCCTCGGTCTCGCCCGAACGGTGCGACATCACCGCAGTGTAGCCGGCGCGCTGGGCCATCTCCACGGCGGCGAGCGTCTCGGTCAGGGTGCCGATCTGGTTGACCTTGACCAGGATCGAGTTGGCCGTCTTCGCCTTGATGCCCTGCGACAGGCGGGTGACGTTGGTGACGAAGAGGTCGTCGCCGACGAGCTGGCACTTGTTGCCGACGAGATCGGTCAGCGCCTTCCAGCCCTCCCAGTCATCCTCGGCCATGCCGTCCTCGATCGAGACGATCGGATAGCCGGCGACCAGCTTGGCGAGGTACTTGGCCTGCGCCTTCGGATCGCGGGTTTTGCGTTCGCCTTCATAGACATAGGAGCCGTCCTTGAAGAATTCGGTCGTAGCGCAATCGAGCGCCAGCGCGACGTCCTCGCCGGGCTTGTAGCCGGCCTTCTCCACCGCCTGCATGACGAAGTCGAGCGCTGCTTCCGCCGACTTGATGTTGGGCGCGAAGCCGCCCTCGTCGCCGACATTGGTGTTATGGCCGGCGTCGTGCAGCGCCTTCTTCAGCGTGTGGAAGATCTCCGCGCCCATGCGGAGCCCCTCGGCGAAGGAGGGCGCGCCGATCGGCATCACCATGAATTCCTGGAAGTCGATCGGGTTGTCGGCATGGGCGCCGCCATTGACGATGTTCATCATCGGCACGGGCAGGACGCGAGCAGAGGTGCCGCCGACATAGCGATACAGCGGCAGGCCGGAGCATTCGGCGGCCGCCTTGGCGACGGCGAGCGAGACGCCCAGAATGGCGTTGGCGCCGAGCTTGCTCTTGTTCGGCGTGCCGTCGAGCTCGATCATCGCCTGGTCGATCGCGGTCTGGTCCTCGGCGTCCATCGCAACCAGCGCCTCGGCGATTGCGACATTGACGGCCTCGACCGCCTTCTGCACGCCCTTGCCGAGATAGCGGCTCTTGTCGCCATCGCGCAGCTCGACCGCCTCATGCGCGCCGGTCGAGGCGCCGGACGGGACGGCGGCACGGCCCATCGAGCCGTCTTCGAGCACGACATCGACCTCGACCGTCGGGTTGCCGCGGGAATCGAGGATCTGGCGGCCGATGATGTCGATGATCGCGGTCATGTCAGGCTCCGGAGCTGAAGTGGGCAAGCGATGCCGCGCTTCTAGACAAGACAGGCGGCGACGGGAAGGGGCGGTGGCGTTTATCCGGGCCCGGCATTAAAAGCCGCGGCAACTCAGCGCCCGTCATCGACGGGCGCCACTTGTTCAGGATGACGCCATGACCATCGACGCCTCGACCCTCCAGCTCGGCAAGGCAAGCGAACTGCCACGCTCGCCGGAGGAAGCCCGCCTCGACCGCGTGCCGAACCCGCATGCCGGTACAGACTATCTCGCCCGCTTCACCTGCCCGGAATTCACCTCGATCTGCCCGGTCACCGGCCAGCCCGATTTCGGCATCCTGGTGATCGACTATCTGCCGGGTGACTGGCTGGTCGAATCGAAGTCGCTCAAGCTCTATCTCGGTGCCTTCCGTAACCACGGAGCCTTCCACGAGGACTGCACCGTCGGGATCGGCAAGACGCTGGTCGAGCTGCTAGAGCCGAAATGGTTCCGCATCGGCGGCTACTGGTATCCGCGCGGTGGCATCCCGATCGACGTCTTTTTCCAGACTGGCGAGCCGCCCAAGGGCCTGTGGCTGCCCGACCAAGGTGTGGCGCCCTATCGCGGGCGCTGAGGAGCTTGCCGCCGAAAAGTGCGAAGCGGTTTTCGGACTACGGCACGCTCAAGAGCAACTCAGGTTCTGCTGCCGGAGAGCGGCATGATGCGCGGTGCCAGCACGCCAAGTACCGCGATGCCGGCCGCGAAGATCAGGATGGCGCCGCTGGTGCCGAACAGGTGCAAGGCGGCGCCCATCAGCACCGGCCCGAGCGCATGGCCGCAGAACAGCGCACAGGCGAACAGCGCGACGGCCGAGCCGCGCGCGGTCGGCGCGAGCTCGGTCGCCTGTGCCTGGAAGGTGCCGTGCATCAGGAAGAAGCCGAATCCGCTCAGCGTGAAGATCGCGATGGCGCTCCACCAGGGCAGGAAGTGCAGCGAGAACAAGGCGTAGGCCAGGCCCATGACGATGCCGCCCAGGGTGGTCATCCGGGTCGGGCCGAGCCGCTCGACCAGGATGCGGGTCAGCACGCCATAGATGATGCCGCCGAGCCCGGTGCCGGCGATGACGAGGCCGGCCTGCGACGGGCCAACATCGGCGCGCTCCCGCAGGATCGCGGCGATATAGGGCGGCATGCCGAAGATCAGGCTGCCCTCGACCACGACGAGGCCATAAAGCAGCTTCGAACGCGGATTGGCGAAGACGGCGGCATAGCTCGCCAGCGCGGTCTTGAAGCTGAGCGGCGGCCGCAGCGCGTTTGGTCTCGGCTTCAGCACCAGCACGACCAGGATCGCGGCGATTCCGGCGATCGCGCCCGCCATCACGAAGACATAGCGCCAGCCGAGATGCTCGGCGATCAGCCCGGAGCAGGCGGCGCCGACCATCTGCCCGACGATCATCAACACGAGGAAGCGGCCGAGCATGATCTGCCGCTCGGCCATGGGGGCGCGGTCGCCGATCGCCGCCATCGCGACGGGAATGACGCCGCCGGCCGCGACGCCGGCGATCGTGCGGACCCCCGTCAGTATCTCGAACGAGCCGGCGAGGCCGGCGACGAGCGATAGCAGGGCTAGCGCGCCGAGGCAGATCGCGATCGTCCTGAGCTTGCCGATCGAATCGGCGATAGGGCCGAGGAAGGGCTGACCGACGGCATAGGCGAAAGCGAAGGCTGTCGCGACCGCGGCGACCTGGGCGATGCTGCGCGTGAACTCCACCGCCAGTGTCGGCACCAGCGGATCGAGCAGGCGCATGGTGAAGGTCGAGGCGAAGCCGCACGCCCCGAGCACGAGGATGAGCGACTTCAGCGAGCTTTGCGGTGGCGCAGCGGGAGGAATCGGACTGGTGGGCGTCTCAGACATACGCCAGCGTAGAATGCGCCTTGCGCTTGGCAAGCCGATCGAACTCTTGCAGCTCTGCAATCAGCGCATGGAAGTCGCGCAGCGGCACCATGTTCGGCCCGTCTGAGGGGGCATTGTCGGGGTCGGGATGGGTCTCGATGAAGACGCCTGCGACGCCGACCGCGACCGCAGCACGCGCCAGCACCGGCACGAATTCGCGCTGGCCGCCGCTGGAGGCGCCCTTGCCGCCGGGTTGCTGCACCGAATGGGTGGCGTCGAAGATCACGGGAGCGCCGATCTCGGCCATGATCGGCAGGGCACGCATGTCGGTGACTTGCGTGTTGTAGCCGAAGGAGACGCCGCGCTCGGTCAGCATCACATTGGGATTGCCGCTCTCGGTCACCTTGGCGGCGACGTTGACCATGTCCCAGGGAGCCAGGAACTGGCCCTTCTTGACGTTGACGACGCGGCCGGTCCTGGCGGCTGCGACGAGCAGGTCGGTCTGCCGGCACAGGAAGGCCGGGATCTGCAGCACGTCGACCACCTCGGCCACCGGCGCGCACTGGCTGGCGTCATGCACATCGGTCAGCACGGGCAGGCCGGTGCGTTCGCGGATTTCCGCGAAGACGGGCAGGGCGGCGTCCAGCCCCACGCCGCGCTGGCCCTTCACGCTGGTGCGGTTGGCCTTGTCGAAGGAGGTCTTGAAGACGAGGCCGATGCCGAGTTTGTCGGAAACCTCCTTCAGCGCCAGCGCGACCTCGAGCGCGTGGTCGCGGCTCTCCATCTGGCAGGGGCCGGCGATCAAGGCGAGCGGCAGCCCGTTGCCGAAGCGGACGGGCTTGGCGAGGTCGGCACCCACGGTGACGATGGCGTTGGCAGTCATGGCGGGCTCCTTGCTCAAGGCCGCCGATTTAGAAGCGGCCCGCCGTCGTGACAAGCCGACGTTGCGTCACGTCACCTCGAACCAGCTCCACAAGCCGCGGTCGAAGCGCTCCAGCACGGTCGAGGAGATCAGCCAGCGCCCGGGATTGTCGGCGATGAAGGCGACGTGCAGGCGCTTGCCCTCGGGAATCTGCACCGTGTCGAGGAAATAGGGCTCCCAGCCGTCGTCGAGCGGGTGCAGCAGGCGGAAGCTGTGGCCGTGGACATGCAGCGGCTGCAGGAAGGCGGTCTTGTTGGTGATGGCGATCACCACCGGCGATCCGCGCTTGACGCTGAACAGCGGCTTAGCCCTTGGGTCGCCCTGGCCGCCATTGATCGTCCAGGGCTTCGCAAGGTCGAGCCCCGTGAGATCGAGCTTGTTGTCCGGTGTGATTTTCGCGCCGCCCTCGATGATCATTTCGCTGCGCCGGGCGTCCTGGAGCCGCACCGCTGCGGGCAGCGCCGGATTGAGCGGCATTCCGGTGATCGCCGGGCGCGCCGACTTGGCCATGCCCTCGCTGACAAAGCGCACCAGCGGCACGCCGGGGCCGATCAGGGCGGTGACGCTTGCGGCGGCGCCGGCCGTCTCCGGCATATCGAAGATCACGTCGTAGCGCGTGCCCGGTGCGAAGGGCAGTTGTGCCCGGACCGGCTCGAAGGTGTCGGTCGGCTGGCCGTCGACCGCCGCGACGAAGGCCTTCATCTCGTCGAAGCGCAGCCGCATGATCCGGGCATTGCAGGCATTGGCGAGCCGCAGGCGGACGCGGGAGCTCGGCGGCAGCCTGATTGGCAGCGGCGGTGGCTTGCCGTTGACGGTCAGCCAGCTGCCGAGGCGGCCGGCGGCAGCGCCGTCCTGCCCGTCGGCCGCGAAAGGCAGGAGCTTCTGGTCGTCGCTGAGCAGCCAGTCGCCGATCAGGGTCGGCAGATCGAGATCGACCGCGGGAGGTTCCTTCTCCTCGACGATCAACACGCCGGAAAGCCCGCGCCCGGCCGGCTCGGACGAGCCGCCGAGCAGCATCGGTCGGTAGAGGAAGGTGCCGGAATCGGGCGGCGTCAGGCGGTATTCGAACTGCCCACCTGGCGGCACCGGCTCCTGGCTGAAGCCGCCGACGCCGTCCATGGCGTGGTCGGCGCGCAGGCCATGCCAGTGCAGCGAGAGCGGCTTGTCGGTGCGATTCTGCAGATTGAGCTTCAGGGTCTCGCCGTGTTTCACCTTGAGCACGGGGCCAGGGGCCGCGCCGTCGAAGGCCCAGATCTCGGTTTCGGGCGCCGGCGCCGGCCGCAGGCGTAGTTTCGAGGACGCCGCGACGAGTTCACGCGCAGCGCCGGCCGAAGCCGCCGGCGCCTGTTGTGCCAGGGCGGACAGCGGCGAGAGCAAGGTCGCGAACCCGGCGCCCTGCGCGATGACCCGGCGGCGGCTGGGATGAGGGCTCGAAGGCGTCGGCGAAGCGTCTTTGCTCATGCTCGGGACATAGCTGGACGGGGCGTTTCTGGCGAGCGCAAAGGCATGCGGGAGCGGCCTTCGCAGAAATGTCGCATTTTTTTGCTGCATGACGCGCCCGAAATGCTATAGCGGCGCGGCCTAACGGTGCTGCTGTCGCGACGACCGCGGTGCGGCGCACCAGGTCGGCGGGCGTGGCGGAATTGGTAGACGCAGCGGATTTAGGTTCCGCCGGCGCAAGTCGTGGGGGTTCGAGTCCCTTCGCCCGCACCAGGATCGAGTTTCGTGAGCGCGGCGGCGGATCCCCGGCGTCGCGCTTTGGACATTGAAGTAAAGAGCTGTTGGCGGATCAGAACGATGAACGTGACCGAAACCCTGTCCCAGGGCCTCAAGCGCGAATTTCAGGTGGTGCTGAACGCCACCGACCTCAAGACCAGGCTGGATGACGGCCTTGCCGGCCTGCAGGGCAAGGCCCGCATCAACGGCTTCCGCCCCGGCAAGGTCCCGGTCGGCCATCTGCGCCGGCTCTATGGCCGCTCGGTCATGGCCGATGTCGTCCAGAACGCCGTCAACGAGGCGAACCAGAAGATCGTCACGGATAACGGCCTGAAGCTCGCCTTCGAGCCGCAGATCAAGTTCCCCGAGGACAAGGACGAGATCGAGGCCGCGATGGAGGCCAAGGGCGATCTCGCCTTCACCGTTGCGCTCGAGGTGCTGCCGAAGATCGAGGTCGTCGACGTCTCCGATGTCGCGCTCGACAAGCCGGTCGCCGAGGTCCCTGAGGCCGATGTCGACGCCGCGCTGGAGCGCATGGCCTCGCAGAACCGCAGCTTCGAGTCGAAGAAGGACGGCGCCAAGGCCGCCAAGGGCGACCGCCTGCTGATCTCCTTCGTCGGCACGCTCGAGGGCAAGCCTTTCGATGGCGGCACCGGCTCGGAAATCCCGCTCGAGCTCGGCGCCGGCCAGTTCATCCCGGGCTTCGAGGAACAGCTCGAGGGCGTCAAGAAGGGCGAGCAGCGCACCGTATCGGTGACCTTCCCCGAGAACTACACCGCGACCCATCTCGCCGGTAAGCCGGCCGAGTTCGCCGTCACGGTCGACGACGTCCAGGCTCCCGGCGCGCTGAAGATCGACGACGAGCTCGCCAAGGGCTTCGGCATGGAGTCGCTCGAGGCGCTCAAGACCGCGATCCGCGAGCAGATCGGCCGCGAGTTCGGCGAGCAGTCACGCCGCAAGGTCAAGAAGGCGCTGCTCGATGCCCTCGACGGCAAGTACAGCTTCGAGCTGCCGCCGACCCTGGTCGAGCAGGAGTTCGCCGCTGTCTGGAGCCAGGTCGAGGCGGACATGAAGAACGCCAACAAGACCTTCGCCGACGAGAACACCACCGAGGACGAGGCTCGCGCCGAGTATCGCAAGATCGCCGAGCGCCGCGTCCGCCTCGGCCTGGTGCTGGCCGAGATCGGCGAGCAGGCCAAGGTCCAGATCTCGGATGACGAGGTGACGCAGGCCCTGATCCAGCGCGCCCGCCAGTTCCCGGGCCAGGAGAAGGAAGTCTGGGAGTTCTACCGCAAGAACCCGCAGGCGCTCGCCGAGATCCGCGCCCCGATCTTCGAGGAGAAGGTCGTCGACCACCTGCTCGGCCAGGTGAAGGTCTCCGACAAGTCGGTCTCGCGCGAGGCGCTCTTCGCCGATGACGAGGACGAGGGCGCCGCCGAGGCCAAGCCGAAGGCCGCCAAGGCGAAGAAGGCCAAGAAGGCTGCGACTGAGGCGGCGGACGAGGCTTCGGCCTGATCCTCACCACCTGATCCAGGATGTCGGCGCCGCCTGCACTCTGCTGGCGGCGTTTCCCTTTTCAGCTGCCGCCGGCATGCTTATGTGGGGTTTCGCCGATCCCGGCTGATTCCCGCCCGCTTTGACCTCAAGGACCGACGATGATGCGTGACCCGATCGAGACCTATAACAATCTCGTCCCGATGGTGGTCGAGCAGTCGAGCCGCGGCGAGCGCGCCTTCGACATCTATTCGCGCCTGCTGCGCGAGCGCATCATCTTCCTGACCGGTCCTGTCGAGGACTACTCGGCATCGCTGATCGTGGCGCAGCTCCTGTTCCTCGAAGCCGAGAACCCGAAGAAGGAAATCTCCTTCTACATCAACTCGCCCGGCGGCGTGGTCACCTCGGGCCTGTCGATCTACGACACCATGCAGTTCATCCGCTGCCCGGTGACGACGCTCTGCGTCGGCCAGGCGGCCTCGATGGGCTCGCTGCTGCTGACCGCCGGCGCCAAGGACATGCGCTTTGCGCTGCCGAACGCCCGCATCATGGTCCACCAGCCCTCCGGCGGCTTCCAGGGCCAGGTCACCGACATCCTGATCCATGCTCGCGAGGTCGAGAGCCTGAAGCGGCGCCTGAACGAAATCTACGTCAAGCACACCGGCCGCTCCTACGAGGACATCGAGGGGGCGCTGGAGCGCGACAATTTCATGACCGCCGACCAGGCCAAGGAGTTCGGGCTGATCGACAAGGTCATCGACAAGCGCGCGGACGAGGCGGCCTGAGCATCGGCCCGAAAAGTGGGCACCGGTTTTCGGACAAAGCCGATGCCCCACAAAGGCCGCCCAAAGGTACACGCGCCTGTGGGTTGGCGAGCGGCTCCCGAAGGGCCATATTGCCTTGAGACTAGGCCCCATGTTTGCATGGGGCATCTGAAGGGCGCGGTAAGGCGCTCGAGCGGTCCGATTTTGGGTCAGTTTCGTCGCCGCCTGCGCCAGAGCGACGCGTTAACCTAATAATCGTGATCTGAGCGCCTATTATGACGGGGAGACGACATCAGCCCGCCGTTTTTCGGTGGCGGATTTCGACCTCCGAGATGGAGAATCACGATGAGTAAGGCCAGCGGCGGCGATTCCAAGAGCACGCTCTACTGCTCCTTCTGCGGCAAGAGCCAGCACGAGGTCCGCAAGCTGATCGCGGGCCCGACCGTGTTCATCTGCGATGAATGCGTCGAGCTCTGCATGGACATTATCCGCGAGGAGTCGAAGTCCGCGCTGGTGAAGTCCAAGGACGGCGTGCCGACCCCGAAGGAGATCCGCAAGGTTCTCGACGATTACGTCATCGGTCAGGACCACGCCAAGAAGGTCCTCTCGGTCGCGGTCCACAACCACTACAAGCGGCTCAGCCACGCGACGAAGCACAACGACGTCGAGCTGGCGAAGTCGAACATCCTGCTGATCGGGCCGACCGGCTCGGGCAAGACGCTGCTCGCGCAGACGCTCGCCCGCATCCTCGACGTCCCGTTCACCATGGCCGATGCGACAACGCTGACCGAGGCCGGCTATGTCGGCGAAGACGTCGAGAACATCATCCTGAAGCTGCTCCAGGCCTCCGACTACAATGTCGAGCGGGCCCAGCGCGGCATCGTCTACATCGACGAGATCGACAAGATCAGCCGCAAGTCGGACAATCCCTCGATCACCCGCGACGTCTCAGGCGAGGGCGTGCAGCAGGCGCTGCTGAAGATCATGGAGGGCACCGTCGCCTCCGTGCCGCCGCAGGGCGGGCGCAAGCATCCGCAGCAGGAGTTCCTGCAGGTCGACACCACCAACATCCTGTTCATCTGCGGCGGCGCCTTCGCCGGGCTGGACAAGATCATTTCCGGCCGCGGCAAGGGCACCTCGATCGGCTTCGGCGCGACCGTGAAGGCTCCCGACGACCGGCGCACCGGTGCGATCTTCCGCGAGGTCGAGCCGGAGGACCTGCTCAAGTTCGGCCTGATCCCGGAATTCGTCGGCCGCCTGCCGGTACTGGCGACGCTGGAGGATCTCGACGAAGCCGCGCTCAAGACCATCCTCACCGAGCCGAAGAACGCGCTGGTCAAGCAGTATCAGCGCCTGTTCGAGATGGAGGACACCGAGCTCACCTTCACCGACGAGGCGGTCAGCCTGATCGCCCGCAAGGCGATCGAGCGCAAGACCGGCGCCCGCGGCCTGCGCTCGATCATGGAAGGCATCCTGCTCGAGACCATGTACGAACTGCCGGGGCTGGAAGGCGTCGAGCAGGTCGTCATCGGACCCGAGGCGGTCGAATCCAAGTCGCGCCCGCTGTTCATCTATGCGGACCGCGAAGAAGAGGCCAAGTCGGCCTCGGCCTGAGCGAAGCCGGATTCTGGTTCAATTCGGAACGCGCGCCTGTTGGCGCGCGTTTTGCGTTGTGAGCCTTGGTGGATACGACTGCCCGGACATTGTTTTCGCCTTGCCGGATCCCTCACGGCCTCGTGTGCCGGCGGCGGCGGAAGCTGTGGTGGACTTCGCGTCGCCGTCGCTTGAAAGCCGGCGTCGAAACATCCACCTTAGGATCACCTGCGAGACTCGCGTGCCTGTCGAGGGCGCGGTTCGCGGGGGCGCCTGGCGCGAATGGTCGCGCCGCGCGGTACGTCCGCTCGATTGCCTTTCCAGGGGTCGGCCGGGCGAAAACTTGAAGGACTAGACATGACTGGCTCGACGCCCCGCGCTCCGCTCGTCCCCGGCACGACCGACACCTATCCGGTCCTGCCGCTGCGCGACATCGTCGTCTTTCCGCACATGATCGTGCCGCTCTTCGTCGGCCGCGAGAAGTCCATTCGCGCGCTCGAGGAGGTGGTCAAGAACGATGGCCTGATCCTGCTCGCCACGCAGAAGAACGCCGGCGATGATGATCCGGAAACCGGCGACATCTATGAAATCGGCACGCTCGCCCGCGTGCTGCAGCTGCTCAAGCTGCCCGACTCGACCGTGAAGGTGCTCGTCGAGGGCATCGGCCGGGCCAAGGCGACGACCTATACCGCGACCGACAACTTCTACGAGGCTCAGGCCGAGGCGCTGGCCGAGGAGGCTGGCAAGAAGGTCGAGGTCGAGGCGCTCGCCCGCTCGGTCGTCAGCGAGTTCGAGAACTATGTGAAGCTCAACAAGAAGATCTCGCCCGAGATCGTCGCGGCGGTCTCCCAGATCGACGAGCCGGCCAAGCTCGCCGACACGGTCGCCTCGCATCTCGCGGTCAAGATCGCCGACCGGCAGGCCGTGCTCGAGGTGATGAACGTCGCCCACCGGCTCGAGAAGGTGCTCTCCCTGATGGAGAGCGAAATGTCGGTGCTGCAGGTCGAGAAGCGCATCCGCTCGCGCGTCAAGCGCCAGATGGAGAAGACCCAGCGCGAGTACTATCTCAACGAGCAGATGAAGGCGATCCAGAAGGAGCTGGGCGACGGCGAGGAAGGCCGCGACGAGCTGGCCGAGCTGGAAGAGCGCATCGCCAAGACCAAGCTGACCAAGGAAGCGCGCGACAAGGCGCTGGCCGAGGTCAAAAAGCTCCGGCAGATGTCGCCGATGTCGGCCGAGGCCACGGTCGTGCGCAACTATCTCGACTGGCTGCTCGGCATACCCTGGGGCAAGAAGTCGAAGATCAAGAAGGACCTCGCCGCGGCCCAGCAGGTGCTCGACGACGATCACTTCGGCCTCGACAAGGTCAAGGACCGCATCGTCGAATATCTCGCCGTGCAGCAGCGCGCCAACCGGCTCGCTGGCCCGATCCTGTGCCTCGTCGGCCCTCCGGGCGTCGGCAAGACCTCGCTCGGCAAGTCGATCGCCAAGGCGACCGGCCGCGAGTTCGTGCGCATGTCGCTGGGCGGCGTGCGTGACGAGGCCGAGATCCGCGGTCACCGCCGCACCTATATCGGCTCGATGCCCGGCAAGATCATCCAGTCGATGAAGAAGGCCAAGACCTCGAACCCGCTCATCCTGCTCGACGAGATCGACAAGATGGGCCAGGACTTCCGCGGCGACCCGTCGGCGGCCCTGCTCGAGGTGCTCGATCCCGAGCAGAACTCGACCTTCAACGACCATTACCTCGAGGTCGACTATGACTTGTCGAACGTGATGTTCGTGACCACGGCGAACACGCTGAACATCCCGCCGGCCCTGCTGGACCGGATGGAGGTGATCCGTATCGCCGGCTACACCGAGGACGAGAAGGCCGAGATCGCGCGCCGCCACCTGATCCCGGGGGCGATCGCCAAGCACGGCCTGCAGTCCAAGGAATGGTCGATCGACGACGAGGCCCTGACGACGCTGGTCCGGCGCTATACCCGCGAGGCCGGTGTCCGTAACCTCGAGCGCGAGATCGCCAACACCGTCCGCAAGGCGGTGAAGGAGATCGTGCTGACCAAGAAGAAGAAGGTCGCGGTCACGCCGGCGGTGCTGGAGGACTATCTCGGCCCGCCGCGCTATCGCTATGGCATGGCGGAGACCGAGGATCAGGTCGGTGTCGTCACCGGCCTGGCCTGGACCGAGGTCGGCGGCGAGATGCTGACGATCGAAGGCGTGATGATGCCCGGCAAGGGCAAGATGACCGTCACCGGCAATCTGCGCGACGTGATGAAGGAATCGATCTCGGCGGCGGCGTCCTATGTCCGCTCCCGCGCCATCGATTTCGGCATCGAGCCGCCGCTGTTCGACCGGCGCGACATCCACGTCCACCTTCCCGAAGGGGCAACCCCGAAGGACGGTCCGTCGGCCGGCATCGGCATGGCGACGGCGATCGTCTCGGTCATGACGGGCATCCCGGTCCGTCGTGACGTCGCCATGACCGGCGAGGTCACGTTGCGGGGCAGGGCTCTGCCGATCGGCGGCCTGAAGGAGAAGCTGTTGGCGGCGCTTCGCGGCGGCATCAAGAAGGTGCTGATCCCCGAGGACAACGCCAAGGATCTGGTCGATCTGCCCCAGTCCGTGAAGAACGGGCTCGAGATCGTCCCGGTCTCGCGGATGGACCAGGTGCTGCAGCACGCGCTGGTGCGCCAGCCGACGCCGATCGTTTGGGAAGAGGACCTCAAGGCGACCCCCAAGGCCGCCGAGGACGATGCCGCCGCAGGCGTCGTCGCCCACTGAGCCCAGCGCTCGCGAAGATAAAGGGGCCGCCGGTATCCCCGGCGGCCTTTTTTATTCCGGTTCGGAAGATATGCGCGCCCTGTGGGCAGCTATGCCGCGCCAGGCCTGGCGCGCTGGTGGGCGGTGACGGGCTCGAACCGCCGACCCTCTCGGTGTAAACGAGATGCTCTACCGACTGAGCTAACCGCCCTTGTCCGCCGTTTAAGGCCATGCGGGGGTCTTCGCAAGCCGGAGGGCGGTTTCGCCCACCATTCTGTCAGCGGTTACCTGCGCACAGGATCGGAAATCACTTGCCCGAAATGGCGCCGAGATTCGCCGTCGATGGGCAAGCTCGTGAGAGGCGCTCGTGTAGCGCATCGGCTTGGGAGCCGGAGATTGCGCGATTTCTGCCCTTTTCACAGCACTTCGGCATTGATCGACATTTTGACGGCTTCGGTGCTTGACAGTCAGGGCCGGGGGCCATAATCCCAACGCCGCCGGGGACGAGTTCCTCCGCCGCCCGCGCGGGCGTAGCTCAGTTGGTTAGAGTGCCGGCCTGTCACGCCGGAGGTCGCGGGTTCGAGCCCCGTCGCCCGCGCCATTTTCAACAAACAGTTTCAGTATCTTGAAGTAGCATCTTCATGTTGTGTCGAAGCTGTCTCGATGCAGCTTTGCTTCCTCCCCACGTTGAGAACGTGTTCCTGTCGTTTGCCACAGGTCGTCAGGCAGACGTGTCGTCGATAGGAAAGACGCCAGGCCGCAGCCGCTTGAAGGGCAAGGTCTCGATGCGGCTGGTGCAAGAGCCGGGTGTCGCCACGGTGAAGCTGCCCTTGGCTATTCTGTCATAGGCGCGCCGATGCGCCACGGCTGCCTTGACGCCGATGGCCTTGAGCTTCTCCGGTTCGATGCCTTGCGAGCGCAATTGCCCGAGATCGAAAGGCGGCGTCTTGCGGCTGGTCAGCAGGATGGTGACGCCGCCAGCCTGCACCACCACGCTCGGCCCCATGCTGAAGCGCGAGCCCTGCGATGCCGCAAGATGGCTGTTCAGGTCCTCGAGCGCGAATTCGCCATCGCTGGCGCTGACGAAGGCGGCCTCGATTTCGACCGGCCCCTCGGCGATCGCGCTGCCCTTGCCGCCGATAGAGAGTGTGCGGACCTCGCCTGGCCCGGCACCGGACATCGCTGCGACGGCGGCTGGATCGGCGATGGCGACCGCGCAGTTCTCGACGCCGTGTCGCAGGAAGGCGCGCAGCACCGAGGTGCCGTCGCCGGGCGCGCCGCCGCCGATATTGTCGGCCGGCTCCACAACGATGTAGGGCCCGCCCGGCGAGCGCAGGATCTCGGCGATGGCCTGGTCGATGTCCCATTCCGCCGGCCGGCCGAGTTCGCGCAGTTCCGTCGCCATAGCGCTCAAGCGGGCGAGTGCATCGAGGGCTGGCGCTTCCGGCCCGGTGAAGGCCACTGCGAAGGCGACGCCGGCTTCGGGAACGTCCGAGAAGGAGTAGCCGCCGACGACGTTCGCGACCCAGATCGCCGGATTCTCCTGCTCGATCCGGCGCGCCAGCGCTTCCAGGTCCTGCATCGGCCGGTCGGCCGTGCCGGTGCCGGTTGGCGGCCACATCACCGGCGCATTGCATGAGACCATGCGCGGCAGCTCGCTTTCGTTCAGGGCACGCGCCAGCAGTCCTGCCGAGCGCATAGCGGAGTCGCGTGCGTCGATGTGCGGGTTCTTGCGATAGGCGACGAGGGCATTGGCATGCTCAGCCATGGCGGCGGTGAAGTTGGCGTGCAGGTCGAAGACGCCGAAGACCGGGAGCGTCTCGCAGCCCGGCACTTTGCGGATATGGGCGAGCAATGCGCCCTCGGGATCGGGACGCTCGGTCGTGACCATGGCGCCGTGCAGCGCCAGCCAGATGCCGTCGAGGCCGCCGGAGGCAAGTGCGCTTTTCAGCCCTGCATCGAACTCATCGAGGAAGTCCGCGAACACGGCGTGATCGACGGTGCCAGCGGGCAGGGCGGTGTAGTCGATTGTCGGCACGACCTCCCAGCCTTCCGCCGCTGCGACCTCAAGGAAACCGTCCACGGTCGAACCGTCGCCCCGCCGCCGCCGCAGCTCCTCGCCCCGGCGGACGGTGAAGTCGGCGAGGCCGGTGATCTCGTCGACGAAGCTGTGCGTCTCGTGGAAGAGTGCCCCGAGCAGGATGCGGCGGCGTTGCGACATGGTCCCGGCAAGCTCCCTGCGGGCGAAGCAGCAGCATCTCGGCGGCTCGTTCGTTCTGGATCAAGCCTGCATTGTTCCATTGCAGGGAACGTGGGTCCTTTGACAGGCGAAGCCCACTCCCGGTTTCATGATCGCGCCGGCAGCCGGAGGGGCAGGCGCCGGCGCTGCTCGGGACGATATTCGCATGCGCGTCTTTACCGCCTCGCTGGCGACGGAAACCAACACTTTCGCGCCGCTCTATGTCGACCGCAGCGCCTTCGAGAGCGCCTTCTACTGCCCGCCCGGCACGCATCCGGACACGCCGACATTGTGCTCGGCCCCGATCATCGCGGCGCGCCGCCGCGCCGCCAGCGAGGGCTATGAGCTGGTCGAGGGAACGGCGACCTGGGCCGAGCCGGCGGGCCTCGTCTCGCGCGACGGCTATGAGAGCCTGCGTGACGAAATCCTGGGCCAGCTCCGGGCGGCGCTGCCGGTCGACATCGTGCTCCTCGGCCTGCACGGCGCCATGGTGGCGCAGGGCTATGACGATTGCGAAGGCGACCTGATCGCGAAGGTGCGAGCCCTCGCCGGGCCGGACTGCGTCATCGGCGCCGAACTCGACATGCACTGCCATCTCAGCGCCGAGATGGTCGAGGGCGCCGACATCATCGTCGCCTTCAAGGAATTCCCGCACACCGATTTCCTGGCCCGGGCCGAGGATTTGCTCGAGCTCTGCCTTCGGACGGCACGTGGCGAGGTGAAGCCGGTGAGCGCCGTCTTCGACTGTCGCGGCCTCGCCGCCTTCATGACCAGCCGCGAACCCGGCCGCGGCTTCGTCGATCGCATCAAGGCGGTGGAAGGCCGCGATGGCATCCTCAGCATCTCCGTCGCGCATGGCTTCCAGGCGGCCGATGTCGCCGATGTCGGCAGCAAGGTGCTGGTCATCGCCGATGGCGACGCGGCCAAAGCTGCGGCGCTGGCGAAGCGGCTCGGGCTCGAAATCCTCGGCTGGGGGCAGGGCGCTTCGCCCAGGCACTACAAGCCGGCAGAGGGCATCGCGGCGGCGATCGAACTGGCCGAGCCGGGCAAGCCTGTCGTCCTCGCCGATCGCTGGGACAATCCCGGCGGCGGCGTCGCCGGCGATTCCTCGGTGATGGTCGAGGCTTTGCTGCGTCATCCCGAAATTCCGGCGGCGATCGGCGCGCTCTGGGATCCGGTCGCGGTCAGCCTCTGCCGGGCCGCCGGCGTCGGCGCCGAGATTGCGCTGCGCTTTGCCGGCAAGGCTGCGCCGTCCTCCGGCCGGCCGATCGATGCCGTGGTGCAGGTGATCGGGACGACGGCGGATTTGCTGATCCCGTTCGAGCAGAGCTGGGTCTCGCTCGGCCCGGCGGCGGCCATCCGCATCGGCCTTCTCGACATCGTCCTGGCCTCGGCGCGCGCCCAGACCTTCAGCCCGCCGGTCTTCACCGATCTCGGCATCGACCTCGCCGCGAAGACGCTGGTCGTGGTCAAATCCTCCAACCATTTCCACGCCGCCTTCGCGCCAATCGCCGCGAGCGTGCTCTATCTCGACAGCGGCGGGCCCTATCCGCCCGACGCCAGCAAGATCCCCTATACCAAGGTCAAGCGCCCCTTCTCACCGCTGGATCCGAACCCATGGCTCTGACTGCTTCCGCCTCCCTGCCACGTCTGTCGCTGGGCGAAATCGAGGATCTGCATCTCGACGGGACGAGCAAGGGCCTGCCGTTCGGAGCATCCCTGCGGTTGTCCGATGTCGGCAAGCAGGGCTGGAACGTCCTCGCCGGCGACATGCCGCTGCCGCTCGCCGTCATCCGCGAGAGCGTGCTCAAGGCGAACAGCGCCTGGATGGGCGCTTTCACCGCCGCCAACGACCTGCTGATCGCGCCGCACGGCAAGACCACGATGGCGCCGCAGCTCTTCGACCTGCAGATCGCCGATGGCGCCTGGGCGATCACGGTCGCGACCGTGCAGCAGCTCGCCGTCTGCCGACGTTATGGCGTCAAGCGCGTCATTCTCGCCAACCAGCCGGTCGGCAGGCAGGAGATCACGGCCTGCTTCGAGGCCCTGAGGGAGCCGGGCTTCGAGCTCTACTGCCTTGCTGACAGCACCGCTGGCGTCGCGTTGCTGGCGGAGGCGGCCGCAAGGCATCGCAACGCCAACCCGCTGCGCATTCTCGTCGAGATCGGCTTCATGGGTGGGCGCACCGGTGCGCGCAGCCGCGAGGAGGCGCTGGCGGTGGCGCGCGTCATCGCCGCGTCGCCCGGCCTGCGGCTCTCCGGCTTCGAATGCTTCGAGGGGCTGCTCAGCGAGCCCAAGGCCGTCGATCGTTTGCTCGACGAAGTGGTCGCGACGGCTGCGGCGGCGGAAGCCGAGGGGCTGCTCGGCCCCGAGTCGATGGTGCTGAGTGCCGGCGGCACTTCGCTGTTCGACCGCGCCGGCGAGTGCTTCAACGCCGCGTCATTTACGCGGCCGATCCTCAAGCTGCTGCGCTCCGGCTGCTATCTCACTCATGACTCGACGACCTATACGGCCTCGTTCCGTCGGATCACCATGGAGACCAGCCTGGCGCTGCCGCCGGGCGGGCTGGAGCCGGCGCTGGAAGTCTGGGCCTATGTCCAGTCGCGGCCCGAGCGCGGCCGCAGCCTGCTCACCGTCGGCAAGCGCGACATCAGCTTCGATTCCGGCTTTCCGGTGCCGCTGCGCTGGTATCGCCCGGGCGGCGCGATGGTGCGGCCCGAGCCGATGCCGGCCGGGCACACGGTCCTCGCGCTCAACGACCAGCACTGCCATCTCGGCACGCCGCTGGAGAGCCCGCTGCAAGTCGGCGACATCGTCGCCTTCGGCATCGGCCATCCCTGCACGACCTTCGACAAATGGGGGCTGCTGATGCTGGTCGACGATGACTATCGCGTCACGGGAGCGATCCGGACCTTCTTCTGAACCTATGTTTCTTGTCGTGAAACCGGCGATCCTTGACGCGAAATAACCGCGGCAACTACGCTTTTGGCCAGGTTGCGAGCCTCCCGTCTCGGCGAATGGGCTTTGCCAAAGCGAGATTGGAGAGGTTGCGGACCACCGCATGTGATCGGTGGTCCGGCGGCGGTAGCCGATGTCCGGGAGGTCGATGTGCGTCTGGCCCTGATCCACATTGTCCAGGAGACCAACGACTTCAATCCGGTGCTGACGACGCTCGCGGATTTCCAGGCCTTCGGCCTCTATGAAGGCGAGGAGATCGCCCGGCATTTCGGCGAGATCGGCCAGATCGGTGGCCACTATGCCGCCGTCCGGGAGTCGGGTCTCGCCATCGAGACGATCCCGATCATTCGCGCCTGGGCGGTGGCGGGCGGCCGGATCTCGCGCGAGGCCTTCGACTTCTTCCAGGAGAAGATCCGGATCGGCCTCGAAGCGATCGGGCCGATCGACGGACTCGTCCTGCATCTGCACGGCGCCTGCGCCGCCGAGGGCATCGACGATGTCGAGGGCGAGCAGGCCGAGCTCTGCCGGCAGATCCTGGGACCTGATGTCCCGATCCTGCTCGGGCTCGATCATCACGCCAATGTCACCCACAAGATCATGGCCAATTGCACGGCGATCGTCGGGCATCGGACCCAGCCGCACGACGTCTTCGACACGGGCAAGGTCGGCACGCAGGTGCTGCTGCGCATCCTGACCGGAAAGCTGAAACCGATGATGGCCTGGCGCAAGATCCCGCTGCTTTCGCATCAGGAGCAGTTCCTGACCTCGAAGGGCCCGATGAAGCGCTGGTTCGACCGGGCAAGAGCGCTGGAGGCCGACCCGCGCGTGCTGCAGGCCTCGAACTATCCGATGCAGCCCTGGCTCGACGTTGCCGAGGGTGGCTGGTCGACCATCGTCGTCACCGATGGCGACCGGGCGCTCGCCGAGCGATTGGCGGATGAGCTCGCCGACCTAGCCTGGTCGATGCGCGACGATTTCCAGGTGCGGGAGGCGGTCTCGGTCGACGAGGCCGTGCGAGCCGGCGACGCTGCCGATCGGGGTATGATCGTGCTGAGCGACACCGGCGACACCGTCTTCGGCGGCGCCGCCGGCGACAGCAACCTGATTCTGGAGTCGATCCTGCGGCAGGGCACGACCAGCCGGACTCTGATCCCGCTGATCTCGCCTCAGGCGGTCGCGACGCTGGTCGCGGCCGGCGAGGGTGCCGAGGTGACCCTGCCGCTCGGCGGCGACGCGGCGATCGCCTTCTTCAGGCCGCTGACCGTGACCGGGCAGGTGCGCAAGATCGGCGGCGGCCCGGTCAAGTTGGACTACAACCACCAGCCCGAGGTCGACATGGGCCGGGTCGTCATCTTCGATGTCGGGCCGGTGACCTTGCTGATCAGCGAACTGCGCGGCGTCGCCGGCAATGTGCCGGGTGTCTACGAGGCCTTCGGCATCGATCTCGCCGACTACAAGATGGCGGTGCTCAAGACGGCCTCGAACTTCCAGTATTTCGCCCCAATCACCTCGCATGTGATCCGCGCCGACACGCGCGGGCCGGGGCAATCCGATGTCTTCACCCTGCCGTGGCAGCGCATTCCGCGGCCGGTCTATCCACTGGAAACAATAAGCGACTGGCGGGCGCATTCGTCCCAGCCGGGAGTGGGAACGGGCTGATTGTCGACCTGACAAAAAACGAGGGGAGAGCGATGATGAAGCTGTCGCGACGTCAATTCTGCATGACCGGTCTCGCTCTGGCTGGAGCAGCGCCGCTGCTGGCCACCGGCCCGGTCTCCGCCCAGCAGCTCAAGGGCGGCACCTTGCGTGTCGCGGTGCTCAGCGAACTCGCCAATTTCGACCCGCAGCAGCTCTCGACGGTCAATTTCCACGTCATCAAGAACCTCTATGACAGCCTGATCGAGTACACGCCGGAGGGAAAGCCGCAGCCGAGCCTCGCGACCGAATGGAAGATCGCGCCGGACAAGACCTCGGTCAGCCTGACCTTGCGCGACGGGGTCACCTTCCATAGCGGCGCGCCGTTCAAGTCCGATTCCGTGCTGGCGACGTTGCAGAAGGGCGCCGATCCCAAGCGTGGCAAGAACGTCTTTTCGACCATGTCGATTGTGAAGGACTGGTCGGCGCCGGACGAGCGCACGGTGGTGATCAATTTCAAGGCCCCGGCGCCCGAGCGCCAGATCCTCGATCTCCTGCAGTTCCTGATCCCGATCGAGGCCAAGGGCATCGACACGGTCGAGACGGTGCCGGCCGGCACCGGCCCTTATACGCTGGTCAGCCGCGCCGTCGGCCAGGGGCTGGTCCTCAAGGCCAACCCGAAATACTGGCGCGAGAAGCAGCCGGTCGCGCAGGATCTCGTCTTCACCGTGTTCAGCGAGGATGCTGCCGCGACCGCGGCGCTGGAATCGGGCGCGGTCGACATCGTCTATAACGGCTCCTCACGCAGCGCCGTCAGGTTGAAGGGCGCCGGCTATCAGGTCTTCGCCGGGCCGGGACCGCTGGTGCAGGTCTTCCGCATCAATTCGACGCGCGGGCCCTTCCGCAACAAGTCGTTCCGGCAGGCCTTCAATTACCTGATGGACCGCGCCAGCATCCTGCGCGTCGGCTATGCCGGCATGGGCAAGGTGGTGGCGCTGCCCTGGGCGCCGGCAAGCCCGGCCTTCGACGACAACTACACCAAGACTTACGCCTATGACCTTGAAAAGGCGAAGAAGCTGATCACAGCCTCCGGCCTTTCCGCCGATGAGATCAAGGGCTGGAAGCTGCTGGTCAACGGCAGCGACGAGGCCTCCGTGGCGATCAGCCAGATCGTGCAGGGCTCGCTGCAGAAGGTCGGAGTCCCGATCGAGCTCGACATGCGCCAGGGCGCCGAATACGTCACCGCGCTGCTCGGCGGCGACTTCGCCGCGACCTTCGGCGCGGTCGGCAATGTCCAGAAATTCCCGTCTCGGGTGACGACCAACTCGATCTACCGCACCTCCGGCAATCCGATCCTGAGGGATCCGCACCCGCATCCGGATTATGTCGCGGCGATCGCCAAGGTCGACGCCGCCGCGGGTGGCGAGGCCGAGGTCAAGGCGGCCTATGACAACCTCAATCGCGTCATGGTCGAGGACGCCTTCGGCATTCCGACCAACTCCTATGATGTCGGCCTGATCGTCGCCTCTGAGAAAATCGGCGGCATCACGCTCGACATCGACAATCTCTTCATCGCCCGCACGATCGGGTTCAAGTGAGGGGGTGGATCGGGGTCCGTCCGGCGCCTGACGTATTGCGGTTCGGCGCTTGCATATGACGGAGGCATTGGCCGCCGTGAGAGACCTGCTGCGCCGGCTGCTCGACCGGCGCGGCGGCGCCTTGAGCCTCGCCTTCCTCGCTCTGGTCGCGCTGACCGCGATCTTCGCCGACCTGCTGCCCCTCGACCCGCTGGCGCAGAGCATTGCGGATTCGCTGAAGCCGCCTTCGGCCGAGGCCTGGTTCGGCACCGACGAACTCGGCCGCGATATCCTCGCCCGGGTCGTCTATGGAGCGCGCACCTCGCTGGTCACCGCCTTCGGCGCCGTCCTGATCGCGGCGCTGATCGGGGTGCCGGTCGGGCTCGTAGCCGGCTTCTATGGCGACTGGCGCGACTCGCTGCTGATGCGCTGCATCGACGTGCTGCTCGCTCTGCCGAACATCCTCTTCGCCATGGCGCTGATCGCGGTGCTCGGCCGCAGCCAGGGCGCGGCGCTGATCGCCGTCGGCATCGCCGGCATACCGGGCTTCGCCCGCATCGCCAGGTCGCAGGTGATGGCGCTGCGCCAGCTCGATTTCGTCATGGCCGTGCGCAGCTTCGGCGGTGGGCCCGGCTACATCATGGTCCGGACCCTGCTGCCCAATATCCTCAGCCCGCTCGTGGTGCAGGCGATCGTGCTCGCCTCGATCGCGATCCTGCTCGAGGCGGCGCTCGCCTTCCTCGGCGTCGGCGTGCCGCCGCCGACGCCGAGCTGGGGCGAGATGCTGCGCACCGGCAAATCCTATCTCTACGAGGCTCCGACTTATGCCGTGCTGCCGGGTCTCGTCCTGACGCTGACCATCCTTTCATTCGATACGATCGGCCGGGCGCTCACCGCGATCCTCGACCGCGACGAGACCGATGCCTCCGGCGTGGCGATCGGAGGCCGGCGATGACGTCCTACGTCCTGCGTCGCCTCGCCCAGATGCTACCGGTGCTGCTGATCGCGTCGTTTGCGATCTTCGCGATGATCTATGCCGTGCCGGGCGGCCCGGTCGCGGTCATCGCCGGCGAGAACGCCACGGCCGAGGAAATCGCGGAGGTCACCCGGCGCTTCGGCTTCGACCGGCCGATGGTCATGCAATATGCCGACTGGCTCGGCCGGGCGCTCGCCGGTGATTTCGGCCTGTCGCTGCACAGCCGCCAATCGGTGCTCCAACTGATCGGCGAGCGGTTGCCGGCGACGCTTCAGCTCGCGCTGGCTGCCATCATCGTCGCGCTCGTCATCGGCATCCCCGTCGCGGTCGCCAGCGCAGTCAGGCCGAATTCCTGGCTCGATCGGGTGCTCAGCGGCTGGAGCGCGCTGGCGCTCGGCGTGCCGACCTTCTGGCTCGGCATCCTGCTGATCCTGCTCTTTGCCGTCGAGTTGCGCTGGCTGCCCTCGGCGTCGCGCTATGTGCCGCTCTGGCAAGCGCCGCTCGATTCTCTGCGCAGCCTTGCCCTGCCGGCACTGACGCTCGGCGTCTACGTTTCCGGCGTGCTCGGGCGCTTCCTGCGGGCCTCGCTGATCGGCGAGGCGCGGGCCGATTATGTCCGCACCGCCCGCGCCAAGGGCGTTCCGGAAAAGCGCGTCGTCGGCCTGCACATCATGCGCAATGCACTGCTGCCCTTCGTCACTATCGTCGGACTGATGATGGCGCACTTCATTGGCGGTGCGGTCGTCACCGAAGCGGTCTTCACCTATCCCGGCCTCGGGCGTTTGCTCATCCAGGCGATCACGACGCGCGACTACCCGCTGATCCAGGGCTGCATCCTGGTGATCCTGATCGCCTACATGCTGATCAACCTCGCAGTCGACATGCTCTACGCCTGGATCGATCCGCGGATCGAATACCGATGAACGCTGTCTCAAACCGCTCGCTGCGAGCCGAGATGCGCCGAGATGCCGGCCGCGATCTCGCGCAGGCGCGCGCCGGCCTTGGCCGCGAGCGAATGCGGCATCCGCATCAGTGGTGCCGAGATCGACAGCGCTGCGACCGGATAGCCGTGCTCGTCGAGGATCGGAGCGCCGATGCACATCGCGCCGTCCTCGTTCTCGCCCATCTCGGTGGCGTAGCCGGTGCGCGCCACCTGGCGCAATTGCCGCTCGATCTCCTCGCGTTCGAGCAAAGTGCGGCCGGTACGCTCGGTCAGTGGCAAGTCGAGCTGGCGCTGCCGCTCCGCCTCGGGCAGGAAGGCGAGGATCGCCTTGCCGAGCGCGGTCGAGTGCATGGGATGGCTGTCGCCGATCCGCGCCTGCATGCGCAGCGAGCGATTGGCCTCGATCAGGTCGACATAGACGATCGTGCCGTTGCCCTTCACCGCGAGGTTCACCGTCTCGTTGAACTCGTGCATCAATTCGATCATCGCCGGGCGGGCGAGGGTGCGGACCTTGCTGACGCTGGCATCGGCACGAGCGATCGAACGCATCTGCGGGCCGAGAGTGTAGCGGTCGGTCGCCCGGTTGTGGTCGAGGAACTTGGCGGCTGTCAGCGTCTGCAGATAGCGGAAGGTCGTCGTCTTCGGGATCCGCAATTCCTTGCTGACGGCGGTGAGCGCGATCTCGTGGCCGTGACGCGCGACCAGCTCCAGCACCCTCAGCGCCTTCATCACCGGCTGCACGACGTAAGGATTCTCGCTCGTCTTCGGCATGGCCGCTCCGGTCGTTTCCCGAACGATGAGCCGGCATAGCCAGCACACATGAATTCCGCAACACGAAACCGGCGTTCCTTTACGTGGACGGGCCGGTTTGGTCTGCTCGGATGAAAGCAGCGGAGGCGACGCAGGTGGCAGCGAGCGGCACCGAGCAAGCGGGAACACTCCGCTTCGAGGAATCGGCCCGGCAGATCGCGCACAATGCGCGCTTCATCGCCGGCGGGGTGAACAGCAATTTCCGCCTCGGCATGGCGCCGGGACCGCTGGTCTTCGAGCGCGGCGAGGGCGCCTATCTCATCGACGTCGATGGCAACCGGATCATCGACTACTACTGCGGCATGGGCGCGACCGTGCTCGGCCATACGCCCCAGCCGGTGCTGGAAGCGGTCAGGAAGCAGGCGGAAAAAGGCATTCTCTTCGCCGGTCAGGCGCCGATCGAATACGAGGCAGCGAAGCTGATCTGCGAGCGCGTGCCTTCGGCCGAACGGCTGCGCTTCGGCTCATCGGGCTCGGAGGTGGCGCAGGCGGCGATCCGGCTCGCCCGCGCCGCCACCGGTCGGCGGACCATCGTGAAGTTCGAGGGGCACTATCACGGCTGGTTCGACAACATCCTCTGGTCCACCGCGCCGGGGCTGAACGCGGCCGGGCCGGAGGATGTGCCGACTCCGGTGATCGGCAGCAAGGGGCAGGACCCGGAGGCGGGCGAGGGGCTCTCGATCCTCGGCTGGAACGATCTTGCGGCGCTGGAAGCGCGCCTCGCCAAGGGCGACGTCGCCGCAGTGCTGATGGAGCCGGCGATGTGCAACCAGGGCGCCATCGCGCCCGCGCCCGGCTATCTCGAAGGCGCGCTCGCCGCCTGCCGCCAGCATGGCGCGCTGCTGATCTTCGACGAGGTCATCACCGGTTTTCGGCTCGCCCGAGGCGGTGCGCAGGAGCGTTTCGGCGTCACGCCGGATCTCACCCTGATGGCCAAGGCGATCGCCAACGGCTTTCCGGTAGCGGCGATCGCCGGCCGGGCCGATTTGGTCGACCTCTTCGCCGACGGCGTGCTGCATGGTGGCACCTTCAACGCCCAGCCGATCGCGATGGCGGCGATGGTGGCGACGCAGAAGCTGCTGACATCGGAGCATTACGAGCGCAGCTCCGCCCATGGCCAGCGCCTGCAGGACGGTATCCGCTCGATCCTGGCGGGGGCGGGGATCAAGGCACAGGTCGCCGGCTTCCCGCTGATCTTCCACGTCGCCTTCGGCCTCGATGAGCCGGCGTGGAACTACCGGGACGTCGCCCGCTCCGACAAGGTCGCCTATAGCCGCTTCGCCCATGCGCTGCTCAGGCGGGGCGTGCGCGTGCTGGAGCGCGGCGCCTGGTTCGTCTCCTCGGAGCATGACCAGGCGATCGTCGATGCCACGCTCGAGGCGGTTCGGGGAGCCGTCACAGAGATCTGAGTTGGGCTGATGCCCTGCGCCTGATCACCAGGGCCGGCGCGGGCCGGTGTCGATGTGGATCAGCCCGTTCCAGTAGACCTTGTTGCCGCCGACCTCGGGGAGGGCACGGGCCCATTCCAGCACGGCACGCGGCCTGACGCCCGGCACGCGGAAGTCCATCGCCTCGCAGCGCTTGTGGTAGGAGCCGCGCCGCGCTCGCCATGGCGGCCGCCAGGTCGAGGTCACCTTCACCGCCCCGTATTTGTCCGAGATCTTGCCGAGAATGCCCTTCAGCACCGGCGGCAGGCAGGCGATCGAGGTGCCGGGATCGGTCGAGATGCCCGGTCTGTCGGGTTTCTCGTTGGGGTCGAAGGCGGGTTCCTCGGCGGTCTGCCCCGGCGTGCGCTGTGGCCATTCCGGCCCCTCGTCGTCATCGGGCTCGGGCTGGGCAAGGGTGGGGGCCGGTCCAGGCGTCGTCACGGCGCTGGCTTCGACCGGGGCCTGGGGAAGCACGACGATCGGCGGCGCGCCCGGCTTGATCTGCAGGTCGAGATCGAATGGGCGCTCTGGCGGCAGCGGCGCCAGCATCATCTGCGCTGCGGCCGGGCCACCGAGCATCAACCCGGTGACACAGGCACCGGCCAGAACGACTCGCCGCATTGCCCTCATGCTGCGCGGGACGTCGACAGCGGCGCAGCAGCCGGGATCGCGCGATCACGATGCGTTGTCGGCTTCGGCATGTCCCGCAACGGTGCTCCTGACGCATCGGCAGTGCCTGCCGACGAATCGTGCCGGCGCCGAAGACTTAACGTTACGTCCCCGTTTGCCACGCTTCGACGCGCCGCGACAACCACCTTGCGCGAGGCGCGTCCGATCACGAAAATCGGAGCCGAAACGGCCGGGAATCGTGCCGCTTCCGCAGGCCGGGCGAACATATGCGGCAAAGACATGGCGACAGCCGGGTTGTGCGGCGCGGCGAACCCTTGCGTGATTCTAAAGCAGGGTCTAATCGACTGGCGAGATTGAGGGCGCCGCCTCGGCGCCGGGTTGAAGCGGGGTGACAGATGCAAGCTCTTCCTGTGCAGTCCCTGCTGTCGGACTACCTGCCGCTGGTGATCTTCATCGGCCTGGCGCTGGTGATCGGCCTGGCGCTGCTGATCGCTCCCTTTGCCGTCGCCTATTCCAAGCCGGATGCCGAGAAGCTCTCGGCCTATGAATGTGGCTTCAACGCCTTTGACGATGCGCGCATGAAGTTCGACGTGCGCTTCTACCTCGTCGCCATCCTCTTCATCATCTTCGACCTCGAGGTCGCCTTCCTCTTCCCCTGGGCGGTCGCCTTCGGCGGGCTCGGCTGGGTCGGCTTCTGGTCGATGATGGTCTTCCTCGGCGTGCTGACGGTCGGCTTCGTCTACGAGTGGCGCAAGGGCGCGCTCGAGTGGGACTGACCAATTGTCGCGTAAACCTGATACCGTCCTGGTACCGTTCTTACATTCGACGAAACCTAAAGGTTCGAACTGATGGCCATGACAGCGATCGATCGCGGTGATCCGCTCGTCGCGCAGGCTCCCAGGGGCCTGCTCGGCCCCGACGGCAAGCCGCTCGGCGCCCGCGATCCCTACTTCGTCGAGATCAACAACGAGCTCGCCGACAAGGGCTTCCTCGTCACGGCGAGCGACGACCTGATCAACTGGGCCCGTACGGGCTCCTTGATGTGGATGACCTTCGGCCTCGCCTGCTGCGCGGTCGAGATGATGCAGCTCTCCATGCCGCGCTACGACGTCGAGCGATTTGGCTTCGCTCCCCGAGCCAGTCCGCGGCAATCGGACGTGATGATCGTCGCCGGCACGCTGACCAACAAGATGGCTCCGGCCCTGCGCAAGGTCTACGACCAGATGCCGGAGCCGCGCTACGTCATCTCGATGGGCTCCTGCGCCAATGGCGGCGGATATTACCACTACAGCTATTCGGTGGTGCGCGGCTGCGACCGCATCGTGCCGATCGACGTCTATGTGCCGGGCTGCCCGCCGACCGCGGAAGCGCTGCTCTATGGCGTGCTGCTGCTGCAGAAGAAGATCCGGCGGACCGGGACGATCGAGCGCTGAGGCGCTCAACGACCGGCGGCTTGCGAAGGTGATGCGATGAGCGAAGCGCTCGTGACATTGGGCGAAGAGATCAAGGCGGCGCTGCCCGGCGCGGTGACCGATATCGTCGTCGCCTTCGACGAGATCACGGTGCTGGCGGAAGCCGCAGAGATCGTGCGGGTCCTCAAGACCCTCTACGACGATCCGCGCTTCCGCTTCGTCAATTTCACCGATATCGCCGGCGCCGATTATCCGCAGCGCGAGAAGCGCTTCGAGGTCGTCTATCACCTGCTTTCGCCGCGCCACAACCGGCGCATCCGCGTCAAGGTCCAGGCTGACGAGGCGACCCCGGTGCCGTCTGTGATCGAGGTCTTCCCGGCGGCGAACTGGTACGAGCGCGAGGCCTACGACTTCTACGGCATCCTGTTCTCGAACCACCCGGACCTGCGCCGCATCCTCACCGATTACGGCTTCGAGGGTTATCCGCTGCGCAAGGACTTCCCGCTGACCGGCTTCGTGGAGGTTCGCTATGACGACGAGCAGAAGCGCGTCGTCTATGAGCCGGTGAAGCTGAACCAGGAGTTCCGCAACTTCGACTTCCTCTCGCCCTGGGAAGGGACGGAATACGTCCTGCCGGGCGACGAGAAGGCCAAGGCGGGCTGAGCGGATGGGCGAAGGCCACAAACTTTTCGGCGGCTGTCTCTGCGGCTCGGTGCGCTTCACGGCGACCATGGCCAAGCCGGAGATGGATGTCTGCCATTGCGACATGTGTCGCAAATGGAGCGGCGGCGTGCTGATGACCGTGCCCTGCACGGACGTCGCCGTTGTCGATGAGACCCATCTTGCGGTCTACACCTCCTCGGAATGGGGCGAGCGCGTCTTCTGCCGGAACTGCGGCACCAGCCTGTTCTGGCGCCAGCGCTCGGGCGAGGGCCATGTCGCCGTGGCGTTCCCGAGCCTCGACAATCCTTCTGATCTCGTCTTCGCCGAAGAGATCTTCATCGACGAGAAGCCTGACCTCTACGCCTTCGCGGGCGAGCGCCGCCGCAAGACCGGTGAGCAGGTGATCGCTGAATTCCATGCCGCCCAGGAAGGCCGGACATGACCGAGCACAACATCCGCAATTTCTCGATCAATTTTGGGCCGCAGCACCCGGCGGCGCACGGCGTGCTGCGCCTGGTGCTGGAGCTCGACGGCGAGATCGTCGAGCGCGTCGACCCGCATATCGGCCTGCTGCATCGCGGCACCGAGAAGCTGATCGAGCACAAGACCTACCTCCAGGCCGTGCCCTATTTCGACCGGCTCGACTATGTCGCGCCGATGAACCAGGAGCATGCCTACGCGCTCGCGGTCGAGAAGCTGATGGGCGTGACCGTGCCGCGTCGCGGCCAGCTCATCCGCGTTCTCTATTCCGAGATCGGCCGCATCCTCTCGCACATCCTCAACGTCACCACGCAGGCGATGGACGTCGGCGCGCTCACCCCGCCGCTCTGGGGCTTCGAGGAGCGCGAGAAGCTGATGATCTTCTACGAGCGGGCCTGTGGCGCGCGCATGCACGCGGCCTATGTCCGGCCGGGCGGCGTCCACCAGGACCTGCCGACCTCGCTGATCCACGACATCGCCGAATGGTGCGACCCGTTCCTCAAGGTCTGCGACGACCTCGAAGGCTTGCTCACCGACAACCGCATCTTCAAGCAGCGCAATGTCGACATCGGCGTCGTCGATCTTGAGACCTGCTGGAAATGGGGTTTCTCGGGCGTGATGGTGCGCGGCTCCGGCGCGCCCTGGGACCTGCGCAAGAGCCAGCCCTATGAGTGCTACGAGGAGATGGAATTCGACATCCCCGTCGGCAAGAACGGCGACTGCTACGACCGCTACTGCATCCGCATGGAAGAGATGCGCCAGTCGGTCCGCATCATGAAGCAGTGCTGCGAGAAGCTGCTGGCGGCCGATGGCGGCGGCCCGGTCTCCTCGCTCGACGGCAAGATGGTGCCGCCCAAGCGCGGCGAGATGAAGCGCTCGATGGAAGCGCTGATCCACCACTTCAAGCTCTACACCGAGGGCTACAAGGTGCCCGAGGGCGAGGTCTACGCCGCCGTCGAGGCGCCCAAGGGCGAGTTCGGCGTCTATCTCGTCTCCGACGGCACCAACAAGCCCTATCGCTGCAAGATCAAGGCGCCGGGCTTCGCCCATCTCCAGGCCATGGATTTCATGTGCCGCAAGCACATGCTCGCCGACGTCTCCGCGATCCTCGGCTCCCTCGATATCGTCTTTGGTGAGGTGGACCGCTGATGTCCGTCCGTCGTCTCGCGCCCGATCACGTTCAGCCGGCCTCCTTCGCCTTCAATGCGGCGAACGAGAACTGGGCCGACCAGCAGATCGCCAAATACCCGGAGGGCCGCCAGGCCTCGGCCGTGATTCCGCTGCTGTGGAAGGCGCAGGAGCAGCATCATGGCTGGCTGCCGCGCGCCGCGATCGAGGCGGTCGCGCATAAGCTCGGCATGGCGCCGATGCGGGTGCTGGAGGTCGCGACCTTCTACACCATGTTCAACCTGCAGCCGGTCGGCACGCATTTCATCCAGCTCTGCGGCACGACGCCCTGCGCCTTGCGCGGCGCCGAGGCGCTGAAGAAGGTCTGCGAGGACGTGATCGGCCCGCAGTCGACCGTTACCGCCGACGGCAAGCTGTCCTGGCTCGAGGTCGAGTGCCTCGGCGCCTGCTGCAACGCCCCGATGGCGCAGATCAATTTCGACTACTACGAAGACCTGACGCCGGAGAATTTCCGCGAGCTGCTCGAGGACCTGCGTCACGGGCGTCCGACCAAGCCTGGCCCGCAGGTCGACCGTTCCTGCTCTGAGCCGCTCGGTGGTGGCGACACGCTGAAGGATCCGGCCCTGTTCGACGGTTCGATGATCGGCGCTGGCGACTGGCAGAAGCGCATCACCAAGCAGCGCGAAGAAGCCGCGATCAAGATCGCCAGCGAGAAGGCTGCGGCCGAGGCCAAGGCCAAGGCGGAGGCCGAGACGGCAGCCGCGACGGCCAAGGCAGGCCCGACCGACGTCAAGACCGCGCCGGCTCCCGAAGCCGCGGCGCCGGCCCGCCCGAAGCCCTCCGATCCGAAGCAGCCGGCGAATGCCGCGCAGGATACGCCCTCGGCGACGAGCAAGGCGATCAAGGACACCACCAAGAGCGAGGCTCCAAAGGCGCCAGCGGCCAAGGCTGCCCCCGCAGCCGAGCCCGCCTCCGCCGTGGCCGAGTCCAAGCCGCAGCTGCTGACCGCGGCGCGCGGTGGCAAGGGCGACGATCTCGAGCTGATCTGGGGCGTCGGTCCCAAGCTCGGCAAGATGCTCAACGAGATGGGCATCTGGCACTTCGACCAGGTCGCCGCCTGGACCCCCGCCGAGCTCGCCTGGGTCGATGCCCGGCTGACCGGCTTCAAGGGCAGGGCGGTCCGTGACGACTGGATCTCGCAGGCGAAGAAGCTCGCTACCGGCTGGCGGCCGGAGAGCAAGCTCGGCGACAAGCCGGCGAACTGAGGCGAACAACGATGCTTGCTGATCGCGACCGCATCTTCACCAATCTCTACGGCCTGCACGATCCCGGGCTGAAGGGCGCCATCCAGCGCGGCGCCTGGGACGGCACCAAATTCCTGCTCGAGCAGGGGCGCGACTGGATCATCGACGAGATGAAGAAGTCGGGCCTGCGCGGGCGCGGCGGCGCCGGCTTCCCGACCGGCCTGAAATGGTCGTTCATGCCCAAGCAGAGCGACGGGCGCCCGCACTACCTCGTCGTCAACGCCGACGAGTCGGAGCCGGGCACCTGCAAGGATCGCGAGATCATGCGCAACGACCCGCATACGCTGGTCGAGGGCTGCCTGATCGCCTCCTTTGCCATGGGCGCGCACGCGGCCTACATCTACATCCGCGGCGAATATGTCCGCGAGCGCGAGGCGCTGCAGCGCGCCGTCGACGAGGCCTATGAGGCCAACCTCATCGGCAAGAACAACAAGCACGGCTATCCCTTTGATCTCTATGTGCATCACGGCGCCGGCGCCTATATCTGCGGCGAAGAGACGGCGCTGCTGGAGAGCCTAGAGGGCAAGAAGGGCATGCCGCGGCTGAAGCCGCCTTTCCCGGCCAATGTCGGCCTCTATGGCTGCCCGACCACCGTCAACAACGTCGAGTCGATCGCGGTCGCGCCGACCATCCTGCGCCGTGGCGCCAGCTGGTTCTCCTCGATCGGCACGCCGAACAATGTCGGCACCAAGCTGTTCTGCGTCTCCGGCCATGTGAACAAGCCCTGCAACGTCGAAGAGGCGATGGGCCTGACCTTCCGCGAGCTGATCGACCGCCATTGCGGTGGCATCCGCGGCGGCTGGGACAATCTCAAGGCGGTCATCCCCGGCGGCTCGTCGGTGCGCATGGTGCCGGCGGAGCAGATCATCGACACGCCGATGGATTTCGACTCGCTCTCCAAGCTGAAGTCGGGCCTCGGCACGGCGGCGGTGATCGTGATGGACAAGTCGACCGACATCATCCGCGCCATCGCTCGCATCAGCTATTTCTACAAGCATGAGAGCTGCGGCCAGTGCACGCCCTGCCGCGAGGGTACCGGCTGGATGTGGCGCGTCGTCAACCGCATGGCCGAGGGGCGCGCCCAGAAGCGCGAGATCGACATGCTGCTCGACGTCTCCAAGCAGATCGAGGGCCACACCATCTGCGCGCTGGGCGATGCTGCCGCCTGGCCGATCCAGGGCCTGATCAACCATTTCCGTCACGAGATCGAGCAGCGCATCGACGACTATGCCGCCAACCCGCATGGCGAGCCGGTCAGGCTCATGGCGGCGGAGTGAGACCATGACCAAGCTTCTGATCGACGGCATCGAGGTCGACGTCCCGCCGGAGTACACCGTACTCCAGGCCTGCGAGGCGGCGGGCGCCGAAGTGCCGCGCTTCTGCTTCCATGAGCGGCTCTCGATCGCCGGCAATTGCCGCATGTGCCTGGTCGAGGTGA
Source organism: Allobosea sp. NPDC003192 (assembly GCF_050275675.1). Taxonomy (NCBI): domain Bacteria; kingdom Pseudomonadati; phylum Pseudomonadota; class Alphaproteobacteria; order Hyphomicrobiales; family Alloboseaceae; genus Allobosea; species Allobosea sp. NPDC003192. Next base: position 238,739 of record NZ_JBNNPK010000007.1, read on the forward strand.
AGGGCGGCCCGCCGAAGCCGCAGGCTTCCTGCGCCATCGGCGTGCGCGACCTGCGTCCCGGCCCGAACGGCGAGCCGCCGGTCGTGCTGACCAAGTCGCCCATGGTCAAGAAGGCGCGCGAAGGGGTGATGGAGTTCCTGCTCATCAACCATCCGCTCGACTGCCCGATCTGCGACCAGGGCGGCGAGTGCGACCTGCAGGACCAGGCCATGGCCTACGGCGTCGACACCTCGCGCTATGCCGAGAACAAGCGCGCCGTCGAGGACAAGTATATCGGCCCGCTGGTCAAGACCTCGATGACGCGTTGCATCCAGTGCACGCGCTGCGTCCGCTTCACCACCGAGGTCGCCGGTGCCTCCGACCTCGGCGCGATCGGCCGCGGCGAGGACATGGAGATCACCACCTATCTCGAGCACGCGATGAGCTCGGAGCTGCAGGGCAATGTCGTCGACCTCTGCCCGGTCGGCGCCCTGACCTCCAAGCCCTACCAGAACAAGGCGCGGCCCTGGGAGCTGACCAAGACCGAATCCATCGACGTGATGGATGCGGTCGGATCGGCGATCCGCGTCGACTCGCGCGGCCGTGAGGTGATGCGCGTGCTGCCCCGCGTCAACGAGGCGGTGAACGAGGAGTGGATCTCCGACAAGACCCGCCACATCGCCGACGGCCTCCGGACCCAGCGGCTCGACCGCCCCTATATCCGCGAGAACGGCGCCCTGCGCCCGGCGAGCTGGACCGAGGCACTTGCGCTGGTCGCCTCCAAGCTCAAGGCCGCCAAGCCGGAGCGCATCGGCGCGATCGCCGGCGATCTCGCCGCGGTCGAAGAGATGTATGCGCTCAAGGCGCTGATCGCAGGCCTCGGCTCTCACAATCTCGATTGCCGCCAGGACGGCGCGAAGCTCGACCCGGCCTTCGGCCGCGCCAGCTATATCCTCAACACCGGGATCGCCGGCATCGAGGACGCGACCTCGCTGCTGATCATCGGCTCGAACCCGCGCCGCGAGGCGCCGATCGTCAATGCCCGCATCCGCAAGCGCTGGCTGCGCGGCGACTTCAAGGTCTCGCTGATCGGCGAGAAGGTCGACCTGACCTATGCCTATGACTATCTCGGCGCCGGCGCCGAGACCCTGGCGGACTTGGTCAAGCGGGCCGGGGCGGCTGGCGAGCGGCCGATGGTGCTGGTCGGGCAGGGCGCTCTCACGCGCTCTGACGGTGCCGCCGTGCTCTCGCTCGCGGCCAAGGCCGCCGAGGTGCTCGGCGCGGTCAAGGATGGCTGGAACGGCTTCGGCGTGCTGCACACGGCGGCCGCCCGCGTCGGCGGTCTCGATCTCGGCTTCGTGCCGGGGGAGGGCGGTCACGACGTCGCTCGCATGACGAGGGAGGGCGCACTCGACGTGCTCTTCCTGCTCGGCGCCGACGAAATCGAGGTGCCGGCCGGTGCCTTCGTGGTCTACCAGGGCAGCCATGGCGACAAGGGCGCGCACCGCGCCGACGTGATCCTGCCGGGCGCGGCCTACACCGAGAAATCCGGCACCTTCGTCAACACCGAAGGCCGCGTGCAGATGGCTGCGCGCGCCACCTTCCCGCCCGGCGATGCCAAGGAGGACTGGGCGATCCTGCGGGCGCTCTCGGCCTCGCTCGGGAAGCCGTTGCCCTTCGACTCGCTGTCGGCGCTGCGCCGCGAGCTCTATGCCGCCCATCCGCATTTCGCTGCGGTCGACACGGTCGCCGAGAATGACCGCGCCGGGCTGGCGAAGCTGGCCGGGCAGGGCGGCGCGACCGACAAGGCCGGCTTCGTCCCGGCCGTCGCCGATTTCTACACCACGAACCCCATTGCCCGCGCTTCGGCGGTGATGGCGGAATGCTCGGCGCTGGCCTCCGGCCGCATGCGCCAGGCGGCGGAGTAAGAGATGAACTGGGACCTCGTCCTCGACCTCGCGATCATTGCCGGCAAGAGCCTGCTGCTGCTGGTCTGCCTCTTGGTCTTCATCGCGTTCATCCTGCTCGCAGATCGCAAGATCTGGGCGGCGGTGCAGTTGCGCCGCGGCCCGAACGTGGTCGGCCCATTCGGCCTGTTCCAGAGCTTCGCCGACCTGCTGAAGTTCGTCTTCAAGGAGCCGATCATCCCATCGGGCTCCAACAAGGGCGTGTTCCTGCTGGCGCCGCTGATCTCCTGCCTGCTCTCGCTGGCGGCCTGGGCGGTGATCCCGGTTGCGGATGGCTGGGCGATCGCCGACATCAATGTCGGCATCCTCTATATCTTCGCGATCTCCTCGCTCGGCGTTTATGGCATCATCATGGGCGGCTGGGCTTCGAACTCGAAGTACCCGTTCCTCAGCGCGCTCCGCTCGGCGGCGCAGATGGTCTCCTACGAGGTCTCGATCGGCTTCGTGATCGTCACCGTGCTGCTCTGCGTCGGCTCGCTCAACCTGTCGGCGATCGTCGAGGCGCAGAACTCGAAGGCGGGCCTGTTCGGCTGGTACTGGCTGCCGCTCTTCCCGATGTTCATTGTCTTCTTCATCTCGGCGCTGGCCGAGACGAACCGGCCGCCCTTCGACCTGGCCGAGGCGGAATCGGAGCTCGTCGCCGGTTTCATGGTCGAGTACTCCTCGACCCCCTACCTGCTGTTCATGCTCGGCGAATACGTGGCGATCATGACCATGTGCTCGCTGACCACGATCCTGTTCCTCGGAGGTTGGCTGCCGCCGTTCCCGATCGCGCCTTTCACCTGGCTGCCGGGCGTGTTCTGGTTCGCGCTCAAGGTCTGCATGGTCTTCTTCATGTTCGCCATGGTGAAGGCCTTCGTGCCGCGCTACCGCTATGACCAGCTGATGCGGCTGGGCTGGAAGGTCTTCCTGCCGTTGTCGCTGGCCTGTGTCGTGATCGTTGCGGCGGTGCTGCAGATCACCGGTTGGGGGCCCGCTCCCTGATGGCGGGGCAGGCCGGCCTGATCGGAGCCCTGGTCGGCTTCGTCGTCGGCCTGATCGAGTATCGGCTCGTCACGGGCGTTGTGGTCGGCGCGTTGCGCCGCACCGACAGCTCCCGGACGCAGGCCGAGAAGGACGATTACGAACGGCGCATCCGCCTGTTGAAGGCGGCGGTGCTGGTGGTTTCGGTGGGTGGTCTGCCCATCGTCGGTTACCTGATCGGCCAGACTCTGTTTGGCTGAGACGAGAGAAGGACGAGAAGGATGTCACTCGCGCAAGCCGCCAAGGGACTGCTCCTCAAGGAGTTCGTCGGCGCGTTCGCCTTGTCGATGCGTTACTTCTTCAAGCCGAAGGCGACGCTGAACTATCCCTTCGAGAAGGGCGTGCTCTCGCCGCGCTTCCGGGGTGAGCACGCGCTGCGTCGCTATCCGAACGGCGAGGAACGCTGCATCGCCTGCAAGCTCTGCGAGGCGATCTGCCCGGCGCAGGCGATCACGATCGAGGCCGGCCCGCGCCGCAATGACGGCACCCGCCGTACGACGCGCTACGACATCGACATGACCAAGTGCATCTATTGCGGCTTCTGCCAGGAAGCTTGCCCGGTCGATGCCATCGTCGAGGGGCCGAATTTCGAGTTCGCCACCGAGACGCGCGAGGAGCTGTTCTACGACAAGGACAAGCTGCTCGATAACGGCGCCCGCTGGGAACGCGAGATCGCGCGCAACATCGCGATGGATGCGCCGTATCGCTGAGGATGGCGGCCCGTCGCGCGGTTGTCGCGCTAGGCGGGCCTGACTATAGACGCTCCAAACTGCGGCGGGACTCGGGCCCGCCGTGTGACGAAACGAGGGCCGCCCGCAAGGGCGGAAAGGCTGGCGAAGATGAATGCCGCAGCGGCTTTCTTCTATCTCTTTTCAGGCGTCACCATCGCCTCGGCGCTGATGGTGATTTCGGCGCGCAACCCGGTGCATTCGGTGTTGTTCCTGATCCTCGCCTTCGTCAACGCGGCGGGCCTGTTCCTGCTGCTCGGGGCCGAGTTCCTGGCGATGCTGCTGGTCGTCGTCTATGTCGGCGCGGTCGCGGTGCTCTTCCTCTTCGTGGTGATGATGCTCGACGTCGATTTCGCCGAGCTGCGCCAGGGCTTCCTGCAATACCTGCCGATCGGCGGCCTGATCGGCCTGATCTTCGCGGTCGAATTGCTGCTGGTCGTCGGCGCCTGGGTCATCGACCCCCAGATCGTGCGCGCGCCGGTCGCGGCTATTCCTGCCAATGTCACCAATACGGCTGCGCTCGGCCAGGTGCTCTATACGAAGTACATCTACTACTTCCAGGCGGCCGGGCTCGTGCTGCTGGTCGCGATGATCGGCGCGATCGTGCTGACGCTGCGCGACCGCAAGGGCATCAAGCGCCAGGATATCCCGACTCAGAACGCCCGCACCAAGGAAGCGGCGATGGATGTGAAGCAGGTGCCTTCGCGCGCCGGCGTTCCCGAGGAGATGGCGTGATGGTCGGGCTTGGTTCTTACCTTGCGGTCGCTGCGATCCTGTTCACGCTCGGCGTGCTCGGCATCTTCATCAACCGCAAGAACGTCATCGTCATCCTGATGTCGATCGAGCTGATCCTGCTCTCGGTCAACCTCAACTTCGTCGCCTTCTCGAGCTTCCTGAACGACATCGTCGGCCAGGTCTTCGCCATGCTGGTGCTGACCGTCGCCGCCGCCGAGGCCGCGATCGGGCTCGCCATTCTCGTCGTCTACTTCCGCAACCGCGGCACGATCGCGGTGGAAGACATCAACATGATGAAAGGCTGAGCGCGGCAACGCGCCCGTAACCTGCCATGTATCAAGCGATCGTCTTCCTTCCCCTGATCGGCTTCTTCATCGCCGGCCTCTTCGGCCGGCTGATCGGCGCCCGCGCCTCGGAGATCGTTACCACCACCCTGCTGCTGCTCTCGGCGGTGCTGTCCTGGGTCGCCCTGTTCCAGGTCGGCTTCGGCTCGGGCACCACCCGCGTTCAGGTCGCGACCTGGCTGGCCTCGGCCGACCTGCGGGTCGACTGGGCCTTCCGTATCGACACGCTGACCGCGGTGATGCTGGTCGTCGTCAACACCGTCTCCTCGCTCGTGCACCTGTATTCGATCGGGTACATGCACGAGGACCCGTCGCGGCCGCGCTTCTTCGCCTATCTGTCACTGTTCACCTTCGCCATGCTGATGCTGGTGACGGCCGACAACCTCGTGCAGATGTTCTTCGGCTGGGAAGGCGTCGGTCTCGCCTCCTATCTGCTGATCGGCTTCTGGTATCAGAAGCCCTCGGCCAACGCCGCGGCAATCAAGGCCTTCGTCGTCAACCGCGTCGGCGATTTCGGCTTCCTGCTCGGCATCTTCCTGGTCTTCGTGCTGACCGGATCGGTCGCCTTCGACAGCATCTTCCCGCAGATCGCCGGCCTGACGGAGCGCAGCTTCCGCTTCCTCGGCTATGACTGGAACGCGCTGACGCTGACCGCCCTGCTTCTGTTCATGGGCGCGATGGGCAAGTCGGCGCAGTTCCTGCTGCACACCTGGCTGCCGGATGCGATGGAAGGCCCGACCCCGGTCTCGGCGCTGATCCATGCCGCGACCATGGTCACCGCCGGCGTCTTCATGGTGGCGCGCCTGTCGCCGATCTTTGAATATGCCCCGGTCGCGCTGACCGTCGTCGTCGTCATCGGCGCCACCACCGCCTTCTTCGCTGCGACCGTCGGCCTGGTGCAGAACGACATCAAGCGCGTCATCGCCTATTCGACCTGCTCGCAGCTCGGCTACATGTTCGTGGCGATGGGGGTCGGCGCCTATTCAGCCGGCATCTTCCATTTGTTCACCCACGCCTTCTTCAAGGCGCTGCTCTTCTTGGGCGCCGGCTCGGTCATCCATGCGATGCACCACGAGCAGGACATGCGGAACATGGGTGGCCTGCGTAAGCACATCCCGTGGACCGCAGCCGCCATGACGATCGGCACGCTGGCGCTGACCGGCGTCGGCATTCCCGGAACCGTGCTTGGATTCGCCGGCTTCTTCTCGAAGGACGCCATCATCGAAAGCGCCTATGCCTCGATCGGGCATGGCAGCTTCGCCAGCTCCTATGCCTTCGTGCTGCTGGTTGCCGCTGCGCTGATGACCTCGTTCTACTCCTGGCGCCTCTACTTCATGACCTTTGAAGGGCAGCCGCGCTGGGGCGGTCACGGTCATGGTCACGATGATCATGCTCATGCCGCGCACGCTCATGATGACAATCACGGCCATGGTCACGGCCACGACCACACGCCGCATGAGAGCCCGCTGGTCATGCTGATTCCGCTCGCCGTGCTATCGCTCGGCGCGGTCGCGGCCGGCTTCGCCTTCAAGGAAGCGTTCGTCGGCCACGACTACGAGCACTTCTGGAAGGCGGCGCTGTTCACCGGCAAGGACAACCACATCCTGCACGCCATGCACGAAGTGCCGAAATGGGTGGTCGCATCGCCCTTCGTCGCGATGCTGATCGGCTTCGTCTTGGCCTGGTACATGTACATGCGCCGGCCCGAGATCCCGGGCAAGCTCGCGGCCGCCAACCCGGTCCTCTACAAGTTCCTGCTCAACAAGTGGTATTTCGACGAGATCTACGACTTCCTGTTCGTGAAGCCGGCGATGTGGCTCGGCCGCTTCCTCTGGAAGAAGGGCGACGGCGCCGTCATCGACGGCCTCGGGCCGGACGGGGTCTCGGCCCGCGTCGTCGACGTGACCAACCGGGTCGTTCGGCTGCAGACCGGCTATGTCTACCACTATGCCTTCGCCATGCTGATCGGCGTCGCCGGGCTGGTGACCTGGTACCTCATGGCCCGCGGGTGAGATGATGTTCGGCTTCGGTATCCTCACCGGTCTCCTGGTCCTGCCGCTGGTCGGCGCCGCCTTCATCCTGGCGCAGCGCGGCGACGAGGCGTCGGTCAACTCCAACGCCCGCTGGGCGGCGCTGATCGCGACGGTCGCGACCTTCATCCTGGCGCTGGTCGCCTGGGGCCGCTTCGACTCGGCCAATCCAGGCTTCCAGATGGTCGAGAGCCATGCCTGGGTCTCGGACATCATCAAGTTCAAGCTCGGCGTCGACGGCTTCTCCTTCCCCTTCGTGGTCCTGACCGCGTTCCTGATGCCGTTCTGCATCCTGGCGTCCTGGACCTCGGTCGAGAAGCGGGTGCGCGAGTACATGGTCGCGTTCCTGATCCTCGAGACGCTGATGATCGGCGTCTTCGTCGCGCTCGACCTCGTGCTGTTCTACCTGCTGTTCGAAGCGGGCCTGATCCCGATGTTCCTGATCATCGGCATCTGGGGCGGCAAGCGCCGGGTCTACGCCTCCTACAAGTTCTTCCTCTACACGTTGCTCGGCTCGGTGCTGATGCTGCTCGCCATCATGGCGATGTATTGGAACGCCGGCACCACCGACATTCCGACGCTGCTGGCGCACAAGTTCCCGGTCCAGATGCAGCCCTGGCTCTGGCTCGCCTTCTTCGCCTCCTTCGCGGTGAAGATGCCGATGTGGCCGGTCCACACCTGGCTGCCCGACGCGCACGTCGAAGCGCCGACGGCCGGCTCCGTCATCCTGGCGGCGATCCTCTTGAAGATGGGCGGCTACGGCTTCATCCGCTTCTCGATCCCGATGTTCCCGGATGCCTCGGCGATGTTCGCGCCGCTGGTCTTCGCGCTCTCCGTCATCGCCATCATCTACACCTCGCTGGTGGCGCTGATGCAGGAGGACATCAAGAAGCTGATCGCCTACTCCTCGGTGGCGCATATGGGCTTCGTCACCATGGGCCTGTTCACCCTGACGCCGCAGGGCATCCAGGGTGCCATGTTCCAGATGGTCAGCCACGGCCTGGTCTCGGGCGCGCTCTTCCTCTGCGTCGGCGTGATCTACGACCGGATGCACACCCGCGAGATCGCCGCCTATGGCGGCCTGGTCAACCGGATGCCGCTCTATGCGGTGGTGTTCATGATCTTCACCATGGCCAATGTCGGTCTGCCCGGCACCGCCGGCTTCGTCGGCGAGTTCCTGACGCTGATGGGCGCCTTCAAGGCCAATCCCTGGGTGGCGTTCCTGGCGACCACCGGCGTGATCCTGTCGGCGGGCTATGCGCTCTGGCTCTATCGCCGCGTCGTCTTCGGCGAGCTTACGAAGCCCGAGCTCAAGGACATCACCGACCTCAACGCACGCGAGATCGCGATCTTCGTGCCGCTCGTCCTGCTGACGATCTGGTACGGCATCGCGCCCGGCACGATCCTCGACGCCTTCGCGGCGCCGACCGAAGCCCTCATCAAGAACTATCAGGCCGCCATCACCGCCGCGAAGACGGCGATGCTGGCAGTCCAGTAAGGCTGCTCCGATGACCACCTTGCCTGCTTTCGGTCCGGCGCTCCCGGAAATCGTCATGGCGCTGGGCGCCATCGCCATGGTGCTCTACGGCGCGATCCAGGGCGAGCGCTCTACGCGCACGCTCGAGATCGCGGCGCTGGCGCTGCTGGCTCTGGCGCTGGTGCTCGTCCTGCGCGGCGAGGGCAAGGTCGTCACCTTCAACGGCGCCTTCGTCGCCGACGGCTTCGCCCGCTTCATGAAGGTGCTGACGCTGATCGGCGCCGCGGCCGCGATCGTGCTCTCAGCCGATTTCCTGCGCCGCGACGGCGCAATGCGCTTCGAGTTCCCGATCCTCGTCGTCCTCGCCACCATCGGCATGATGATGATGATCTCGGCCAGCGACCTGATCGGTCTTTACGTTGGCTTGGAATTGCAATCGCTCGCGCTGTATGTCGTCGCCGCCTTCGACCGCGACAACCCGCGCTCGACCGAAGCGGGCCTGAAGTATTTCGTCCTCGGCGCGCTCTCCTCGGGCATGCTGCTCTACGGCTCGTCCATGGTCTATGGCTTCACCGGCACGGTGAGCTATGCCGGCATCGCCGAAGCGGTGAAAGGCGGCCATCCTGGCATCGGCCTGATCATCGGCCTCGTCTTCGTCGCCGCCGGCGTCGCCTTCAAGATCTCGGCCGTGCCGTTCCACATGTGGACGCCGGACGTCTATGAGGGCGCCCCGACCCCGGTCGCGGCTTTCTTCGCCTCGGCGCCGAAGATGGCGGCGATGGCGATGACCGTGCGCATCTTCGTCGGCGCCTTCCCGGGCGCGTTGCATGACTGGCAGCAGATCATCGTCTTCATGGCGATCGCCTCGATGGCGCTCGGCGCCTTCGCCGCGATCGGCCAGACCAACATCAAGCGACTGCTCGCCTATTCCTCGATCGCCAATATGGGCTATGCGCTGGTCGGCCTCGCCGCCGGCACTCCGGCCGGCGTCCAGGGTGTGATGACCTATATGGCGATCTATCTCGCCACCACGCTCGCCGCCTTCGCCTGCGTGCTGATGATGAACCGCAATGGCAAACCGGTCGAGGAGATCGGCGAGCTCGCCGGCCTGTCCCGCACCAATGGCTGGATGGCGTTCGCGATGTCGATGATGATGTTCTCGCTTGCCGGCATCCCGCCGCTCGCCGGCTTCTGGGCGAAGTGGTACGTCTTCCTCGCCGCGATCGAGGCCAAGCTCTACGTGCTCGCCGTGGTCGGCGTGATCACCAGCGTGGTCGGCGCCTATTACTATCTGCGCATCGTCAAGGTGATCTATTTCGACGACGCCAGGCCCGCCTTCGACAAGGGCGATGCCGGCGTGCGCACGGTGCTGCTGATCTCGGCGCTGTTCGTGCTGGTGCTGTCCCTGATGCCGGCGCCGCTGTTCGACTCCGCTGCCGCGGCGGCGAAGTCGCTGTTCTGAGCGCTGGAGTGCTCGGCGAAAGCGCCCGCGCCGCCGGCTATCGCCTGATCGTCCGCGACGAGGTCGCCTCCACTATGGAGGAGGCGCGTCGCGCGCTGGGCGAGGGTGATCCGGGCCGACTCTGGATCGTCGCGAAAAGCCAGAATGCCGGTCGCGGCCGGCATGGCCGGTATTGGGGCTCGCCGCCCGGCAATCTCTACGCCAGCCTGCTTCTGGTCGCGCCCTGCGAGCCGGCGCTGGCGCCGCAGCTCGGTTTCGTCGCCGGACTTGCCTTGCATGATGCAGCAGCGGCGGTGACGGGGCTATCCCATCCGGCGCTTGCCCTGAAATGGCCGAACGACCTGCTGATCGACGGCGCCAAGACCTCCGGCCTCTTGCTGGAAGGCGAGAACCGGGCAGGGCGCTTCAACGTCGTCATCGGGATCGGCGTCAACGTCGCCTCCGCACCGCAGGATACGCCCTATCCGGCGACGCGCCTTGCCGCGCACGCCGACGAAGCGAATGTCGAGCGCCTGCTGCTGGCGCTGTCCGACGCCTGGCACCGGCGCTTCTCGGCATGGTCATTGCCCGGCGGCTTCGGCCCGACCCGTGCCGCCTGGCTGGAGCGAGCCGCCTATCTCGGGCAGACCATCACCATGCGCCTGCCGGAAGGATCGGTCTCCGGCCGCTTCCTCGGGCTCGACGCCTCCGGGCGGCTCGAACTTGAGACCGAAGCCGGGCGACGGCTGATCGATGCCGGCGATCTCTATTTCGGTTCCTCGCCCAATTCAGGCGCACCGGCAGGTTGAGGCAACGCTTCTGCCTGCTCCTGCCGCTATGGAGGCGCGTCGGAGAGCATGCTAGGCCTGCCGCCGCCCGCTTTTGCCCGCCTCAGCATAGAACGTCAGGATAGCCAGTGACCCGTTCCAGCGACCAGCTCGTCTTCGTTCCGCTCGGTGGCCTCGGCGAGATCGGCATGAATGCCGCGCTCTACGGCTTCGGGCCGGAGAAGAAGCGCAAATGGATCCTGGTCGATTGCGGGCTTTCCTTCGCCGGGCCGGAAGCGCCGGGGGTCGACATCGTCCTGCCCGACCTCAGCTACATCATCCAGGATCGGGCCAACCTGCTCGGCATCGTCATCACTCACGCCCATGAGGACCATATCGGCGCGCTCGCGGCGCTCTGGCCCTCGCTGCGCGTTCCGGTCTGGTGCACGCGCTTTGCCGCCGGCCTGCTGGGGACGCGGCGCCTCTCAGAGCCGGGCGCGCCAAAGGTCGAGATGAATATCGTCGCGCAGGGCGGGCGCTTCACGCTCGGGCCGTTCGACATCGAGTTCGTGCCGGTGGCGCACTCGATCCCGGAATCGAACGCGCTCGCGATCCGCACGCCGGCCGGTCTCGTCGTCCACACCGGCGACTGGAAGATCGACCCGACTCCGCGTGTCGGCCTGCCGACCGACGAGGCGCGCCTGCGCGAGCTCGGCGAGGAGGGCGTGCTGGCGCTGGTCTGCGATTCCACCAATGTTCTGCGCGATGGCATCAGCCCGAGCGAGGCCGATGTCGCGGCCAAGCTCAAGGAACTGGTGGCTTCCGCTCCGAACCGCGTCGCCGTCACCACCTTTGCCTCGAACGTGGCGCGCCTGCGCGCCGTCGCCGAGGCGGCGATGGCGAACCAGCGTGAGGTCGTCGTGGTCGGCCGCGCCATGGACCGCGTCATCGACGTCGCCCGCGAATGCGGCTTCCTCGAGGGCATCCCGGCTTTCCGCGGCGTCGATACCTATGGCTACCTGCCGCGCGACAAGGTCGTCGCGCTCGTGACCGGCAGCCAGGGCGAGCCGCGCGCCGCGCTGTCGCGCATCGCCGCCGACGACCATCCCGAGATCGCGCTCTCGCCCGGCGACCGGGTGATCTTCTCTTCGCGCACCATCCCGGGCAACGAGAGGGCGGTCGGCGCTATTCTCAACCGGCTGGCGCGCGATAATATCGAGATCATCACCGACCGCACCCATCTCGTCCACGTCTCCGGCCATCCGCGGCGTGAGGAACTGGCACGGCTGTATGGCTGGCTGAAGCCGAAGATCGCCATCCCTGCCCATGGCGAGGACCAGCACCTGACCGAGCACGCGACCTTCGCCCGCAGCCTCGGCGTCAAGCATGTGCTGCGCGCCGGCAATGGCGACGTCGTCGCGATCGCCGAAGACGGTGCTCGCAAGCTCACCGAGGTCCAGCACGGCCGGCTCTACCAGGATGGCGAGCTCCTGATCGGCGCGCTCGACCGCACCATTCCCGAGCGTCGCAAGCTCTCCTTCGCCGGCGTCATTTCGATCGCGGTGGCCCTGGACGAGAAGGGCGAGCTCGCCGGCGACCCGGAGGTCGCGCTGATCGGCCTGCCGCTCGCTGCCAAGGACGGCACGCCCTTCGACGACATCGTCGCCGATGCGGTCGAGGATCTGATCGAGGGCATGCCCAAGGGCAAGCGCCGCGATCCCGAAGCGGTGCGCAACGCGCTCGAACGCGGCGTGCGCAGCGCCGTCAACGAGGAGTGGGGCAAGAAGCCGCTGGTGAACGCGCTGGTGATCACGGTGTAGGATCGGGCATACCGCCCGCTGAACGCCGCGCCTGAACGGAGCCCTGGAATGATCGGACGCCTCAACCACGTCGCCATCGCCGTGAAGGATCTCGCCGCCTCGACCGCGCTCTATCGCGACACGCTCGGCGCGCGGGTCTCGCAGCCGCTGCCGCAGCCGGAGCACGGCGTCACCGTCGTCTTCGTCGAGCTGCCGAACACCAAGATCGAGTTGCTGGAGCCGATGGGCGCGGATTCGCCGATCGCCAAGTTCCTCGAGCGCAATGCCGACGGCGGCATCCACCACATCTGCTACGAGGTCGACGACATCCTCGCCGCCCGCGACCGCTTGAAGGCGCAGGGCGCCCGCGTGCTGGGCTCGGGCGAGCCGCGCATCGGCGCCCACGGCAAGCCGGTGCTCTTCCTGCACCCCAAGGACTTCTGCGGCACGCTCGTCGAGCTGGAGCAGGCCTGAGCCATGACGTCCGAGATCACCTTCTTCGGCGAACCGGAGGCCGGATCGCCGCGCCCCTTCAGCCTCGCCACGCGAGCGGGCGGGCTGGTCTTCGTCTCCGGCCAGTCGGCGCCGCATGATCCGGCGAATGGCATCGTCCGTGGTGAGACGCCCGCTGAGCAGGTGAGGCAGGCGCTGGCGTATGTCGCAAGCATCCTGGCGCAGGCTGGCTCCAGTCTCGATCGGGTCGTGCAGATGACGATGCTGATCACCGACCCCGGCGACTATGCCGCCTGCAACGCCGAGTATGTGAAGCATTTTCCGAATGGCTTGCCGGCGAGGCACACGGCACGCTTCGGCGTGCCGACAGAGGCCAAGGTCGCGTTCGCCTGTATTGCGCTGGTCTCAGAAGGCAGCGCGTCATGACGATCGGCGGCGGGCTCGCGGTCTATTTCGTGATCTGGTGGACGGTGCTGTTCGTGACACTGCCCTTTGGCGTGCGCAGCCAGGCCGAGAGCGGCGAGGTCGAGAAGGGCACCGATCCCGGCGCGCCGGTTCTGCCGGGCCTGGCCAAGAAGGCGGTCGCGACGTCGATCATCGCGGCGATCGCGTTCTGCATCGTCTGGTATATCTGGACTCAGCTCGACGCCTGAACAATGTTCAGTATAGCTGAGCGTATAGACCAAAACAAAAGGCAAGGCTTTCGCCTTGCCTTTGGAAGTCTGTTTTTTACCGCAGTATCGGCGCGCCATTGTTTATGCGCACTCATATACTAGACGGCTGTTTGTTCCTCCCGAGACCTGGTCCGCGGCGCCCGGAAAACGGTCGGGCGAGCCCAGCGACAGAGTGATTAGCCGATCGCAATAATGTTGTCACCTGTTTAGGCAGCCGGTGTCCGAACTTTTTGCAAAATTATTCCAGTTTGTTCTTGTGCGGTGCAACATTGTGCTCCGTGCACGATTCCGCGCCTTGTTCCAGTCATAGGATGCGGCTACCTCGCAAGGTCAGATGCGCCGGGCCGTTCCGGCGGTCAGGAGAGGTTTCCGATGCTTCGCACCACGCTCGCCGTCCTGGCGCTTTCCGCTTCCATCGGCCTGGCTCAGGCCCAGGCGCCCGCACCGGCCAATCTCGACCCGCAGAACACCCTGGCGCTCGACACCAAGGACGGACGCGTCACCATCCGCTTGCGGCCTGATCTTGCGCCCAAGCATGTCGAGCAGATCAAGGCGCTGACCAAGCGCGGCTTCTATGACGGCATCGTCTTCCACCGCGTCATCGACGGCTTCATGGCCCAGACCGGCGACCCGAAGGGCGACGGCACCGGCGGCTCCGACCTGCCGAACATCCCGGCCGAATTCACCCCGACGCCCTACAAGGTTGGCTCGGTCGGCATGGCGCGTTCGCAGAGCCCGAACTCGGCCAATTCGCAGTTCTTCATCTGCTTCGAGGGCTGCGGCTCTCTGACCGGCCAGTACACCCTGTTCGGCGAGGTCGTCTCCGGCATGGACGCCGTGCGCAAGATCAAGAAGGGCAGCAGTGCCAACAATGGCTCGGTGAGCGGCCCCGACAAGATCATCCGCATGCGCCTCCTGGCCGACGCGAAGTAAGGCCATGCGCCGGTCGCGCGTTCCTGTGCTCGCACTCCTGCTGCTGGCTCTGGCCGGCAGCGCGGGGCAAGCGCAGGACACGCGCGATCTCGGCCTGCCGCCGTCGTCCGGCTCGCAGAACCCCGTCCTGCCACCGCCCTCGGGTTCGCAGAACCCGGTGCTGCCGCCGCAATCGGGGCAGCGCTACATGCCGGGCATCGGTGGCCCGTTCGGCGAGGGCGCTCGCCGCCCGGTCGTGCCGTCGCCGACGCCCGGCGTCGATCGCGGCGTCATCGGCACCGTCAATCCCGAGACGATCGGCATTGGCGAGGAGACAGTCGACCGGCTCGACCAGATCGGTCCGGCGCTGCGACGCTGCTGGAAACCGCCTGCGCTCGCGGTGGGGGACAGTGCGGCCGCCAGCGTCCGCTTCAGCCTGCGCCGCGACGGCACGCTCTTCGGCCAGCCGCGCGTCACCTGGGAGATGCGGCGAGCGCCGGAGGGCCTGCGCGAGCGTTTCACCGACTCGCTGATGCGGGCCGTGCGCGATTGCACGCCGATGAGGTTGTCGCCGGGGCTTGGAGGGAGTATCGCAGGCCGCCCGATCATCATCCGCTTCTTCGGCCGCGTGCCGACAAACGAAAGATCAGTCTGATGTCGCTCGACCCCGAGAACACCCTCGTCATGGAGACCACCAAGGGCCGCGTGGTGATCAAGCTGCGTCCGGACCTCGCCCCCAAGCATGTCGAGCGCATCAAGCTGCTCGCCCGCGAGGGCTTCTATGACGGCATCGTCTTCCACCGCGTCATCGACGGCTTCATGGCGCAGGTCGGCTGCCCGCACGGCACCGGCACCGGCGGCTCGAGCTATCCGGACCTCGCCCAGGAGTTCAACGCCGAGCCGCATGTCCGCGGCATCTGCTCGATGGCCCGCGCCCAGAACCCGAACTCGGCCAACAGCCAGTTCTTCATCGTCTTCGACGACGCCCGCTTCCTCGACAAGCAGTACACGGTCTGGGGCCAGGTCGTTGAGGGGATGGAGAACGTCGACAACATCAAGCGCGGCGAGCCGGTGCGCGATCCCGACTCCATCGTCTCGATGAAGGTTCAGGCGGACGCCTGAGGCGTTCCCACTGGTTGCGAACAAAGTCATCCCGGGTCGACTTGGTCGGCCCGGGATGACTTTTTAGGATCGGCCCATGGACGTCGACCTCTTCGACTTCGATCTGCCCGAGGCACTCATCGCGCTGCGGCCGGTGAGCCCGCGCGATGCCGCGAAGCTGCTCGTCGTCCGTCCCGACGCGACCGAGCCGTTCGAAGACCGCGGCATCCGTGACCTTGTCGAATTGCTGCAGCCCGGCGATGCGCTGGTGCTGAACGACACCCGCGTCATTCCCTCGCGGCTCTGGGGGCGGCGCTATCGCGGCGAAACCTCCGCCCGCATCGAGATCATGCTGCACAAGCGCGAGGCGGATGATCGCTGGCGCGCTTTCGCCCGTCCGGCCAAGAAGCTCGCCGTCGGCGAGACGATCGTCTTCGACAGCGACGGCGCCGGCAATGCCTGCGAGCTCGCCCGTCTCCAGGCCGAGGTCGAGGACAAGGGGGAGGGCGGCGATATCGGCCTGCGCTTCTCGCTGAACGGCCCCTATCTCGACGAGGCGATCGCGCGGCTCGGCGAATTGCCGCTGCCGCCCTATATCGCCGGCAAGCGCGCGACCGACCAGGCCGATGCCCGCGACTACCAGACGACCTATGCCCGCGAGGAGGGCGCCGTCGCCGCGCCGACGGCAGGCCTGCACTTCACGCCGGAGCTGTTCGCGGCGCTGAAGTCGCGCGGCGTCTCCAGCCATTTCGTCACGCTGCATGTCGGCGCCGGCACCTTCCTGCCGGTCAAGGCGGAGGACACCGACGAACACCGCATGCACGCCGAATGGGGCACGGTCAGCGCCGCGACGGCCGACGCGCTCAACGCGGTTCACGCCGCCGGCGGGCGCATCATCGCGGTCGGCACGACCTCACTGCGTCTGCTCGAAAGCGCGACCGGCGAGGATGGCATCATCAAGCCGTTCTCGGGCGACACGGCGATCTTCATCACGCCGGGCTATCGCTTCCGCGCCGTCGACCTGCTGATGACCAATTTCCACCTGCCGCGCTCGACGCTGTTCATGCTGGTCAGCGCCTTCAGCGGGCTCGATGTGATGAAGCGTGCCTACGCCCACGCCATCGCCGAGGGCTATCGCTTCTACTCCTATGGCGATGGCAGCCTGCTGTTCCGGGCCGACAAGACGGCCTGAAAGCTACTTGGCCGCGAGCGGCGGCACGCCTTTCTGCCACTCGCTCCAATTGCCGACGATGTGATCGACGACGCGCGAGCCGACCGCCTCGACATTGGCGACGGTCTCGGCGAAGCCGCCGGCCGTCTGGCCCGGCGCCGGGTCGAGATGCTGCTGCGTCGTCTCGTTCGGGTTGCCCTGGTCGAAATTGACCGCGCCGCGCAGGCTGAGGATCCGGTCGGTGCCGAACTGCCGCTTGATCACCAGCGTGATCGCCGCCGCCTCCATCTCGGTGATCACGTAGTCGTCCGCGCCATAGAGCTTGGCCATGTACTGCGCCTCCTTCGACAGGCCGGGGCCATGGAAGAAGGTGTCGCCGGTCATGTGCGTGCCGGTCTGGACCGATGGCGCCGCCCGCGCCTTCTCGTCCGGATAGCGCTGGCGGTATTGCTTTGCCGACTCCGAATCCTGGAGGTTGACCCCGGCGCTCAGCCGCGTCGCCCAGCCGACCAGCGCCGGATTGAGCTTGAAGACCCGATACTCCTCATAGCCCTTGCGCGGGATGAACACCGGCTCGCCCGGCTTGCCTTCCTCCGGCGCCCAGCGATGGCCGAGATCATAGTCGACCAGCCAGGTACCCCAGGAGACATCGCCGATCGTGCCGCGCGAAGGCGGCGTGCCAGCAACGCCGGTGATGATAAAATAGGCCTGCGAGAAATCGTAGTCCGGGTCGAGCAGGATCGCCTGCATCGAGGAGGAGGAATTGACCTTGCCCATGCCGAGCACTGCGCCGCAGACGCCGTCGCCATTGCAATAGATCGGCTTCAGCGCGCCGCGCACCTCGTGCGGCTGGCTCTTCTGCCAATAGCGCTCATACCAGTGCTGGAACTCGCCGGCCCGGTCGCCGCTATTGGCGCCGATCTCGAACATCGAGGCGACGAAGACCTTGACCTTGGTCGGCGCCGCCTGCGCCGCGCCGAGCGAGGCGAGGGTGAATAGGGCTGCTCCGAGCCCGCTGGCGATCCGGTTCATGGCGCTCTCCTTGCCACTGTGATGGCGGAAGCCGAAGCAAGGTGCCTGCCATGGACTGCACGATCAAGCGTGGGCTTCGGGCGGTGCGCTCATCGGGATCGGCTTGATCACATCGACCAGCACGCCGCTCGGATCGGCGGTGATGAAGTGACGCTGGCCGAACCATTCGTCGCGTAGTTCCTGCAGGATCGGCAGGCCGGCTGCCTTTAGCCGGGCGTATTCCGCATCGACGTCCTCGACCTCGAAATTCAGGATCAGCCCGCGGACGCGCCCGCGGCCGGGGAGGGGGATCGTCTCATGGCTACCATTCAGCACCGCGAGCGTGACCCGCTCGTCCACGGTCGACTGCAGGTGGACGTACCAATCGGCCTCGAACAGTGCTTCGAAACCGAAATGCGCGATGTAGAAGGCGGCGGTCTCGGCGACCTTCTCGGTCATGATCACCGGGTAATAGCTCGTGACTTTCATGGGCTTGCCTGCCTCTCTTCATAAACATACAATCTGCATGTTTATGTGAAATAACATACAGGCTGCATGTATGCAAGAGAGTGGACGCCGATCCAACAGGGATCGCTCCGAAACCACCCGGGCCGCGTTGATCGCCGCCGGGCGCAAGCTCTTCGTTGATCGCGGCTATGCCGAGACGGGCACGCCCGAGCTGGTGGCCGAGGCTGGCGTGACGCGGGGCGCGCTCTATCACCACTTCGCCGACAAGCGGGCGCTGTTCCGGGCGGTGGTCGAGGCGGAATCGGCCGCGGTCGCGCATGAGATCGAGGGTGCGGCCCGGCCTGGCCTGTCGCCGCTGAAGGCCTTCAGCAAGGGCGGCGCGGCCTTTCTGGAGGCGATGCAGGTCCCGGGCCGGACCCAGCTGCTGCTGATCGACGCCGCCGCCGTACTCGGCCGAGATGAGCTCGATGCGATCGACGCCCGCCATGGCGGGCGGACCTTGCGCGAAGGGCTCGCGGCGGCGATGCAGGTCGGTGCGCTGCCGGCGCTGCCGCTGGCGCCGACCGCACAGCTCCTGAGCGCTGCCTATGACCGTGCTGCTCTCGCCATCGCGGGGGGAGCTGACGCCGGCGAATGGCGCAAGCTCATCGATACTGTGATCACAGGATTGGCTGCGGCGGCGTAGCGCCGCAATAAGCCTGCGCTGACGGCTCCGTGTGGCCGTTCCGGCTCGCATTCCGCCGGCAAAGGTGCTACCCGGCATGCGCAGTTTTTCAGCTTCGCGCGAATTCTGTCCGTTTGACCGATGTCGGTCAGGTGGAAAGCGCGCGAAGGTCAGTTTGAGGCGTCATGTCCGATATTTTCCGCGAGATCGATGAGGAGGTCCGCCGCGACAAGGCGGCCGCCGTCTTCAAGAAGTATGGCAATGTCTTCATCGCCATCGCCGTACTGGCGGTGGCCGGTGTCGCCGGCTGGCAGTTCTGGCAGCAGCAGGAGCGCAAGAAGGCCGAGGCCGTCGGCGCAAAGTTCGAGGCGGCGGTGCGCGCCTCGCGCGACAACGACGCCAGCGCGGCCGAGGCGACGCTGACCGAGCTCTCCGCCAATGCTCCGGCGGGCTATCGCCTGCTCTCGCGCTTCCGCCTCGCGGCCGAGGTCGGCAAGCGCGATGCGGCCGCCGGTGCGGCCGCCTTTGACGCTCTCGCCAACGATGCCGCGCTCGACCAGTATCATCGCGATCTCGCCCGCCTGCGCGCCGGCATGCTGCGCGTCGACCTCGTGCCCTATGCCGAGCTGCGCAAGGAGCTCGAGCCGCTGGCGACGCCGACCGGGCTCTGGCGCCATTCGGCCCGCGAGTTCCTCGGCATCGCCGCGCTGAAGGCCAACCTCTTCGAGGATGCCGGGCGCTGGTTCGACGCCGTCGTCGCCGACCCGCAATCGCCGCAGGTGCTGCGCCAGCGCGTCGAGCTTTATCTGACGCTGGTGCGCGGCGGCCCCGTCACCACCAAGAACTGAAATCGGACGCCGCCCTTGCGGGCGGCAGCCATCAGGCTGGGGCTTCGGACCGGAGAGTGGGCCCACTTTCCGGACGAGGCCCGATGCTGCATTAAAGACGGATCATGAGCGCCATCATCGCCATCGTCGGCCGGCCCAATGTCGGCAAGTCGACCCTGTTCAACCGGCTCGTCGGCAAGAAGCTGGCGCTGGTCGACGATCAGCCGGGTGTCACCCGCGACCGCCGCGAGGGCGAGGCCAGCCTCGGCCATCTGCGCTTCACGGTGATCGACACTGCCGGTCTCGAAGAGGCCGACAAGGATTCGCTCGCTGGCCGCATGCGCGCCCAGACCGAAACCGCGATCGAGCAGGCCGACGTCATCCTGTTCATGATCGACGCCAGGCTCGGCCTGACGCCGATGGACCAGCCTTTCGCCGATCTGGTGCGCCGCTCGGGCAAGCCCGTGATCCTGCTCGCCAACAAGGCCGAGGGCAACAAGGGCAAGGACGGCGTCATGGAGGCCTATTCGCTCGGCCTCGGCGATCCCGTGCCGTTCTCGGCCGAGCATGGCGAAGGCACCGCCGACCTGCTTGAAGCGCTCGCGCCCTATATCGTCGACGAGCCGGAAGAGGACGAGGAGGAGGCGTGGGCCGATGCGCCTGCCGCGGTTGCGGACGATGAGGACGCCGACC
Organism: Allobosea sp. NPDC003192; assembly: GCF_050275675.1. Lineage (NCBI taxonomy): Bacteria > Pseudomonadati > Pseudomonadota > Alphaproteobacteria > Hyphomicrobiales > Alloboseaceae > Allobosea > Allobosea sp. NPDC003192. Next base: position 259,003 of record NZ_JBNNPK010000007.1, read on the forward strand.
CCAACCGGCCGCTGCGCGTCACCATCATCGGCCGCCCGAATGCCGGCAAGTCGACCCTGGTCAACCGGATGATCGGCGAGGAGCGCCTGCTGACCGGCCCCGAGGCCGGCATCACCCGCGACACCATCTCGGTCGAATGGGAATGGCGTGGCCGGCCGGTGAAGCTGTTCGACACTGCTGGCATGCGCAAGCGCGCCCGCATCGACGAGAAGCTGGAGAAGCTCGCCGTGGCGGATTCGCTGCGCGCCATACGCTTCGCCGAGGTCGTCGTCGTCCTGCTCGACGCGACCATCCCGTTCGAGAAGCAGGACCTGACGCTGGCCGACCTGACCGAGCGCGAGGGCCGCGCCGTCATCATCGGCCTGAACAAATGGGACCTCGTCGCCGACAAGCAGGGCCTGCTCGCCGAGCTGAAGGAGAAGGCCAACCATCTGCTGGCGCAGATTCGCGGCGTCGAGATCGTGCCGCTCTCGGGGATCGCCGGCGAGGGTATCGACCGGCTGATGCAGGCGGTCTTCCGCGCCTATGAGGTCTGGAATCGCCGTGTCTCGACCGCGAGGATCAATCGCTGGCTCGAAGGCGTGCTCTCGGCCCATCCGCCGCCGGCCGTCGCCGGCCGGCGCATCAAGATTCGCTATATGACGCAGGCCAAGGCGCGGCCGCCGACCTTTGCGCTGTTCGGCAACCAGCTCGAGCATCTGCCGGTGTCCTATCTGCGCTATCTGACCAACAACCTGCGCGAGGCCTTCGAGCTGCCGGGCACGCCGATCCGGCTCCATACCCGCGGCGGCGCCAACCCCTACGACAAGAGCAAGGGCTGATGCTGGAGACCGTCAGCGCGCTCTTCCTGCGCGCCGACGGGCGGGTGCTGCTCGGCTTGCGCGCGTCTTGGAAGCGCGCCTGGGCCGATCATTGGGACGCGATCGGTGGCCGGGTCGAGGCGGGCGAGGAACTCGAAGCCGCGCTCATCCGCGAATGCCGCGAGGAGGTCGGGCTGGCGCCGCTGACCTACCGCCTGATGCTCTCGGCCGAGGAACGCTTCCCCGAGCGCAACGGCGCCGCGCTGCACCACATCTATGTCGTCTCGGGTTGGGACGGCGGCGAGGCGGAGAACCTCTCCGACGAGCATGTCCGGATCGGCTGGTTCTCGCTCGACGAGATGGCGGCCCTGCCGAACCTGACCGTGCCCGACCTGATCGCGGTGGTGCGGGAGTATGTGGCGGCGCGATGAGAGGCGCGTCATGCTCGGGCTCGACCCGAGCATCTCCGGCCGAATGATGCTCCAGTCCGCGCCTACTGGTCCTGAGATTCTCGGCTCTTCGCTACGCTCCGGCCGAGAATGACGGCGCCTGCTACGCCGGCATCTGCGGCGTCAGAACCTTGCCTTGCGGGAAATCGAAGATCTTGCCGGTCTCGGTCCACTCCGGCGAGGCGATTGCGACCAGATGCGGCGCCAGTTCTTCCGGCGTCTTCAGCGTTTGGGGGTCTTCGCCCGGCATCGCCTGGGCGCGCATCCGGGTGCGCAGCGGCCCGGGATTGACCAGCATGACGCGCAGATTGGTGTTCCGGGTCTCGTCGGCATAGCTGCGCGCCATCGCTTCGAGCGCCGCCTTGGAGACCGCGTACGGAGCCCAATAGGCCAGACCCTTATGCGCCGCGCCGGACGATACGAAGATCGCGCGGCCGGATTCGGAGGCTTTCAGCGCTGGCTCGACCGATTTCAGCAGCCGCCAGTTGGCGCTGACATTGATGTCGAAGACCTGCGCCCACTCCTTGGCGCTGACATGGGTCAGCGGTGAAAGCGGGCCGAGGATGCCGGCATTGGCGAGCAGGATGTCGAGCCGGCCCCAGCGCTCCAGCAGAGCCGGGCCAAGCTTCTCGATCGCCTCGGCATCGGCGAGGTCGACCGGCACCAGCGTCGCGCTGCCGCCGATCGCCCGGATCTCGTCATCGAGTTCCTCGAGCGCGCCGGTGGTGCGCGCCAGGGCGATGACATGGGCGCCGGCCTCGGCGTAGGCGAGCGCCGCAGCGCGGCCGATGCCGCGCGACGCGCCGGTGACGAGCGCAATGCGCCCTTCCAGAGGCTTGGTCATCGAAGTCCTGTCGAAAGGCTCAGCCAGCTTCGGCCAGCAGCGACATCTGCTGCTTGGCGCTCTCGCCGACGAGGTCGGTCAGCGAAGTCGGATAGTCGCCGGTGAAGCAATGGTCGGTGAATTGCGGCCGGGTCGGATCGCGCCGCTCATGGCCCATCGCCTTGTAGAGCCCGTCGACCGAGATGAAGGCGAGCGAATCGGCGCCGACGAACTGGCGCATTTCCTCGAGCGTATGGGTCGCAGCAAGCAGCTTCTGCTGGTCGGGCGTGTCGATGCCATAATAGTCGGGATGGGTGATCGGCGGCGAGGAAATGCGGAAATGCACCTCGCGCGCGCCGGCCTCGCGCATCATCTTGACGATCTTCAGCGAGGTCGTGCCGCGCACAATCGAATCGTCGACCAGCACGATGCGCTTGCCCTCGACCACGCTGCGATTGGCAGAGTGCTTCAGGCGCACGCCGAGCTCGCGCACCTTCTGCGTCGGCTCGATGAAGGTGCGGCCGACATAGTGGTTCCGGATGATGCCGAGCTCGAACGGGATGCCGCTCGCCTGGGCATAGCCGAGCGCCGCCGGTACGCCGGAATCCGGCACCGGCACGATCACGTCGGCCTCGGTCGGGGCTTCCAGCGCAAGCTGGGCGCCCATCGCCTTGCGCCGCTCATAGATGCTGCGGCCCTTCACGATCGAATCCGGCCGGGCGAAATAGATGTACTCGAAAACGCAGGGCCGCTCCGGCACCGGCGGGAAAGGCTTGTGGCTCTCGATGCCCTGCTCGGAGATGACGACGACCTCGCCATTCTCGATCTCGCGGACGAATTTGGCGCCGATGATGTCGAGCGCGCAGGTCTCTGAGGTCAGGATCGGGCAGCCGTTCAGCTCGCCGAGCACCAGCGGGCGGATGCCGAGCGGATCGCGCGCGCCGACCAACTTCTTGTTGGTGATGCCGACGAAGGCATAGGCGCCCTCGATCTGGCGCAGCGCGTCGATGAAGCGCTCGATGAATTTCGGCTTGCGGCTGCGGGCGACGAGGTGGAGCACGACCTCGGTGTCGGAGGTCGACTGGTAGATCGCGCCGTCGCGGACGAGATTGCGCCGCAGCGTCAGCCCGTTGGTCAGGTTGCCGTTATGGGCGACCGCGAAGCCGCCGCCATGCAGCTCGGAAAACAGGGGCTGGACATTGCGCAGGATGGTCTCGCCGGTGGTCGAATAGCGGACATGGCCGATCGCCTGCTTGCCCTTCAGCTTTTCGATCACGCTGGCGTCGGAGAAGACGTCGCCGACCAGGCCGAGCTGACGCTCCGTATGGAAGCGCTTGCCATCGAACGAGACGATGCCGGTCGCTTCCTGGCCGCGATGCTGCAAGGCATGCAGCCCAAGCGCGGTCAGCGCCGCCGCATCCTCATGTCCGAAAATGCCGAAGACGCCGCACTCCTCGCGCAGGCGATCGGCATTCGGGTCGAACACGGCGTCGGCATCGTGGATCAGGCTCATCGCAGGCTCCATCGCGGCTTCGGTACGCTTTCCATTCGGCCGGAGCGGCCCATCGGAAAGAATTTGCCAACTACTTGTTGGAGCATCGCCCCATCACAAGAACGGATGCCGTTTTTGTGATGGGACCATGCTCTGGTTCCGATCAGGGCCGGCGTTGCGCCGGGGCAGGCGTGGCGCCGGTGGTGGCCGGAGCGGTCGAATCGATCACGCGCTGCAGGGCCTGCCGATCGGTGGCGGGCGCCTGGGTGCGGCGCTGCGGGTCAGCCGGGGCGGTGCCGCCGGCCGGCGGGGTGGCGCCGGGCGTGCGCGGCTCCTCGGCCGGTGCGTCGGTCGACTCGGGCGCCTTCGGTTGCAGCAGCTTCTTCACGAACTCTGAATCGATATCCTGCGGCAGCATTGTGAGCAGGCTGCGGCCGGTTTCCTCCAGCAGCGGCTTCGAGCGCGAATCACGCGCCCAGGCCGGCTGCATCTTCTCAGGCACCAGCGCGGTGAAGAAGAGATAGCCGACGACCGCGAGCAGCAGGCCGCGGGCGGCGCCGAAGACGAAGCCGAGGGTGCGGTCGAGCGCGCCGATGCGCGAATCGAGAACGAAGTCCGAAATCCGCGCCGTGATCAGCGAGACGATGATCAGCGTGCCCAGGAATAGCGCCGCGATCACCGCGACCAGCGCCACGGTCTTGTTCGGGATGTGCTGCTGCGCCAGCGGCAGCAGTTGCGGATGGAAGATCCAGGCGACGACGGCCGCCGCCGCCCAGGAGGCGATCGCCAGCACTTCGCGCGTCAAGCCGCGCACGGCCGCCAGCAAAGCCGAGATCAGCACCACGCCGATGACGACGAGATCGAGAATGGTCACAGGCATGTCTGGGCCGCTTCGCTGCAAAATCGGGGCCGGCACGCGTCAAATGGGTGGGCCGGGCGGATTTTGCTATACCCGCTCGCGTGCCGCACGTCACCCATGCAGTCGGTTCATTTTGCGCTGCGAGAACTGGATTCTGCCAAGTTATCCAAGCTGATCGCTGAATCCGCTTCTCGCGCTTCAAATGGAGACGATTTTACCGGTCCGCTTGCTGAGCGCGCTGACCGGAGCGGGCTCGCGGGGCGCTTGCTGCGATTTCGGCGACGAGTTCGCCGACATGGCTGAGGCGCCGCAATCTCAGGCCGTTGCCGTCGCCGATATCGGCCCCTGCCGAGGGCAGAACGGCACTTTCAAAACCGAGCTTGGCGGCCTCCCGCAGCCGGGCAGCGGCGACCGAGACCGGCCGGATCGCGCCTGAGAGCGCGATCTCGCCGAAATGGACCGCGCCCGAGGGCAGGATCGCCCCGGTCAGCGAGGAGACGAGCGCTGCGGCGACGGCAAGGTCCGCCGCCGGCTCGCCGACGCGCAGGCCGCCGGCGACGTTGAGATAGACATCATGCTGGCCGAGCTTCAGCCCACCATGCGTCTCCAGCACCGCCAGCACCATGGCGAGGCGGCTGTTCTCCCAGCCGACCACGGCGCGGCGCGGCGTGCCGAGCGCGCTCGGCGCCACCAGTGCCTGGATCTCGACCAGGACCGGCCGTGTGCCCTCGATGCTGGCGAGCACGGCCGCACCCGGCGCATCCTGGTCGCGTCCGGCGAGGAACAGGGCAGAGGGGTTGCCGACTTCGGACAGGCCGGCGCCGGTCATCTCGAAGACGCCGATCTCGTCGGTGGCGCCGAAGCGGTTCTTCTGGCCGCGCAGGATACGGAAGGAATGCGTGCCTTCGCCCTCGAAGGACAGCACCGCGTCGACCATGTGCTCGACCACGCGGGGCCCGGCGATCTGGCCGTCCTTGGTGACATGGCCGACCAGGATCAGGCAGGCGCCCGAGGTCTTGGCGTAGCGGATCAGCGCCTGGGCCGAGCCGCGCACCTGCGTCACCGTGCCGGGCGCACTCTCGACCTCGGAGGACCACATCGTCTGGATCGAATCGATCACGACGAGGGCAGGGCGCTGGCCCTGGCCGAGCGTTGCGATGATATCCTCGATGTTCGTCTCGGCGGCGAGGTCGACCGGCGCCTCGGCGAGGCCCATGCGCTGGGCGCGCAGGCGGACCTGGCTGGTCGATTCCTCACCCGAGACATAGACGACGCGCCGGCCGCTCGATGCCATGGCGGCGCAGGCCTGCATCAGCAGCGTCGACTTGCCGATGCCGGGATCGCCGCCGATCAGCAGGACCGAGCCCGGCACGAAGCCGCCGCCGGTGACGCGGTCGAGCTCGCCGATCCCCGAGATGATGCGCGGCGCATCCTGCGTCTCGCCCTTCAGGCTCTCCAGCGCGAAGATGCGGCCGCGGGCCCGACCGCCGGAGGGCACCCGGCCGCCACCGGGGACCGGCGCGGCCTGCGCCTCCTCGGCGAGCGACGACCAGGTGCCGCAGGAATCGCACTTGCCCTGCCAGCGGTGATAGACCGCGCCGCAGGCTTGGCAGATATAGGTCGGACCGCGCTTGGCCATTACAGCCCGATATAGCGCCGCGCATGGCGGCGGCCGAGGCTGGTCAGGATCTCGTAGCCGATTGTCTTGGCGCCGGCGCCGACCGCTTCAAGGTCGAGCTCGCCTCCGATCAATGTGACCAGCGCACCGCGTCTGGCGGCTTCTGCGGGGGCGTCCGAGACGTCGACGATGATCAGGTCCATCGAGACCGTGCCGACGAAGGGGCAGCGCACGCCGCCGACCAGTGCCGAGCCGCCCTGCGAACGATCGGTCCAGCTGGCATTGCGCGGATAGCCGTCGGCATAGCCCAGGCAGATGGTGGCGAGCTTGCGCCGGCCTTTTGCCGTCCAGGTGCCGTTATAGCCGACCTGCGTCCCGGCCTCGACCTCGCGCAGCTGGATGATCTGCGCCTCGAGCCCGACCACCGGACGCATCGGGTTCGGCTGTCCGGGCGTCGGATTCCCGCCATAGAGCGCATAGCCCGGCCGCGTGAGCTGATAGGACGGGCAGCCCGGCAGGAAATGGCCGGACGAATTCAGCAGCGAGGCCGGCACGCCGGGGAAGGCGGCGGCGATCTCGGCGAAGGCGGAAACCTGTCGGGCATTGGCCGGATCGTCGATCACCTCCGAGGCGGCGAAATGGCTCATCACCAGCCCGATGCCGGCGGCGGCGATCACGCCGCTCTTCTCGCGCGCCAGGTCGAGCCCTTCGCCGGGCCAGAGCCCGAGCCGGTTCATCGCCGTGTCGACATGCAGCGCCGCTGGCCGGACCCTGGCGCCGCTCTGCCGGAAACCGGCCCATTCGAGCAGCTCCTCATGCGAGCCCAGCACCGGCGAAAGGTCGTGCTCGGCATAAGCGCCGCCGGTTTCCGGCGCGAGGCCGTTCAGCACATAGATGGTCGCCTCCGGTGCGACGGCGCGAGCCCGCACCGCTTCCGAGAGATGCGCGACGAAGAAGGTCCTGCAGCCGGCCTTTGCGAGCGCGGTCACTGCCGGCTCGATGCCGATGCCATAGGCATTGGCCTTGACCACGGCGGCTGCCTCCGTGCCGGCGCGCTGCTTCAGCATGCGCCAGTTGGCGACGAGCGCGCCGAGGTCGATCGTCAGGATGGCGCCGTGGCCGGCATTCTCGGGCGTGTCGAAGGCGTTCATTCGAGGCGTTCCGGTAGATGGCTCTGGTCGGCCCTGTCGGAGAAGCGCGTCACGTCGGCGTCGAACTGCAGGGCGACAGTTCCGGTCGGGCCGTGGCGCTGCTTGCCGATGATGAGCTCGGCGAGCCCGTGGGCCGCCTCCATCTCCATCACCCATTTGTTGTGCTCGTCGGTGCCCGGCCGGGGCTCCTTGGCCTTGAGATAGTACTCTTCGCGGTAGACGAACATCACCACGTCGGCGTCCTGCTCGATCGAGCCGGATTCGCGCAAGTCCGAGAGCTGCGGACGCTTGTCGTCGCGGTTCTCGACCTGGCGCGAGAGCTGGGAGAGCGCGATGATCGGGACGTTCAGCTCCTTGGCCAGCGCTTTCAGGCTGGTGGTGATCTCGGTCAGTTCCTGGACGCGATTCTGGCCGTTCTTGGCCGAGCCGGAGAGCAGCTGCAAATAGTCGATGAACAGGACGTCGAGACCCTTCTGGCGCTGCAGTCGGCGGGCGCGTGCGACGAGCTGGGCGATCGAGATGCCGCCGGTCTGGTCGATATAGAGCGGCAGCTTCTCGATCTGGGCGGCGACATCCGTCAGCCGGGCGAAATCGCCTTCGGTGATGCGGCCTTGCCTGATCTTGTAGGAGGAGATGCTGGATTGTTCGGCGACGATACGGGTGGCGAGCTGGTCGGCCGACATTTCGAGCGAGAAGAAACCGACGATGGCGCCGTCGACCGACTTGATCGAGCCGTCCTCCTGGCGCTCGCCCCGCCAGGCCTTGGCCATGTTGAAGGCGATGTTGGTGGCCAGCGAGGTCTTGCCCATGGCCGGGCGGCCGGCGAGCACGATCAGGTCGGAGCGCTGCAGGCCGCCCATTCGCGCGTCGAGATCGCGCAGGCCGGACGAGATGCCGGAGAGGCCGCCGGCGCGCTGGAAGGCGCTCGCCGCCATGTCGATGGCAAGCCGGAGCGCGCCGTCGAATTTCTGGAATCCGCCCTCGTAGCGCCCCTTCTCGGCGAGCGCGTAGAGCTTGCGCTCGGCGTCCTCGATCTGCTCGCGCGGCGCCATCTCGACCGGCGCATCATAGGCGACGTTGACGAGCTCCTCGCCGACGCCGATCAGCTGGCGGCGGATGGCAAGATCGTAGATCGTCCGCCCGTAATCGGCGGCGTTGATGACGGTGGTCGCTTCGGCCGCGAGCCGGGCGAGGTATTGCGGCGCGGTGATGCCGCCGAGATCGATCTCGCCGATGAAGGTCTTGAGCGTGATCGGCGTTGCGATCTTGCCCGCCCGGATCATGCTGGCCATCATCTCGAAGATGCGCCGGTGCAGCTCCTCGAAGAAGTGCTCGGGCTGCAGGAAGTCCGAGACCCGGTAGAACGCATCGTTGTTGACCAGGATGGCGCCCAGCAGCGCCTGCTCCGCCTCGATGTTGTGCGGCTGGACGCGGAAGTTCGCCTCTTGACTGGTTTCGAGGCGGGCGACGAGGGCGGTGGCGCTGGACATGGCTCTGGATAGGTTAATGCCGGTGAGTCATGAACATGAACAAATTAGGAACACGCCTAATACCGTCAACTCTGCACGCTGTCCACAGCGCATGAAAAAGGGCGCCGTGTTGCCACGGCGCCCATTGACTCGCGTAAGCCGCTGAAAGGGCTCAGCGGTCGTCGTCGCCGGCCTCGGCCAGCGCCGCGCCGACCTCGAGGCCGAGATCGTCGAGGTCGAACTCCTCGCGGGCCGTGACGTTCTCGCCGGCAGCCTGGCGCTCGGCTTCCTCGGCGGAGCGGGCGACGTTCACGGTCACGGTGACCGAGACTTCCGGATGCAGCACGACCGGGACGGTGTGCAGGCCGAGCGTCTTGATCGGGGTGTTGAGCGTGACCTGGTTGCGGTCGACGGTGAAGCCGGCGGCGCTCAGCGCCTCGGCGATGTCACGGGTCGAGACCGAGCCGTAGAGCACGCCGGACTCGCCCGACTGGCGCAGGATCACGACCGACTGGCCGTTGAGGCTCTCGGCGACCGAATCGGCCTCGCGCTTCAGCTCGAGGTTGCGGGTCTCGAGCTGGGCACGCTGGGTCTCGAAGCGCTTCTTGTTCTCTTCGGTGGCGCGCAGGGCCTTGCCGCGGGCGAGCAGGAAATTGCGGGCATAGCCGTCGCGCACGCGGACGGTTTCACCCATCTGGCCGAGCTTGGCGACGCGTTCGAGCAGGATCACTTCCATGGGTCTTCTCCTTTGATGTCGTGAATAGGCGTTGGTTCAGGCAGCAGGCGACGCCGGCGGCTTGCGCCGGCGAAGGTCGATCAGCGCGTCGGCGATGCCGAGCAGCGCGAGGAACGGGAAGACGGTGATCAGCATGATCACCAGCGCGAGGTAGACCGCGAACAGCGTCGGCGTCCGCCAGGCCTTGCCGCGGCTGATGTCGTGCACGGCGGCGAGCCCTGCGAGGCCGAAGGCGGCGATCAGCGCACCGGCCAGGGCAGCGCCGGCAAGGCCGATGAAGCCGCCGGCAAAGCTGAGCAGGATGCCGCCCAGTAGCCCGGCGACCGCCTGCGCCGGCAGGCGCGTCGAGGAAATGAGGGGCCAGGGCCGCGGTAGCCGGCCGGAAACCTGGACGGCCTTCGCCGCCAGCCAGAGATTGGCGACGATCATCGGCACGAAGGAGGCGCCGGCCGCGGCGGGGACCAGGGCAGCGAGCCGCGCCGCAAGCTCGCCGGCATCGACGCCTGCCGGCAGCCGCACCACCGGGCCGATGCCCTCGCCGCCAGTCAGCACGAGACGCAGGCCATGCGACATGACGCGGTGATAGGTCTCGAAATCGGTTGAGATCGCGAGCGCGCCGCCGACCGTCACCAGCGTAGCGACCGCGGCGATCCAGACCAGCAGGCGCCCGAGTGGATACCACTCGCTATTACCCTGGTCGTCACCGCGGGCGAGCAGGGCGAGATAGGCGATCCACCAGGCCGGCAAAGCCGCGCCGATCGCGAAGGCGAGCCCGAGCGAGAGCTTGAGTACGACGGTGACGGCAAGCGTGCCGGCAGCGACCGCAACCAGCCCGGCGCGATGGTTCCAGCCGAGGGCGGCGATGAAGACCGGGAGCGGCGCGACATAGGACAACAGCAGCGCCAGCGGCGATCCGGTGATCACCACTGTGAACAGGAGGGCTGAAACCAGCCCGGCGCCGATGCCGACGATGGGGAGCATATCCGTCCTGCTGTCCCGCTGCTCGAAAAGGGCAGGGTGAGAGGCTTTCGCCTCAACATACCAGACGGGTTTTCACCGCCTGGCGACTAAAGTTCACGTGAGATCGAAAGCCCGGCGGCGCTGGGCGCCGCCGGGGAAATCCTCATCCGCTCAGCGGATGACGTAGGGCAGCAGGCCGAGGAAGCGGGCGCGCTTGATCGCCTGGGCGAGCTCACGCTGCTTCTTGGCCGAGACGGCCGTGATGCGCGACGGCACGATCTTGCCGCGCTCGGAGATGTAGCGCGAGAGCAGGCGCACATCCTTGTAGTCGATCTTCGGCGCGCCCTCGCCCGAGAACGGGCAGGACTTGCGGCGGCGGAAGAAGGGGCGGCGGGCGCCGGCGGATGCAGTCGACATGCTCAGGCCTCCCCAGCGGTCTCGGTGGTCGCCTCGTCTTCACGACGCGGGCGCTCGCGGCGCGGGCCGCGGTCGAAACGGTCGCCGCCCGGACCACGGTCGAAGCGGTCGCTACGCTCGTCGCGGTCGCGCTTCTGCAGCATGACCGACTGACCTTCCTCGAGTTCCTCGACGCGGATGGTCATGAAGCGCAGCACGTCTTCGTTGATGCGCATCTGGCGCTCCATCTCGGCGATGGCCGCCGCGGGAGCGTTGATGTTCAGCAGCGAGTAGTGCGCCTTGCGGTTCTTCTTGATGCGATAGCCCAGCGACTTCACACCCCAGTACTCGACCTTGGGGACGGAACCGCCATTCGCCTCGACGATGCCCTTGAACTGCTCGACAAGGGCCTCGACCTGCTGCGCGCTGACGTCTTGCCGCGCGAGCAGAACGTGCTCGTACAATGCCATGATTGGCCTTTCTTCGTTCACCGGTTTCGTTCGACGCGGAGCCCTCCGAGCCCTGGATAAAGGCCCGACAGGATTTCTTCGAAGGCGGAGACACGGGACGGCGGCCCTCCAGGGAGAAGCCTACAAAACGCTTCCTTTTTGGGAATCGCTTCGCCGTCCGTTCAGCCTCCGGCCGAACAAACCGAGGCGGTCGTTACAGCGGGACGCTCTATCATGCAAGCGGAAAACACCGGAAAATGCCAGCGAAGGTCGACTTTAGTCGCGTAAACGCCTTGACTTGGCCCACCGCACGGTGCGACTGCGCCCGGACTTTATTAACCAAGCGTGATCTTCAGGACCATTGCGACATGGCGACGGCTTTCATCTTTCCAGGGCAGGGTTCGCAGGCCGTCGGCATGGGCAAGGCGCTCGCCGAAGCCTTTCCGGTGGCGCGCGCCGTCTTCGACGAGGTCGATGCCGCACTCTCGCAGAAACTCTCCACCCTGATGTGGGACGGTCCCGGCGAGGAGCTGACCCTGACCGCCAACGCCCAGCCGGCGCTGATGGCGGTGAGCCTGGCCGCGATCCGCGTGCTTGAGGCCGAGGCCGGGCTCTCTTTGAAGAACGACGCCGCTTTCGTCGCCGGCCATTCGCTCGGCGAGTATTCGGCGCTGGCTGCGGCCGGCACCTTTTCGATCAGCGATGCAGCCCGGTTGCTGCGCATCCGCGGTGACGCCATGCAGAAGGCGGTGCCGGCAGGCGAGGGCGCCATGGCGGCGCTGCTCGGCGTCGAGCTGGAGCAGGCCCGTGCGATCGCGGCCGACGCCGCCGAGGGCCAGGTTTGCCAGGCGGCCAACGACAATGGCGGTGGACAGGTCGTGCTCTCCGGCGCCAAGGCGGCGGTCGAGCGGGCGATCGCGCTCGCCGGCGAACGCGGCGTGCGCCGCGCCATGCTGCTGCCGGTCTCCGCGCCCTTCCACTGCGCCCTGATGCAGCCGGCGGCCGAGGCCATGCAGGCGGCGCTCGCCGAGGTTTCGATGCAGGCGCCGGTCGTGCCGGTCATGGCCAATGTCGGCGCCGCTCCCCTCAGCGACCCGGCCGCGATCCGCGCCTCGCTGGTGGCGCAGGTCACCGGCACTGTGCGCTGGCGCGAATGCGTCGAGGCGATGGCGGCTGCGGGTGTCACCCAGTTCTACGAGGTCGGCTCGGGCAAGGTGCTCGCCGGCCTGGTCAAGCGTATCGCGGCGGGAACGACTGCGGCGTCGATCGGCACGCCCGACGACATTGCGGCTTACAAGGCCCAGAAGGGCTGAACGGCAATAGAGCCGGCGATCAAGGGAGGCAGTATGCTCGATCTGACGGGAAAGAAGGCGCTGGTCACTGGCGCCACGGGCGGCCTCGGCGGCGCGATCGCGCGCCGGCTCCATGCCCAGGGCGCGACCGTCGCCTTGTCCGGCACCCGCGTCGAGGCGCTGGAAGCTCTGGCGAAGGAGCTCGGCGAGCGGGCCGAGATCACGCCCTGCGATCTGTCGAACCGCGATTCGGTCGAGGCGCTGGTGCCGGCGGCCGAGGCCAAGCTCGGCGGGCTCGACATCCTCGTCAACAATGCCGGTGTTACCCGCGACAACCTCTTCATGCGCCTCAAGGACGAGGACTGGGATCTCGTCCTGGCCGTCAATCTGACTGCTGCCTTCCGGCTCTCGCGCGCGGCGGTGAAGAGCATGATGCGCCGTCGCTATGGCCGCATCGTCTCGATCGGCTCCGTCGTCGGCACCAGCGGCAATCCGGGGCAGGGTAACTACGCCGCCTCCAAGGCCGGGCTGATCGGCATGTCGAAGTCGCTGGCCGCGGAGGTCGCTAGCCGCAACATCACCGTCAACGTCGTCGCGCCGGGCTTCATCGAGTCGCCGATGACCGATGTGCTGAACGAGAAGCAGCGCGAGGGCATCCTCGCCGACGTGCCGATGGGGCGCCTCGGCCAGGGAGCGGACGTCGCTGCGGCGGTGGCTTATCTCGCCAGCGAGGAAGCCGGCTACGTGACCGGGCAGACCCTGCACGTCAACGGCGGAATGGCAATGATCTGAATTGGTTAGTTCAGATTTTTAATACACTTAAAGGTTTGTGCTGCGCTCTCGCCAGCCCATTACGAGTGTGTTAATGACCCTGCCGGCCAAGCGCCGATCGGTGTTCTAGAGCCGGATCCGATCAGGCTGAATCAGCCTGATCGGTGAATCCGTCTCTAAGCTCTTGTTGGAGAACGCGTGATCCGATCAGATTGCATTGCAATCTGATCGGCGCGTGCTCTTGGGACTTGACGCCGGCCCGGTTGTTGCGTTTGTGCAGCGATGAACTCCCCGGCGTGGTCCGCCGCCAGGCGAAGATCCGGGCCGGGAAATCAGTTTCACCCACGCGTCGCATTCAGCGGTGTGTTTTCGAGGTTTGAGGGAAAGACCCATGAGCGATGTCGCCGAGCGCGTGAAGAAGATCGTGATCGAGCACCTCGGCGTTGAGCCGGAGAAGGTTGTCGAGGGCGCCAATTTCATCGAGGACCTCGGTGCAGACAGCCTCGACACCGTCGAGCTGGTCATGGCTTTCGAGGAAGAGTTCGGCGTCGAGATCCCGGACGACGCGGCCGAGACGATCGTGACCGTCGGCGACGCGGTCAAGTTCCTGTCGAAGTCGGCCTGACAAGGCCTTGGCCCCGGGGGCCGGGGGGCGGCGCCCGCGCGCCCGCGCGGGGTGTTTGGAGGACCGATCGGCCGGGGGGGGTG
>NZ_JBNNPK010000008.1:0-259174 GCF_050275675.1 Allobosea sp. NPDC003192
CAGCCGGTCGAGGATGGCGCACGTACGCTGATCGCGACGCTCGCCGTGGCCGAAGCGGCCGCCAGCGGCAAGCAGATCGACCTGCGCGAGCGCTATTCAGCGTTACCTCGCTCCCAATCAGAGCAGCAGAAGAGGGCATCATGAATCCGAAGCCGATTCACGTCCTCAACGGGCCCAATCTCAATCTGCTGGGCGAGCGCGAGCCGCACATCTACGGCTACGAGACACTGGCCGACATAGAGGAGCGCTGCCGCGGAACCGGTGCGGCTCTGCGCCACGGGCTGATGTTCCGGCAATCCAATCATGAGGGGCAGATCGTCGACTGGATCCACCAGGCCCGGCAAGAGGCGGACGCGATCGTCATCAACGCCGGCGCCCTGACCCATACTTCGGTCGCGATCCATGATGCGCTGAAGACCTTCGCCGGACCGATCATCGAACTGCACATCGCAAACGTACATCGGCGCGAGGCCTTCCGGCACCATTCCTACATCGCGTTCGCGGCAACCGCCGTGATCTGCGGACTGGGTTCCGATGGCTACGACCTCGCGATCGAAGCCGCGGCGCGCCTGAAAGCGAAGTCAGTCGCCGCCGAAGCGCGCCCCTAGGGCCGACGCTCGCGCCGACGGCGATGCCGTCAGCGAACCAGACACGATTGAACGTCCGAGGAGCGGCGGCAGCGAAGACCAAGACTACCGGACCCGCAAGAAGGTCCGGCAAAGAGGGGAGAAACGTCTTGAACTACAAGTTCGATTTCGGTCCCGTCATCGACGGGCTTCCAGACCTGTTGTGGGGCTGCCTCGGCACGCTCGGACTGGCGCTCGCGGGCATGGTGCTCGCGCTCGTCATCGGCATCGGCGGCGTGGTGCTGCGCGACTCGCCCTATCGCGGGCTGCGCTGGCTGGTGATCAGCTTCGTCGAGCTGATCCGCAACACGCCCTTCCTGGTCCAGATCTATTTCATCTTCTTCGCGCTGCCGCTCGCCGGCATCAGGCTCGATCCAACGCCGACCGCGATCATCGCGCTCGGCGTCAATGGCGGCGCCTATGCGATCGAGATCATCCGCGGCGGCGTGCAGTCGATCAGCAAGGGCCAGATCGAGGCCGGGCTGGCGCTCGGCTTGCACAAGGGCCAGGTCTTCCGCCTCGTCGTGCTGAAGCCGGCGCTGCGCGCGATCTTTCCGTCGCTGACCAGCCAGTTCATCCTGCTGACGCTGACGACAAGCATCGCCTCGGCGATCTCGGCCTACGAGCTGACCTCGGTCGCGCAGAACATCGAGAACAACAGCTTCCGCAGCTTCGAGGTCTACGGCGTCGTCACGTTGCTCTACCTCGTCATGTCCTGGCTGATGATGCGGATGTTCGCGCAGATCACGGCCCGCCATTTCAGCTACCCGGTGAAGTGAGGCGCGCCATGAACGAGAGCGAATTCCTCTTCCTGCTGGTCGGATTGAAGTGGACGATCTTCCTGTCCGCGATCGGCTTCGTCTGCGGCGCCGCCAGCGGCCTCGGCATCGCGCTGGCCCGCACCTCCGGCATCCGCCCGCTCGAGCGAGGCACGGCCGGTTACATCGCGCTGTTCCAGGGCACGCCGCTGCTGATGCAGCTCTTCGTGGTCTATTACGGCCTTGCCCTGGTCGGCCTCAAGCTCGACGCCTGGCTCTCCGTCGCCATCGGCTTCACGCTGCACGCCAGCGCCTTCCTCGGGGAGATCTGGCGCGGCTCGATCGAGGCCGTGCCGAAGGGGCAGACCGAGGCGGCCAAGGCGCTCAGCCTCGGCTATGTCTCGCGCATGCGGGACGTGGTCCTGCCGCAGGCGATCAAAATCTCGCTGCCGGCGACGATCGGCTTCCTCGTCCAGCTGATCAAGGGCACCTCGCTCGCCGCCATCGTCGGCTTCACCGAGCTCGCCCGGGCCGGGACGATCATCTCCAACCAGATATTCAAGCCCCTGCTCGTCTTCGGCGTGGTGGGCGCCCTCTACTTCCTCATCTGCTGGCCGCTTTCGCTCTACGGGGCGCGGCTGGAGCGCAGGCTTGCCGCGGCCTCGCACTGATATCGGCGGCATCACCAAGACCAACAACGCAAGGAGGGAACGATGACCCATACCACCAGGACCGGCCTCAACCGCCGCCAGCTCATCGCCACCGGCGCCGCGACGCTGGCCATGCCGATGCTCATCACCAGACCGGCGCTCGCGGTGACGCCGGCCGAGATCAAGAGCCGCGGCAAGGTCATCATCGGCATTCAGGGTGACAATCCGCCCTGGGGCTTCGTCAACTCCGCCGGCAAGCAGGAGGGCCTCGACGCCGACATTTCGGAGCTCTTTTCCAAGGAGCTCGGCGTTCCCGCCGAGTTCGTGCAGCTCGCCGTCGCCAACCGCATTCCGGCGCTGACATCCGGCCGCGTCGACGTGCTCTTCGCCACCATGGCGATGCTGCCCGAGCGCGCCAAGGCGGTGCAGTTCAGCAAGCCCTACGCCGCCAACATCATCACCTTCATCGCGCCGAAAGACGTGTCGGTGAAGACACATGCCGACATGGGCAAGTACACGATCGGCGTCGCCCGCGGCAGCGTGCAGGATGCCGACGTCACCAAGAGCGCGCCCGCCGGCACCACGATCCGGCGCTTCGACGGCGATGCGCCGACGATCCAGGCGCTGCTCTCCGGCCAGGTCCAGGCGGTCGGCGGCAACATCTTCTACATCCCGCGCATCGAGGAGGCGAAGCCGGGTGTCTTCGAGAACAAGCTCGAGTTCACCAAGCTCTACAACGGCGCCTGCACGCGCCTCGGCGAGAAGGAGATCAACGCCTTCATCAATGGCTTCATCGACAAGATCAAAGCCAATGGCGAGCTGGCGAAGGTCTATCCGAAGTGGATGAAGAACCCGCTGCCGCCTTTCCCGGACAGCGTGCCGGACATCCCGTTCGTCGCGAGCTGAGCAGGCTCGCCATCGACCTGGCCCGACTTCGTCCCGTTCAGTCGCTCGCGGCTGAACGGGCCCTGCGAGCGACTGTTTGAAAGGCTTCGCCATGACCGACCAGAACTCCGCGTCGATGATCACGATGCAGGGCGTGAACAAGTGGTTCGGCGACTTCCAGGTGCTGACGGACATCAACCAGACAGTCCGTACCGGCGAAAAGATAGTGTTGTGCGGCCCGTCTGGCTCCGGCAAGTCGACGCTGATCCGCTGCATCAACCATCTCGAGCCCTATCAGAAGGGCGAGATCGTCGTCGACGGCACCCGGCTGATCGAGAATGCCGGCGTCATCGACGCCATCCGCCGCGAGGTCGGCATGGTGTTCCAGCAGTTCAACCTCTTCCCGCATCTGACCGTGCTGGAGAACTGCGTGCTGGCGCCGATGCGCTCGCGCGGAGCGTCCCGCGTTGAGGCCGAAGCGACGGCGCGCCGCCTGCTCGATCGGGTCAAGATCCTCAACCAGGCCGAGAAGTTCCCGGCCCAGCTCTCGGGCGGACAGCAGCAGCGCGTCGCGATCGCCCGGGCGCTGTGCATGGAGCCGAAGGTGATGCTGTTCGACGAGCCGACCTCGGCGCTCGACCCGGAAATGGTCAAGGAGGTTCTGGATACGATGGTGGCGCTGGCAGAGGACGGCATGACGATGATCTGCGTCACCCATGAAATGGGCTTCGCGCGTCAGGTCGCCGATCGCGTGATCTTCATGGCGAGTGGCGCGATCGTCGAGGAAGGGGCGCCGCAGGAGTTCTTCAGCAATCCCCGTCACGAGCGCACGCGCAAATTCCTCGGGGAGATCCTGCCGCGACACTGAGATCGGCGTCGCGGACACCGACGTGTCATGCGCTCGCGAGCTGGCGATGAAGCTCCGTCACGGCTTCGTCGAGCGCATCCGTGATCACGGCCTGAGCGCGCGGGTTATATCGGACTGCGGGAAGCGCGACATTGAGCGAGCCGAGCGCTTCACCGTCCTCGCCGAGCACAGCCTTCGCCAGCCCGATGATCCCCGGAGTGAACTCTTCAAGGGAATAGGCGATGCCCTCCCGCCGGATCTTGTCGAGCTGCCGGCACAGCTCGGTCGCGGAGGACAGCGTATTGGCCGTGATCGGCTCGAAACTCACGCCTGCCAGATACTCGTCCCGCCAGTCCTGCGGCATATGGGCCAGAATGATCTTGCCGCCGGAGGTCGCATAGAGCGGCGCCAGATCCCCGAGCCGCATATGGGAGACCAGCCGCTGCGAAGAGCTGACGGTCGCAACCACCTCGGCTTCGTTGCCCCTGAGCATGTTCAACGCTGAGGATTCTCCCGTCTGCGCGGTGATCCGCTCCAGCACCGGCTGCGCCAGGCCGACGAGGTCCTGCCGGCGCGAAGTCAGGCGCGCCATGCTGGTGAAGCGCTCGCCCAGGCGATAGCTCTTGCCGGCGGCCAAATAGGCGACATAGCCGCGCCCAGTCGCCGTCTTGAGGAGCTGGGTCAGGCTGCTCTTGGGGATGCCGAGCGCTTCCGTGATCGCGGTGTGCGACAGGCCGCCATTGAAGCGAGCCAGCAATTCGAACAGATCGAGAAGCCGGTCAGCCGACTTGACGGCGCTACGCGCATCCTCGTTCAGTCCTTCGTGTTTCACTGCGCGCCTCAGTTCATCAGTGTGAACAAACTAGCCAGTCCATCGCCTGCAGGGAAGCGGAGATCAGCGTCGCTGCGCGGCGTTACGTTCGAGCAGAAGCCTTGTGGCTTCGCCGGCGCGCAAGGCTCGCTCCGCCGGCGAGAGGGCGGCAAGGGCGGCGGATGGAGCCTCGATGCCCACCGGCGTGTCGGGCGCGAACGCGTCGAGGAACGCGTCCAGCCACAGCTCGCCCTGCCCCGGATAGAGCCGCTCGCCGCGGGCCTCGGCACGGAGGCTGGAGGTGGAAGGCGGCACCGCCGGGGCATCGCAGAGATGGACATAGGAGAACAGGCCGGGGTCGTAGCGGGCGATGTCGGCCGGGCTGCCGCCCGAGCGGCTCAGATGCAGCGCATCGACCAGAAGCCCGGCATCCCTGGGCGCCGCCTGCCGCAGCAGCTCATGCGCACTGCCGAGATCGGCGATCGTCGCATAGGGGATGAATTCCAGCATCGGACGCAGCCCGCGCGCATTCGCGAGCGTGCACAGGCGCCCGAAATTGTCGCGAAGCCGGGCCGGCTCGGCATCGAAGCCGACGGTCAGCACATAGCGCGCCCCAAGTTCGACTCCGACGTCCAGGGCTGCCTGCAATTCATTGACCTGTGTCTGCGGCGACAGCCAGATCGCCTCGATGTCGAGAATGCGCAGGCCGGTTGCGGCGAGCCGCTCCTTGATGCGGCGCTGCAGCGGAATGTCTCCGACCACCGGGACGATCGCATCGCCCGGAAGCGGCGGCACGATGCGCAGGCCGATCGCGTCGAAGCCGCCGGCCGCGCCGGCATCGATCAGCGTCAGCGGATCGGCATCGAGCACAGTTAGATGCGCGAGCGAGATCGATCTCATCATCGAGGTCCCCGTTGACTCCGTTTGGACGTCATATAAAACTAGTTTCTGTAAATAAACAAATATGGAGGATGGAGATGACCGCAGCGAGCGATGAGGCCGACCGGCGCGCCATCCGTGAGCTTCTCGAGAACTGGGTGGTCTGGCGCGATGCCGGCGACTGGGAGCGGTTCCGAACGGTCTGGCATCCGGAAGGGCGGATGATGGCGACCTGGTTCCAGGGCACCGGCGACGAGTTCATCCGCGTCAGCCGCGAAGGTTTCGAACGCGGTGTCCGCATCCTGCATTTTCTCGGTGGCATCGCGGTCGACGTCGAAGGGGCGCGGGCGATCTCCCAGACGAAGATGACGATCAGCCAGCGCGCCGAGGTCGACGGCGTCGTCTGCGACGTCGTCTGCACCGGCCGCTTCTACGACTTCCTCGAGAAGCGCGACGGGCGCTGGGGCATCGTGCTGCGCCAGCCGATCTACGAGAAGGACCGGATCGATCCGGTCGATCCTGCCGCCGCCCTCGCGCTCGACCGCGACCTGCTGATGCGCTTTCCGGAAGGCTATCGCCACCTCGCCTATCTGCAGACCCGCATCGGCTACAAGGTAAAGCCGGACATGCCGGGGCTGACCGGCCGCGAGGTCGAGGCCCTCTATGCCCGCGGCGCCGGCTGGCTGAAGGGTGCGCCAGCCGACCAGCCGGCAGTGCTGGCGGGCTGATGCGAGCGCCGCCATGCAGCCCTTCGTCTACGAGCCGCTGCCCGCCCGCGTGATCTTCGGAAGCGGCACGCTCTCGCGGCTGGGCGACGAGCTCGAGCGGCTCGGCCTACGGCGCGTGCTCGTCTTGGCGACGCCGGCTCAGCAAGGCGAAGCCGAGCGGCTGGCGGCGTCGCTCGGCGAGCGCACTGCCGGCGTCTTCGCCGGAGCGGTGATGCACACACCGGTCGAGGTGACCGAGCGCGCCATGGCCGAGGTCGCGGCGCTCGGCGTCGACGGCGTGGTCTCGCTGGGAGGCGGCTCGACCATCGGGCTCGGCAAGGCCATCGCGCTGCGCAGCGACCTGCCGCAGATCGTCGTACCGGCGACCTATGCCGGCTCAGAGATGACGCCGATCCTCGGCGAGACGCGCGATGGGCTGAAGACGACGCAGCGCAGCTCGAAGATCCTGCCGGAGACGGTGATCTACGACGTCGATCTGACGCTGACGCTACCGCCCCAGCTCTCGGCAACCTCAGGCATCAATGCGATCGCCCATGCGGTCGAGGCGCTCTACGCTCCGGACGGCAACCCCATCGTCTCGCTGATGGCGGAAGAGGGGATCGCGGCTCTGGCGCGCGCTTTGCCGGCGATCGTGCGCGAGCCGTCGCAGCAGCAAGCCCGCTCCGACGCGCTGCACGGCGCCTGGCTCTGCGGCGCCTTCGACCTGCCGCATGCCGAGACCCATACGGTCATCCTGCCGCACGCCATCGCCTACAATGCGGCGAGTGCGCCGGAGGCCATGAAGCGCATCGCACGTGCGCTCGGCGTCGATGAAGCGGCGACGGGCGTCCACGATCTCGCGCGACGGCTCGGCACGCCCCGCGCCCTGCGCGATCTCGGCATGCCCGAGAGCGGCATCGAGCAGGCGGCCGAGATCGCAACCCGCAACCCGTACCCGAACCCTCGCCCCATAGAGCATGACGCCATTCGCGGCCTGATCGCACGCGCCTGGGCCGGGGAAGCGCCGCAAGGCTGATGGACGACGATGATGCCAGGGAGGACAGCGTGAGGAATTTCGACGAGCGCTCGATCACGGCCGCGGTCTGCGAGCGGGTCGCGCAGGCTAGCGATCCGCACGCCCGCCAGATCAGCGACGCGCTGGTGCGCCACCTGCATGACTTCGTGCGCGAGATCGAGCCGACGCAGGAAGAGTGGTCGCAGGCGATCGCCTTCCTGACCCGAACCGGCCACATGTGCGACGCCAACCGGCAGGAGTTCATCCTGCTGTCGGACGCGCTCGGCGTCTCGATGCTGGTCGACGCCCTCAACCATCGCTTGCCGGGCGGCGCCACCGAAACCACGGTGCTCGGCCCGTTCTATGTGCAGGATCCGCCCGAACTGCCGCTCGGCGCCAATATCTCGCCGGGGCTGGAGGGTGTGCCTCTGCTTGTCACCGGCGCGGCCGCCGGTTCGCCCTTGGCCGGTGCGACGGTCGATGTCTGGCACTCCGACGGCGACGGCTACTACGACGTCCAGCAGCTCGATGACGATCACGGCCTCGCCATGCGCGCCCGGCTCAGGACCGCCCAAAACGGAGCCTTCCACTTCTGGATGATCATGCCGGCGGCCTATCCGATCCCCAATGACGGGCCGGTCGGCGAGATGCTGGCGGCGCAGGGGCGCCATCCCTACCGGCCGGCCCATGTCCATTTCATGATCGCGGCGCCGGCGCACGAGCAGCTCGTCACCCACGTCTTCGTCGAGGGTGACGCCTATCTCGATTCCGACGTGGTCTTCGGAGTCAAGGATTCGTTGATCCGTCCCTTCGCCGAGATGTCGGCGGGCATCGCTCCCGACGGCGCGCAGATCGACCAGCCCTATCGCCACCTTCACTACGACTTCGTGCTGGCGCCGCAGCGGCACACAGCCTGACCTGTTTCCGGTGCCGGCACCGCGCTGTGCAGCCTCGCAGGAGAGACATTCGATGCCGCTCAGGGGCAAGGCCTTCATGATCGTCTGGCACGACATCAGGGCGGAAGGGGAGCGCGACTACCATCTCTGGCACACGCGCGAACACATGCCGGAACGTCTCGGCGTATCGGGGTTCCTGCGCGGTCGCCGCGGCGTCGACTGGGCCCGCGACCGGCATCGCTACCTCACCCTCTACGAGGGCGAGAGCCTCGCCACCTTCGGCGCGCCGGAATACCTCGCCCGCCTGAACAGCCCGACGCCCTGGACGCTCAGGACGCAGCCGACCTTCTACAATTTCATCCGCTGCGCCTGCGACATCGCCGTCTCGGTCGGGCGCGGCGTCGGCGGCGCGATGGCGACCTTCCGCGTGCCGTTCGAGGGCGCCGATGCCGACGCCTTCCGCACGCTGGCTCCGGCGCTCGCCGACGAGCTTCTGGTGTTGGAGGGCGTCAACGCGGTCCATCTCGGCACAGCCCGTCCGGACGTCACCGGCGCCAGGACCCGGGAGACCGAGCTGCGCGGCATGACCAGGGACGATGTCTTCGACGCCGTCGTCCTGGTCGACGCCGTCGGCCGCCGCGAGCTCGAGGCGCTGATGCCGGAGATCACTGCTCGATTGCAGGCGAAACGACTGAGCGTCGATCCGGAGGAAACGGCCGTCTACGACATGGCCTTTTGCCTCGAGCCGACGGGTTGATCGCGCCATGACGCAGGACAGCATCGCCATGAGCAGACACCCCGTCGTCGATGGCGCAACCCGCATCCTTGGTATCGTCGGCGATCCGATCGCTCAGGTGCGTGCGCCCGAGGTCTGGACCGGCCTGTTCCACCTGCACGGCCTCAACCTGCTGTGCCTGCCCTATCATGTCGCGCCGACGGATCTGCCAGCCTTCTTCGCCGGGATGCGCCGCATCCGGAACCTCGCCGGCATGATCGTCACGATCCCGCACAAGCCGGCGAGCGTCGACTTGGTCGACGCCCTGACGGAGCGGGCGCGCATCGTCCGTTCCGTCAATTTCATCGGCATTCGTACCGATGGCAGCTGGCTCGGCGACATCGTCGACGGCATCGGCTTCGTCGAGAACCTCAAGATGAGCGACGCCGATCCGGCGGGCCGGCGGACATTGCTCGTCGGGACGGGCGGCGTCGGCACCGCGATCGCCTTCGCGCTGGCGGAAGCCGGGGTTTCCGATCTCGTCCTCCATGATCGCGACACCGCGCGCAGCGCAAGCCTGGCCGAGCGGCTCACCGCGCTCGGCTGGCCGGTACGGGCCGGCGCGCCCGATCCCGACGGCTTCGAGCTCGTGGTCAACGCCTCTCCCGCCGGCATGAAGGACGGTGATCCGCTTCCGGTCGACGCCGCGCGCATCGCGCCCGGCAGCATCGTCGCCGACGTCATTGTGCACGAGACCGAGCTGCTCCGCCGAGCTGCCGCGATCGGCTGCCGGACGATCGACGGCACCGGGATGATGGATCACCAGCTCGCGACGATGGCTGCGCATCTCGGTCTGGGCGCCCACGATTTCAGCGCCGCGACGGCCCGGCGCGTCGCTGCCGCGGTTCGCGGCTAGCGCAGGACGGGGGAACGCCGATGGGCATCAGACTGGGCGGAACGACCTTTTCCTTCATGTGGAGCGAGCCGGCGCTGGCGACGATGCGGAGGATCGGCGAGCTCGGCTTGAAGGAGTTCGACGTCATCATGGCACCCGGCCATTTGTGGCCGGACGAGCTGGACGGTGCGGCTCGCCGCGAGCTGCGACAGGGCCTCGCGCAGGACGGGCTGCGGGTCGAGACGACGAACCTGCCCGCACTCGACTTCAACCTCGGCAGCTGCCTGCCGGAGGTGCGCGGCTACGCGATCGGCCGCTATGCCGACGCATTGCGGCTCTCAGCCGATCTCGGCGGCCGCGGCGTGGTCACCGTTCCAGGCCGCGTCTCCGGCCTGCTGGCGCCTGATCGCGACGATACGCTGTCCTGGCTCGGCGACAGCATCGCGGCCCTGCTGAGGGTCGCCGACGAGACCGGGCAGGACCTGCTGCTGGAAACCCATCCCCAGACCGCGATTGCTTCGGCCGAGGCGATGGTCGCTTTCGTCGAAGCCTTCAGCCACCCCCGGCTGCTCGTCGCCTATGACGTCGCCAATGCCGAGTTCATCGGCGAGAACCAGGCCGAAGCGATCAGGCTGCTGCGGCCAATGCTGGCGCAGGTCCACCTCTCCGACGCGACGCGAACCTCCTGGAAGCACGATCGCGCCGGCCTCGGCACGGTCCGCTTCGACCGCGTTAGGGCGGCGCTGGAGGAGGTCGATTTCGGCGGCGTCGCGATCATCGAGGTGATCTCGGCAAACACCCTGCCGGACACGAAAGCAACGATCGAGGCCTGGGGACCTTGAACCACAAGAAGCGCGACAGCCAAAAACAACCCGGCACACGTGACCTAGTCAGCTAGGCTGATCGGCGGATGACGAAAGCCGTCTTTACCCGCAGCTATTCAGGAAATCTCTCCATGACCATGCCCTGCATCATCACCGTCGCGATCACCGGTTCCTTGCCGAGCAAGCGCGACAACCCAGCTGTGCCGATCACCATCGCCGAGCAGGTCGAAACGACGCAGGAGGCTTTCGAGGCCGGTGCCAGCCTGGCGCATTGCCATGTCCGCAGCGACGAGGGCGCGCCAACTTCCGATCCCGAGCGTTTCGCTCGCCTGCTCGAAGGCCTGCGCAAGCACTGCCCCGGCATGATCGTGCAGTTCTCGACCGGCGGCCGCTCCGGCGCCGGGCGCGAGCGCGGCGGCATGATTCCACTCAAGCCCGACATGGCCTCGCTCTCGACGGGATCCTGCAACTTCCCCACCCGGGTCTACGAGAACAGCCCCGAGCTGGTCGACTGGCTCGCCGCCGAGATGAAGGCGCATGGCGTCAAGCCGGAGATCGAGGCCTTCGACCTGTCGATGATCTTCAAGGCGGTCGAGATGGGAGCCGCCGGCGCGATCCTGGGACCGCTGCACGTCCAGTTCGTGATGGGCGTGAAGAACGCCATGCCGGTCGATCGCGCCGTCTTCGAGTTCTACATCGCGACGCTGAAGCGCCTCGCCCCTGAGGCGACCTGGACCGGCGCCGGGATCGGCCGCGACCAGATCACGCTCAACCGCTGGTCGCTGGAGCTCGGTGGCCATTGCCGCACCGGCCTCGAGGACAATGTCCGGCTCGACCGCGACACCCTCGCTCCATCGAACGCCGCGCTGGTCGAGCGGATCGTCGCGCTCTGCCCCGAATATGGCCGCAGACCGGCGACCACAGCGGAGGCGAGGCAATTGCTGGGCATCTCGGTGCAGTCGGCCGTCTGATTCGGGCTCGGCCAAAGTCGCTTCAGCAATGTCCGCTATCCGACGACGGTGCAAACTCCGCTTTTGGCGCTAGGCCTCCTCTCGTCGAAGCATGCCGCCGATAGGCGTTTACGCAGATCGGCTGCGCCCGATTTTCGTGAGCACATCGACAAAATGCCGACGCACACCGAGCGGAACTGGGCCTTGCTTGCAGGCGCCAAAGATAGGATCGGGATAGTGCCGCGCGGTTGTGGGCCGTGCTGGGGCTTCTGATCCGTCGCCTCGAAGAGATTCCGCTCCGTAAGCCGCCCTCTTTGCGACAGTCACCCACGGGGACAGGCTATGAGGGACTCAACCACAGCGCCATTGCAGTCGTGCCTCATCGGATGATGATGAGCGGCCCGATCCTATTCGTCGTCACGCGCAGAGCCTGCTCCAGATGGATCAGGACCGCATTTGTGTCGGCGATCGCCAATGTGCCGCTGACGCGCCGCCGCGCCAGTTCGCCGTTGGCAATCACGATCCGGCCGGAAAAATGGCGGTTCATCTCTTCGACCACGTGGGAGAGCGGCGCATTGTCCACGACGAGTTGCCCGCGTCGCCAGGCGAGCGCCGTGAGGCCATCGCTCGGCCCAATCTGCCTGGTTTCCGTGCTGCGCTGATAGACCGCCCGTTCTCCCTGCGTCACGCGCAACGGCGCCTGATCTGCACCCTCTAACGCGATCAGCACGGCATTATGTGTTACGGTAACGTCGGTCTCCGTATCGCCGAGACGCACATCGAAAGCAGTGCCTAGAGCAGTGACGCGCGTGCTGCCCGCCTCGACCGTGAATGGGCGCGTCGCATCGCGGGCGACCTCGAAATAGGCCTGTCCTCGCAGCAACCGCACCGTTCTGTGCCCGGCCGTGTAGTCATAGGCGACCGCCGATGAAGCGTTGAGCTGCACGGTCGAGCCGTCCGTCAGCGTGAAGACCGGCATCTCGCCGGTGCCCGACATCGTATCCGCTCGAAGACGCATGGGTCCGTCGAGCGCGATGAACAGCGTGCCTGCCACAGCAAGGGTCAGGAGTGTGCCGAGAACCGGCTTGGCCGCGCTGCGGGGCTTGACCTCGAAATCCGCCAGGGCCGGATCGGAGGCGATGGCGGTACGCGCCTCGCCCATGAGTTGCTCGGCCGCCTCATAGGCGCGCCGGTTCTCCGGGGCCTCGTCAAGCCACGCCCGGAATGCTGCCTTTTCCGCCGCCGGCTGCCCGGTTTCCCGGTTGCGCAGGAGCCAGCCCGCCGCATCCTCGTGGCGCTTTCGCTGCGCGCGGATCGCTCGCCTGCCCGGCATCGGAGTCCTCAGGATCATCAAGCCTCACCCGATAGACGAATGGGCCTGTCGCTTTGGGACTCCTAGTCGATCTGCAAGAGGCGATCGAGGCAATACGCCAGTGCGCGGCGCAGATGCCGGTCGACCATGTTGCGGGAGATCCCGAGCTTCCGCGCGATCTCATCCGGCGTGAGGCCATGGAGCCTGTGCAGGATGAAGACGGCGCGGCGGCGCACCGGCAATTCGCCGATCGCATCGCGCAGGATCGCGATGCGCGCCTCGATCGCCAGAGCCCTGTCCGGGGCGGTGCCCTCCGCGGCGATCGACTGTGCCTCGTATTCGCTGCCAGAGAACAGACGCGCCTCGAAGCGCTCGCGCCGGAATCGGTCTATACCGAGATTGATGGCTGCTCGGCAGAGAAACGCCCCAATCGAGCGCTTCTCCCGCAGGACATGCGGACGTGCGGCAAGCTTCACATAGAGATCATGGACGATATCGAGCGCAGCGGCGCGCGAATGGCCGCGCCGGCCAACGGCCGCGACGATCTCGTCGTAATGGGCCTCGATCGCGCGGTTCAGCAACTCGTTGCCATCAACGTCGTTCAAGCCGGAAATAGCGCCAGTCAGCGTCGGCATAGCTTCGATTTCGTTCCGGACCGCCTATGGCGGGCTGGCCGACGTGCCGCAGCTGCGGATCTGGAAACGGCATCGCGCCGCTCTTTCCCGTCCGTCTCGCTTCCGGTCCGCCAGCGCCCACAGGTGCTCGCGCCCGCCGGATCGCCCGAGCAGGCGAAAGCTTGACTATCTCAAGCTGAAAAGTCTTGCAATCACAATAGTTTATAACATTTCTAGGTTTGGCCTCGATATCAGGCTGGGCGCGGGATTCCAGATCGGAACCTGATTTGGCAGTCGACTGCGGGTGCGGCCGACGCGAATGTCAGGCCCGGTTGCCTTCGGCATCGCCTCTCCGGCGGCCGGCACGACGCCCTTTCGCCCAGGGGATGCACATCGGCGTGCCGGTGACGGGATCGGGCACAATGCTGGCTGCTAAGCCGAAGACCTGCTCAACCACCTGCGCTGTGATCACCTGTCCCGGTTCGCCCGCGGTGACGATCTTTCCAGCCTTGAGGAACACCATGTGGTCGGCGTAGCGGGCAGCCTGGTTGAGATCGTGCAGGACGGCGACGACGGTTGTGCCACGTTCGTCGACGAGCGAAGCGATCAACTCCATGAGCTCGATCTGGTGGGCGAGATCCAGGAAGGTCGTCGGTTCGTCGAGCAGCAGGATGTCGGTCTCCTGCGCCAGCGCCATAGCGATCCAGGCACGCTGGCGCTGTCCGCCCGATAGACTGTCGAGCGGCCGGTCGCGCAGCAGGTTCAGGTCGGACAGCCGGAGGGCTTCAGAGCAGGCGTCCTCGTCAGCCTGGGACCAGCTCCCGAACAGGGAGCGATGCGGATAGCGCCCCTGCCGGACGAGATCGAGCACCGTCAGCCCTTCAGGAGCGGCCGGCCCCTGCGACAGGATGCCGATGCGCCGCGCCGTCTCCTTCGCCGGGCGTTCGGCGATGGAGCGCCCGTCCAGAAGGACCGTGCCGTGCTTGGGCGCCAGCAGCCCGGCCAGCGCCCGCAGGACGGTGGACTTGCCGCTGCCGTTCGGGCCGAGGAGAGCGGTGAAGGCACGTTCGGGCACGGTGAGGTCGAGCCTCTCGACGATCGTCGTCCCGCCATAGGTGAGCGACACCCGCTCGGCGGCAAGTGAAGGGGGCTGCGTCGGGTCAGGCCGGGACATGGCGGCGCCCCCATAGGAGATAGCCGAGGAAGGGCGCTCCGATCAGCGCGGTGACCAGTCCGGCGGGAAGCTGTGCGGGTGCGATGACGGTGCGCCCGAGCAGGTCGGCGGCCATCACCAGCACCCCGCCGGTCAGGGCAGCGACAGGGATCAGCCGGATATGAGCGGGGCCGACGAGGCGCCGCGCCAGATGCGGCGCGATCAGCCCGACGAAGCCAATCAGCCCGGCCGCGGCCACGGCCGCCCCGGAGATCAGCGTGCACAGCAGGATCGTCAGGCCACGCATGAGATTGACGCGCTGGCCGAGGCTACGCGCGGCATCATCGCGGAAACGGATGAGGTCTAGCTCTCGGGCGCCGAGCCAAATCAGCGCAAGCGGCCCAGATAGCCAGAGAGCGAGAAGCCGTACCTTGCTCCAATCGGCGTCGTAGACGCTGCCGGCGAGCCAGATCATGGCGCGCTGCACGTCGCGAATGTCGCCGAAGGCCGTCAATAGCGTGGTGACCGCACCCGTCAGCGAGCTCAGGCCGATGCCGATCAGGATGATGCGCAGCGAGGAGGTGCCGTTGCGCCATGACAGTGTGTAGATCGCCGTCGCCATCGCGCCGGCGCCCGCGAAGCTGGCCCAGGGCAGCAGCGTGGTGGGCGCGCCGGGCAGCGCCACGATCAGCAGTGTCGCAGCCAGCGCCGCCCCCGCATTGATGCCGAGGATACCGGGCTCGGCCAGGGGATTGCGCATCACCGTTTGAGCGACCGTGCCGGCCACCGCGAGCGCCATGCCGACGAGGAGCGAGAGCAGCGCGCGTGGCAGGCGCAGCTCGAGCAGGATCACCTGGGTGTCGGGCGATGCTGCTGCCGGATTCACGATTGCACGGGTGAGTTCGTGCACGGGAATCGTCACGTCGCCAAGAGCGAGGCTGGCCAAGGCCAGGCCCGCGAGCGTGGCGAGCAAGACGGTCACGATCCGCATCACGGGCGACCACCTACGCGGTATCGCGCCAGCCAAATGAAGAACGGTCCACCGATCAGCGCCATGGTGACGCCGGCCGGAAAGCTCTGGCTGCCCAGAAGCACGCGCCCGCCGGTATCGGCGATGACCAGCAACAGGGCACCGCCGAGCGCGCTGAAAGGTATGATCCAGCGATAATCCACGCCGACGCAGAAGCGGGCAACATGTGGCACAACGAGGCCGACGAAGCCGATCGGGCCGGCGAGCGCGACCGCCCCGCCGGCGAGCAGGATGACGATCGCAACGGCCAGGCCACGCCAGAGCGGCAGGCTCTGGCCGAGCGACCGTGCGACGTCGGGACCGAGGCTCAGCGTCGTCACGTGGCGGCGGAGGGCGAGCGCGGCGGCGAGACCCGTCAGGATATAGGGCGAGACGGCGGCAACCTGCGCCATGGACCGGCCCGAGAGTGTGCCGGCTGTCCACAGCCGCACGATGTCGAGCGTGCCCTGATCAAAGATCAGGATCGCGGTGGTCAGCGATGTGAGGAACCCAGCGAGCACCGCGCCGGCGAGAACCAGCCGGAGCGGTGAGCCACCGGAGCGGCCCGCCGAGCCGAGCACCTGGACGGTGGCGGCCGCTGCGACCGCTCCTGCAAAGGCAGACCAGACATGGATGTCGTCAGAACCGGCTCCGAACGCAGCGATGGCGACGACCACGGCGAAGGCGGCGCCAGCATTGATGCCGAGCAGGCCGGGCGAGGCCAGCGGATTGGACGTGACCGCCTGCATGATCGCGCCGGCGACGGCCAGTCCCGCGCCCGCCAGCAGGCCCGCCAGCATGCGCGGCAGTCGGATCGACGCGATCACCAGATGCTCGCGCGAGCCGTCGAAGGCGAAAATGGCGTCGAGCACCCGCGAGAACGGAAACCGTGCCGTGCCCAGCGTGACCGACCATGCCGCGACGAGCGTCAGAAGGCAGCACAGCGTGATCAGAACGACAGCTTTCCTGCCGTCCCCAACGGGCGCAGGCCGAGCGGACGCCGAGCCGGCTGTGATCCGGTTCGCGCTCACGGCGCCTTCAGGACGAAACGCTCGACATCGTCCAGGACCCGATGCGCCGAGGCGATACCGTGAAATCCCATCCAGGTCGCGCGGTCCACGCGATGGGCGCGGCCGGCCGCAACGGCGGGCAGCATCTTCCATAACGGGTTAGCGACGGTCGAGGCGGCGAGCGCGTCGTCGGGCGCAGGGTCGAAACCACTCACCACCACATAGAGCAGGATATCTCCCGTCAGAGCCGAGATCTCTTCCCAGTCCGGCCGCTTGAGTACGCCGCCATCCGACGTGGTCTCATAGGCGGTTCGCTTCACCCCCGCCTCCTGCAGAACCGCATAAGGCGCATAGGCCGATGGGCCGTCGAGATAAACATGGAAGCCACCCGGCCTGACCCGAACGACCGAGACGGGCGTCGCAGAGACGCGCGCCCTGATCGCAGCCACGCGTCGTTCATAGCCTTCCAGAGCGGCCTGCGCCTTGTCGCCGTTCCCGGTAATGTCGGCCAGGAGCCGGTATTGCCGCTTCCAGTCCATCTGTTCGATCAGGAGCGTCGGCGCGATCCGGGACGCGCTGTCGCGAATGCGGCCATGCATCTCTGCGCTCCCGACGATCAGGTCGGGCTTCAAGGCGATGATGCGCTCGATGCTCGGTTGCAGGGGGTGTCCGACATCCGCGACGGAGGATCGTCGCGCGGCGTCGCGCACGAGCGGCTCCTGAATGGCCGACAACGGAGCCCCAACGACTGGGACGCCGAGGTCCTGCAGGATGCCCATGGTCAACGCCGGATCGAGCGCGACGATGCGCTGTGGTGCAGCGGGAATGCAGACGCCTGCATCCGGGCCGCCGGACGAGACCATGCGCCCCTCGCAAGCCGCCATTGCCGTGGAGGTCGCAGAAGCGCAGATGAAAAGAGCGAGCAGAAGGCGATGCATGTCAGTGCCCTGTCTGGTCGTGCGAAGGCGGAGGCCGGTTCGTGCGGCCTCCGTCGTCCGCATCTCAGAACTTCGCCTTGAGGCTGACGCCGAAGCTCCTGCTCTGGCCGAGCGTCGCCATGCTGTCGCCGTCGAGATAGGTCAGATACTTCTCGTCGAGCAGGTTCTGGGCATAGGCGTTGATCTCCCAGTTCTCCCGCTTGTAGCCGGCCTGCGCGTTCACGATCGTACGGTCGCCGACGAAGCTGTTCGGCGCATTCACGGAGAAGCGCGCCATGTAGCCGGAGGTGTATTTGGCGTCCGCGCCGACATAGATCCCGTTCGCGAATTCATATCGGCCGCCGATGCCGAGGCTCCATTCGGGCGCCTCCGGGAACGGATAGCCCGCGAGTTCGATCAGGCCGTGCTGGCTCTTCCTGTTGAACTTCGTGTCGAGATAGCCGATCGACGCGAAAGCCGTGAACTGATCCGTCACGCGGAAGGACGGCTCGAATTCGAAGCCCCATGAGCGCGAATTCGCTGCGTTGGCGATCAGATTGTTCAGATTGACGAAATCCTCGATGTCGACCTGCTGCCGGCGGAACCGGGTGTGGAAGGCGTTGGCGTTGATGGTCAGACGGTCGTCGAACCAGCGGCCCTTATAGAACAGCTCGAAGTTGTGGGACTTCTCCGGATCATAGGTGTAGGTCGACATCCTGACGTTGTCATAGGCGATGCCGCCGTTCCGGAAGCCCTGCGAATAGACGAATCCGGCGGTGTGCCGGTCACCGAAATCCTTGGAAATGCCGAGCTTCGGCAGGAAGTTGAGCTCGTCCGTCCCCCCAGAATAGCGCGTGATCGCCGCCGCGCCCGTCCGCAGATTGCCGCGCCGGTAATAGTATTCGACGGACTGGTCGGTGTAGTCGAGACGAGCCCCGGCCGTGACCTTCCAGCTCGGAAGGAATTCATATGTCACCTCGCCGAACGCGGCGGCATTGGACGTCTTCTTGCTGTCCTTCTGATAGATCGTCGTCGTGCTCAGCCGGCCCTCGTAGAAATTCCGCCAATCGAGGTGGCTGCCATAGATACCGGCGACCCATTTCCAGGGGCCGGAATCGTAGTTCAGGCGAAATTCCTGGGTTAGCTGCGTGCTGCTGCGGTCTCCACGCAGCACATTGGTCTCACCATAAGTCCCCAGATTGATCGATGGACGCTGATGGTAGTCGTGGCTGACGCCGGTCTGCGACGTAAAGCGTAGCGCATCCGAGAGGTTGTGGGTGATCTCGAGTCCGACATTGTTTACCCGGGTCGAACGCACTTCCGTGTAGATCGGCAGATAGAAGTCAGAGCGCCTCTGCCGCCAGGGCAGGCCCATGGCCGGGCCGCCGATATCGCGCTCGCGAGGCGCATCCTGGGCAAAGGAATAGCTCAGCATCGCCTTGGTGTCCGGCAGCCCCGTCGGCGTGATCAGCAGCTTGCCGCGGATATTGTAGTTGGAGTCGGTCATCCACTCGTCGTAGCGCTGGAAGGCGACGAAGGACGGCGCGTTCAGATCGCTGCGGAATCGTTCGAACGAGCCTGCGATACGCGCGGCGACCTGGTTCTCGAGCAGCGGCATGTTGACCATGAAGGCCGCGCCGACGCGCCGGTCGTTGCCGATCGTTCCCTGGATCTCGAACTCCCGCTTGAAGGTCGGGTCCTTCGTCTTGATGTAGATTGCGCCGGCCATCGCTGCGCGGCCGCTGAGAGTCGATTGCGGCCCGCGATAGACCTCCACCTGCTCGACATCCCAGAGAGCGCGCGCTCCACGCCGCGTTCCCTCCTGCGTCTGGAGCACGCCGTCGATATAGAGCGAGCCGATCGGGTTGTTGCCCGATGCGAACCCTTCCGAGTTCACGCCGCGCAGGATGAAGCCGCCATTGATCCAGTCGGCATCCATCACATTGGCCATGCGCCGGAAGGCATCGCGGAAGTTCTGGATCTGCCCGTACTCGATATCCTTGGCGGTCACGATGCCGACACTGGCGCTGGTGTTCTGAAGCGTCGTCGCGTCCCGTGCGCCGTAAATCCTGATTTCATCGAGCGAGATCGTATCGGCCGGGAGCGCACCGGTGACCGCCGGCGATGGGCTTCCGATCAGCACGACCTGATTGCTGCCGGCGAAGCGCGCGCTGATGCCGGTGCCGGCCAGCAGCGCGTCGACCGCCCGAGCCGGGGTGAGCGCACCGTGAACGCCGCGTGTCGACTTCCCGCGCGTGAGATCGGCATCGAAGATAATCTGGAGTCCTGCCTGCGCGGCGAGACGATTGAGGGCCGGCGTCAGCGGGCCAGCGGGGATCGAAATGGCGTCACGTGCAAGCTGAGCCGAGGCCGCGGTCTGTGCCGAGGCAGGCGCGACGCCGGACAGAGCCAGCATCGTACCGGCCAGGAAAGCGAAACGTCGACGCCTTCCGGCGCTTCCCGAGATTGCATTGTCAGATATCGTCGCAGCCATCGAAACCCCCGTCCATGCGGCGTTCAAGGCGCCGCACTTCGTCCTCGACGCGGATCCTGTTCATCCGCTCACTGGGGTGACGATTGGCTCCAGGGCTTTGGGACTCGCCCCAGAAATAATTCCGCGGCCGTACTCTCGGCGAACGATGCGTCTGGCACGGCCGGGCTCACGCGATCTCGTCGCCGGCCAGACCGAGATGGCGGCGCATGGCCTGCCGCAAATCGTCGTCGCGCTGCCGCGGATCCTTCAGCACGCAGGTCGAGCAATACTCGCCGCCCTCCACCGTATAGAACCGGCAGCAGCCTCCGCGCCCACGAAACGTATAGGAAAACGGCTGCCCCGCCCGATCGCGGACGGACAGATCGAAATAATGAAGCTGGCGGTTGTTCAGCGGCGATCCCGGCCGCTTGAGAACGGCCATGGCCGAGGCCTTCGCGGCCTCCTGGCAGTCGAGCCGGCGCCCAGCTTCGATAAACCAGCCCGCGAGTGCATCGGCGACCAGTCGCCAGAAGGCGTTGCGAGAGAGCTTCGTCCTCGCATGGAGCTGCTCGATCAATGGCTCGAAATGCGCCTGCACCGCAGTGCAAAACGCGTCCGCGATCTGGTCGTGAGCCATCGGGCCCCGCGCATCCGGATGCGCTGTGTGATCCGTTCGGCTAGCGCGGAAGCCACCCGACAGATAGCGAACATGCGCGCGTCGGACTTCACGCATGTGTCCGTCATGCTCGTCTTGGGTCACGTGGAATAGAAGAGCGAAGCGAGACGGGGAAAGATCCGGAAGGATGCCAAAGCCCAGGAAGGCCGGCACTGTCGCGAGCGCGAAGACATACGCATAATCCGTCATCATCAACGAACCGCACGCCTTCCGATCGGTCCCCTCGCTAAAGGAGCCTTCGTAATCGAGGTATTCCTCTATCATGGTGTCGCTGGCGAAGAAGGCTTC
This sequence comes from Allobosea sp. NPDC003192, assembly GCF_050275675.1. Lineage (NCBI taxonomy): Bacteria > Pseudomonadati > Pseudomonadota > Alphaproteobacteria > Hyphomicrobiales > Alloboseaceae > Allobosea > Allobosea sp. NPDC003192. The sequence continues at coordinate 20,911 of NZ_JBNNPK010000008.1, forward strand.
GGCAGTGATCCAGCCCGACTCCAGTCCGCCGAGTTCGACCCTGATTTCCGGCCAGAGTTTTGCTTGAGAAGCCAAGGCGGAGCGCAGCGGCGAAACTTGCGTTCTCGGATTCGATAGCCCGTCTGTCGGCACCATCCTCATGTCCTTCGTGTTCCACGGATCGAAGCCTTCATGGACATGACGAATGGACGGCAGGGTTTGGGATGCGGATCTGGTGGGCGTCCAGCATCGTGATTGGCTGAGCGGCGCCGAGCCAATCTGCGTGGCAATCGCTGCGCAGGTTGAGAAGGCGGAATTGGCTGCGCGGGCACTGGAGACCTGACTGCGGGCGTATTATCGCTGGCATTCCACAGCTTAAAAATGGGCGTACTCGTGAGCCCGACGAATGTCCGCTTCCGGACAAGAAGCCAAGTTCCGCAATTGGCGCAGAGCTGACGCCGGTCAATGGGAAGAAAAGGCTTAGCTTGCACCAGCAGCGGTAGGTAGTTTTTACTGTCGGTGGTTTCATGCCCCCGCAACCAAATCAACAAAAGGCCGATCTTCGGCGCTCGAAGCCGCCCCTCCAAGGGCGGCTTTTTTGCATGCCAGCAGCAAACAGCGAGAAGCCGCGCCAGGTCGCCGTGCAGCTCAAGCGAGACGCCGCCGTCCCGAGGCGCGACAACGATCGTCTCAGCGCGCCGCTCCTGATCCTCCAGCGAGCTCTCCAGCTGGCCACGCGCCGCCGATAGGCTTCCGCAAGGTTCGGGTGGACGAAGACCGCAGGACGCTCGCCGGGCTCTGCTACCCGGATCTCCAGCGATCACCCCTCGAGCTCGCGGCGGCCGATCGTCCGGTTGTCCTGACATAAGCCCTTGGAACCCGGCCGGCGCAGCCATAGCGCCCTGCCGCCACCAGTGTGTAGCCCGCTTCGCAGCAACCGCAGGTGAGAAGACCCGACAGGAGATACCGCCGCCGGTGGGCGCGGTTCAGAACGTTCCCGCCTTCATCACGGCCCATCTCAAAGGCAGTTGTCTCCGGCCAGCGCGTGCGGCTTGCCACGTTGCTGCATCACTCTGATCAGGGCAGCCAATACACCAGCCAGCACTTCCAGGAGTTGCTGGCCGAGAACGGTGTCACCTGTTCGACGAGCCGCTCCGGCAACGTCTGGGACAACGCCGCGATGGAGAGCTTCTTCTCATCCCTGAAAACCGAGCGGATCGGAGCAAGGTCTATCGACCCCGCGACGCCGCCAGGGCGGACGTGTTCGACTACATCGAGCGCTTCTACAACAGCGTCCGCACTGAGCGTCCACAGAACCGGCAGCAGGCCAGTCGGATGCCTGCCTTGAGCAGCTCGAGCCCGAGCGTGCGACGTGACGCGGTCCCGGACGCAACGCCAGCCCAGACAGGGAGGCGATCGGCCCCAATCTGAGCGTTTTACAGGCACGGCGTCGTCATGCTCGCGCATAATCCGCCCCAGCCGATCTCGATCATGATCGGCATCCCGTGTTCTGCGAGAGGCCGCGCAGCTCCAGCCTCCGACCAGCTTTGTCGCAGCCCGGATGGTTGTGTGCGCCACCTCACAGACGGCAGGTCTCACAAGCCGCAAAAAGCGTCGCAGCACCGCCCGAGAGGGGCGGCAACACAGCGACGGAGTGGCATCATGCATGCGTTGAAGGCCGATTTTTTCGACGATATCGAGGATCTGAGCGATTTCCTGCGGCCCCGTAGCAGGTCGGTCATCGACCGCCTGGTTGGCCGAATGGCCGTTGGCCAGATATTCGGCGAGCAGTTCGTCTACGAGGTCCATGGACCGTTCATCCAGCAGCATCGTGTCCCCGTCCGGCGCCGTCCGCTCGGAGCGCTGGTGATCGACGTGCTGGTCGAGCGGCTGCGCAGGATCCGCGACCGGGCGCGGATGCGCCAGGCCGCGGCGGCGCTGTCGAGACTCGACGACAGGATGCTGAAGGACATCGGCGTCGCCCGCTCGGATATCGCGTTCGCCGTTCGGCGCACCGATCCGCGGTCCTGATCACGCCCCCGCCTGGAGACACCCCATGTTCCATGCTCATCAAGCCAATGCCCCGCAGATGGTCGATTTCGAAGCGGTCAAGCTCCGCCAGCAGGGCGCCTGGTCGTCCGGTGACTACGCCGTCGTCGGAACGACCCTCCAGATCGTCGGCGAACGTCTGTGCGAGGCGCTCGATTTGCGCGCTGGCCAGTGCGTGCTCGATGTCGCTGCCGGAAACGGTAATGCCAGTCTTGCCGCGGCCCGGCGTTGGTGCGACGTCACCAGCACTGACTACGTCGCATCCCTGCTCGACCGTGGTCGCGAGCGCGCCGCCGCCGAACGTCTCGACATCTCCTTCCGAGAAGCAGATGCCGAGGCGCTGCCTTTCGCCGATGGTGCCTTCGACGCCGTCATCTCGACCTTCGGGGTGATGTTCACGCCCGACCAGGAGCGCGCGGCTGCAGAGCTCCTGCGCGTCTGCCGGCCGGGCGGCAAGATCGGCATGGCCAATTGGACGCCGGATGGCTTCATCGGCCAGCTGTTCAAGACGATCGGGAGGCATGTCGCGCCTGCGCCCCGCTTGCGCTCGCCCGCGCTGTGGGGAACCGAGGAACGCCTGGCTGAGCTGTTCGGCCAGGCAGGGGTCTCGATCCAGGCGACGCGACGCGATTTCGTCTTCCGCTATCGTTCACCTGAACATTGGCTCCAGATCTTCAGCAGCTATTACGGGCCTGTGCTCAAGGCATTCGCGGCTCTGGAGCCGCCCGCCCGGGCGGAACTGACTCGGGATCTGATGGAGCTGATGGACCGGTTCAACCGGTCGGACGATGCGACCATGACGGTGCCCAGCAGCTATCTCGAGATCGTCGTCACGCGACGTTCGGAGTGAAGCGACCGGCTCTGCCCCACCATCCCCGAGCTCTTCGACAGATAGGCCGTGGCGCGAAAGGGCTTCGCGACACGGCCTGTGCCGCGTGATATAAGGGCGCCGTGCAGGTTGGGCGCTGTGTGACCTGCGGCGATGTCGGTCTGAAGGGGAAGGGCCGTGCATTTCATGCCCTGCGGCTTGCGCCAGGTGGCTCGACCGAGCCGGCGCGAGATCATTGCGCTCGGCGCTATCGCTGCAGTGCCGCACCCGGCGCATGCACAGCAGAATGCCCTGCCCGTCATTGGTTATCTCGGCTCGGAGTCCCCGGAGCCTTACGGCAGCCGCATCGTCGCCTTCGCCGAGGGGCTGGCCGAAGCCGGCTATGCGCAGGGGCGCAATGTCGCGATCGATTTTCGGTGGGCCGAGGGGCGCTACAGCCGGCTGCCGGCGCTCGCGATGGATCTGGCGGATCGCCAGGTCACCGTCATGGTCGCGCCGGGCGGAGCGGAAGTCGCGCTCGCCGCGCGCTCGGCGACCAGGACCATCCCGATCGTCTTCGAAATGGGTGGAGATCCGGTGGCGCTGGGGCTGGTCGCAAGCCTGGCCCGGCCCGGGGGCAATCTCACCGGCGTGACGAGCCTGAGCGTGGAGGTCTCGCTCAAGCGGCTGGAGTTCATGAGCGAACTGTTTCCGGCCGCCAGGGCCTTCGCCGTAGCCGTCAACCCGGCGAGCCCGACCGCCGGTTCGCAATCGCGAAACCTCCAGGCTGCCGCAGGCAGTCTCGGGTTGGAACTGCGCATCCTCAATGCCAGCAGCGAGCCGGAACTGGATGCCATGTTCGCGGCCGTATCCGAAATGCAGCTGGCAGGGCTGGTCTTCACCTCCGACCCCTACTTCGCTTACCGAAGCCGGCGCCTCGCCGAGCTGGCCGTCCGCCACAACGTGCCCGCCATCACCCAGGCGCGGGATTTCCCGGTCGCAGGCGGATTGATGAGCTATGGCGGCGACTTCCAGCAGTCGCACCGTCACACCGGCATCTATGCCGGCCGGATCATCAAGGGTGAGAAACCTTCCGACTTGCCGGTCCAGCGTGTCACGAAGGTTGAGCTGTTCGTCAATCTGAAGGCGGCCGTTCGCTTGGGCCTGGCTGTGCCGCCCTCGCTCCTGAGCAGCGCAGACATGGTGATCGAATAACTTGACGGGAAAAGCCGGGGCACGAGCTGACACGGTGACTCAATCGCCACCCAACCCACGAAGCTCGCTCTTCGCAAAGTATTTCATCGCGCTGTTCGCGGCGGTCGTCGTGCCTCTTCTCATCGCCGGCGGCAGTGAAGCCTGGTTCGGCCATCACGACCAGAAGGCCAGGCTGAACGAGCTTCTCGATGCGGAAGCCCGATCCGCTGCTGCGAAGATCCAGGATTTCCTGGATGGGATCCGGGATCAGTTGGCCTGGACAGTTCAACTGCCATGGACGAATGCCGTGGACGAAAGGCGCCGGCTCGATGCTTCTCGCCTGCTGCGCCAGGTGCCTGCCGTCGTCAGCCTGACGTTGATCGATGGCCTCGGCCGCGAGCGGCTGTTCGTCTCGCGCATCGGCCTGAACAGGATCGAGGGCGGCACGGACCACTCGGCAAGCCCAGCTTTCAAGGGCGTCCGCACTGGTGTGGCCTGGTACGGCCCTGTAACCTTCCATGCCGGCTCCGAACCGTTCTTGCCCATGGCCGTGGCCGGTACGCGCGCCGCGGTCGGTGTGGCGATCGCCGAGGTCAATCTCAAACTGATCTGGGACGTGATATCGGCGATCCGGGTCGGCCGAACCGGAAGGGCATTCGTCCTCGATCAGCCGGGGCGCCTCATCGCTCATCCCGATATCAGTCTCGTCCTACGGGCTGACCCAACGGCGACAGGGCCTCTCCAGCTTCTCAGGGCGAGGATCACGGCGCGAAGCGGCGAGGCGGTTTCGGGGCGCGACATCGGCGGAGAAACGGTTCTGGCCGCGATGGCTCAGATTCCCGGCGTCGACTGGAGCGTCGTCGTGAAGCAGCCGGTCGCCGAGGCCTTCGCACCGATCTACGCCGCCCTCTGGCGCACTGGCGCTTTGCTCATCGGTGGTGCCGGTCTCGCGGCTGCGCTTGCCTACTGGCTCACCCAGCGCATGATCGAGCCGATCCGCCTGCTGGAAGACGGGGTGGCGCGGATTGGCGCCGGGCAGTTCGATCACCGGATCGACATCGCCACCGGCGATGAATTCGAGCGGCTCGCGACCCGTTTTAACGAGATGGCCGGCGATCTGGCAGTCTCGCAGGAGCGCTCGGAGAGGATCGGCCGGCTCAAGCGGTTTCTCGCACCGCAGGTCGCCGAGCTGGTCGACCGGTCCGGCGACGACAGCGTGCTCGACGGCCGGCGTCTGGAAGTGGTCGTCGTATTCGGCGACCTGCGGGGCTTCACCGCTTTCTCGGCGCGCGCCGAGCCCGACATGGTGATGAGCGTCCTCAGCGAATATTATGACGCTCTGGACCGGGTCGTGATAGCGCACGGGGCCACGCTGACGCAGTTCTCGGGTGATGGCCTGATGGTCTTGGTCAACGCCCCGGTAACCTGCCCAGACCCGGCCTTGCGCGCCATCGATATGGCACGCGACATGCAGAAATGCGTCCAATCCCTCCTGCTCGAGCGCCAGATGCTGGGCCACCAGCTCGGTTTCGGATTGGGGCTCGCGATGGGGCCGGCGACGGTGGGGCGTATCGGCTCCGAAGGTCGGCTCGAATACACCGCGGTTGGAAGCGTCGTGAACCTCGCAGCGCGTCTGTGTGCGAGCGCTGGCAATGCCGAGGTCCTGGTCGACCCGGTCGCCGCGGACGCCGTCAACGGGCGAAGGCCGCTTGTCGAGCTGGATGCGCGCGTTCTGAAGGGCTTCGACCAGCCTGTCAGGGTTTTCGCAGCGTGATTGGCCTCAAGCCGCTTCTACCTTGGCGAGGCTCCGCAAAGCGTCGACATCCTGGATCAGCAAGCGGCCTCGTCCCAATGAGATCACGCCGCTGCGCTTCCAGTCCTGCAGGTGGCGGTTGACCGTCTCGCGGGTCACGCCGGTAAGAGATGCCAGCTCGTCCTGGGATGCGCGAACATCGGTGCCGTAATCGGCCGCTAGGACCAGAACGCGTCGCGCAAGTCGAATTGAAGAGGGAAGAAATCTCGTCTCTTCCAGGCGGCCGATCACGTCACGCAGCCGGGCGCAGAGGAGAGCGATAAGTTGTCGTGCTAGCGGAGGCTCGCGATCCAGCAGGCTCAGGAAATCGGGCCGCGGCAGGAAGAACATGTCGGTCTCCTCCATCGCCACTGCATCGGCGGTGCGAGCCTGGCCATCGAGCAAGGTGACCTCGCCGAAGACGTCACCGCCGCCGAGGACGTTCATCGTCATCTGCTGGCCGAGATCGTCCACTGTCCCGATACGGATCAACCCCCGTCGAATGGCATAGAGCCCGTCACCGGGATCACCCTTGAGAAACAGGACCTCCCGCGGGGCGAGACGCCGCTGCCTGCAGACAGCCGCGATCTTCTCGATCGCGAGCGGTTCGAAGCCCGCGAAGAACGGGTTCGCACTGAGGATCCGCGCCATGCGCTGAGAGACATCACTCATCGAAGCATCCGGGGACGGAATGAGCGATCGCCGGTATGGGCGATTGTAGCATATTATCCCGAGCGCCTGCCGATACGTTTCAATCCGGCGGGCTCGTCGCCCACGGAACGTCCGATCAGGTGATCCGGCTGGATGTTCGACGTGCGATCCAGGGCTTCGATATTCCGTGCCGCCGCATCCCCGAAGCGGCAAGCCATTGGCCTTTATGCGAGTGCACGGCTTCTGCGCCTGCAGGTCGTCTGCTCGCGCTGTCTCATCAGCGGTCTCGTCGGCAGGTCGCCGCGAAGCGCCAGTGAACAGACACCACCGGTCAGTCGGATGGAGGCCGTTGTGACCGGTAGGGTTCTCGCCACGGCGAACTCCTCCGCCACGCGATCATGGAAGCTCCCTACGAATGCGTATTGCCCTGTTCCCTGCAAGCGCTATCATTGCCTGGCGCAGGAGAATGTTGGGCGTGACGTCGTTGCAGACTATCCGCGGTCCGGGGCTGTTCATCGCCCAGTATCTTGGCAAAATTCCGTTCTTTTCCGACATTGGCGGCGTTTCCGGTTTTGCGGTGCAGAACGGCTTCGAAGCCCTGCAGGTGCCTGTCCACGACAGGGCGATCATCGATACCGGGCGCCTGGAAGAGAGCGATTACATCGACAACTGGCAAGCGACCATCGACCGTCACGGACTGATAGTGAGCGAGATCGCCGCGCATCGCGCCGGGCAGCTTCTGGCGGTCCATCCCGCCTATGACCAGGTGATGGATGCGTTCGCGCCCGCTCAGCTGCAGGGCGACCCGGCCGCGCGCCAGCAATGGGCCGAGCAGGAATTGCGGCGCGCCATCGCGCTCGCGGCCCGCATCGGCGCCGGCAAGCTCGCGACCTTCTCGGGCGGCCTGCTCTGGCCGTTCTTCTATCCCTACCCGCCGGCCCCGGCCGGCCTGATCGAGCACGGCTTTACGGCGCTTGCGGCGCGCTGGCGCCCGCTGCTCGATTATGCCGACAGCCTCGACGTCGACATCTGCTTCGAACTGCATCCGGGGCAGGACCTGCATGACGGTGCGACTTTTGCCGCCTTCCTCGACCGCGTCGAGCACCATCCCCGGGCCAAGCTGCTCTACGACCCCAGCCATCTCAGGCTGCAGCATCTCGACTATCTCGGCTTCATCGACCGCTGGCACGAGCGGATCGCCGCCTTCCACGTCAAGGATGCCGAATTCCGCCCGAGCCCGGATCGCGGTGTCTATGGCGGCTATAGCGCCTGGATCGACCGGCCAGGGCGTTTCCGCAGCCCGGGCGACGGCGACATCGACTTTTCCGGCATCTTCAGCAGCCTGACCCGCTACGGCTATGACGGCTGGGCCGTGCTCGAATGGGAGTGCTGCCTGAAGAACGCCTTCGATGGCGCCCGCGAGGGCGCACGCTTCATCGCCGACCACATCATCCGCACCACCCAGCGCGACTTCGACGCAGGCATGCGCCGCTCCGCGCCATCGGACGAGCTCGACCGCATTCTGGGGCTGAGATCATGAGCGAAGGCAATCCCGTGCTGGCCGCCCTTGGGCGGCCGATCCGCCTGGGCATTCTCGGTGGCGCCCCGCCTTCGCTGATCGGCCCGGCGCACCGCATGGCCGCCGCGCTCGACGGCCGATTTACCCTCGTCGCCGGCATGATGTCGTCGAAACCGGAACGATCCCGACGCGAAGGTACCGCCATTGGCCTCGCCGAGGACCGCTGCTACGGCTCGCTCGACGAGCTGCTGGCGCGGGAGAAGGCGCGCGCGGACGGGGTCGAGGCCCTCGCCATCATCACGCCCAACGACAGCCACACCGCCTATTGCAAGGCCGCCTTCGCCGCCGGGCTCGACGTCATGGTCGAGAAGCCGCTGTGCAACGATCTCGGCGAGGCGCGCGAGCTCGCGGCTCTGGCGCGCGCGAGCGGCGTCGCGGTCGCGCTGACGCACACCTATTCCGGCTATCCGATGCTGCGCGAGATGCGCGCGCGCATCCTGGCCGGCAAGATCGGCGCGGTGCGCCTCGTTCAGATCGACTACCTCGCCGGGGGTAATGCGACATTGGTAGAGGCGACGCCCGAGGGCGCGGCGCGCTGGCGGCTCAACCCCGAGATCAGCGGCCCCTCGCTCGTCCTCGGCGATATCGGCACCCATGCCCATCATCTCGTCGGTTTCGTCACCGGCGAGGCGATGGCAACGGTCTCGGCCGAGGTCGGCACGCTGGTGCCCGGTCGCAAGGTCCACGACATCGCACAGATCCGCTTCCGACAGGCCGGCGGCGCGCGCGGGCGGATCGAGGTCAGCAATGCCGCTGCGGGCGCGTCCAACCTGTTCCACATCCGGGTCTTCGGCGAGACCGGCCATCTCGCCTGGAGCCATGGCGCGCCCAATGAATTGCTGCTGGGCCGGCTCAATGGCGACATCGTCGTGACCGGCGCCGGTAGGCCCGATCTCTCGGCGGCGGCGCGGGATGCGACCCGGCTATCGCGCCCCGGCCACCCCGAGGGCCTGATCGAGGCGATCGCCAATCTCTATTGCGGCTTTGCCGATCTCATCCTGGCGCGGCGCGGGCTCAGGCCCGCGACCGACATGGCGAAGCTGACGCCATCGATCGACGATGGCGTCGCCGGGCTCGCCTTCGTCATGGCCTGTCTCGAAAGCTCCGCCGCCGGCGGCGCCTCCACGCCCCTCGCCTCCAGCCTCTAGCGGACGTCATCATGGCAACGATCGTCATCACCGGCTGCGATATCGGCCTCGGCGTCGAGTTCGCCCGGCAATATGCGGCCGAGGGGCACAAGGTCTACGCAACCTGCCTTTCCCCCGAGACCGCGCACGAGACCCGCGCCATCGCGGGCGATGTCGCGGTGCTGAAGCTCGACATGACTGACCATGCCGGCATCGCGGCCTTCGCGGCCGCGCTTAGTGGGCGTCCGGTCGACATCCTCCTGAACAATGCCGGTATTGGCCGGCCGCACCCGCCCTTCGGCGAGACCGACTATGCCAACTGGCGGCGCATTCTCGAGACAAACCTGATTGGCCCGATGAAGCTCGCCGAGACGCTGGTCGAGAACGTCGCGGCGAGCGAGCTGAAGATCATGGCCTTCGTCTCCAGCCGCATGGGCTCGATCGCGCTGAACCAGAGCGGGGGCTCCTATGCCTATCGTTCGAGCAAGGCGGGGCTGAACATGGTGGTCAAGGGCCTCGCCGTCGATCTCGCACCGCGCCATATCAGCGTCATCGCGCTGCATCCGGGCTGGGCCGCGACCGAGCCGGGCGGCCGCGTGCCGGTCGAGGAGAGCGTTGCCGGCATGCGCGGTGTGCTCCACCGCGCCGGGCGGCACCACACCGGCATCTTCCAGACCTATCACGATCAGCCTTTGCCCTGGTGACGCCGATGAAGCCCGAGATCGTGACCGTCCTGCCCGGCCCCTTCGCGCTCGGGGAAGGCCCGTGCTGGCATGGCGGCGAAGGCGCGCTCTATTTCGTCGATGCGCTGAGGCCGGCGATCCATCGCTGGCATCCGGCGGAAGGGCTAGCGACCTGGGCGATGCCGGCGATCGTCGGTTCCTTCGCCATCCGGCAAGGCGGGGGGCTGATCGCCTCGCTGCAGACAGGCTTCGCCGCGGTCGATCTCGCAACCGATGCCGTGACGCCGCTGGTCGATCCCGAACCGGAGAAGCCGGCCAATGTCCTGAACGACGGCAAATGCGACAGGCGCGGCCGGTTCTGGTGCGGCTCGCGCGACGGCGCGCTGAAGGACCCGAGCGGCGCGCTTTATCGGCTCGATCCCGACCTCAGCGCTCACCGCATGGACCAGGGCTTCATCGTCTCCAACGGCATCGCCTTCTCGCCCGATGATCGCACGATGTACTTTGCGGATTCGCGGGCCGAGACCGTCTTCGCCTATGATTTCGAGATCGATTCCGGCGCCCTCTCCAATCGCCGCGTCTTCTTCTCGACCCGCGAGATCGAAGGGCGCTGTGACGGCGCTACGGTCGACGCCGAAGGCTTCTACTGGTGCGCGCTGGTTCATGGCGGCAAGATCGCCAGGGTCGATCCGAAGGGGCGCTTCGACCGGCTGATCGACATGCCGGTCAAGCACCCGACCATGTGCACCTTCGGAGGCGACAAGCTCGACGTGCTCTACGTCACCAGCGCCGCCTCGATGCTGAGCGAGGAGGAGCGGGCACGCACGCCGCAGGCCGGGAACCTGTTCGCCATCCATGGCCTCGGCGTGAAGGGCCTGCCGGAGCCGATGTTCGCGGGGTGACGGTCTAAGCCACACCAGACGGCTTCGGCGTCGCGCCTTCCCGCCCCGGCGTACTGCGCATCAGCGCCATCGTCTGCAGGTTGGCGCGCTGCAGCCGCACCGGCGGCAAGCCACGCAGGATCAAAGCGAGGTCGTCGAGCACGCGCTCGCCCATGTCGTGGAAGGCGGCGGGAATGCCGCCGGCCCGGTGCGAGGAGAGCAGCATGTCCGAACGCCGGACCGGATCGTCGGCGGGGACGGGCTCATCCGGAAAGACGTCGGTCGCGACCCTCAGGCGCCCGGCCTCGGCGAGCAGAGCGGGAAAGTCGACGATGGCGGCGCGGCTCGCCAGCACCAGGATGGCGCCATCGCGCATCCGCGCCAGCGCCTTCGCATCGATGAAGCCGGGATTGTCTTTGGTCGCGCCGGCGAGCAGGAAGACGACATCGCTGGCCACCAGCAATTCGTCCAGTTCGCAGGCCCAGCAGCCCTCATCGGCGATCGCCGAGGCCGGCAGCCAGGGGTCGTGGACCAGGATTTCCGGCCGGAAGCCTTCCAGCAGCCGGCGCAATGCCCGGCCGAGGTTGCCGAAGCCGACCAGCCCGATCCGCGCCCGCGACAGCAGGACCGAGCCGGCGCAGCCGAAGCGGCCATAGGCCTCCGTGCCCTCGCGCATGGCGCGGTCGCCGGCGGTGATGCCGCGCGCCAGGTCGAGCGCCAGGCCGAGCGCCATCTCGGCCACCGGCACCGCGAATACCGGCGCGACCGAGAGGACCTCGATGCCCCGTGCGGCACAGGCGCCAGCATCGACATTGGGCAGGAAATTGCCCTCGACATTGATCACCGCCCGCAAATGCGGCGCCCGCGCGATCCGCTCGGCCGGCAGGTCGGTCTGCCCGAGGATGGCGCTGATGCGCGGCAAGGCATCCTCGACCAGGGCCATCGGTAAACGCCCGTCGATATCCTCCGTCACCACCTCCGCCAGCGCGTGCAGACGGCGCATCTGCTCGGGATCGAAGATCGAGCCGGCTCGGCGCGGGTGCGGATCGAGCAGGATGAGCGGCCGCGCCATCCTCAAGCCTTGCCGGAGAGGACGAGCGGGGCCGCAAGGGTCGTGTTCTGCGAGCGGAAATAGAGCCGGATCGGGATGCGCTGGGAGGAGCCGACGCCGGGCTTCACCGCACTGAGCTGGATATGGTGCGACGGGTTGCCGGTGATGCGGAAGCTGCCATCCGCGCTGGTCTTGACGCTGCGGTTCTCGGCGAAGGTAGTGAAGCTGAAGACCCAGAGCGTGACGTCGGCGCCTTCGACCGGCTTGCCCTGCGCGTCCAGCACCTGCCCGATGACGAGCCCGTCGTCATGGGTCGAGGCATAGAGATTCCAGGCAGCGGCGACCGCAAGAATGGCGGCCGGCACCAGCACGAAGCGGTTGAGCAGCCACTTCTTCCAGCCACGTCGCGGGCTGCCGGAATAAGCTTCCATCGCCTAGCCCTTCGTCGCGCCGGAGGTGAGGCCCTGGATGAACTCCTTCTGCGCCAGCAGGAAGAGCAGGATGCCGGGCGCAAGCACCATGATGCAGAAGGCGTAGAGCGCCCCGGTGGTATCCTCCTGATAGGACAGGAAGCGCGCCAGGCCGAGCGGCAGCGTCTGCATCTCCGGCGTCCGCGTCATGATCAGCGGCCAGAGGAAATTGTTCCAGGACCAGATGAAGGAGAGGATCACGTTCGTCGCCATGGCGGATTTCGCCAGCGGCAGCATGATCGTCCAGACGATGCGCCATTCCGGCAGGCCGTCGACCTTGGCCGCATCGATCAGCGAGCCCGGGATCGCATCGAAGCTCGCCTTGAACACGAAGATGCAGATGATCGTCGAGAACTGTGGCAGGGCCAGGCCGACATAGGAGTTCAACAATCCGAGCTGGCCAGTGATCAGATAGGCCGGGATGATCGTCGCCTGGAACGGCACCATCATGCAGGACAGGAACAGGATCAGGATGAAGCCCTTGCCCCGGAATTCGCGGGTCAGCGCATAGCCGGCCATCGCGTTGAACACGACATTGGCAGCGATGGTGATCACCGAGACGATGACGCTGTTCAGGAAGTAGCGGGCGAACGGGATCGCGTACCAGACATCGACATAATAGAAGAGGTGCGGGTTGCGGGGGATGATGCTGGGCGGAAACGTGAAGATGTTCTCGCCCGAGACGGACGTCTTCAGCACCCAATAGAACGGCACCAGCATCACGAAGCAGACAGCGATCAGCGCCAGATGGATCGGCCAGGTCGGAGAGCGGCGCATCATTCCATGTCCCTGGCGCCGGCATTGCCGCCGGAAAGCCGGTTCGCCGCCCAGGCGACCGTGATCAGGAAGACGAAGAACACCACCGTCACTGCAGCCGCATAATCGAAGCGCGTCTGCACGAAGCCGAGCTTGTAGATGTAGGTGACGAGGATCTCGGTGGCGCGGCCGGGGCCGCCGCCGGTCATGACGTAGACCAGGTCGAAGCTGGTCACCGAGTTCAGCATGCCGATGACGAAGCACAGGAAGATCGAGGGGCGCAGCAGCGGCAGCGTGATGCGCCAGAAGCGGTCACCGGCGGTGGCGCCGTCGATCTCGGCGGCCTCGAACAGCGAGCTCGGGATGTTCTGCAAGCCGGTCAAGAGGATGATCATGTAGAAGCCGAGCATCTGCCAGATATTGGCGACGACGACCGAGGGCAGCGCCCAGAAGAACGAGTTCAGAAACGGGATCGGCGTGTCGGTGAGGTGCAGCAGCCTTGCGACATAGTTTAGGAGGCCGACGCGCTCGTCATACATCCAGCGCCAGATGATTGCGACCGCCACCGTCATCAGTGGATAGGAGAGGAAGATCAGCGTGCGATAGATGTTGCGGCCGCTGATATTGGAATTGACCAGCAAGGCGAGGCCGAGCGCCATCGCGATGCCGACCGGTGCCGACAGGATGATGAAGACGGTGTTCCAGAGCGATTGCCAGAATACCTCGTCGGTCAGCATCTCCTCATAGTTCTCGAGGCCGATGAAGACCGCCGGCTTCAGAGGCGACCAGGCCTGGAAGGAGAGCAGGATGTTCCAGGCCAGCGGCAGGATGCGATAGAGCAGGAAGATCAGCAGCGACGGCAGGAGAAAGCACCAGACCAATATGGCCTGGCGCGTCGTCGCCCTGCGCAGGAAGGAGGTACGCCGCCGTTCGGGCGCGGCGGACATAGCCATTGCCATAGCCGGCGCTGCTCCCCCGTCAGGACCGGCGCATGACGCGCGTCACGGCGCGCTCGGCGTCCGCCAGCGCCGTCTTGGCGTCCTTGCGGCCGAGCACGGCGTTCTGGATCTCGGCCCAGAAGGCGTCCTTGACCTGGGCATCGTTCGGCAGGGGCCAGTTGCCGCACATCTTGTCGGTGTGCTCGAGCTGGGTCATCAGCACGGCATGGGCCAGCGGGTCCTCGGTCTTGACCTTCTCCAGCCCGACCTTGTCGGCGGCGAGGTTGCCGGTGAGGATGCGGCGGCGCACCGAGAACTCGGTCGCCCATTTGTTGCCGGTCATGTGCTTGACCAGGGCCCAGGCGAGGTCCGGGTTCTTCGACGATTTCGAGATGGCGAAGCCGTGATTGGTCGGGGTCGACCAGTTGCCGGGGTTCTGGGCCGCACCGAGCGTGTCGGGATTGACCCAGGGCGCCTGGCCCTTGACGAAGAAATACGAGGCCGAATGAGCCTGCAGCATGCCGACATTGCCGGAGGCGAAGGCGCCGTTGGGCTCGACCCAGCGCCCGGTCCAGGCGATCTTGTTGATGCCGCCGGACGCCGTCGCCTTGGCCAGCTTCTCCAGCACCTCGGTCGTCTTCGGCGTGTTGAAGGCCGGCGTCTTCATGTCCGCCTTCAGCAGCTCGACGCCGTTCATCTGCATCAGCGGCCAATAGAGCCAGTCGAAGTTTAGCGTGAGGAAACCGGTCTTCTCGCCCTTCGCCATCGCCTGGCTGAAATTGACGATCTCGTCGAATGTCTTGGGCGCGTCCGCCAGGCCCGCCTCCTTGAACATCGTCTTGTTGTAGAACAGCAGGGTCTTGGCGATATAGAACGGAACGACGTAGTTCTTCTTGTCGTAGACGAAGCTCGACAGGTAGTCCTGATTGTAGAGCTTGGCGACATCCGGCTCTTTCTGCATGTAGGGCGTCAGGTCGAGCAGGGCGCCATTCGCTGCCCACTCCACCCAGATCGCACCCTGGAGATCGACGATGTCGGGCGCGGTGCCGGCGACAAGCTGCGTCTGGTAGAAGGCCGGCAGCTCCGGCCCCTTCTTGTCGAGCCACTCGATCTCGACGCCGGGATTCTGCGCCTTGAAGTCGGCGAACTCCTCTTTGAACAGCGCCTCCTGGTCGGCGATGTTCCAGGTCAGGATGCTGAGCTTGCGGTTCGACTGCGCCCGCAGATAGGCCGGCATCGCGACCGTTCCCGCCGCAGCGAGGCCGCCCTTGATCAGTGTTCTGCGGTCCATGCCGCCCTCCCTGAGATGAATGGCACCTCGCCTCTCCGGGCGAGCTTCGGCAGTGATGATAGCGGTTACATTCGGTCGGTCAAGGCGACTTCGCGTTCGCAAGAACCTGCCTGTGTTATACAACTTCCAGTGCATTTCGTTTGATTGACAGGCTCATGAAAGCGATGTCATTTAATTTCCCGCCCCGCCGTGGAGTCCGTGCCGTTGCCGTCTCGCCGCCCTGAAGAATTGCGCAGCGCGCGCTGGTATTCGGCGCAGGGCATGCGCGCCTTCGCCCATCGCCAACGCATGCAGCAGATGGGCCTGCGCCGCGAAGAGTTCATGGGCCGGCCGGTGATAGCGATCCTGAACACCTGGAGCGATCTTTCGCCCTGTCATGCGCATCTGCGCGAGCGGGCCGACGCGGTGAAGCGCGGCGTCATCCGCGCCGGCGGCCACCCGGTCGAATTGCCGGCCCTGTCGCTCGGCGAAGTCATGGTGAAGCCGACCACCATGCTCTACCGCAACTTCCTCGCCATGGAGGCGGAGGAGCTGCTGCGCCAGCACCCGATCGACGGCGCCGTGCTGCTGGGGGGCTGCGACAAGACCACGCCCGGCCTGCTGATGGGTGCGCTCAGCATGGACCTGCCGGCGATCTTCTGCCCGGCCGGACCGATGCTCAACAGCAGCTGGCGCGGTACGCGGGTCGGCGCCGGCACCCACACGATGAAATACTGGAACGAGTACCGGGCCGGGCAGCTCGACGAGACCGAGCTGGTCGAGATCGAGGGCATCTCGACGCGCTCGCCCGGCACCTGCAACACCATGGGCACGGCCTCGACGATGACCTCGATCGTCGATGCGCTCGGGCTGATGCTCCCCTTCGCCTCCAGCATCCCCGCCATGGATTCCGCCCATACCCGCATGGCCTCGGCCTGCGGCGAGCGGATCGTCGAGATGGTCTGGGAAGACCTCAAGCCCTCGCAGCTCCTGACGCAGGGCTCGGTGCGCAACGCGCTGCATGTCGATGTCGCGCTGTCGGGCTCGACCAATGCGGCGATCCATTTCATCGCCATCGCCCGGCGGGCGGGCCTCTCGATCTCGCTCGACGATTTCGATGCGGTCGCGCGTGAGACCCCGATCCTCGCCAATGTCTTCCCGGCTGGGAACTACCTGATGGAGGATTTCTACTTCGCCGGCGGCCTCGGCGGGCTGATGTCCCGGCTGAAGGACCGGCTCGATCTTGGCGCCCGCAACGTCCTCGGACAGACGTTGGGCGAGGCGCTGGA
Organism: Allobosea sp. NPDC003192; assembly: GCF_050275675.1. Lineage (NCBI taxonomy): Bacteria > Pseudomonadati > Pseudomonadota > Alphaproteobacteria > Hyphomicrobiales > Alloboseaceae > Allobosea > Allobosea sp. NPDC003192. The sequence continues at coordinate 37,428 of NZ_JBNNPK010000008.1, forward strand.
GCGGACGCGAATCGTCGACGAGGACATCATCCGGCCGCTCTCGAACCCGGTCAGCGAGATGCGCGCCATCGCCGTATTGCGTGGCAATCTCGCGCCCGATGGCGCCGTGATCAAGCCGTCGGCCGCGACGCCAGAGCTCCTGGTCCATCGCGGCAAGGCGGTCGTCTTCGACGGCCCCGCAGCTCTCGCCAAGGGCGTCGAAGACCCCGATCTCGATGTCGACGAGACCAGCGTGCTGATCCTGCGCGGCGCCGGCCCAGTTGGTGCGCCAGGGATGCCGGAATGGGGCGCGCTCGCCTTGCCGAAAAAACTGCTCGCCAAGGGCGTACGCGACATGGTCCGTATTTCCGATGCGCGGATGAGCGGCACCCATTACGGCACCTGCGTCCTGCATGTCGCGCCGGAATCGCATGTCGGCGGGCCCCTCGCCCTGGTCCGGACCGGCGACGAGATCGTGCTCGACGTGCCGAACCGGCGCCTCGACATGCTGGTCGACGAGGCCGAGCTCGATCGGCGCCGTGCCGCCTGGAAGGAGCCGCCGCCGCTCTATGGCCGCGGCTACGGCATGCTGTTCCAGCGCACGGTGACTCAGGCCGACAAGGGCTGCGATTTCGACTTCCTCGAACACGGCCCGCCGACGGCCGAGCCGGGGATCTTCTGATGAAGAGGGTCCCTCCGCGAAACGCTGATCGCCTGGGCTCTTCCCTTCCCCCTTGCGGGGAAGGGTATGGGGATGGGGGGCGAACGACTGGGTGCAAGGCCGCTTGTAGAAGCGAATCGGTCCGATTTCCGGGCAGTTCGCTCCGACTTTGCGCCCCCCACCCCTATCCCCTCCCCACAAGGGGGAGGGGTCCCCGCGCCTTTTCTTGTTTCGCAGGGGAATCATGAAGGGCGCGAAGGGAACCGAGGGAGCGAAACCAGCCCCGCGCGAGCGGCTCGGCACGGCGCGGCCGCGCATGGCCGATGTCGCTCGCGTCGCCGGCGTCTCGACCGCCACCGTCTCGCGCGCCTTGCGCCAGCCCGAGCTGGTCTCGCCGCAGGTCCGCGGCAAGATCGAGGCGGCGGTCGATCATCTCTCCTACCGGCCGAACCTGATGGCGGGCGCGCTCGCCAGCGCCCGCAGCAAGACGATCGGCGTGATCATCCCCTCGATGATCAACGCCTTCTTCTCGGTGACGCTCGAAGCGATCGAGGAAGGTTTGGCCGGCGCCGGCTACCAGCTCCTGATCGGTAACAGCCATTACGAGCTGGAGAGTGAGGAACGGCTGATCGCCTCGATGCTGGCCTGGTCGCCTGCGGCGCTGGTCATCACCGGCTGCCGGCACAGCCGCGGCGCGATGCGCGCACTGCTCGACACCGACGTGCCGATCGTCGAGATGTGGGAGCTGACCGACAATCCGATCGACACGGCGGTCGGCTTCTCCCAGCGCGACATTGGCGTCGTGGTCGCCCGGCATTTCAAGGAACGCGGCGCCAAGCGGCTCGGCTTCGTCGGCGCCATGCACCAGCGCGATTACCGGGCCGATGCGAGGCGTGCCGGCTTCTTCGAGACGGCGCTGAGCATCGGCTATGAGGCTCCAGCGGAGGTACAGCTCCCCGGCCTGCCTACCTCAGTCCGGGGCGCCAAGGCTTTCGCGGAGCTGATGGCCGGCCATCCCGATGTCGACGCGGTGCTGTGCACCAATGACGTGGTGGCGCTCGGCTCGCTGTTCGAGGCGCGGCGGCTCGGCTGGTCGGTGCCGGATCAGCTGAAGATCTGCGGCGTCGGCGATGTCGACTTCGCCGCTGCCTGCGAACCCGGCCTCAGCACGGTCAGCCTGCCGCGGCGGGCGATCGGCCTCAAGATCGCCGAGCTGCTGCGCGAGCGCATCGCCGGCCGCCTGCCGACCGGTGGCGTCCACGATCTCGGCTTCGAGCTGGTGAGGCGGGGCAGCACGTGAGCCCGCCCCTACGCTGCGCGGGCGACGATGCCTTCCAGATCGCCGGAAAGGCCGATGCCGGGTCGATCGCTCAACGTCACCCGGCCGCCGGAGAGCGGCATCAGCCCGGCGATAAGCTTGTCGCGCCACGGGTTCGGGTTCGTGTCGATCTCCAGCAGGCCCTCGCCGCCCGCCGCCGCCAGCAGATGGGCAGACGCCAAAAGGCCGATGCCGCCGCCGAGATAATGCGGGCAGTAGACCAGGCCGGCCGCGCGCGCCGCCCGGGCCACCGCCAGGCAGCCACTGAGGCCGCCCCATTTCGCCGCATCCGGTTGCAGGAAGCGGAAGAGCCCCGAGGCAATGGCCGCCTCGAATTCCGCGACCGCGTTCATGTTCTCGCCGGCCGCGATCGCGATCGGCATCGCCTCGTGCAGGGCCTGCCACTCGTCGAGCGGGCGATCGGCCCGCAAGGGCTCTTCCAGCCAATCAAGTTTGTAGCCGGCAAATTTCCTGCCGTGCGCGATCGCCTGGTCGAGGCTCCAGCCCTGATTGGCGTCGATCATCAGGCGGCGCTCACCGATCGCGCTGCGGATCGCGTCGAGCGAGCGGGTATCGGTCTCCGTGCCGAAGCCGACCTTGAGCTTGAAGCTTTCATGCCCGCGCGCCAGTTCGCAGGCCGCGACCTCCGCCGGCGCCTCCGGGCCGATGCCGCTGGCATAGGCAGCGATCGAGGCCGAGGCCTGCCCGTCAAGATAGGCATAGAGCGGCAGTCCGGCGTGCCGCGCCGCCAGATCATGGCAAGCGATGTCGAGCCCGGCGCAGACCTGGCGCAGCGGCCCCCATTCGCCGGACTGGATGGCGAGGACATGCAGTCTGTCCATCAGCCTCTCGAAGACATCGCCGACCGGCAGCGGCGAGAGCTGCTGCAGCAGCGGCCCGGCCGTCTCCAGCACGAGGCGCGCGCGATGCTCGGCGCCGACCGAGGGGAAATTGCACCAGATCTCGCCGAGGCCGCGATTGCCTTTGTCGTCCTCGACCTCGACGAAGACCGCCGGCCGGTCGCGCATGATGCCGAAGGAGGTCCGCACATGCGTCTCGATCGGCGCGCGCACCGCCACCGCCCTGACGGTGGTGATGACGACCTCATCCGACGGGTAGGCCATGTCTTCCGCACTCCGGCTCGTCCTCATGCCGGCTTAGACCGCGCCGAAGGCCACGCGCCAGCTTTTTCACGCTCATCGATCAGCCAGCTTCGGGAGAGATGCCCATGACCGCCAGCGACATCCACGCCACCCGGCCGAACCCGTTCCGCGAGGCGATGCGCCAGGGCCGGCCGCTCGTCGGCATCTGGTCGATGCTGAACTCGGTCGATGCGACGGAGGCGCTGGGCTGGTCGGGCTATGACTGGCTGCTGGTCGACGGCGAGCATGCGCCGGTCTCGCTGCATGACGCGATGGCGCATTGCCGCGCCATCGCCGCGACGCCGACCGTTCCGATCGTCCGGCTGCTCTGGAACGATCCCCTTTTGATCAAGCAGCATCTCGACGCCGGCATCGCCACGCTGATGCTACCCTTCGTGCAGACGCCGGAAGAGGCCGCCCGCGCCGTCCAGTCGCTGCGCTATCCGCCGCATGGCGTCCGCGGCATCGCCGCGATGCACCGGGCCAGCCGCTATACCCGCTTCAAGGACTATGCGGCGCAGGCGAGCCAGTCGCTCTTCCTGATCGTCCAGATCGAGACCAAGGAGGCGCTCGACCGTTGCGAGGAGATCGCGGCTGTGGACGGGGTCGACGCCGTCTTCTTCGGGCCAGGGGATCTCGCCGCCAGCATGGGCATGCCGGGGCAGGCCGCCCATCCCGAGGTGACCGCTGCCATCGAGGACGGGCTCAGGCGTTGCCGGCCGCTCGGCAAGGCGGTCGGCGCGCTCGCTCCAAATGATGAGATCGCCGAGCGCCATATCCGCTCCGGCTTCGATTTCGTCTCGGTCGCCAACGATTTCTCGCTGCTGCTGCGCAATGCCGACGCGGCCGCGTCGCGCTTCCATGGCGTCGCCGCCGGCATCGCGACCAGGAAGGCATGAGCGCGATGCGGATCGGGCTCGCCGGTTTCGGTGCCTGGGGGCGCCAGCATGCGCGTGTCTATGAGCGCCTGCAGGGCGCGGAACTCGCAGCCATCTTCTGCCGTGGTGAGGCGGCGGCGCAGGCCGCCACGTCTTCCCATCCCGAGGCACAGCTCGTCCGCAGCTTCGGGGAGCTTCTCGCCCTGCCGCTCGACGTCGTCGCGATTGCGGTGCCGAACCACCTGCATGCGCACTACGCCGTCGAAGCCCTGAAGGCGGGCAAGCACGTCATCCTGGAGAAGCCGCTCGGCACCACGCTTGCGGAATGCGATGCGGTCCTTGAAGCCGCACAGGCCAGCGGCCGCAACGTCGCGGTCAATCACGAATTGCGGGTGTCGCAGCAATGGCGGCAGGTGCGCGAGATTATCGCCGGTGGCGAGATCGGGCGCGTGACCCATCAGCATCTCTCGCTCTTCCGACGTCCGTTCCGGCCGGGCTCCGGTGGCTGGCGGCAGGACGAGGCGCGCGTCGGCTCCTACAGCCTGGAGGAACTCGTCCACTTCGTCGATCTGATGATGTGGTACGCGCGGGAGAACGGACTGCCGTATCGCGTCACCGCCCGCGCCAGCGACGGCTCGGCGATGCCGCAGACGCTCTCGGCCCTGCTCGACTGGCAAGATGGTTCGAGCGCCCTGGTGACGCAGTGCCTCGCCGGCTTCCAGCACCATTCCCTGCTCGAGATTGCTGGCGGCACCGGCGCGATCCGGACGAGCTGGAGCGGCGCCTTCGACCGCGCCGAGCATCCGAGCTTCTCGCTCTGGGTCCGGGCCGACGGCGAGAGTGATGCCGGCGAACGCGCCATCGCGTTCTCGGGCGAGCTGTTCGAGCTTGAACAGAACCTCGCTTCGGCCCTCGCCTCCTTCGCCGGCCAGGGTGAGCCATCGCTCAGCCTCGTCGAAGCGCGTAACGCCGTCGCCCTCTGCCTCGCCATTCAAGAAGCTGGGCGGCATGGGGATTCGGTCTCGCTCACGGACTATTGGGCCGAGCCTGGCCCCGTTCGCCGTTGAAGCCGATGTCGCGCCAACGCCAGCTGTGCCTGTCTTCGGGCTACCCGGCTCAGGTCGCGCTGCGATGGAACCCGGATGATCGCGCAGAGCGCCGATCGATGCAGTTCATCGACCGAGACGGCCTGCAGAAGCGCCGCTTTGATCGGGCCGGATCAAGTGAAGACCCTGCTTCTCCTTCCGGCGTCCGCTGCGAGCGAAGAAAGACTATCTGGCTCGGCAACCGTTGCTCCAGGATCGGGCGTCGCGCAAGGTGGATTCGACAAAAACTGACGCAAGGTCATGTTTGTCCATGTGGAAGCTGGATAAAAGAATACTTATGCGTGTATCGGTGTGTCGTAATTCTCGTAAATTGATTACCGAACGGATATGCAATTAACTGTCGTGTTAAGGAGGCATTTACAATGCTGGACCGCAATGGGACAATGGCTGGCGCTTGAAGGTGGGAGTCTGCGTCAAGTCAAATGGGCACCGTAACGATCGGCATCGTTGACGACCATCCGCTGCTTGCAGAAGGCATTGCAGCTGTGCTGTCGCGCAGTCCGCATCTGCGTGTGGTGTCGTCGGGGAATACGGCGGCCGATATTGTCGAGATCGCAAACCGCCACCAACCCGATATCGTTCTGGCCGATCTCAACATGCCGGGCGATGCGTTCGAGGCGATCGAGACGGTCAAGATGCAGGCGCCCGCAACCAGGGTGATCGTCTTTACGGCCTCGACCAGCAGCGACCATGCCGTTCGGGCGCTCGCCGCGGGAGCCTCCGGCTTCGTGCTCAAGGGCAGCCAGGTCGGGGAATTGATCGAGGCGATCGAAGCCGTGCGTCGCGGCGAGGTTTTCATCACCCCCTACTTCGCCGCCAAGGTCATCAATGCCCTGCAGGCGAAGGAAGCGGAAAAGCAGGCAGCGCAGCAGCTCAAGCTCAGCATCAGGGAAGAGCAGATCGTGCGGCTGCTGCTCTGCGGCAAGCCCAATCGGGAGATCGCCGCTGCGCTCGCCCTCAGCGAGAAGACGGTCAAGAGCTATATGAGCAACCTGATGGCGAAGCTTCACGCCCGGAATCGGCTTGAAGTGGTCATTGCTGCGCAGAAGCTCATGCCCCAGCCTCCGGCAGTTCGTCAGGATCGATAGGCGCCACCAGTGAGCGCGCTCTGACGGGAAGCAGCACCTCGATCCGGGTCCCGCCGGCCTGAGTCTTGGCCACCGTCAGCATCCCGCGCAGGGCGTGGATTCTCATGCGCATGCCGCGCAAGCCCAGGCCGCCACCTTCGCCGGCCTGGCTCTTGCCGCCGGCATCCTCGATCGCAAGGATCAGATTCCCCAGCTCGAACGCAGCCGTGACGGATTGCCCGCTGCCGCCCGCATGCTTGTAGGCGTTCATCAGCGCTTCCTGGATGACGCGGAAGGCGCAGACGCGAATGGCTTCAGGCATCTCCGCCGGCAGATCGCGAAAGAGGCGCCGGACCTGCGTGCCGGTGTAGCGCTCATGCGAGGTGACAGCCGCCTCGATCGTCGCCGTCGGGGAGAGATCGCGGATCTCGGGCAGGACCAGGCCTGCCGAAAGGTTGCGCAGCTCGCCGAGCGTCTGCTCGATCAACGGTTGAAAGGTGTCGCGGATCTCCTCGATCGCAGGGTCCGACGAGCGCGGCGGCAGGCGCAGCATCATCAGGCTCAGCATCTGGATCGGGCCGTCATGCAGGTCGGCTCCGATCCGGGATAGGTATTCCTCGTTCGTCAGCGCCGCGCTGATGCGGGCGCGGTCCGCAGCCCGCCGCAGCGCGCTGTTGCGTTTGGCCAAGGCCGAGGCGCGCTCGACATTGGCCTCGAGCTGCGCCTGCTGCCTGGCGATCACGCGGCTGGCCCGCCGGATCAAGGCGTAAAGCGCCGCGCCGATCACGCAGCCGACATTCGCGATCAGGAACCAGAGCGCGTATTTAAGCTGGCTGACCTCCTCGCCGATGAGATCGTTGCGCTTGTAGAACTCGCCGATCAGGACGACGCGGCGCCTGTCCCGGTCGTAGATCGGCGAATAGATCTCGATAACATCCCGGTCGCTGACACCGGCATGGTTGTGCCCCGGCGCGATGGTCTCGCCGGCCAGCAGGCGGGCGAGTTGCGGTGGTCGCAGCTTTTCACCGCGTGGCGGTCCGGCCGTCGAGAAGATCAGCTCGCCGCTGGTCGACCAGATTTTCAGGTCCCGGACCTTCGAAGCGAGCGCTCCCTCGCGAATGACGGCGCGCAGGCTGGCTTCCATGGCCGGGGTAAGACGCTGCGCGTCACGTTCGAGATCCGCGATATGCGGAGAAATGACCGCTTCGATATAGGAGGCCGCGACCTCGGCCATGATCTGCGTCCAGCCCGCCCGGACCCGCCGGTCGACCCAGTGCCCGAGCAGGATCATGGCGAGCATCACCACCGCAACGGTCACGAAGGTAAAGCGCCTCTCCAGCGAGACCTCGCCCCACCGTCTCCTGGCGGCATTGGCTACCGACGAAAGTCGGCCCTCGTTACCGACCTCCTGAGGTGCCGGCTGCACGGTCTCTGGACTCGCAACTCGCTCGACTTTGACCTCTAGCGGTGTCGGCACTGGCGCTGCATCCTTAGGTTAACAAAACGCTAAGATCGCTGGTCATCCCAATTGTTCGAAGATTTGGGTGCCACGAATCCTAGCGCACGGGGGAAGCAGGCGCAAACCTGTCCAATCAAGACGCAACGTCAGGGAAGACGATTCCCTGAATGAGGATGCATGTCTTCTTGACCTGAGGAGTTTAGTGATGGTCAATCTCGTTCGCCATGATCTCGAGTTCATTCTCCGCCAGATCAAGATCGCGGAGGCGCATTCCTCCGGCACGCCGCTGACCGAAATCCATGTCGACGCGAACGGCAATGTGGTTCCGGCGGGGACGCCGGGTGCCGTGCTGGCGATCAGCCATCCGCTCGCCCCCTATGGCTTGCGCACTGTCGACGGCAGCTACAACAACATGATCCCTGGCCGCGAGGAGTGGGGCGCTGCCGACAACCCGTTCTCCCAGCTGACGGATCCCTATTGGCGGAACGAGGACGATGACGCGATGCCCTTCCCGGGCTATGTCGGCCCCGATGCCGACGATCCCACGCGACAGAACAACGACTATGGCGACCATGCTGCGGGTGGTGGCGCGATCGTGCCCGGTACCGTCGTCGACGCCGATCCGCGCATCATCTCGAATCTGATCGTCGACCAGACGCTGAAGAACCCGGCAGCGATCTATGCCGCCTTGGTCCATGCCGGCCTATCGGGTGCGGCGCTCAACACGGCTCTGCAGGAGATCGTCGCTGCGAAGGCGGCTCTCGACGCCGCGATCGCCGCCGCGCCCGGTCAGGCGGCGACCATTGCGGCCTTGGAGGCCGACGTCGCCGCAGCCGAAGCCGTGCTGACCGATGCGCAGTCGGACGCCGCGGCAGCAGCGGTGGCGCTTGCCGACGCCCAGGTAGCGGACGCCACGGCTCAGGCTGAGCTGGCCGGAGCCCAACTGGCCAGTGACGCGGCCAACGCCGCCCTGGTCCAATTGCTCACGGACGGCATCAACGATCCCGTTGCCGAGGCTGCGGCCTTCGCCGCGGCACAGGCGGCACAGGCCGAGCTCGTGGAGGAGCAGGGGGAGGCCGCCGCCGCGGCGAGCACGCTCGCCGCGGCGGGCGCGGCGGTGACCGCTGCCGATGCGGCGGTGGCCACCGCGGAGGATACGCTGAGCGCGGCGCAGGCCGATCTGGCCGCCGCGCAGCATGTCGAGAACGCTCAGGCCGATCTCGACACTCTCCTCGGCACGCATGGCGTCGAAATGGAGGGAGAATCCCTCATCATTCCGAACGTCGCGCCGGACGAGGGGCTCTCCGCGCCCTTCAATTCCTGGTTCACGCTGTTCGGCCAATTCTTCGACCACGGCCTCGACCTCGTCGCCAAGGGCGGTGGCACCGTCTACATCCCGCTGCAGCCGGACGACCCGCTCTATAATCCCGCGAGCCCGCGTACGAACTTCATGGTGGTGACGCGCACCAATACGGACGCGCCGAACCTGACGACGCCTTGGGTCGACCAGAACCAGACCTACAGCTCGCACGCCTCGAAGCAGCTCTTCATGCGTGAATACGCGATGGTCGACGGCGAGCCGCTGTCGACCGGCAAGCTGCTGTCCGGCGAGCGCGGCCTGGCGACTTGGGCCGACGTCAAGGAGCAGGCGGCCGACAAGCTCGGCTTCCTGCTCACCGACAAGGATATCGGCAACATCCCGCTCTTCGCCATGGACGAATATGGCGAGTTCATCCGCGGGCCCAACGGCCTGCCGCAGCTCGTCGCCCATGTCGGCCTCGACGGCGCGTTCGGCACCTCGGACGACATTCTGGTCGAGGGTAATCTCGGCGCTCCGGTCGATCCGTCGCAGGTGACGATCCCACCTGGCCATGGGGCGTTGAGCGGCACGGTCGTCAACGCCATCCGCACCGGCCATGCCTTCATCGACGACATCGCCCATACGGCTGCGACGGTGAACTCGCGCGGCCAGGCGCTCACGGCGGATGCCGACGATGTGGTCGGCCTCGCGGCGGGAACGCTGGTCTATGACGACGAACTGCTCGATGCGCATTATGTGACCGGCGACGGCCGCGGCAACGAGAACATCGGCCTTTCTGCCGTGCACCACGTCTTCCATTCCGAGCACAACCACACGGTCGATCAGGTCAAGGCCAAGGTGCTCGCCTCGGGCGACCTCGCCTTCATCAGCGAATGGCTTCAGGCGCCGATCACCGCGCTGCCTGCCGATCTTGCAACCTTGCGCTGGGATGGCGAGCGCCTGTTCCAGGCGGCGCGCTTCAGCACCGAGATGCAATACCAGCACCTCGTCTTCGAGGAGTTCGCCCGCAAGATCCAGCCGGATGTGGACGCCTTCGTGTTCAACCCGTCGACCGATATCGACCCGGCGATCTTCGCCGAGTTCGCCCATGTGGTCTATCGCTTCGGCCACTCGATGCTGCGCGAGACCGTCGACATCGTGAACGCCGACGGCACCGATGCCAGCCTCAAGCTGTTCGACGCCTTCCTGAACCCGCTCGCCTTCGGCTCCGCGACGGTCGACCACGACACCGCCGCCGGCGCGATCGTGCGCGGCATGACCGCTCAGGTCGGCAACGAGATCGACGAGTTCGTCACCAACGTCCTGCGCAACCAGCTGCTCGGCATTCCGCTCGACCTCGCGGCGATCAACATCGCTCGCGGCCGCGACACCGGGATTCCGCCGCTGAACCTGGCGCGCGCGCAGTTCAAGGAGATCGCCAACGGCGATAGCCAGCTCGATCCCTATACGAGCTGGACCGACTTCGCGCTCAATCTCAAGAACCCCGCCTCGATCGTGAACTTCATCGCGGCCTATGGCACGCACAGCACGATCACCGGCGCCTTGACGGCCGACGCCAAGCGCGAAGCGGCGATGAAGCTGGTCTTCGGTGGCACCGGCGCCCCGGCCGATCGGCTCGATTTCCTCGGCGGGCGCGGCATCTATGCCTCCGATCTCGGCGGCCTGAACCTGGTCGATCTCTGGGTCGGCGGCCTCGCCGAGAAGAAGATGGCCTTCGGCGGCATGCTCGGCTCGACCTTCTCCTTCATCTTCGAGCTGCAACTCGAGAACCTGCAGAACGCCGACCGGTTCTACTACCTCTCGCGTGTCCAGGGCCTGAACTTCCTCAACGAGCTCGAGAACAATTCGCTCGCCAAGATGGTGCTCAACAACACCGATCTCGGCGAGACCGGCTTTGCCTTGCCCGGCGACATCTTCTCGGTGCCCGACCATGTCCTCTACATGGATCACGCCCAGCAGAACCGCTTCGGCTATGACGATCCGCAGCAGGATGACCCCTTCCTCGAAGCGCTTTCGCCGATGGTCGAGCGCCGCGACGCGGCCGGCAATCTGATCGATCCCGAGACCAACCCGACTGCCGTCGCCCGCTATATCCGCGTCAACACCAACGACCATGTCCTGATCCAGGGCACCGACGCGGCCGAGACGATCATCGCCGGCGGTGGCGACGACAGCGTCTGGGGCAAGGGCGGTAACGACCGGATCGAAGCCGGCTACGGCGTCGACAAGATTCATGGCGGCGACGGTGACGACATCATCACCAACAGCGGCACCGATATCGGCGAAGTCGACATGCTGCACGGTGAGGCCGGCAACGACGTCATCCATGGCGGCAGTGGCCTGGCCCTGATTTTCGGCAATGAGGGCCAGGACGTCATCATCACCGGCCCTGACGGCAAGGAAGCCTTCGGTGGCCTAGACAACGATTTCATCCTCGGCGGCGAAGGCGGCGATTTCCTGCTCGGCAACGAGGGCGACGACTGGATCGAGGGCGGCGGCGGCTTCGACACCACGGCCGGCGACAACTCCGAGTTGTTCTTCAACTCGACCATCCTGGGCCATGACGTGATGTTCGCCGGCACCGACGAGCATGATTTCGACGCCGAATCCGGCGACGACATCATGGTCCAGGGCGAAAGCGTCATGCGCAACGAGGGCATGCTCGGCTTCGACTGGGCGATCCACAAGGGCAATGCCCAGGCCGCCGACTCCGACCTGACCAAGCCGATCTTCACCACCGACGAGCAGGACATCCTGCGCGACCGCTTCGACGCCGTGGAGGCGCTCTCCGGCTGGGATAAGAACGATCATCTCTGGGGTGACGATCGCGGCGGCGATGTCGAGGCGCCGGCGGGAGCGCCATTGGCCGGCGCCGAGAACACCATGGTCGGCCATGAGCTCAGCCAGGCCGGTGTCGACCGGATCCGCGGGCTGCGCGAGATCATGGGCGACCTGATCGCAGACGCCCCGGCCACGGGTGATCTGGAGAAGGTGATCGCCTTCAACAGCGGCAACATTCTGCTTGGCGGCGGCGGCAGTGACGTGATCGAAGGACGCGGCGGCGACGACTTCATCGACGGCGACGCCTGGCTCAATGTCCGCATTGCCATCGTCGACGAGAACGGCGACGAGGTGGCGACGGCCGACGGACTGAGCAAGCTCGTCACCGTCAGCGAAAGCCTGCGCAATACCGCGCCGTTCGATGACTGGCACGGCGAGCCGCTGCATGCGCTGATGCTGTCGGGCGCGGTCAACCCGATCCAGCTCCAGATCGTGCGCGAGATCCTGGAAACAGGCCCGGCCGGCGAGGACGTCGCCGTCTTCAACGACAGCTTCCTGGCCGCGGACGGCACGCCGAACTACACGATCACGCACAATGCCGACGGCACGGTGACGGTCGCTCATGTGAACGTCACTACCGCGGTCGACCCGGAAACCGGGCGCCAGATCGTCTCCGATGGCGTCGATACCTTGCGCAATGTCGAGTACGCGCTGTTCGCCGACGGGGCGCGCATCAAGCTTTTCAGCGACCCGCCCATCGATATCCGCTGGAATGCGGTCGTCCCGAACAACAACAACCTGCCGGGCAACGGCCTGATCGCCACGCTCGCGGCCGTCGATCCCGACAGCACGAGCTGGACCTACTCGCTGCTGCCGGGCGGCAGCCCCGGCTTCACCGTGTCTTCGGCTGGTCTCGTCAATCGCACCGGCGGAACGATGACAGCCAATCAGGCCTACACATTGAACATCCGGGCCAGCGACGAGCTGGGTAAATCTCGCGACGAGACCTTCGTCATCCGGACGGGCAGCGATGGCGCCGACACCATCACGGTGAGCAGTGCGCTCAGCGCGCACGATCACATCATCTATGGCGACGATGGCAACGACATCCTGACCGGCGGTTCCGGCAACGATACGCTGTTCGGCCAGGACGAGAACGACATCCTGACCGGCGGCGACGGTGACGATCTGCTCGTCGGCGGCAGCGGCACCGACACGATGAACGGCCAGGGCGGTAACGACACCATCGTCTATGACATCGACAACGGCGGCGCCAATGAGGGCATCAGCGGCGGCGCCGACACGGACACGCTCGCGATCGTCGACAGCGGCACTGGGGCGGAAACCCTTGGCGTCGCCTATAACGGCACGCGCCTGACCGGCGTCGAGGCGATCACGGCCCTCAACGCGGATATCGAGCGCATCACGGCCGATCTTGGCGCCGGCACCGATACGTTGGCCTATACATCGAGTGCGGCCATTACGGTCGACCTCGCCGCGGGCACGGCTTCGGGCTTCGCCTCGATCGCCAATATCGAGAATGTCAGCGGAGGCACGGGCAACGACACCTTCTCCGGCAATGCCGGCGACAACAGCTTCACCGGCAATGGCGGAACCGACCGGGTCGTCTATGCCGGCAATGCGACCGACTACAGCTTCGGCCTCGACGGCAGCGCCCTTGAGATCACCAGCGCCGCCACCGGGACCGACACGCTGAACACGATCGAGCAGGTGCAGTTCGGCGCGACCGTCTACTCCCTGAGCCAGGGTACGAATGGCGGCAACACGCTGAATGGCGGCACCGGCGCCGATCTGATCCTCGGCTTCAACGGCAACGACACGATCAACGGCAATGCCGGCGCCGACCTGATCCGGGGCGGAGACGGTAACGACACGATCAATGCCGGTGACGGCAACGATACCATCGTCTGGAACGCCGGCGACGATCGCGACATCGTCAATGGCGGTGCCAACACCGATACCTTCGTCGTCAACGGCGACGCCGGCGGAGAGACTTATCGCGTCTATACCCGCGCGGCATGGGATGCGGTGGCCGGCAACGACGTCAACAATCTCAACGCCGCGACGCAGATCGTCATCACGCGCAATGGCACGAACTTCGCCTCGGTCATCGGCGAGCTGACTGGCATCGAAGAGATCGTCATCAACACCGGGGCGGGCAACGACCAGGTTCTGGCGATCGGCGATTTCAGCCCGACCAGCCTGAGCACCAGCACGATCACCATCAACGGCTCGGACGGTAACGACAGCGTCGATATTTCAAGCCTGACCTCGGCGCACCGGATCCTGTTCCGCTCCAATGGCGGTAACGACACGATCGTCGGGACGCTCCGGCCGCAGGACGTGATCGAGCTGATGCAGGGCAGCTCGCTCGCCGACTACACCACCACGAACAACCCGAACGGGACGACCACGCTCTCCAACGGCACGCACTCCATCACCTTCGCTTCGACCGGAACGCCGGTGATCCGCGAGGAGGGCGAGCTGCCGCGCGGCGCCTTCGAAATCACGCCGCGCGACCTGGAGGGGCTGAAGCGGCTCATCAACGGCCAGCGGCCCTTCGACGACGATGACGACGCCGACGGGGCGCTCGGTCCGCGCACCATCTCGGGCGCCGGCAACAACGAGGACGATCCTTCGCTGGGGGCCTCCGACACGCCGTTCATCCGGCTGACCGAGGCGCGCTACGGGGCTTATGACGCGGCGACCAACAACCGCGCCCTCAATCCGATCTTCGAGGGGCTCGACCCGCGCGCCATCTCGAACATCCTGGGCAGCCAGGAAGCCGGCCTGCCCAAGGCCTCGAACGAAGCCAACATCTTCTTCATGTCGTTCGGCCAGTATTTCGACCACGGCCTCGACTTCATCCCGAAGAACGCAGCCAACGGCACGGTCCAGATCGGCGCCCCCGGCATCGGCACGCCCGGCCAGGGCAACCCGGCCGACCTGACGCGCGGCGAGGTCCATGCGATCGGCGCCGACGGGGTGCCGCAGCACCTCAACAAGACCACCGCCTTCGTCGACCAGAACCAGGCCTATGGCTCGCATGCCCTGGTCACCCAGTTTCTGCGCGAGGGCGATGGCAATGGCGGCCTGACGGCGAACCTGCTCAAGGGCGCTCCTGATCCGTCGAACCCGGATTTCAACCTGCTGCCGACACTGCGCGAGGCGATCCAGCATCACTGGGCCAACAACACGCTGTTCGTCGACCCGTCCCTGCCCGGCGGCCAGATCCACTTCCGCGACTACTATTCCAACTATCCGGTCTCGGAGACGGTCACAGGCGATCTGATCGACGCGGCCGGTGGCTTCGATCCCCAGGTGCTGGCGAAGCTGGCCAGCAACTTCATGAGCTCGGGCCAGGCGCTTCTGCTCGACAGCAACCCGTTCATCAACGCACTCGATCACTATGTCGCGGGCGATGGCCGGGCCAACGAGAACTTCGCGCTGACCTCGATGCACACGATCTGGGCGCGCAATCACAACTTCCATGCCGAGCAATTGAAGGAAGCCGGCTTCGACGGCACCGAACAGGAGCTGTTCGAGGCAGCGAAGGTGATCAACGAGGCCGAATATCAGCGCGTTGTCTTCAACGAGTTCGCCGACATGCTGCTCGGTGGCATGCGCGGCCTCGGCGACCACGGCAACAACGGCTACAATCCCGATGCCGACCCCGGCATCTCGCATGAGTTCGCCGCCGCGGTCTATCGCGTCGGCCACTCGCTGATCGGGCAGACGCTGACCGTGCTCGACGAGAACGGCCAGCCCAAGCAGGTGGCGCTGTTCGACGCCTTCCTGAATCCGAGCAACGATCCCGATGTCTTCAACGCACCGCTGAGCCAGCTCGCGCAATACGGCTATGTCCCGCAGCCCGGCTATGAGCAGTACGGCGTCAACCCGATCCTGGCCGGCATCGCCGGACAGGCCGCCGAGCAGGTCGACTTCAACATCGTCGATGCGGTCCGCAACGACCTCGTCCGCATCCAGGCCGACCTGTTCTCCTTCAACGTCGCACGCGGCCGCGATGTCGGGCTCGGCACGCTCAACCAGATCCGCGCCGATCTGGCTGAGTCGCAGAACAGCTACATCGCCGAAGCGGTCGGCTATGCCGGCGACCTGTCTCCCTATAGCTCCTGGGAGGATTTCCAGGCCCGCAACGGCTTGAGCGATGCTGTGATCGCCCAGTTCAAGCAGGCCTATCCGGATCTCGTGCTCGATACGCCGGAGAAGCTCGCGGCCTTCGTCGCGGCCAATCCCGACATCACGCTGGTCAACGGCAACACGGTGAAGGGCATCGACCGGGTGGATCTCTGGGTCGGTGGCCTTGCCGAGACGCATATCAATGGCGGCGTCGTCGGCCAGACCTTCTGGGTCGTCCTGCATGAGCAGTTCGACCGGCTGCAGGAGGCCGATCGCTTCTACTACAAGGATCGGCTCGAGGCCTTCGACTTCTACGAGGACTTCATCGACGGCCAGGAGTTCTCCGACATCGTCGCCCGCGTCACCGGCCTCGGCGGCCTCGACGAGCGGATCTTCGAGGTCAACGACGAGGACGACGCCGGCAACGACGACGAGGACGATGAAGAAGACGATGACGACGCTGGCAGCGGCGACGGCGACGACGATGAGGACGACGCTGGCAGCGACGACGACGAGGATGAGGACGACGAGGACGATACTGGCAGCGGTGACGACGACGAGGATGACGAAGACGAAGACGACGAGGATGACGACGGCGCCGGCTCCGGTGACGACGACGATGATGACGATGATTGCGGCTGCGACGACGAAGACGATACCGGCACGCCGGCGCCCAATCCGTCAGGTGGGGCGGTCCGCACCGGGACGGGCCAGACCGATCTCCTGATCGGGACGGCAGGGGCGGATTCGATCGTCGGCCTCGGTGGCGACGACGTCCTGACTGGCGAAGCCGGGGACGACAACATCGCCGCTGGCGAAGGCGCCGACTTCGTCGATGCAGGGGCTGGAACGGACACCGTCTTCCTTGGTGCCGGCGACGACCACGGCTTCGGCGGCGACGGCAATGATGCGCTCTACGGCGAAGCGGGTGCCGACCGGGTCTTCGGCGGCGCCGGCAATGACCGGCTCGATGGCGGCGCGGGCGACGACACCGTCGTGGGTGGCGCCGGCAACGACCTCTTCATCGCGGCGGTAGGCGACGGCAATGACAGTTACCACGGCGATGACCTTGCCGGCGGCACTGGCATCGATACGCTCGACATGTCGGTGGTGACCGCATCCGTCACAGTCGATCTCGGCTCCGGCCTGCTCGGGCGGGGCAGCGCGGTCAGTGTCCAGACCGGCCAGGACACCTTGTGGGGCATCGAGAATGTCGCGACCGGCTCCGGCAACGACACGATCACCGCCAGCAACGCGGTCAACGTGATCGAGGGCGGCGCCGGCGACGACGTCTTCCGCTTCAACAGCGCGCAGGCGGCCGATGGCGACACGATCCTCGATTTCGAACCGGGTGACCGGCTCGACCTCTCCGGGATCGACGCCCATGCCGGGCTCTCCGGGAACCAGGGCTTCACGCTCGTGAACGGGCCGGCCTTCACCGGCTCCGCCCAGCTGATGGTGACCTACGAGACGAGGGCCGACGGCGACTACACGGTGGTGTCCGGCAATACCGGCGGCGATCAGGAAGCCGACTTCCAGATCAGCTTGAAGGGCACCCTCACCCTGGGCTCGGGCAACATCGCCCTTTGATGCTCCGGGCCCTGAGCCACCCCGGCCCCTCGGGCCGGGGTGGCGCCACCGTCTGCCAACTCATCGTCCGGGAACAGCTCCATGGCCCCTACCAATCTGGCACTGGCCCGCAAGCGCGACGCGGCGAAGCTCACCGAAGGGCTGCGCGGGATCGTCGCCTATCTCGTTGCGATCTCCTGCCTGATCAATCTGCTGGCGCTCACCGGCTCGCTCTACATGATGCAGGTCTATGACCGGGCGCTGACCAGCGGCAGCGTCCAGACGCTCGTTGCGCTCTCCGTGATCGCGCTGGTCCTGTTCCTGTTCCAGGGCGGTTTCGATGCGATTCGCTCGCGCGTGCTTCTGCGGATCGGCGCACGCTTCGACCAGGAGGTCGCGCCGATCGCGCACCGGGTGACGATCGACATGCCGCGCTTCGGCTTCTCCACCACCGAAGCGCTCGAACGCGGCCGCGATGTCGACACCGTCCGCAGCTTCCTGGGCGGCCAGGGACCAGGCGCGTTGTTCGATCTGCCCTGGATCCCGATCTATCTCGGCTTCATCTACCTGCTGCACCCATGGCTCGGTGCATTGACGCTCGGTGGCGCCGTGGTGCTGACCCTGCTGACCTTGGCGAGCGAGATCGTCGCCCGCCGCATTGCCGGTGAAGCCAGGCAATCGGCTCTCGGGCGCAGTACGATCGCCGAATCGAATGCCCGCAACGCCGAGGTGCTGAAGGCGATGGGCTTCGCCGGACGCGCGACCCGGCGTTTCGCCGAGGCCAACCAGGTTCACCTCGAACTGCAGTCGCGCGCCAGCGACATCGTCGGTTCCTTCGGCGCCTTCGCCAAGATCCTGCGCATGATCCTGCAATCGGCGGTGCTCGGGCTCGGTGCCTATCTCACCATCAAGGGCCAGCTCTCCGCCGGCGCGATCATCGCCGCCTCGGTCTGCTCCTCCCGCGCTTTGGCGCCTGTCGATCAGGCGATCGCCAACTGGAAGCCCTTCGTCGCGGCCCGGCAGAGCTTCGCCCGCCTGCGCGAGACCGTCGTCGCGCTGAGCAAGGCGGTCGAGCCGATGCGGCTGCCGGCGCCGCATCGCGACCTGAAGGTCGACCGGATCACGGTCGCCGCGCCCGGCAGCGGCCAGATCCTGCTCAGCGAGGTCAGCTTCGAGGTCGTCGCCGGCAAGGCGGTTGGCATCATCGGGCCGAGCGGCGGCGGCAAGACGACGCTGGTGCGCGCGCTGACCGGCATCTGGCCGACCTTGCGCGGCGCCGTGCGCCTCGACGGGGCCGAGCTCGAGCAATGGCCGGAAGAGGATCTCGGCCGGGCCGTCGGATATCTGCCGCAGGAGGTCGGTCTACTCGACGCGACCGTCGAGGAGAACATTTCGCGGCTGTCCGAGCACGAGGATTCGAACGGCGTCGTCGCTGCGGCGACTGCAGCCGGCATCCACGAGATGATTGTCCGTCTGCCGGCCGGCTACCGCACGCCGCTGGGGCCGCAGGGCATGGCGATCTCGGCGGGGCAGCGCCAGCGCATTGGCCTGGCTCGCGCCGTCTATGGCAATCCCTTCCTCGTCGTGATGGACGAGCCGAACTCCAATCTCGACGGCGAGGGCGAGGCCGCGCTCACCAAGGCGATCGAGCAGCTGAAGGCACGCGGCGCGATCGTCATCATCGTCGCCCATCGGCCGAGCGCGCTTGCCGCCGTCGACTATGTCGGGGTGATCCAGGCCGGCAAGCTGACCGCGTTCGGGCCCAAGGACCAGATCATCCGGCCGACAGGCGGAGCGGAGGCGGCGGAGGCGCCGCCACGGCCCGCCGCGCCCATGCCCAAAGCCATGCCATTCGAGCTCCAGCGGGTATCGGTATGATCGATGTCAAAGCCGCCCGGCGCACGGAAGACGCGCCACAGAATCCAACCCAGTCCTATGAGCGGAGCGGGCAGGACACGCCGCTTTCGTTGCGCGGCCCGGCCCTGCTCGTCGCGCTGATGGCCGCCGTGGTCGCCTATGTGCAGGGCATCGTCGATCCCGGCAAGGCAGCGACGCCGCAGCCCCAGCCCGAGCAGCCGAAGCCTCCCGCCGCCGATGGCAAGGTCAGCAAGGCCGCGGACGAGGAGCCGGCGGCGAAGGCCGTGGCCGGGGTCGACGAGATGCCGGACGAGACGGGCGCGCTCGGCGAAGCCAAGGAGAAAGCGGTCGGCACCGGCGGGCCCGGTCCGACAGTACCCGGCCTGCCCGATTTCCTCGGCATCGATTCGCCGATGTTCGAATTCGAGCAGCTGCCTTTGCCACCGCTGCGCTCGGCACGGATTCCGGACGGATTCGGCGAGGACGCCAGCAATGACAACTGGTCCTCCCTGCGTGTGCCCAGCGGCTCCGGTGGATTGTTCGAGCCCGGCCTGCCGACCCTGGCCGGTGCCTTTCCCTCGCCGATCACAGGTCCCGATGGCGGCGGGCCCGATATCCGTCCGCCCGGTCCTGTCGATCCCGGTCCCGAATTGCCGCCGCGCAACCGCGCGCCGCGCCTCGTCGGCCCGGTCCGGCTGGTGGATATCGGCCCGTGCCAGACCACGCTCCTGACCATGGCGCTGCTGCTCGCCGGAGCGAGCGACGCCGATGCCGACCCGCTCAGCATCCGCCAGATCGTCGTCTCGCACGGCACGCTGCAGATGGCCGAGGGCGGTTGGCTCTACACTCCCGCCAAGGGCTATTACGGCCCGGTCACGGTCAGCTACGTCGTCAGCGATGGCAAGGTCGGGGTGGTCCAGCACGCCCGTTTCGACGTGGTGGAGATTCTGGAACTCACCGGCACCGAGGGCAGCGACAGCCTGACCGGCACCGACTGCCGTGACCTCATTAAAGGGCTCGGCGGCGACGACCTGATCGAGGGGCGCGGCGCGGCCGATATCATCCTGGCTGGTGCAGGCAACGACACCGTCTACGCAGGGGCCGGCAACGATCTGGTCCATGGCGGCGCCGGCGATGACATTCTCTATGGCGGGGCGGGCAACGACACGCTTTATGGCGACGCCGGCAATGATCACCTCTATGGCGAGGCTGGCAACGACATCCTCGACGGCGGCGACGGCGACGATGTGATCGCCGGTGGCGCCGGTGACGACCTCATCCTCGGCGGGGCAGGTGATGACCTCCTCGACGGTGGCGATGGTAACGACAAGATCGACGGCGGGGAGGGGGCGAACACCATCCTGACCGGCTCGGGGGACAACGATGTCGTTGGAGGCGATGGCGGCAACGTCGTGATCGCGCAAGCCGGTATCGACAATGTGCGCCTGGGCGCCGGCGGCGACATCGTCAGGGTCGGCGGCAACAACGATTATGTCGATGCGGGCGCTGGCGACAATATCATCTTCGGCGAGGATGGCGATGACACGCTCATCAGCGGCGCCGGCAACGATATGCTCGACGGCGGCGACGGCGCGGACCTCATGATGGCCGGGGCGGGCAGGGACTACCTCCGCGGTGGCGGCGGGGACGACACGCTCGATGCTGGCGATGGCGACGACAAGGTCGAGGCCGGAGACGGCAACGATGTCGCCCGGGCCGGCGCAGGCAATGATCGGGTCTATGGCGAAGGCGGTGATGACGTCATTCTCGGCGAAGCTGGCGACGACTGTCTTGTCGGCGGCGCAGGCAACGACGTCCTTCTCGGCGGTGACGGCGACGACGAGGTCCAGGGCTCGAGCGGCGACGACCACCTCGCCGGCGGCTCGGGCAAGGACAAGGTCAGGGGCGGCGACGGTAACGACAAGGTCATCGTCGACGCCGACTGCCAGGACGACGACTACGATGGCGGCGCGGGCACCGATACGCTCGACCTGAGCGGCCTGACGCGCGGCGCCTTCATCGATCTGGTCGAAGGCAAGCTCGCGAGCCCGGAGGCAGGCCATGACGAGATCGCCTGCTTCGAGGTCGTGATCGGCGGCGCCGGCGACGACACCTTCATTATCGGCACTCAGGCCCCGGCCAGCGTCGCCGGCGGTCGCGGGGACGACACGTTCAGGTTCGAGCTCGACGGGCGCGATGCGGTCGAGGATGCGCAGGAGATGATCCATAAGATCCTCGACCTAGAGGTCGGCGACCGCATCCTGATCAGCCAGTACACGCTGCGCCGCGACGACGACCGCGACGAGGACGATGATCGCGAGGGTGAGGACGGTTTCGGTCGCACCTACGGTGACGAGAACGGCGACAGCCGGCCGTTCCGGTTCCGGATCGAGAAGATCGGCGACCAGGAAACCACCTTCATCGATGTCGATATCGAGAACGAGGGTGAACGGGGTCTCTCCATCGAGATCAGCGGCGCCCACCAGTTCCAGTATTACAGCTAATCCTCGCGCGGAGGTGAGCCGGTCATGAATGCGTATAATCCAGACCGCGACTTCGTGGCGGGAGCGACCGAACTGCCGGCCAGGCGCGACAAGGCCTTCTCGCTGCGGGGGCATGTGCTGTTCGGGCTGCTTCTTACCGTTGCGCTCGTGATCGGTTGCGGCGGCTGGGCGGCCACGGCCCGCCTCGCCGGCGCGGTGATCGCGCAAGGGGCGGTCAAGGTCGACCAGAACCTCAAGGAGGTGCAGCATCGCGACGGCGGCACCGTTCAGGCCATCGCCGTGCGCCAGGGAGAGCGGGTGAGTGAGGGGCAGGTCCTGTTCCGACTCGACGACGTCCAGATCAGGACGGAGCTGTCGATCATCCGCTCGCAGCTCGCCGACTTCCTCGGCCGCCGCGCCCGTCTCGTCGCCGAGCGCGATGGTCTCGACGCCATGCTCGATCCGCCGGGGCTGAGCGCGCTGAGCGACGAGGCGGCTCAGATCATGGCCGGCGAGCGGCGCTTGTTCAGTGGCAATCGTCAGAACCGGGAGAGCCGCAAGGAGCTGCTCGAGATCACCATCGTCCAGTCGGGCGAGGAAACGAAGGGGCTAGAGGCCCGTCTGGCCGCCAAGCGCGAGGAGTTACGACTCGTCGAGATCGAGCGCGACAAGTATCTCAACCTCTTCCAGAAGGGCTTCATCGACGGCGTCAAGGTCTTCAACATCAACCGTGAATGGGCTCGCCTGCTAGGCGAGCGAGGCGAGATTGAGGCGATGATCGCGCGGGCCAAGCTGCGCATCAACGAGGCCCGGCTGCAGATCATCACCATCGACGAAACCGCGCGCACAGAAGCCCAGCGCGAGCTCACCACGGCCGAGGCCAAGATCGCCGAATTGTCCGACCGGCGCTTCGCAGCCGAAGACAGGCTGTCGCGCACCGAGATCAAGGCGCCGGTCGCCGGCATCGTCAACGAGCTCAGCGTCTTCACCGTCGGCGGCGTCATCACCCCGGCAGCGCGGCTCGCGACCATCGTGCCGGAAACGGCAAGGCTTCTCGTCGAGGTACGGATCGCGCCGGCGGACATCGACCAGGTCCATGCCGGCCAGCCGGCGCGCCTGCGCTTCGCCGCCTTCGCGCGCAACACCACCCCGGAGATACCCGGCCAGGTGCGGCACGTCTCGCCCGCGACGACCAAGGATGCCCAGTCCGATGCGACCTTCTATGTCGCCGAGGTCGAGATCGCCCGTCAGGACAAGACCCTCGAAGGCAAGACCCTCGTGCCGGGCATGCCCGTCGAGGTGCTAATCACGACCGACGACCGCACGGCGCTGTCCTACCTCGTCAAGCCGGTCATGGACCACGCCCACCGCGTGTTCAGGGAGCGGTGAGCGGCGGTCGGCCTTCACAACCGATCTGATGATGAGCTGGCGGGCTGCTGCCGCCTATCGACAGTGGCCACGGCGTACTACTCTGCCGATCTCTCAGGACGATACGGTTGAGGAAGCAAGCCATGGCCGCCAAAGCAGCCGGAAACATCCATATCGGCATCGGTGGCTGGGTGTTCGAGCCTTGGCGTGGTGTGTTCTACCCGGACAAACTCTCGCAGAAGCGCGAGCTCGAATACGCTTCGAGCAAGCTGACCTCGATCGAGATCAACGGCACCTATTACGGCTCGCAGAAGCCGGAGAGCTTCGCCAAATGGCGGGCCGAGACGCCCGACGGCTTCGTCTTCGCGCTGAAGGGCTCACGCTTCTGCACCAATCGCCGCGTGCTGGCCGAGGCGGGTCCTTCGGTCGAGAAGTTCGTGACCTCCGGCCTCAGCGAGCTCAAGGAGAAGCTCGGCCCGATCAACTGGCAGTTCATGGCGACCAAGGCCTTCGATCCCGCCGATTTCGAGGCCTTCCTGAAGCTGCTGCCGAGGGAGGTCGACGGCATCACCTTGCGCCATGCCGTCGAGGTGCGCCATCCCAGTTTCCGCTCGCCCGACTTCGTTGCATTGCTGCGCGAATACGGCGTTGCGGCGATCACTTCGGGCGACTCCGATTTTCCGCAGATTGCCGATGTCACGGCGCCCTTCGTCTATGCGCGGATCATGGGCACCAAGGAGGTGGAGAAGCAGGGCTATCCGGGCAAGCAACTCGACGCCTGGGCCGGTCGTGCGAAGGACTGGGCCAAGGGCGGCGCGCCCGCGGATATGGAGCTGGTCGCGTCCGCCGCAGAGAAGGCGCCGCGCGACGTCTTTCTCTATGTCATCAGCGGCGACAAGGTCCGCAATCCCGCTGCGGCAATGGCACTGATCGAGCGCGTCGGCGGCTGAGGGTTACTCGGCTGCCTGGGCGTCAGCCTCCTGGCAGACGTCGACCCATTGCGCACCGGTCAGGGTGGCCATCCGCTCGGGAGCTATGCGAACCATGCTGCGAGTGGAGCCGGCTGCCGGCAGGACGATATCGAATGCCCTGAGCGAGACGTCGCAATAGATCGGCAGCGGCTCTGCCAGTCCGAATGGGCAGACGCCGCCGACCGGGTGGCCGGTTATCTCTGCCACCTCTTCTGCCGCGAGCATGCGGGGCTTGAAGCCGAACACTGCCTTGGTCTTCCGATTGTCGAGTCGTGCGTCGCCACGGGCGACGAGCAGGACGACGCGCTCGCCCAGCCTCAGCGACAGAGTCTTGGCGATGCGGGCCGGCTCGACCCCGAAGGCCTCGGCTGCGAGCTGAACGGTCGCGCTGCTGCCTTCGGTGAGCTCGACTTCGATATCGGGTGCGTGCTGCGCGAAGAAGGCGCGGACGGACTCAAGGCTCACGACACATTCCTTCCGAAGCGCCACCAGATCAGGGACGCCACCAGCGCCGGCACGCCGAAGACGACGAGCAGGATCGGGGCCTCCTGCAGGAAGCTGTAGCCGGCCCGGGTGATGCCGACGATCAGGTTGATCACCGAGACGACGAACCAGAGCGGGATGAACAGCTTCATCGCAAAAACGATCGGATGACGCCCGCCTGTATTCAGCCGCGGCGCGATCAGGAGCAGGATGCCGAGCAAGGCAAAGCCCGCAGCGATGACCTTGACGGTGTGCATCAGCTCCCCCTCGCGCCCTTGCGTCAGTGCCTGAAATGGCGATGGCCGGTGAAGACCATGGCGAGGCCGGCCTCGTCGGCCGCCTTGATCACTTCGTCGTCGCGCATCGAGCCGCCGGGCTGGATCACCGCGGTGGCGCCGGCCTCTGCCGCGGCAAGCAGGCCGTCGGCGAAGGGGAAGAAGGCGTCGGAGGCGACGACCGCGCCCTTCGCGAGGCTCTCGGACACGCCGGCTGCCTTGGCGGCTTCGCCAGCCTTCCAGGCGGCGATGCGCGAGGAATCGACGCGGCTCATCTGGCCGGCGCCGACGCCGACCGTGGCGAGGCCCTTGGCGTAGACGATCGCATTCGACTTGACGTGCTTGGCGACGCGGAAGGCGAAGCGCAGATCGGCGAGCTCGGCTTCGCTCGGCTGGCGCTTGGTCACGACCTTGAGCTCCATGTCGTCGACCACGGCATTGTCGCGCGCCTGGGCCAGGAAGCCGCCGGCGACGGTGCGTAGCGACAGACCGGCCTTGCGGACATCCGGCAGGCCGCCGGTCAAGAGCAGGCGCAGGTTCTTCTTGGCGGCGACGAGCGCGATCGCCTCTTCATCGGCGTCGGGAGCGATGATCACCTCGGTGAAGATCTCGACGATCTTCTTGGCAGCTTCGGCGTCGAGCTTGCGGTTCAACGCGACGATGCCGCCGAAGGCCGAGACCGGGTCGCAGGCCAGCGCACGCTCATAGGCTTCGAGCAGCGAGCCGCCCTCGGCGACGCCGCAGGGATTGGCGTGCTTGACGATGACGCAGGCGGCGGTGCGGGCCGGGTCGAACTCGGCGACGCATTCGAAGGCGGCGTCGGTGTCGTTGATGTTGTTGTAGGAGAGCTGCTTGCCTTGGACCTGGCGGGCGGTGGCGACGCCCGGGCGCTGCTCCGGCGTGCGGTAGAAAGCGGCCCATTGATGCGGGTTCTCGCCATAGCGCATCGTCTCGGCGAGGCTGCCGCCGAGCGCGCGGAAGGCCGGCGAGGTGTCGGCCAGCTCATTGGCGAACCAGTTCGAGATCGCGGCGTCATAGGCGGCGGTGCGCGAATAAGCCTTCTGCGCCAGCTTGCGGCGCAGCGTCAGCGTGGTCGCGCCCTTGTGCGTCTCCAGATCGGCCAGCACCGCGGCGTAGTCGGCGGCCTCGACGACGACGGCGACGTCGTTGTGGTTCTTGGCGGCGGCGCGGATCATCGCCGGGCCGCCGATATCGATGTTCTCGATGCAGTCGTCATAGGGCTTGCCGGCGGCGACCGTCGCCTCGAACGGGTAGAGATTGACGACGAGCAGGTCGATCGGCGCGATGCCGTGGCCGAGCATCGAGGCCTGGTGCTCGGGATGCGAGCGGACGGCGAGCAGGCCGCCATGGACCTTGGGATGCAGCGTCTTGACGCGCCCGTCCATCATCTCCGGGAAGCCGGTGAGATCAGAGACGTCGGTGACGGCGAGGCCGGCATCGGCGATCGCCTTGGCGGTGCCGCCGGTCGAGACCAGCGCGATGCCCAGGCGCGAGAGGGCGCGGGCGAAGTCGATCAGCCCGGTCTTGTCGGAAACGGAAAGCAGCGCGCGTTCGACGCGGCGGAGTTCGTTCGGCATGGGAAGATCAGGTCCGGGTTGATGGCGGCGCAGCCGCGGAAATGCTCGCGCGCGCCCTATCACGCCCGAGCTTTGCTGCAAAGCACAACACGCTGCAGCCTTGCCCTGCGAAGAGGTCAGAGCGGCAGATCGGGCTCTGCCTCGGCCTGTTCCTGCCGGGCCTCATCAGCCCTGGTCTTGCGCTGCGCCGGCGTGCCGAGGCGGGCGAAGCGCCAGGTGATCTGCGGCGTCGCGACAGCGTCGAACTCGATGACGAGCTGTACCGTCTTGTGGCGCCCGTCCGCGGCGGCGAAGAAGATGCTCTCCTCCAGACCGACCCGCAGGCCGGAAGCCTCGAACGCCCAGATCTCGCCTGAGGGCAGCGCCAGCAACGCGCCTTCGCCGTCGCGGATCAGGCTCGGCTTGACGTTGGGATGCAAATGGAAGCGCGCCGCCGCCGGCAGACTCGCCAGCGCGGCGGGCGAGCTGAGCTGATCCTCGCCCACGAGTTCATTGCCATTGCGGGAGAGCAGCAGGCGGCGGGTGTGGACGATGCCGAAGGCGCGCCGGTAGCCGTCATGGCTGCCGACCCATTCATGGCCATCCTCGCCGTCCTGGCGGGCAACCCGGACATCGGCCGGGCCGGCGGTGATCCGCCGCTCGCCGAGCACCAGCCCGAACACGGCGCTGGAGCGATCGTCCAGCGTCACGGTGGAGTGGGCGGCGGTGGCGCGGGCTGCGAGCCTGAGTTCGGGCGTGCCGAAGCGGCTGGCGCCGCAATTGACCACGATGCGCTGCGATCCCGTCGACAGTTCGAAGGAGAGGCAGCCGGCATGGGCCTCGATCGAGTTGGCGCCGCGCGGCGGAGGGCCGGCCTCGACGACGACGATGGTGGTGCCGGCATTGAGCCGGTCATAGCCGGAATAGGCGGCGTGCTCGATCGGCCTGGCGCGGACATCGTCATAGGCCGCGAGCGTCGCCATCAGGTCGGGCGGCGTCGCGCTCATGCCGTTGAACAGAGCGAGCGCGCCGTCGCCATGCCGGAACAGCTTGAGATGCGGCATCATCCGGTCGATCGCCATGATGATGGCGCGCGGCGGTTCCAGCCCGCGCGCGGTGAATGTCTCGCGCAGCGGCAGCAGATCGAGCAGCAGGTCGATGATGATGCGGGGGTTGCGGCTGAGATGGCCGCCATCGGGCAGGATCTGCTGCTCGAGCTCGTCGGAGAGCGCCGCCTCGTAGCGGCGCAGCCGCCGCTCCTGACCGTCGAGGCAGATGGCGGCGAAGCAGATCGCGATCAGGCATTGCAGCCGCGCGGCCCCCTCGACCGCTCCGGCGAGCGCGAGCTGCAGGCGCTCGGCGGTCTGGGCGACATGGCGGATGAAGCGCTCGTAGAAGGCATGGTCGGCGCCTTCGAGCAGCAGCGGCGAATGCGACAGGAACGACATCAGCCGCCGGGCGATCACCGCCGGCCGCCGGGCGATCTCGTCGCGGTCGTGCCGGCGGGCGATGAACTCGTCGACGATGGCGCGGGCATTGGCGCGGGCGATCGCCGTATCGGCGGCGCGTAAGTGGCGCAGCCAGACGAAGCCATGCAGCGCCTCGGCCCAGGCCTCGCTCGGCGGCGCGACCAGGAAGGGCGATTCGCCATGACAGTTCACGGTACGGCCGGCGAGGGCGAAGTAGCCGGCATAGATGTCGCTGGCCGTGGTCGGGTCGGCGGTGCGCAGATCGTGTGGGGCGAAGAGCAGGCGGCTGGCGCGCAGGCGGCCGAAGGGCCAGAGTGCGCGCTTGGCACCGGCGACCTGGCCGCGCGTGCGTCGCGCCGCCCTGCCGATGGCTGCTCGCGCCAGGCCTCCTCGCTCCGACCAGCCGTTCAATGAAGTCTGCTGCCTCGCCGTCCCACCGCCCCCCTGCGAAGGCGAATCCCCGATCGAGTCATGATCTTATCAGGCGACAAGCGTAAAATCCCGCCCATCCTGAAAGGCGTGGCGTCTCGCCGGCGAGCTGGTGCGGCAGCGTGCGCAATTCACCTTGCGGCGTCAGCGCCTCGGCCTGGCCGCCGATCTCCTCGGGCTTGATCGGATCACGGGCGAAGCCCGGTGTGCGCGCAAGAAAGGCCTCGATCTGAGCCTCGCCTTCCTCCCGTTCGAGCGAGCAGGTGCAGTAGATCAGGCGCCCGCCCTGCCGCGTGAGCTCCGCGGCTCGGTCGAGCAGGCGGGCCTGCAGCGCGGCGAGCTTGGCGACGTCTTCCGGCGTCTTGGTCCAGGCGACATCGGGGTGACGGCGGATCGTGCCGGTGGCGCTGCAGGGCGCGTCGAGCAGGACGGCATCGAAGGGCTCCGCTTCGAAGGCAGCGGCATCGGCGGTGACGACCTCGGCGCTCAGCCCGAGCCGGTCGAGATTGGCCTTGAGCCGGCGCAGGCGCGGGCCGGAACGGTCGACGGCAATGACCTCAGCGCCCAATTGCGCGAGCTGCACGGTCTTGCCGCCCGGCGCGGCACAGAGATCGGCGACGCGCTCTCCGGGCCGGACGTTCAGGAGCTGTGCGGGCAGGGCGGCAGCGGCATCCTGCACCCACCATTCCCCCTCGGTGAAGCCGGGCAGGCCGGTGACGGCCTCGCGTCCGCGCAGGCGCACCGAGCCGGTCGGCAGGACGATGCCGTCCAGCTTTCCGGCCCAGCCGGCCGGGTCGGATTTCACGGTGAGGTCGAGCGGCGGCTCTTCGGCATGGGCAGCGGCGATCGCCGCGGCTACGTCATGCCCATAGGTCTGCGTCCAGCTCTCGCGCAGCCAATCGGGCGTGTCGGCGAGCGGGTCGATCTCGGCGAGGATCGCCTCGCGCTCGCGCGCCAGTCGTCGCAGCACGGCGTTGGCGAGCGAGGTGTAACGTGCGGAGCGGGCGTCCTCGTGCAGTTGCCGGATGGCGAGGTCGACGGCGGCGTGATCTGGCACGTCGAGGAAGAGCAATTGCGCGGCAGCGGCGACCATGATCGGTTCGAACGGGCCGGATTTGCGCGGGCTGCCCCGTTCGAGCCGGGCGTCGATGACCCGGCGGATCGTGCCGAGGCGGCGGAAGGCGACGGTCGCGATTGCGCGCGCCAGCCCGGCATCGGCCGGCTCCAGCCCTGCGCCCTGCGCCATCCGTTCGAAGGTTTCGTCGAGCGCCGTGCCGGCGCGCAGCACCTCGTCGATCAGGGTTGCGGCGAGACGGCGCGCGGCGAGGCCGGGAACATCGTCGGCATAGGACTGGCTCTGCACCTTCGCCATGTCAGCCCCAGGGGCCAGGCTCGCGCCCGCCGGCAAAGGGATTCTGGCTCGCGCCGCTCATGAAGCTGCCGCGGTTCGCGCCGACGCCCATGGCGCGGGCCTGCTCCATCAGCGCGGCGATGCGGTTGCCGGTGTCGGGGTGGGTCGAGAACAGTGAATCCATGCCGCGGCCTGAAAGCGGGTTGATGATGAACATATGCGCCGTAGCAGGCTTCGCCTCGGCCGTCTCGTTCGGGATGTGGGACACGCCGCCGGCGATCTTGGCGAGCGCGTCGGCAAGCGCCACCGGATTGCCGCAGATCTCACCGCCGATCCGGTCGGCCTCGTATTCGCGCGAGCGCGAGATCGCCATCTGGACGATGCTCGCCGCCAGCGGGGCGAGGATCATCAGCGCGATCTGGACGATGGCATTGGGGCGATTGTCGCGCGAGCCGAAGAACATGCCGAAGGAGGCCAGCGTCGAGATCGCACCGGCCATGGTGGCGCTGATCGTCATGGTCAGCGTGTCGTGGTTCTTGATGTGGGCGAGCTCGTGCGCCATCACGCCGGCGAGCTCGTCATAGGACAGCGCGCGGATGATGCCGGTTGTCGCGGCGACCGCGGCGTTCTGCGGATTGCGGCCGGTGGCGAAGGCGTTCGGCTGGTCCTCCTGGATGATGTAGACGCGCGGCATCGGCATGTTGGCGCGCTGGGCCAAGTCGCGCACCATCCCGTAGAGCTCGGGCGCGCTGCGTTCGTCGACCTGCTGCGCGTTATAGGCGGACAGCGCCAGCTTGTCCGAGTTCCAGTAGCTGAACAGGTTGGTCGCGACCGCGATGCCGAGCGCGATCAGCATGCCCCCAGTGCCGGCGAGCAGATAGCCGACCACGCCGAACAGCGCGGTGAGCGCCGCCATCAGCATGCCGGTACGGACATAGTTCATCGAGAACCCCTTCTTGCCTCGTCGTCCCGGCGCGGAAAGGCTCGCCGGAACGCGGTTTCGTCCCTATGTGGTGGGGATGATGCCGATC
Source organism: Allobosea sp. NPDC003192 (assembly GCF_050275675.1). Lineage (NCBI taxonomy): Bacteria > Pseudomonadati > Pseudomonadota > Alphaproteobacteria > Hyphomicrobiales > Alloboseaceae > Allobosea > Allobosea sp. NPDC003192. The sequence continues at coordinate 68,164 of NZ_JBNNPK010000008.1, forward strand.
CTGCAAGAGAATGGCCGATCATGAGTGCGCAGACGAAGACGGACGGAGCTGCGGCGGTCGAGCCGGCGAAGGCGTTGTCGCCGGCGGCGCAGCGTGCGCTGGCCGAAGCCGAGGCGCGCCGCGCGGCGATCGATGCCAAGGCCGCAGAGCTCAAGCAGCAGAAGGAAGTCGACGGCCGCGGCGGGCTCGAACCGGTTCGCTATGACGACTGGGAAGTGAAGGGGATCGCCAGCGACTTCTGAGCTGGCAGGACGCGGCGCCCGAAGGCGCCGCGCTGCTATTCATATGCTGATCAGGCCGCCCGAATCCGCCGCGCCGGCACGGCGGCTTCGTCGCCTTGCGTGGTCCGGAAGGTACTGACGAAGCGGTTGAGGCGTTCGATCTGATCGAGCAAGGCGCGCGCCGAGGCCGCGCTCTCCTCGGCCAGAGCAGCGTTGCTCTGGGTCATCTCGTCCATATGGCTGACGGTGCGGGCCATCTCGTCGATGCCGTTGGCCTGCTCGCCGGCCGCGGCGGCGATCTCGTTGACGGTGGACGAGACCTGCATCGAGGCCTCGACGATCTTTTCCAGTGTCTCGCCCGCCTGGCGGACCAGGCGCACCCCTTCGACGACCTCGGTGTCGGAAGAGCCGATCAGCGCGGTGATGTCCTTGGCGGCCTCGGCCGAACGCTGGGCCAGCGCCCGGACCTCGGCCGCGACGACGGCAAAGCCCCGCCCGGCATCGCCGGCGCGCGCTGCTTCGACGGCCGCATTCAAGGCGAGGAGATTGGTCTGGAAGGCGATGCCGTCGATCACGCTGGTGATCTCCGAGATCTTCTTGGAGGCGCCCTCGATCCGCGCCATCGCCTCGATCGCGTCCTTGACGATCTCGCCGCCGGTGCGGGCCACGGCCGAGGCGTTGTCGGCCAGCGTCACCGATTGGCGCGAGGACTGCGCCGAGCTCTTGACCGAAGCGGTGAGTTCCTCGGTGGTCGCGGCGGTCTGCTGCAGGGCCGAGGCCTGCTGCTCGGTGCGCGAGGACAGATCGTTGGCGCCGCTGTTGATCTCCTGGGAAGAGGCCGCGATGGCGGTCGAACTGGTCTTGATGCTCGCGACCATCTCGCCGAGCTTGGCCATGGCGTCGTTGAAATGGTCGCGGATGCTGGCGTATTCGGCCGGCATGTCGTCGGCCATGCGATGGGTCAGGTCGCCGCGGGCGAGCGCCGCCATGCCGTTGCCGACATAGCCGATCGCCTTGTCGCGCTCCTTCGCCTTGGCTTCCTCGACTGCCCGGGCCTCGGCCTCGATCTTCAACCGGGCGGCCTCGGAGGCTTCGAGATAGACCGAGATCGCATAATCCATGTCGAGCAGGGCGGCCTTGACGATGGCGCCGATCTCGGCGCCGCGCTCCGCCGCACCGGGGAACTTGCCGCCGAAACGGCTCTTCGGCCAGCGCTCCTCCAGCACCTTGGCGAGCAGGTTCTCGAGCAGAAGGGCGTAGCCGCCGATATACCAGCGCGGCTCCAGCCCGATCTTGGCATGGATCTCGCCGACGGTGGTGACGGCGCGGACATAGTCCTGGTCGAACTGGCCCTTGGCGATGCGGTTCCAATGCGAGATCTGGCGATTCTTCGCGCCTTCCATATGGGCGGCGCTGCCGAAGAAGGCCTTGGTCTCGGGGAAGGCTGAGACCTGGGTATAGAAGGCGTCAAGCGCGCCGGGCAGGGCGCCGAGGATACTCTTTTCCATTCCGGCGATGCGCCCGCGCGCCTCGCGATCGAGCTGCATGAAGTCTAGCCGTCTGTCGAGCTGATCCCCTGACGACATGATGTGGTTCCCCAACCCCTGATGCGCGGCGCCCCTCGGCCACTTTGGAAAGAGAACAGATTATGGTTAAGAAACAGAAAATCGATTGCAGACGTTACGTAATGCAGCTGATGCGTGTATTTTCGTCGACGCCAACCGGGCATTGAAGCTCTGTCCAAGAGCGCAGGCAGGTTCTAAGAGGTCGGCAGGGGTGGCTGAGCGGGCAAGGCATGAGCAGCGAGGACAAGCGGATCGAGGCGCTGCGGCGGCTCCTGACCGAGGCGTACCGGAAGCTCGGACTCAAGCTCGGCTTTTCGCTCTGGGACGGCTCGCGCGCGCCGGCCGACTGGCCGGCGGACGGGCTGATGATCGCGATCCGCGATGCCGGCGTCGTCGCCGCGCTGTTGCGCAAGCCGAAGCTCGACACGCTGCTGCATCTGCACGTGTCCGATCGGATCGCGATCGAGAACGGCACGATCTTCGATCTCGCCGCGGCACGGCCCGACGGCAAAGTGGGCCGGCTGGCGCGCGGCATCTCCAAATCGGCGGCGTTCGACGTCGTCAGGCGCTTCATCCTCGCGCCAGGTCAGGCGCCACAGGCGGTCGCGCATATCAAGGGCGACGAGATCGCCCGCGACGGCAGGCCCGCGACAAACAAGGCCAACATCGCCCATCACTACGACGTCTCGAACGCGTTCTATAAGCTCTTCCTCGACGAGCGCATGGTCTACACCTGCGCCTATTTCACCGAGGATCATGACGACCTCGAACGGGCTCAGACCGACAAGCTCGAAATGATCTGCCGGAAGCTGCGCCTGAAGCCGGGCGACAAGCTGCTCGACATCGGCTGCGGCTGGGGCGCTTTGGTCTGCTACGCTGCCCAGCATTACGGCGTCGAGGCCCATGGCGTGACGCTGGCGGAAGAGCAGCTCAAGCTGGCGCGGGAGAAGGTCGAGGCGCTCGGACTGCAGGACAAGGTCACGCTCCATCTCAAAGACTTCACCCAGATGGAGGGGCAGTTCGACAAGATCTCCTCGATCGGCATGTTCGAGCATGTCGGCATCCGCAACCACCCGACCTATTTCCAGGCGGTGAACCGGCTGCTCAAGCCGCGCGGGCTCTATCTCCACCACTCGATCTCGCGGCGCGCCAAGAAGACCGAGCGGGCCTTCAACAAGATGCCGGCCGAGTATCGGGCGCTGGTGCGCTACATCTTCCCGGGCGGTGAACTCGACCATTTGGGCATGTCGATTGCCAATCTCGAGCGCTACGGCTTCGAGGTGCATGATGTCGAAGGCTGGCGCGAGCATTATCAGCGCACGACCCGGCTCTGGTTCGAGCGGCTGAACGCGAACAAGGCTGCAGCGGAAGCAGAAGTCGGCCCGGAGCGGACGCGGATGTGGCTGCTCTATCTCGCCGGCTGCTCGCTCGCCTTCGAGAGGGGCGGGGCGCTGATCAACCAGACGCTGGTCTCGAAGCGGCGCAAGGGCCCATCGGGCCTGCCGCTGACGCGGGTCGATCTCTATCGCTGAGCGCGGTTATGAGAGGCGCAGTGCGAGCGGCCGGTCGCTGAACGTCACGGCGCCAGGGCCTGCCTCGGCGCGGGCATAGTGCAGGGCATCGTCCCGGCTACGGAAATAGCCACCACCGCGGCCATGCGTCTCGACCGCGATCCAGTAGCCCTCGCGGTCGCGTCCGATCTTGAAATGCGGACGGGCGTTTGAGGCGGCAGCGGTCGGCATGACCGCCTCAAAAGAAGCCGATCGTGGCGCCGAAGGCGAGGCCGGCACCGAAGACGATCATCGAGGCGAAGGCTGCCTCGGCGGCGGTGAAGAGCGCCTGGGCGTGGCCGGATAGAACGGAGCGGGACAGCGTGAACATCGAAACCCCCAAGGGTGGAATCCTGATGTCCCGGTCTTGCGGCGCTCAGCTGGGTTTTCGCCTTCGGTCCTGAAAATGCGAATGGCGCCCGACGGGGCGCCATGTCCAAGGTCTCAGCTGGCCTCTGGGCCCGGCTTGCAGGCTTATTTCTTAACGAAGGCGTCGAGCTTGCCGTAATGTTCGGCCAGCAGATAGTAGAAGGTCAGGCGCGACTTGGTCTTGTCGGCCTTCATATGGTCGCAGGTCGCCTTGACGGTGGCGTCGAGGTCGGCGCTCTTCAGGCCGAGCTTCTTCTTCAGGAAGTTCTCGCGGACGCGCTCGAGTTCGGCGGGATCGGAGCAGGCGACATAGCGGGTGTCGGGCTTGCTCATGACCAGTGCATAGGCCTTGCTCATGCCGGCGAAGGCGGCCTCATTGAGAGGCTTCTTGGCGAACTTCTTGACGTCGGCGAGATGATCCATCGGGTACCCCTCTGAAGACATATCGGTTCGTAGGCGGGCTGGACTCAGCGTTACGCCTTCGAAAACGATATCCGGCTTTTTCTCGACAAGCGAGAGGCGCCGCCGCGAAAAATCGTACGATTCCTCGGGGAGAAGCATGAAATCCGGGGCGATCCTCAGGTAAAGACCGGAGGTCAGGGCATCACGACGACAGGCGTTCCCATCCGGACGCGGGCGTAGAGATCGATCACGTCGCTGTTGTGCATGCGGAAGCAGCCATAGGAGGCGGCGGTGCCGACCGAGCGCGGGTTGTTGGTGCCGTGGATGGCGTATTGGCCGCCGGGGCCGAGGCCGATGACGCGCGCGCCCATCGGGTTGTTCGGGGCCCCGCTGGGGATCACGTCCGGTAGCCGCGGATTGTCGCGCTTGACCTCGGCCGGCGGGCTCCAGGCCGGCTCGACCACCAATTCCTCGACATATTTGACGCCGCGCCACTGCTTGCCGGCCTTGCCGACGGCGATGGTGTAGCGCAGCGCCTGCCCGGGGGCTGCGATGTAGTAGAGCTTGCGCTCGGCGGTGCGGATCAGGATTGTGCCGGGCTGGTAGCGGTAATCGGGGAAATCGACGACCTCGCGCGCCTGGGCGGGGCGTACCGCCAGCAGCATCAGCAGCGAGATTGCCGCTGCGACGACGAAGTCGATCGGTCCGTGCCGGCCTGCCATGGCTTTCTCCTTGCGCAGCTGAACGCTTCGGAGGCGGATTTGGGCAGGTTGCCGGTGAATCAGGGGTTCAGCAGCATGGTGAACCCTCGATTCAGCATGAATCCGCGCTTAATCGCCGGCATTTCAGGCGATGGCGCCGCCAAGCGCGAGCATCGCCAGCAGCAGCGACAGCAGGGCGGCGAGGGCGAGGTCGATCGGGCCGTGCGGAGTGCTCATGAAGGATACCTCCGGCGCCGCGATCCGGAGTCCGGCGGAGCCTGTCCCGTCATGACGGAACCGACTGGTACGGTCCACGAGCGACGATGACCGGCGTGAACGGCTCGTTAAGCGCTCCTGCGGGGTTTGCAGAAAATGCGCGGGACGAGGGGATCAGGCCTTCTCGACCACGAGCGTCGCGCCGTCGACCCGCACCACGCGGATTTCTGTGCCGGCGAGCAATTCCGGGCCGGTGATGCGCCAGGAGGAATCGCCGACGCGGATGCGGCCCTCGCCGCCGGCCATGGTCGCTTCCAGCTTGAAGACCTTGCCGATCAGCTGGCGGCCGCGATCGTTCAGGCCGGACGCGGTATCGGGCTCGTCGCCACGATGGCGCGTGACGGCGCGACCGAGGAGGACGGAAGCGACGGCGAGCGCGGCGAAGACCAGCAGGGCGCCTTGCCAGGCGAGACCGGTCAAGCCGACGACGGCACCGGTCACCAGCGCGGCGAGGCCGAGCCAGAGCAGGAAGACGCCAGGCGCCAGCATCTCTCCGCCGACCAGGACGAGCCCGAGCACGATCCAGGCCCAGCCGCCGAAGGAGGCGAACCAGTCAAGCATGCTCAGCCCTCCACGGAACGGCCGGCCGAGGGCACGGAGCCGCCGCGCCGGCTCGCCGCCGCATCCTCGCCGAACACGGCCTTGGTGAGCTGGGCGATGCCGCCCACGGTACCGGCGAGCGCCGCGGCCTCGATGGGAACGATCACGACCTTGCTGTTATGGGCGCTCGCCATCGATTTCAGTGCCTCGGTATAGCGCTCGGCGATCAGGAAATTGGCGGCCTGGATGTCGCCGCGGCTGATCGCCTCGCTGACCATGGCGGTCGCGTTCGCTTCGGCCTGGGCCAGGCGCTCGCGCGCCTCGGCATCGCGCAGCGCGGCTTCCTTGCGGCCCTCGGCGGCGAGGATCTGCGATTGCTTCTGACCTTCCGCCTTGAGGATTTCGGCCTGGCGCAGCCCCTCGGCCTCGAGCACGGCAGCGCGCTTCTCGCGCTCGGCCTTCATCTGGCGGTTCATCGCGCCGGCGATGTCGGCCGGCGGCAGGATGTCCCTGATCTCGATGCGGGTGACCTTGACGCCCCAGGGCGAAGCGGCAGCGTCCATCACCCGCAGCAGTCGTTCGTTGATCTCGTCGCGATGCGAAAGCAGCTGGTCGAGGTCCATCGAGCCGACCACGGTGCGGATATTGGTCATGGTCAGCACGATCAGCGCCTGGTCGAGCGAGGCGACCTCGTAGCAGGCCTTGGCGGCGTCGAGGACCTGATAGAAAGCCGCGGCGTCGATGCGCACGCCGGCATTGTCCTTGGTAATCGCTTCCTGCGAGGGAATGTCGAGCACCTGCTCCATCACATTCACCTTGTGGCCGATCCGCTCGATATAGGGGATGATCAGCCCGAGGCCGGCCCCGAGGGTGCGCGAATAGCGGCCGAAGCGCTCGACCGTGTAGTTGAAGCCCTGCGGGATGGTGCGCACCCCGAGCGCGATCGTCAGGATCACCAGCGCGACCAATGCGACGACGACGATGTCGAAGCCAGTGGGATTCATCTCAGCTCTCCAGCCCAGTCGAGGAATTCGGTTCAAGCGTGGCTTTGCGAGCGTCAGATGACGGCTCGCGCGGCGGCTTGCCTTCGAGATAGCCGACGACCCGCCACATCAGCTCGCCGACATTGTTGCATTCCTCGTCGCTGAGGACGCCCATCATCGCCTCGATCCGGGCGGCGTGGATCGCCAGCGCCTTGCGGGTCAGGACCTCGCCCTCCGGCGTCAGCCAGAGCCGGCGTACACGCTTGTCGGTCTCGTCGCTGCGGCGCTCGATCAGCCCGCGCCGCTCGAGCTCGGGCAGCAGCATGCTCATCGCGCTGCGGCCGACCAGCAGCTTCTCGGCCAGCGCCTGCTGGGTCAGCCCGGGTGTGCGGAAGATGTTGGCGAGGACGTCGTAATGGGCGAGCTGAATGCCGAGCGGCGCCAGCGCCTCGGAGAAGACCTTCTTCCAGAGCTGGTGCATCCGCGCGACCGCGAGCCAGTTCCTGAAGCGCGGCAGCTCCCAAGGCAGCCGCGCGGTGCTCCCGCTTTCAGCTCCGGTTGCGGAAATCGGCTCTTGCATTTTGTTCATCGCTGAACATAATAGTTCAAGGCTGAACGAACAAGGTTTCCGATCATGCCCAGCGCAGCGCTTCGCGTCATTCGTCCTCTCGTCCGCATCGGCAGCTTCATCGCCCCGCATACGGCCGGGCGCGCCGCCTTCAAGCTCTTCTGTACCCCGCCACGCCCACCGGGGCCACAGAGCCGGACCGGCAAGGCGATCATCGCCGCCCGCGACCGGCTCGCGCCGGCGATCCGGCAGGCGGTGTCATACCCGTGCGGAACGGTCAGCACCTATCTGTTCGAACCCGAGCCTCGCTTGCAAGATGGCGAGGGTCCGGCGCCCACCGTCATCCTGTTACATGGCTGGAACAGCGAGGCGGCGTTCATGACCGCGTTCGTCCAGCCCTTGCTGGCGCAGGGCTTCAGCGTCGTCGCCTTCGACATGCCGGCGCATGGCGCCTCGACCGGGGCCGAGCTCAATATTCCGCTCGGCGTCGCTGCGCTCGCCGCCGTGGCGCGTGTCTTTGCGCCGGTGCATGCGATCGTGGCGCATTCCTTTGGTGGCGCGATCGCATTGGCCGCGCTGGCCCGCAGCGTGCCGGGTCAGCCTCGGGTCAAAGCGGGCCGGCTCGCGCTCGTTGCGGCGCCGTCTTCGGTGACGACGATCACCCGCAATTTCGGTGCGACGATCGGGCTCGGCCGCCGCGGCCAGGCGGCGCTGGAGCGCCGCATCCACAGCGTCGCCGGCAATCCGGTCGAGGCCTTCGAGGGCTGCCAGCAGCTGGAGGCGATCGGCCTGCCGACGCTGGTGATCCATGACCGGCAGGATCGCGAGCTCGATTTCCACCACGCCGAAGCGCTGGCGGCTGCGGGAAGCTTCGTGACGCTGCAGGAGACCAGCGGGCTCGGCCACCGGCGCGTTCTGCAGGCCAAGCAGGTGGTGGAGAGCGTGACGCGCTTCGTGGTGGGGTAAGTCACGGCCTCGGAGACAAGGGCGTGGGGAACCCTTCTCCCGTGTGGGAGAAGGGCAGGGATGAGGGCCCGCCCTATCCAATCGAGGCCGCAGCGGCGCCGCCTCACCCTAACGATCAGCGGCGGTCCCTCACCCCTGCCCCTCTCCCATTCGGGAGAGGGGTTCCCGGCCGTGCTTCCCGCACCCTAACTCAAACCCAGCCCATCAGCTCCCGGCGCACCACGGCTTCGATCACCTGCATGCCCTCCTCGGAATCGTTGAGGCAGGGCAGGTAGGCGAAGTCCTTGCCGCCATTGTGCAGGAAGATCTCGCGGTTCTCGCCGTCGAGTTCCTCCAACGTCTCCAGGCAATCGGCCGAGAAGCCGGGCGCGACGATGGCGAGCGACTTGGTGCCGCCCTGCGCCAGTGCCTTCACGGTCTCGTCGGTATAGGGCTGCAGCCATTCGTCGGGCCCGAAGCGCGACTGGAAGGTCAGGCGGAAGCGCTCCTCGGGAAGGCCGAGCTTGTCGCGCAGCAGCCGGGCGGTGACGGCGCATTGGCAGTAATAGGGATCGCCCTTGAGCAGGTATTCCTTGGGCATGCCGTGCAGCGAGCAGAGGATCACCTCCGGCTCGAAGCTGAGCTTGCCGAGCGAGGTCCGGATCGAGGCGGCGAGCGCGTCGATATAGGTGGGGTCGGCATAATAGGGATGGGCGACCCGCACGGTCGGCTGCCAGCGCATCTCCATCAGGGCGCGAAAGGCCTGGTCGCAGGCGGTTGCCGAGGTCGGGGCGGCGTATTGCGGATAGAGCGGCACCAGCAGGATGCGGTCGCAGCCCTGGTCGAGCAGCGCCTTCAGGCGGCTCTTCACATCGGGCAGGCCGTAGCGCATCGCCCAGTCGACGGTGATGCGGTCGCCAGCCTCGCCCTTCAGCCGCTCGGCGAGCTTCTCGGTTTGCGCGCGCGTGATCGTCTTGAGCGGGCCTTCGTCACGCTCCTTGTTCCAGATCGTGGCGTAGTCCTTGCCCTTGCGGCTGGGTCGCGTCGACAGGATGATCAGGTTGAGGATCGGCCACCATTTCCAGCGCGGCTCCTCGATGACACGGCGGTCGGAGAGGAACTCCTTGAGATAGGCCCGCATCGGCCGGTAGCTCGTACCCTCGGGTGTCCCGAGGTTCATCAGGAGCACGCCGATGCGGCCGCTTCTGATGGTGGCGTGGTCGGGCGGCAGGCTCGGCTCGAGGTTCATCACATCCGCTTTCGTTCGGCTGTGATTTAGACGAGTTACGGTTTTCGTCCAGTCGGGCCGTACGGGGTGCGACACTGCGTAAGCGGGGTCTCGCAAGCCGGCTAGGCTCTTGCTAGTCTTCGTCGAAATCAAAACCGCAGGGGTTCGCGCCGATGACCAAGATGACCCGCCGCCACGCGCTTCGCGTTCTCGGCGCTCCCGCGGCACTTGCCGCCACCGCGCCGGTCGCGAAGGCGCAGACGCCGCCTGCGAGCTTCACGCTGCTGCTGGTCAACGACATCTACAAGATGAGCGACGACAAGGGCAAAGGCGGCTTCGCCCGGGCGGCGGGCGTCGCCAAGGCCGAGCGTGCCCGCGGCGTGCCGGTCCTGTTCTGTCATGCCGGCGACTGCTACTCGCCCTCGCTGATGTCGGGTTTCGACCAGGGCGCCCATATCGTCGCGATGCAGAACAAGATGGGCATCGACGTCTTCGTGCCGGGCAATCACGAGTTCGACTTCGGCAAGGAGAACTATCTCAAGCTCGCCGCGGCCCAGAGCTATCCGACCTTCGCAGCCAATCTGCGCGACGCCGCCGGCAATCCGCTGCCGGGTCACAAGGATTCGCAGATCTTCGAGCTGGGGGGCATCAAGGTCGGCGTGATCGGCACGACCTTCGATCCGACGCCGCAGCTCTCCAATCCCGGCGACCTCAAGTTCTCCTCGACCATGGAGGCACTGCGGCGCGAGGCGCGCAAGCTCAAGGGCGAGGGCGCCGACATCCTCGTCGCGGTGGTCCATGCCGATCGGGCGATGGACTATGAGATCGTGCGCTCGCGCGTGGTCGACATCCTGCTGACCGGCCACGACCACGACCTCGCCATCGCCTATGACGGCAAGGTGGTGATGGTCGAGTCGAACGAGGAGGGCAATTACGTCACCGCGATCGACATCGCCGCCAAGGCTTCGGGCGAGGGTGCCAATCGCAAGGTCGAGTGGACGCCGACCTTCCGCGTGAATGACAGCCGCGCCGCGACGCCCGATCCCGAGGTCGCTGCCATCGTCAAGGGCTACGAGACCGAGCTGTCGAAGGAACTCGACATCGAGATCGCGACGCTGGGCACCCCGCTCGATTCGCGCACCGGCGTGATCCGCACGCAGGAGACCGCGATCGGCAACCTGATCGCCGATGCGATCCGGGCGGCGACCGGTGCGCAGATCGCCATCACCAATGCCGGCGGCATCCGGGCCAACAAGCAGTATCCCGCCGGCCACAAGCTGACGCGGCGTGACGTGCTGAGCGAGCTCCCCTTCGGCAATGCGACCTCCATGGTCGAGATCACCGGCAAGGACGTGAAGGATGCGATCGAGAACGGCCTGCGCGATGCGCCGCAGGGCTCGGGCCGCTTCCCGGTGGTGTCGGGCCTCAGCTTCGAGGCCGACCTCAAGCAGCCGCAGGGCTCGCGCGTCACCTCCGTGAAGGTCGACGGCAAGGAGATCGACCCGGCCGGAAAATACACCGTCGCCACCAACAACTTCATGCTGACGGGCGGCGACGGCTACACCGCGCTCGGCCGCGGCAAGACGCTGATCGGCCTGACCGACGGCAAGCTGATGGCGAACGAGGTGATGGTCTATATCCGCCGCCTCGGCACGGTCGAGGCCAAGGTCGAGGGTCGGGCCATCCTGAAGTGAGCAGTTTCAGCGCGGCGCTCGACGCCTTCCTGGCTGCGCCGGCCTCCGCTTCCTGGCGCGATCTGTCCGTTTTCAGCGACGGTACGGTGGCGCGCGCCTGCGCCGCCGTCGATGCCGAGCGCGCTGCCGGCCATGTCGTCGCGCCCGCGCCCGAACGGTTCCTCGCGGCCTTGGCACTGATGCCGCTCGACCAGGCGCGTGTCGTCATCCTTGGCCAGGACCCTTATCCGACGCCCGGCCATGCCAACGGGCTCGCCTTCTCCTATGTCGGGCCACCGCCGCTGCCGCGCTCGCTGGTCAACATTTACAAGGAGCGGGCCGAGGACCTTGGCCTCACACCGCCTGCTGGCGGCGACCTCTCCGACTGGGCGAAGCAGGGCGTATTGCTGCTGAACACCGCGCTGACGGTGCGCGAGGGCGCAACGCAGGCCGGCTCGCATCTCAAGCTCGGCTGGCGGGCGGTGACCGACGAAATCCTCGCCGCCGTCTCGCAGCAGCGGCCGCATGTCGTGTTCATTCTCTGGGGAGGACCCGCCCAATCCAAGCGCGCATTGATCGACGAGAGCAGGCATCTCGTCATCGCCAGCGCCCATCCCTCGCCGCTCTCGGCGCGGCGCGGCTTCTTCGGCTCGAAGCCGTTCAGCCAGGCGAATGACTGGCTGAAGGCGAAGGGGGAAGCGCCGGTGGCGTGGTAGGGCGCAAGGCCGTCATTCTCGGGCGAAGCTGAGCGTAGACCCGAGAATCTCGGGCAGAACGAGGCTCACGTTTCCGAGATGCTCGGGTCAAGCCCGAGCATGACGATTCGTCCTATCCGACCGGTCGCTCGTCGGCGATGACCTTGCCGTCGTTCGGGAGCGCGCCGAGCGGAAGCACCTCGACGGAGCCCTTGAGCTTGGTCACCTGCTGCAGGGTCGATGACACCGCGTCGATGAAGCCCTTCGGCTCGGCATAAATCTCGGCTTTCAGTGTCATCGTGTCGAGCTCGTTGGCGCGGCCGATGACGAGGCGCAATTTGGCGATCTCGGCATGGCGGCGGGCAATCTCCGCGACCTGCTCGGGCCGCACGAACATGCCCTTGACCTTGGCTGTCTGGTCGGCCCGGCCGAGCCAGCCCTTGATCCTCGCATTGGTTCGGCCGGAAGCGCTGACACCGGGCAGGACTGCGGTGAGGTCACCGACGGCGAGGCGGATCTGCGGATGGTGCGGGTCGAGATTGGTGACGACGATCTCGCCGACCTCGCCTTCCGTGACAGGATCGCCGGTGCCGGGGCGGACGATCTCGACGATCAGGTTCTCGTTCAGCACCATGCCGTCGCGCGCGGAAGTCTCATAGGCGATCAGGCCGATATCGGCTGTGGCGTAGAGCTGGTAGGCGTCGATGCCGCGCTCGCGAACCCAGGCCTGCAGCGAGGGCGGGAAGGCCGCGCCCGAGACGATCGCCCGCTTCAGGCAGGAGGTGTCGACGCCGCGGCTGTCGGCCGCCTCGATCAGCAGCTTGAGGAAATCCGGCGTGCCGAGATAGGCGCTCGGACTGTAGGCGCCGATCACCTCCATCTGCTGCTCGGTATTGCCGGGGCCGGCCGGGATGACGGCGCAGCCGATGGCGCGCGCGGCCGAATCCATGATGAAGCCGCCCGGCGTCAGATGATAGCCGAAGGTGTTGAGCACGACGTCTCCCCGACGGAAGCCGGCGGCGTAGAGGCCGCGGGCGGTGCCCCAGGGGTCGCTGCCGGTACCCTCCGGCTCGAAGATCGGGCCGGGCGAGGTGAAGAGCCTGCCGAAGGAGCCGAGCGGTGCACCGACCAAGCCGCCGAAGGGCGGGGTATTCTTGTGCAGTGCCGGCAGGTCGGCCTTGCGCAGCACCGGGAGCTTCGCGAGCGCGGCACGGTCGGTGATGGCAGCGGGATCGACGCCCCTGAGATGCGCGGCATAGCCCGGTGTTGCCAGCGCAGCGGCGATCACGGCCGGCAGCCGGGCGAAGAGATCGGCCTCGCGCCGCTCGGGCGGCCGGGTCTCGAGATCGTCGAAGTGCTCGCTCATCGCTCTTGCCCTTGGAAATGGTGCCCGGCCTATCGGCGCAGGATGCGAAGGAAATTGAGCAGTCCCATCAGGGAGGCCGCGACATAGGTCATTGCCGCGGCCCTCAACACACCGCGTGCCGCCGGCATGTCGTCCGGGTGCAGATAGCCGTCCTGCTCGAGGATCGGCAGTGCCTTGCCGAAGCTGGCGTCGAACTCGACCGGCAGCGTCACGACATGGACGACGAGCCCGATGCCGAGCAGCGCCAGCACCGCGGCGAACTGCGCGAAAAGCACGCCCGGCGCCCGCACCAGGATCATCACCAGCGGTGCGGTGACGAGCACCACCATCGCGACCTTGTCGACCTTGCCCAGCAGCCGGGCGAGGTTGGTGCGGATATCGAAGAGGCGGCTGCCCTGCGCATGCTGCAGCGCGTGGGCGACCTCGTGGGTCGCGACGGCGACGGCGGTGATCGAGCGGCCGTCATGGTTGCCGGGCGAGAGCCGCACGGCACGAGCATCGGGATCGTAGTGATCGCCGGCGGCGGTGATCTCCACGGGAATCTTCTGCAGGCCAAAACGATCGAGCAGGTGGCGCGCAAGTTCGCCGCCGGTGCCGGGGAGGTCTGGCCTATCTGCGGCGTGCCTGTCCATTTCGTAGCGGACCCAGAATTGCGGACCGTAGATGATGACGACGAGCAGGAGGGCGAGGACGATATAGAGCATGACCGGCTCCTGCCCGCCGATCCCGGCCGGACTATGACAGCCAGCGCTTGCGGCGCTTGTAGCTCTTGACCTCGCGGAAGGACTTCTTGTCGCCCTCGGCGACTCCCAGATAGAACTCCTTCACGTCCTCGTTCTCGCGCAGCATGTTCGCCTCGCCGTCCATGACGACGCGGCCGGTCTCCATGATGTAGCCATAGGTAGCGTAGCGCAGCGCCATGTTGGTGTTCTGCTCGGCGACCAGGAAGGAGACGTCCTCGCTGGCGTTGAGCTGGCGGACGATCTCGAAGATCTCCTCGACGATTTGCGGCGCGAGGCCCATGGACGGCTCGTCGAGCAAGATCATCTTCGGCTTGCTCATCATGGCGCGGCCGATGGCGCACATCTGCTGCTCGCCGCCGGAGGTGTAGCCAGCCTGCGAGTTGCGGCGCTGCTTCAACCTGGGGAAGAGCTCGTAGATCCGCTCGAGGTCGCGCTTGATCGCGGCGTTGCCGTCGCGGCGGGTGAAGGCGCCGGTAAGCAGATTCTCTTCGATCGAGAGATGGCCGAAGCAGTGCCGGCCTTCCATCACCTGGATGCAGCCGCGCCGCACCAGCTCGTTCGGCGACATCCTGTCGACGCGCTCGCCGTCGAAAACGATCGAGCCCTTGGTGACCTCGCCGCGCTCGGCCTTGAGCAGGTTCGAGATCGCCTTCAGCGTCGTGGTCTTGCCGGCGCCGTTGGCGCCGAGGATGGCGACGATACCCTTGCGCGGCACCTGCAGCGAGACGCCCTTCAGTACCAGGATGACGTGATCGTAGATCACCTCGATATTGTTCAGCGACAGGATGGTGTCCGTCGCGGCGGCGGCGGTGGGCTTATCGAGGGTGGCGGTCGACATCTTGCGCTCCGCTGTCGGACGGGAGTGACCGGGCGGCGGCAGGCCGCCGCCCGGAGTTTCAAATCAGGACGACTTCTCGCAGGGCTCGGTCCGCTTGGGCCAGTTGCCGGCCTTCTCGACATAGTCCTTGGCGTTGGCCTCGATCAGCGGCCGGACCTCGTCCTTCATCGGCTCGATCCAGTCGCCCTTCTGGGTCCACTTGGTGCCGTCCCATTCGGCGACATAGGCCTTGTGGTGGCCGGAATGGTCGGTGCAGCTGACCTTCACCGGCGAGGCAAAGCCGGCCATGCCGATCTCCTTGAGTCGGGCCTCGTCGATGTTCAGGTTCTCCAGCCCGCGGCGCATGTCCTCGGGGGTGATCACCTTCTTGCCGGTCAGCTTCTGGGCGGTGCGGATAGCCTCGACCACGAGCATCGAGTTGTAGACGCCGCGATTGTAGAGGTTCTCGCCGACCTTCTCCTTCGGCGTCGTGCTCTTACCCTTCTCCACGACATGCTTGAGGATGTCCTGGATCACCGGGAAGTTCTGGCCGGCCGCGTTGAAGTTCAGCGAGCGGTAGCCCTTGGCCTCGGCGCCGCCAGCGCGGGCGTCGTCGTCACCGCCGGCCCACCAGACGCCGACCAGCTTGTTGATCGGGAAGTTGTTCTTGATCGCTTCCTTCACCGCGGTCGGGTTCATCGCGCCCCAGCCCTGATTGTAGAGGAAGTCCGGCCGGTCGCGGCGGATCGAGAGCCAGAGCGAGCCCTGGTTCTGCATGTCGGCCGCGGCGACCGGATAGAGCTTGAGCTCGAAGCCGTATTTCTTGGCGAGGCTCTCGAGCACCGGGATCGGCTCCTTGCCGAAGGGCGCGTCGAGATGGATCAGGCCGAGCTTCTTGCCCTTCAGCTTGTCCATACCGCCGAGCTCGTTGGCCATGTGCTTCACCATCACCGAAGCGCCGTCCCAATAGGTCAGCGGCGGGATGAAGACCCAGGGGAAGTTGGTGCCGTCAGCCGAGGCCGACAGGCCGTAGGCCATCGACAGGATCGGCAGCTTGTCGACATGGGCGCGCGGGATCGCGGCCAGCGTCGCGCCGGTCGACCACGGGCTGTAGACGATGGTCTTCGACTTGACCTGCTCGTAGCACTCGATCGACTTCTTGGTGTCGTAGCCGGTCTCGCATTCCTCATAGATGATCTTGACGCCGTTCACGCCGCCGTCGCGCTCATTGATCATGTTGATGTAGTCGCGCATGCCGTCGCCGATCGGGATGCCCGAGCCCGAGAACGGGCCGGTGCGATAGGCGTTGTTGGAGAAGTAGATCGTCTCCTGCGCATTGGCCGGCGCGGCGGTCGCACCGGCGGCGAGAAGCGCGCCGAGCGCGACGCTCCTGATGATGCTGCTCGTTTTCATAGGCCTTCCTCCGTGGTTGCCGGGTCCGGCCGAGCCGTCCCGTCTTCGCTTGCCCGCCGCTTGAAGACCGCGGCGGGTCGTTGTCCTTGGGTCTCTCTCCCCTTTGATCTTGCGCGAATTCTTGTCGTTTGGCTGTTCCAGCCAAACGGAAAGCGCGCTGGTCAGTAGGGGAAGGGCCACGTCCGCAATTTCTGCTTTCCGATCTGCCAGAGACGCGCCAGCCCGTGCGGCTCGACGATCAGGAAGATGATGATCAGCGCGCCGACCAGCATGAAGGTGACGTGCTCGGCCGTCGCGCCGCCGATCGGCACGCCGAGCGCCGGCAGGCCGAACTTCAGCGCGGTCGGCAGGGCCGACAGGAAGGCGGCGCCGAAGAAGGAACCGATCAGCGAACCGAGGCCGCCGATGATCACCATGAACAGGATGGTGAAGGAGAGGCGGATGGTGAAGACGTCGTTGGCCTCGCCGCCGCCATACCAGAGGAAGATCATCATAGCTCCGGCGACCCCCGCGAAATAGGAGGAGACGGCGAAGGCGGTGAGCTTGGCGTTGAGCAGCTTGATGCCCATCAGCTCGGCGGCGATATCCATGTCGCGCACCGCCATCCAGGAGCGGCCGAGCTTGCCGTGCACGATGTTCGAGGCGAACCAGGTCAGCACCACGACGAGCCCGAGGCAGACGAAATAACGCGTCTCGGGCGTTGCGGCGGCGCCAGTGATTGGCAGGCCGAACAGCGTGCGCTGCGGCACCTCGATCGCGCCCGAAGCGTTGTAGTTGAACAGCCAGGGCACGCGCACGAAGGCCCATTGCAGGAAGAACTGCGCGGCGAGCGTCGCTACGGCGAGATAGAAGCCCTTGATCCGCAGCGAGGGCAGACCGAAGAGCACGCCGATCGCCGCCGAGAACAGTCCCGAGACCAGGATCAGGACGATGATGTTCACGCCCGGGAAGAAGGTGGTCAGCTTGTAGCAGGAATAGGCGCCGACGCCCATGAAGGCGGCAGTGCCGAGCGAGATCAGCCCGGTATAGCCGGTGAGGATGTTGAGCCCGATCGCCGCCAGCGAGAGCACCAGGAACGGGATCATCACCGAGGCGATGAAGAAGTCGTTGCCGGTCAACGGGATGCCGATGAAGGCGATCGCAAGGATGACAGCGATGCCGATCCGGTCCTGCCGGAGCGGGAACACGGCCATGTCGGCGGCGTAGTTGGTCTTGTATTGGCCGGCTTCGCGGTAGAACACGGGTCAGCCTCTCAAATGCGTTCGATGATCTTGTCGCCGAACAGGCCCTGCGGCCGGAACAGCAGGAAGCCCAGCGCGATGAAATAGGCGAGCCAGCTCTCGATGCCGCCGCCGATCAGCGGCCCCCAGTAGAACTCGCCGAGCTTTTCGCCGATGCCGATGATCAGCCCGCCGACGATGGCGCCGGGGATCGAGGTGAAGCCGCCGAGGATCAGCACCGGCAGCGCCTTCAGCGCCACGATCTCGAGCGCGAAGGAGACGTCCGAGCGCGCGCCCCACATGATGCCGGTGATCAGCGCGACGATGCCGGCGGTGAACCAGACGATCACCCAGATCTGGTTGAGCGAGATGCCGACCGAGAGCGCCGCCTTGTGGCTGTCGGCGACGGCGCGGAGCGCCCGGCCGATGCGGGTGTACTGGAAGAACAGCGCCAGCACGGCGATCATCAGCGAGGCGATGATGGCGGCGGCGATGTCGATCTTCTGCAGCGAGACGATACCGCCGAGGATCTTCAGGTCGATCGCGCCCTTGGGCAGATAGAGCTGGTCGGCGATCATCTGCTTGGGATTGCCGCCGAAGATGGCCTCGCCGAAGCCGATCAGGAAATAGGTGATCCCGAAGGTCGCCATGAACAGGATGATGTCGGGCTGGTTGACCAGCGGGCGTAGCACCACCCGCTCGATCGTGACGGCCAGCGCGAACATCACGCCGAGCGTCAGGATCACGGCGAGGAAGGCCGGCACGCCCTTCTCGTAGAGGCCGACCAGGGTCAGCGCCGCGAACACCACCATGATGCCTTGGGCGAAGTTGAAGACGCCGGAGGCCTTGAAGATCAGCACGAAGCCGAGCGCGATCAGGGCGTAGAGCACGCCGGAGACCAGCCCCTCCCAGATCGTCTGGGCGAGCAGGTCCGGCGCCTGGACCATCTGGTTGAACGGGTCGACGAAGATGGCGTGGATCGTGCCGGTCGGGTCGAGGCGGGCGCCGATCAGCGCGGCGGCGACCAGGCCGACAACGATGACGCCGGCCTTAATCCAGCCATTGGCGAGGAGATTGGGCGCGGGCTGCGCGGCGATGTCGCTCATGCGCTCATGTCCTTGCTTGCGGCGGCCATCAGTGCGCCACTCCGAGATAGGCGTCGATCACGCGCTGGTCGGCCTTGACCTCGGCCGGGGTGCCGTCGGCGATCTTGCGGCCGTATTCGAGCACGACGACGCGGTCGGAAAGATCCATGACCACCCCCATATCGTGCTCGATCAGGGCGATGGTGGTGCCGAACTGATTGTTCACGTCGAGGATGAAGCGGCACATGTCCTCCTTCTCCTCGAGGTTCATGCCGGCCATCGGCTCGTCGAGCAGCAGCAGCTCGGGCTCCATGGCGAGCGCCCGACCGAGCTCGACGCGCTTCTGCAGGCCATAGGGCAGCTTGCCGACGGGCAATTTGCGGATGTGCTGGATCTGCAGGAAGTCGATGATGTCCTCGACCACCTTGCGATGCTCGATCTCCTCGCTCATCGCCGGCCCATGCCGCAGCGCCTGCCAGAAGAAGCCCTTGCGCATCTTGAGGGTGCGCCCGGTCATGATGTTGTCGAGCGTCGACATGCCCTTGAACAAAGCGACGTTCTGGAAGGTGCGGGCGATGCCGGCGGCGGCGGCCTGATGCGGCCTGACCTTGGCGCGACGCACGCCCTTATAGGTGATCCGGCCTTCCTGCGGGTGGTAGAAGCCGTTGATGCAGTTGAGCATCGAGGTCTTGCCGGCACCGTTCGGGCCGATGATGGCGCGGATCTCGCCCTTGCGGATGTCGAAGGAGACGTCGGTGATCGCCTTGACGCCGCCGAAGCGCAGCGAGACGTTCTCGACCGAGAGCAGTACCTCGCCCTTCTGCGTGACCGGTGTGCCGGCGACAGCCATGGAATGCGCGTTCATGCCGCCTCCTTCGCCGCCGGGGCCGTGACCGGGTAGATCTTGGCGTCGGCGACCTTGACCGTCGCCGAGATCACGCCCTTGCGGCCGTCCTCGAAGGTCACTTCCGTGGATATGTCCGCTTGGGTCGAGCCATTGTACAAAGCCTCGACCAGCGGAGCGTAGCGCTCGGCGATGAAGCCACGCCGGACCTTCTGCGTGCGGGTCAATTCGCCGTCGTCGGCGTCGAGCTCCTTGTGCAGGATCAGGAAGCGCTTGATCTGGGCGCCGCCCATCATCGGCTCGGCCGCGAGCGAGCGGTTCACCTCGTCGACATGCTTGGCCATCATCTCGTAGACCTGCGGATGGCCGGCGAGCTCCTGATAGGAGGCGTAGACGACATTGTTGCGCTCGGCCCAGTTGCCGACGGCGGTCAGGTCGATGTTGAGGGCGACGGTGGCGTAGTCGCGGCCCTGGCCGAAGGCGACGACCTCCTTGATGTTCGGATAGAACTTCAACTTGTTCTCGATGTATTTCGGCGGGAACAGCTCGCCCGAGTTGAGCTTGCCGACATCCTTGGCGCGGTCGATGATCTTGAGGTGGCCGCTCTCGTCGAAAAAGCCGGCATCGCCCGAGCGGACATAGCCGTCCTCGGTCATCGTCTCGGCGGTCTTCTCCTCGTCCTTGTAATAGCCGCGGAAGATCGAGGGTGAGCGGTAGAGCACCTCGCCATTGTCGGCGATCCTGATCTCGACCTGCGGCGCCGGCTTGCCGACGGTGTCGGCCTTGATCTCGCCGTCCGGCTGCATGGTGATGTAGACGCCGGCCTCGGTCTGTCCGTAGAGCTGCTTCAGGTTGACGCCGATCGAGCGGTAGAAGCGGAAGAGCTCGGGGCCGATCGCCTCGCCGGCGGTGTAGCCGACCTTGATGTTGGTCAGGCCGAAGCGGTTGCGCAGGGGCGCATAGATCAGGATGTCGCCGAGCTTGTAGAGCAGGCGAGCGCCGAGCGGCACGCTTTCGCCGTTCAGGATCTTCTCGCCATGCTGCTTGGCGACGCCGAGGAAGTAGTGGAAGATCTTCCGCATCAACGGACCGGCATCCTCCATGCGCACCATGGTCAAGGTCAGCATGGTCTCGAAGACGCGCGGCGGGGCGAAGGCGTAGGTCGTCCCGATCTCGCGGCGATCGTCGACGACGGTCTCGGGCCCTTCCGGGCAGTTGACGCAGAAGCCGGCGATGATCGCCTGCGCATAGGAGAAGACATGGTCGCCGACCCATGCGATCGGCAGATAGGCGATGATCTCGTCGTTCTCGTTCAGCCCGTCGAAGCCGCAGCCGATCTCGGCGGCGGTGATGACGTTGAAATGGGTGAGCATTACCCCCTTGGGCCGCCCGGTCGTGCCGGAGGTGTAAAGAATGATGGCGAGGTCGTTGCTCGCGCCCTGCTCCATCTCGCGGTCATGCGCGGCTGAGACGGCGGCGTCCTTGAGCGCGACGCGCCCCGCCTCGATCACGTCGCCGATGTCGTGCAGCTTGGCATGGTCGTAGTCGCGCAGACCGCGCGGCTCGTCATAGAGCATATGGCGCAGGTTCGGCAGGCGCTCGGTGACGGAGAGGACCTTGTCGACCTGCTCCTGGTCCTGCACGCAGGCGAAGACCGCGCCGGCATGGTCGAGCACATAGGCCATCTCGTCGGCGACGCTGTCGGCATAGACCGGCACCGGAATCGCGCCGAGCCATTGCGCCGCGGCCATCGACCAGTACAGGCGCGGCCGGTTGTAGCCGATGATCGCGACCTTCTCGCCGCGCTTCAGGCCGAGCTGCTCGAATCCCCTCGCATAGGCGCGGACCTGTTCGGCGACTTCGGCCCAGGTCCAGGACTGCCAGATGCCGAGGTCCTTGTGCCGGAACGCGACACGCGCGCCGCGCTCCCGCGCATTGCGCAGCACGAGCTTGGGAAAGGTATCCGCCACATCGGCGGCTGCGCTTGCCACGATCGTCGTCTCCACCCTGTCGCCCCGTCTGTCGCGGGTTTGTCCGGACGCGAAGTCCTTGTGCGATCATGCAAGTTTTGCAGGTGGCTCGGCGCCGTGCAAGAAGCCACTTGACAGACAAGATGCATTTGAGGCGCTATTGTCCCGCCGAGGTTCGACTTGGCCTTCAGCCCCGCGAACTGCCGGGCGGCACATCCCGACATCGCAAGGCTTGCAGGCGCCCGGTTTTCACTGGGCCGGCGTAGCCTTTTCGGCTGCGCGCACGTCGATGGCTCGCGGCGAGGACCGGCCGATGCGTGCGCTTGCCTCGATCACGATCGCGATCATGCTCGCTATTGGAGCGACAGAGACGCGCGCGCATCGCGCGCCCGGCGGCTGGGACTATCCGTTCGAATGCTGCTCGGAGGCCGATTGCGCCCGGATCGATGCCGGCGAGGTACGGGAGACACCGTCGGGCTTCGTCGTGACGATCAGGCCGGGCCGGCACCCGATGTGGGTGACGGAGCGCCGCCAGACAGTCGTGCTCGAAATCCCCTATCAGAAGGCCCGGCTCTCACCGGACGGGTTCTTTCATCTCTGCATGAACGATGCGGGGGAGCTTCTGTGCTTCTTCTCGCCGGGCGGGGGATCGTAGCGGGCTTTCGCCGCCCGCAGATGCGAGCTTGACCGCTGCAGGTCCGGAGCCCGACAAAGAGCGATCCAGGCAATGAGCGAAACGGCGGACCCGGGATGTTGCGCCTTCACTATTATCCAGGGTTCATCAGCCTCGCCACGCACATCGTCATTGAAGGAATTGGCTTGGACTATGAACTGTCGTTCGTGAATTTGCACAAGGGGCCGAACAAGAGCCCGTCTTATCTCATGCTGCATCCCGACGGGCTTGTCCCCGTCCTAGAAGATGGCGATCTGGTTCTCTATGAGAGTGTCGCCATTATCCTTCACCTCCTTGAAGCGAAGGGCGGAGGATCGCTTTTGCCGGAGCAGGGCAGTGCCCTCAGGCCGCATTTTTACAAGTGGCTGATGTGGCTTACGACCGCCTTGCACGCCAATCTGTCTCTCTATCTGCACCCCAACAAGGTTGCGGCTTCCGCGGAAGCGCAGGCGGAGGTGTGCGATGCGGCCGAGCAGCGCGTGAATGCGCAATTCGACCGTGTCGAGGACGAGTTGGCGCGGCATGGCGGCGCCTGGTTCCTGGGCGATACTTACACGGCCGTCGACGCATATCTCTTCACGCTTGCCCGCTGGTCGCGTGGCATGCGTCGCCCCGCTGCCAGTCGACCGCAATTGGGCGCCTACCTGCACCGTATGATCGCTCGGCCAGCCGTACAGCGTGCCCATGCGCAGGAGCACATCCCGCAAGCATGGGTCTGATGTTGAAGAGTTAGGCAGTGTGCAGACACCACTTCCGGCGCGCTCTGCCTGCCCCTCGTACTGCCTAAGATCGCGGTTCGCGACCTCGATACGGCCGACCGAGCGCTTGTCGGGCGGCCGTGCTCGAAATCCCCGGATCGGAAGATCCGCCTCTCGCCGCCAGATGCGCGGACGCGATCAGATCTTCTGGAGCAGAAAGGCTTCGGCGAAGCTCAGTTCGACCATATCACCGCGCTTCAGGCGCCCCAGCTGATTCTGGATGTCGGGATCGGCCACGACGTGGGTCCGCGGCCCGGCCGGTCCGACATAGCTGACGATGTTCGTCGCCGGATCGAAACTCTCGAACCTCGCCGTCACCGTCAGCGACCGCACGACGAAGCGTTCCGGCAGGTTCTGGAAGGAGTTGTCGGCGGCGGCCTCGGTGTAGATGATCGCCGGCTTGGCGCCTTTCCGGGCCCGCTTGACGTCGAGGATCACGCCCTCGACGCGGCGAACCTCGACCCGGTCGCCCGGGCGAAGATTCTCCAGGCTTCCGAACACCTCCGGCACTGCGACAGGCCATGTCTGGCGGCCCTGCTTGATGACCACGCGGCGTCTGGCGGGATCGACCGCGGCGACCTCGACATCGAGCCGCTCGATTTCCACCGGCCCGACGCCGGCGACGATGACCGTCTGGCTGGTGACCGTCGGAGTGGTCGCGCAGCCTGCCAGGGCGAGCGAAACGGTGGCGATCACGCTGATCTTCTTCAACATCGGACGTTTCCCTTCAAAGCAATCCGGTCTGAAATCTATTGCCGGTTTCTGGGATTCTGTCTGCAAATCAAGACAATCGCGAACGGACGACTTCGCGAGCCCAAGACTAAAGGCCAAGTCCAGCCGCTGCACAATAGCTGGCCTGGATCGTATCGCCTGAGCGCGCAGCAGGCATCGCCAAGCATGTGCTGTGAGCAAGAGAGCGGGAACGAGTTCCGCCCTCGTCATCGCGAAAAGCTGCCGATATGAACGAGGGCAACCGGTATCAGCCTATCCCTCGTAGCGCGCGAGGCGCTCCAGATCGAGGATCGTCACCTCGTTGTGGCCGACCTCGACCAGGCCGAGCTCGGCCAGTTTGGCGAGACTCTGATTGGCCATCTGCCGGGAGATGCCGGCGAGCAGGCCGAGTTCCTCTTGGCTGATCGTCAGCGTCCGATCCTTGTTCGGATAGAGGATCGGGTTGAACAGCCAGGCGAGGTTGCGGGCGAGGCGCCCCGTCGCCCCCAGCATGCGGTCGTATTCGGCGAGGCCGATGAACTGGGCGAGGCGCTCGTTGAACTGGTGCACCAGAAAGCGGTTGAAGGCGGCCGAGTGCTCGAACAGCCAGAGGAAGGTCTGGCGCCGCATCAGCGCGACCTTGCTCTCGCGCAGCGCGACGAGATCATAGCGCCGCGCCTCGTTCTTGATGATCGTGCCCTCGCCGAACCAGGCGCCGCCGCGCAGCCCCGCCAGCGTCGCCGATTTGCCGCTGCGCGAGGTAGTGCTCATCTTGAGCAGACCATCGGCGACGCCGGTCCAGGATTCGAGCCGGTCGCCGACATGGCAGACATAGGCGCCCTTGCCATAGGCCTTGATGCTGGTGCCGCGCCTGGCTTCCTCGAACTCCTCCGGCGCGAGCTCGTTCGACCAGGCGGCGATTCGGCGCAGCTCGTCCTCGGAAATCAAGATTCGCCGGCCTTTCGGTCACTTGAGCGGATCGCGCCACTATGCGGCCCGGCCGGGCGTAAACTCAAGCTGTCCAGCGGTCGCGTCTTCTGCGCCGATGCCCAGCCGCGTCGTGCGGGGCTGCCGCGAGATGGCGGCGGCCGACGAATCAGAAACGGATCGCGGCGGCGAGTGACAGGAGCAGCAGGGCGGCGAAGATCAGGTTGACGATGCGGTTGCTGCGGGGATCGCGGAACAGCCCGGTCAGGCCCGAACCGGCGAGCAGCCAGCCGATATTGACGATGGCGATGACAAGGAAGAGCAGGCCGATCTTGACGCCTGCATCGACCGCCGGCTGCTGCGGCAGGAGGGCAAAGCCGGAGAACAAAGCCGCCATCGCCGCATAGCCCTTGGGATTGACGAGCGAGAGCGTGAAGCCGGCGGTGAAAGACGGGGCAGCAGCATCGCCGTTCGCTTCGGCCAGTGGTGGCGCAGTCGCGATGCGAAAGGCGAGGTAGAGGAAGTAGAGCGCCGCCAGCACGGTGACGACCGGTGCGAGGCCGGGCAGCGTGAGCACGACCGCGACGACTCCGCTTGCGGTCAGAGCCATCACCGCGAGCATGCCGAGCGTGATGCCGACGCCATAGGCGAGGCCGCGGCGGATGCCGAAGGCGGCGCCGGTCGCCGTCAGGCTGAGCGTTGCCGGGCCGGGGCTGCCGGTGAGAGCGACGCCGGCGAGCAGAAATCCGGCCAGTCCGTCCATGATATCCTCCGCCGCCGTTCTGGAGCGCGGGCGGAGGAAAACGGTAAAAAAGGCCGCTGGTCTTGAACGTTCGTGCGACTATTCCGCCGCCTTCGGCATCGCCAGCGCCTCGGCCGAGCCGTCGCGCAAGCGCTTGAGCAATTCGGCCTCCTCGGCCTTGGCGGCGGTGAGATGGCGCTCCTTGACGTGGCCGAAGCCGCGGATCTTCTCGGGGATCGCGGCAAGCACAACGCAGAGCGCATGATTCTGCGGCGAGAGCTTGCCGAGGATCTCGGCGAGCAGCGCCTCGTAATCGGCGATCAGCTTGCGCTCGGTCCTGCGCTCCTGCGTGTAGCCGAAGACGTCGAAGGCGGTGCCGCGCAGCCCCTTCAGTTTCGCCAGCAGGCCGAAGGCGCCCAGCATCCACGGCCCGAAGCTCATCTTGCGCGGCAGGCCGGTATTGGGATCGCGTCTGGCCAGCAAGGGCGGGGCGAGGTGGAATTCGAGGCGGAGCGGCTGGCCGGTCGCGCTGTCTTGCTCGAAGGTCGCGGCGAGCTGCTTGCGGAAGGCGCCGTCGCTGTAGAGCCGGGCGACCTCGTACTCGTCCTTGTAGGCCATCAGCTTGAAGAGATAGCGCGCGACGGCTTCCGCCAGCGCGCTCTGGCCGGGGAGGACGCTCGCTTCCTTGGCGCGCACCTTTTCGACCAGCTCGCGATAGCGCGCCGCATAGGCGGCGTTCTGGTAGCCGGTCAGGAACTCGACGCGGCGGGCGACGATCTCGTCGAGGCCCTGCGAGAGCTGGCGCGCCTCCGTCGGCGCCTTGGCCTCGGCGAGGATGGCGGCGAGCGCGGCCGGATCATGCGCAGCGCGGCGGCCGAGCTCGAAGGCCTGCTTGTTCATCGCCACGGCTTCGCCGTTGAGCTCGATCGCCCGCAGCAGCGAAGCGCGGGACAGCGGCACCGCGCCGAACTGCCAGGCGTAGCCGAGCATGAACATGTTGGCGGCGATGGCATTGCCAAGGAAGGCGACGGCTGCGGCGGTCGCATCGACGAGATGGGTGCTGTCGCGGCCGGCCGTGGAGACGATCGAGCGCTTCAGGCGCTCGGTCGGCAGCGAGAAATCGGCGTTGCGGGTGAAGTCGCCGGGCATCGCCTCGGCGGTGTTGACGACCACGGCCGAGCGGCCCTGGCGGATCGCGCCCAGCACCTTCTTCGAGCCGGTGACGGTGAGGTCGCAGCCGAGCACGAGATCGGCCTGGCCGGCGGCGACGCGGATGGCGTGGATCTCCTCCGGCGTCGGCGCGAGGCGGACATGGCTGAAGACGGCGCCGCCCTTCTGGGCGAGGCCGGCCATGTCGATCATGCCGCAGCCCTTGCCTTCGAGGTGGGCTGCCATGCCGAGGATCGCGCCGATGGTGACGACGCCGGTGCCGCCGACGCCGGTGACGACAACAGCAAAGTTGCGATCGAGCGCCGGGACCTTGGGCTCTGGAAGCTCGCTGGCGCCGAGCGCGGAAGCATCCATCGTGCGGGGCTCCGCCTTCTTCGGCCGTGCGCCATGCACGGTGACGAAGGAGGGGCAGAAGCCCTTCACGCAGGAAAAGTCCTTGTTGCAGTTCGACTGGTCGATCTGGCGTTTGCGGCCGAACTCGGTTTCCAGCGGCTGCACCGAGACGCAGTTCGACTTGACGCCGCAATCGCCACAGCCCTCGCAGACCAGCTCGTTGACGATGACGCGCTTGTCCGGATCGGGATAGGCGCCGCGCTTGCGCCGGCGGCGTTTTTCGGTAGCGCAGGTCTGGTCGTAGAGCAGCAGCGAGACGCCGCTGGCGGTCGCAAGCTCGCGCTGGACGGCGTCGAGATCGTCGCGATGGTGCAGGGTGGTGCCGGGGGGCCAGAGCGTGCCGGCCGGATATTTGTCGGGATCGTCGGAGACGACAGCGATGCGCGAGACGCCCTCGGCCGCGACCTGGCGCGCCATCTGGTCGGGCGAGAGATGCCCTTCCGCCTGCTGGCCGCCGGTCATCGCGACCGCGTCGTTGTAGAGCAGCTTGTAGGTGATGTTGACGCCGGAGGCGACGGCCCAGCGGATCGCGAGCGAGCCGGAATGGGTGTAGGTGCCGTCGCCGAGATTCTGGAAGACGTGGCCGCGCTTCGAGAACGGGGCTTCGCCGACCCAGTTGGCGCCTTCGCCGCCCATCTGGGTGAAGCCGGCGGTGTCGCGGTCCATCCACTGCACCATGTAGTGGCAGCCGATGCCGGCATAGGCGCGCGAGCCCTCGGGCACGACGGTCGAGGAATTATGCGGGCAGCCCGAGCAGAAATAGGGCGTGCGCTTGGCGACTTCGATCGCCTCGGCGAGGCGGCCCTGCGCGGCAGCGATCTCCTCGAGGCGGGCTCTCAGCGCTGGATCGTCGCGATACTGGAGCAGGCGAGCGCCGAGCGCGATGGCGATGTCGTTGGGATCGAGCGCGCCATGGACGGGAAAGAGCCACTCGCCCCGCTCGTCCTTCTTGCCGATCACCATCGGCTGGTGGGCGGTGCCGTAGAGCTCCTCGCGCAGCTGCACCTCGATTAGCGACCGCTTCTCCTCGACGACCATGACGAGGTCGAGGCCTGCAGCGAAATCCTTCAGCTCCTGCGGGTCGAGCGGCCAGGGGCAGGCAATCTTGAACAGGCGGATGCCGAGATCATTGGCGCGGACCTCGTCGAGGCCGAGTTCCTCCAGCGCCTGGCGCACGTCGAGATAGGATTTTCCGACGGTGATGATGCCGATGCGCGGTGCCTGCCCGCCGGAAAGGATGGTCTGGTTGAGCTTGTTGGCGCGCAAGTAGGCGAGGATCGCGGCGCGCTTGTGCAGGTGCAGCCGCTTCTCCTGGTCGAGGAAGTCGAGCTCGCGGCGGATGCTGAGCCCGCCCGGCGGCATCACGAAATCATCGGGGAGGGTGATGCTGACCCGGTCGACCGAACCGTCGACCGAGGCGGTCGATTCGATGTTGTCCTTGACGCATTTCAGGCCGACCCAGACACCGGCGAAGCGCGAGAGCGCGAAGCCGTGCAGGGAATAGTCCATGATCTCCTGGACGCCGGCCGGGTTGAGGATCGGCATCATCCGGTCGACCAGCACGAACTCGGTCTGGTGGGCGTTGGTCGAGGATTCCGCGGTGTGGTCGTCGCCCATCAGGCAGAGCACGCCGCCATGGCGCGAGGTGCCGGCCATGTTGCCGTGGCGGAAGACGTCACCGGTGCGGTCGACGCCCGGGCCCTTGCCGTACCAGAGCGCGAAGACGCCGTCATATTTGCCTTCGCCGGAGAGCTCGGCCTGCTGCGTGCCCCAGATCGCGGTGGCGGCGAGGTCCTCGTTGAGGCCGGGCTGGAAGACGATGTTGGCGGGCTTGAGCTGCTTGCCGGCGCGCTGGAGCTGCTGGTCGAGCCCGCCGAGCGGCGAGCCGCGATAGCCGGAGACGAAGCCGGCTGTATTCAGACCGGCGCGCCGGTCGCGTTCATGCTGGACCAGCAGCATGCGGGCGATCGCCTGCGTGCCGGTCAGGAAGATCTGCTGCTTGGAAAGGTCGTATTTGTCGTCGAGCGCAACAGCTCTGAGCCCCGGCTCGTTTGCCGTGCCGCTTTGCGAAGTCTGCTGCGTACCGGCCATGGCCGACCTCCCGACGATCGCATATCCATCGACTATAGGGACCGGTAGCGCCGGTCTCCAATTCGTTATTACGTCAGCAAGGCTGTCATAACTGATGTGATATCGTCAAATCACTCTGGGGTGATTCCAGACTGACTGACACCGCCTGTGCCGCGATTTGGCCGCCTTTGCGGGCGATGCCGAGAGGGCTCACGGCACGGGATTGCAAGGGTAGGCGCGCCGAGCGCGCTTTTGTATGAAGGCTCGGCCGGATTCGTCGCAGATTCGAGGAAATTGCCGCGTGCCGCGATACTCGACGCTTCTGACGCTGTTCGCTGCTGTTGCGGCCTGGCTCGGCCTCGCCTTGCCGGCGCTGGCGCATCCGCACGTCTTCGTGACCTCCCGCACCGAGATCCTCTATGACGCCAGCGGCGCGGTGAAGGCGCTCAGGCATCGCTGGAGCTTCGACGAGGCCTATTCGGCCTATATGGTCCAGGGCCTCGACAAGAACGGCGACGGCAAGATCACCCCGGACGAACTGACCGAACTCGCCAAGGTCAACATGGAATCCCTGCCGGATGTCGGCTTCTTCACCATCGCCAAGGCGAACGGCAAGGTGCAGGAATTCGGCACGCCGGGCGAAGCCTCGCTCTCCTACGAGAACAAGATCCTGACGCTGACCTATACGCTGCCGCTGAAGACGCCGGCCACGGCCAACCGCTCCTTCGGCATCGAGATCGGCGACCCCACCTATTTCGTCGCCTTCGAGATCGGCGAGGAGGCCGATGCGGTCGCGGCGCGCGATGCGCCCAAGGGCTGCGTCGTCCGGATCATGCGCCCGCCCAAGCTCGATTCGGCGACGCAGCAGCGTCTGGCGCAGGAAGACATCACCGCGACCCCTGATATGAGCGCTTACCAGGTAACGACTCGGGCGCTGGTCGCATGTCCCTGAGCGCGCCTGCCGCGCCGGGCCTGCCGCTCTGGCCGCGGCGGCTGCTCGTCGCATTGCTGGCGCTCGCTCTGGTCGCCGGCGCGCTCGGGCTGGTCGCCTGGCTGGCCAGCCTCTACTTTCCGCCTCCGTCCCCGCCGCCGCGCAACCCGTTCGGCACGGCGCTGCCGCGCGAGGCGCTCCCGGCGACATCTGGCATCGGCGCGGTCATCCTCGCCTGGCAGTCGAGCTTCTACCGCGAGCTGACGGCGACGCTGAAGAGCATCGCGCAATCGACGGCGGCGCTGCCCGGTCTGCTCGGGCTCGCCTTCGCCTATGGTGTCTTCCATGCCGCCGGCCCCGGCCACGGCAAGGCGGTGATTTCCGGCTACATCGTCGCCGACAACCGCAGCCTGAAGCGCGGCCTTGCCCTCAGCTTCGCCGCAGCACTGGTGCAGGCGCTGGTCGCGATCGGGCTGGTCGGGGCGCTGACGCTGGCGCTGAACGCGACGGCGAAGACCATGGCCTCGACCACCTGGGTGATCGAGCAAGGCAGCTTCGCGCTGGTCGGGCTGGTCGGGCTCTATGTGCTCTGGCGCAAGGCCGGCAACCTCGTCGCGCTCGGCGGCAGCGCGGCGCATGATTCCGCGACCTGCGACCATGTCCACATGCCTGGCGCCGAGGAGGTCTCGCGCCTGCGCTCGGTCCGCGAGATGGCCGGTGTCGTGCTGGCGGCGGGCCTGCGTCCCTGCGCTGGTGCGCTGATCATCCTCGTCTTCGCCAATGCGCAGGGCCTGCTCTGGGCCGGCATCGCCGCGACCTTCGCCATGGCGCTCGGCACGGCGCTGACCACCGGCGCGCTCGCCGCGCTGGCGGTGTTCTTCAAATTCGCGGCGCTGCGCTTCGCCGGTGGCGGCTCCTTGAAGGGAGCCCGGATCATCGCCGGGCTCGAAGTGCTGGCAGCAGCCTTCGTCGCGGTACTGGGCGCGGCCTTGTTCTTCGGCCTGTGGGCCGCGGGGCAGGGGAGTTAGGCCTCCTTCTCCCCTCGGGGGAGAAGGTCCCGGCAGGGGGATGAGGGCGGTTAGACTGGGCTAGACGAGGGCAGGTTGCGCCTGTCCTTCCCTCATCCGTCAGCGCTTCGCGCTGCCACCTTCTCCCCCGAGGGGAGAAGGGAAACTTTCACTTCGCCTCGTAGACGAACAAGGTCGACTTGTCGTCATCCGGCATGAAGTAGGCGCGCACGCCTTCGGCCGTGGGCTCGACCCAGAACGGGTTCTGCGTCATCGGGAGGCCCGATGGCGACCAGAGCTCGATCGGCAGCTGGAAGACCGGGCGGTTGTCCTTGAGGTCGACGGTCTCGAAGCCGCCGAGGCGGAAGACCGGGCCGTCCTTGCTCGCGCGGTAATTGTTGAGGCCGGAGCAGAGCATCCGGTTCATGCCGATGAAGTGGCAGTCCTGATAGTCGATATAGAGCGCCGGATTGGCGACGCGCAGGCTCTCCGGCGCGGCATCGGCGTTGGTGACCTTGCCATCGGCGCCGAGCGGCCAGGCGTAGAAGCGGCGCGAGCCCCAGCTGACGCCGTGCAGTGACTTGCCGTCGGTGTTGTGGACGATGCCGCCGACATGGTCCTTGAAGCGGAAGACCTCGGTCGCCTTCAGCGTCTCAGGGTCAACCTTGTAGACGATCGACTGGCTGTTAGGGCGGTATTCGGCGACCGGCACCCACAAGTCCTTGCCGTCGAAATCGATGCCGCCGGGATGATAGACCGAGCCCTCGCCAAGCGTGACGCTGCCGATGAGCTTGCCCTGCGCATCGACCTTGAAGAGATGGCCGGTGCCCTCGCCGGTGTCGCGGTCATAGCCGTCCTTCGGCTCGGCGTAGCGTGTCGTCGGCTTCCGGATCTCGACCGAGGAGATGAAGAAGGCATCGCCGATCTTGACCATGCCCTGCGGATGGTGCGTCGGGAACTGCAGCTCGATCGCGGCCTTTTGCGTCCATTGCGTCGCGCGCGTCAGCTTCGGGAGCAGCGTGTTGAGCGCGGGATCAGCGGCCTCAGCCGTCGTCGCTAGCGCGATAGCTGCGAGCGCCATCACTGCGGTCTTCATCGCGATCCTCCTCCGGCTGCCCCATTATCGGGCGTTGCCGGGATAATCGCGCTTCATGACGGCGCTGCAAAGCCCGATCAGTGCTGAGCCAGCGGGTCATTCTCCAGCAGGATCGGCTTGCCATGCGGCGTCGCCTCGGCAGCGCGCTCCCAGGCGGCGGCGCGGGCATCGACGCCGTCATGCGAGGCGAGGCCCTTCTCGATCAGCAGATGTTCCAGCGCCTCGCACCAGCGCTCGTAATAATCGGAGCCGTCGCGGCAGCCGCCATTGGCGAGGGCTTCGCGGATCTCGCCGCCGAGCGCCTGAGCCCACTCGTCGGCGCTGAAGACGCCGCGGTTCTGCAGGGCGACGACGAGGGCGAAGGCCTGCGCCTGCCAAGGCTCGGCGAAGACCGGCCCCTCGGCATCGCGCGGGATCGGCGTGCCGGCGGCGAGCGCCTCGGCCAGGGCAGCGTCAGGCCGGCTCAAGATAGCTCTCCCAGGCCTCGATGCTGACGGTGGTCGTAGGATCGGCGTCGCGGCCCCAGAGTTCCGGTCCGGTGAAGACGACGGTGTAGAGCCATTGCGCCGTTTCGGGCGCGCCATGGGCGCCGGTGTCGGGGAAGACATGGCAGCCGGTGACGAGCTCGATCACGCCCTGCTTGCCGCGGGCATAGCGCGGCAGGCGGGTATGGTGCTGCGGATGCATCACGATGGTGCGGACCTTGTCGCCGACCTTGAAGCGGGCCGGAGCCGGCGCCTCGCGCTCATAGGGGAAGCCGCGGCGCAGGACGGTCGAAACCTCCTCGCCTTTCAGGACGCGCTTCGGCTCCCGGCGCGTGCTGCCGGCGACGCCGGAGGCCAGCTCCTCCTTGCTCAGGAAACCATGCTGGACCAGCACCTTGTCGAGCGCCGCCAGCCAGATCTGGTAATAGCTCGACGACAGGTACTGTGCCGGCGGCAGGCTCTCGCGGGCATGGCGGATGCCGTCGATCGTCCAGGCGCCCATCGCACCGGCGGCGACGTTGATCGCCAGGACCTTCTTCTCCCAATCGGCATGGAAGATCGGCTCGTCCTTTTCAGGCACGACCGGGCCGAAGCCCATCTGGCCGCCGAGATCATGGGCGCTGTTCATGGCTTATCCTCCGAGGAGGGCAGGCCGACGCCGATCATCGAGTCGCGGCTGACGATCGACGCCAGCTCGTCCTCGCTCCAGCCCTCGGTGCCCTCGGGGCGCATCGGGATGACGATGAAGCGGGTCTCCGCAGTCGAATCCCAGACGCGGATGCGCTGGCCTTCCGGCAAGGTCACGCCGAAATCGGCGAGCGTGCCACGCGGGTCGATCACCGCCTTGGCGCGATAGGGCGGCGATTTGTACCAGACCGGCGGCAGGCCGAGCACCGGCCACGGATAGCAGGAGCACAGGGTGCAGACGATGAGGTTGTGCTCCTCGGGCGTATTGAAGCAGGCGACGATGTGCTCGCCGCCGCGCCCGCCATAGCCGAGCTCGGCGACGGCGGTGGTGCCGTCCGCCTTCAGGCGTGCGGCATAGGCCGGATCGGTCCAGGCCTTGGCGACGACGCGAGCGCCGTTGCGCGGGCCGATCTTGGTCTCATAGGTGTCGATGATCGCGTCGAGCGCGCTGGGGTCGACATAGCCCTTCTCGACCATCAGCGATTCCAGCGCCTTCACCCGCGCCTCGATCGGGGTGAAATGGTTGTCGTGGTCATGGTCATGATGGTGGTGATGGTCGTGGCCGCTCATCGCCGTCTCCTTGTCCTCACCGTCATTGCGAGGAGCGAAGCGACGAAGCAATCCAGGAGTCGTGGAGCTCTACGTTTGCCTGGATTGCTTCGCTTCGCTCGCAATGACGAACCTATGCCAGCCTGATCCGCGCCGCCCGCTCGAACTTCACAGCGAAGGCGACGAGCGACTTGTCGGAGCCCTTCGGCCCGATCACCGACATGCCCAGCGGGGCGTCGTCGCGATGGGCGACCGGGATCGAAATCTGCGGGAAGCCGGAGAGCCCGGCAAGACAGAGCAGGCGCAGGGCACGGTTGCGGAAATCCTCGAGCTCGGGCTCGCCGGCGCTGACCAGCGGCGCGACGTCGGGCACCGTCGGCAGCATCAAGACGCCATCCTTGCCGAGCAGGCGGGCGAGCTTGGAGCGGAACGCCTTGCGCACGCTGTCGCCGCGCGCGACTTCGGCATCGCTGACCGCCTTGCCGAAGGCGAAGCGCTCGGCAACCCCCGGCCCGAGCGGCATGGCGTGGCGCTCGATCATCGCGCCATCCGAAGCCCAGGCCTCGCGGCCCTGGATCCAGCGGAAGGCCCAGTAGAGCGCGTCCATGTCGCTGACGGCGCGCACGGTCTCGGGCTGGCCGAGGATCGGCACGATGCGTTGCACGACATTGCGCAGGATGCGCTCGGCCTCCGGCACGGCCTGGGCGAAGAGGTCGTCTGCGAGGAGCAGGCGTGGGGCCTCCGGCAGCGTCACCCTGTCCTTGCCGAGGACGGCATTGGCGGCGCGGGCAAAGACCTCGCCGTCCCGAGCGAAGAAGCCGGCGGTATCCAGGCTCTCCGCCAGCGGCCAGGCACGTTTCAGCGAGAGCCGGCCGTGCGTTGGCCGGATGCCGAACAGCCCGCCATAGCTGGCAGGCGCTCGGACCGAGCCGCCGGTGTCGGAGCCGAGGCCGATATCGGCGAGCCTTCCGGCGACCGCCGCCATCGAGCCGGAGGAGGAGCCGCCGGTGATGCGGTCAGGCGCGGCTGGATTCACGGGTGAGCCGAAATGCGCGTTCTTGCCGTTGAGCGAGAAGGCGAGCTCGTCGGTATGGGTCTTGCCGACGAAGCGGGCGCCGGCCTCCAGGAACGCCTTCACGATCGGCGCGGTCTTGGTCTTGACGCCCGACAGCGCCAGCACGGTCGGCGAGCCCGCTCCGGTCGGGTAGCCCTTGACGTCGAACAGGTCCTTGACCGCGAGGGTCAACCCGGCGAGCGGGCCTGAGGAGGCATGTTTCACCAGCGCTTCGGGGTAGGGCACGAAGCAGCGGAACGGGTCGTTCTCGATCATGGTCGTCTCAGATCTCCCCCAAGATCCCAATCAGATGCCGCGGGCGTCGCCGTCCGAGCGCGGGTCATGCGTCGCCTCGATATGACCCTTCTGGTGTTTCACCAGCATGCCGGCATGGCCGAACTGGTCGGAATAGGCCTCGCTGTATTCCTCGACCGGGTGGCCGGCTGCGGTGAGGCGCGCCAGCAGCATCGGATCGAAGCGGTTCTCCAGCTTGAGCGAGATCGAGCCGGCGCCCCAGGTGCGGCCGAAGAGCCAGCGCGGCGCGTCGACAGCATCGGCGACGCCCTGGCCGAAGCGATAGCGCGACAGGATCTGCGCCTGGAATTGCGGCTGGCCGTCGCCGCCCATCGCGCCATAGCTCATGATCCGGCCATCGTCGAAGCGGGCGAGCGGCGGGTTGAGCGTATGGAAGGGCTTGCGGCCGGGCGCCAGCGGGTTGAGCGCTTTCGCATCGAGCGAGAAGGAGACGCCGCGATTCTGCCAGTTGACGCCGGTCTTGGGCAGGATGCAGCCGGAGCCGTATTCCCAGTAGAGCGACTGGATATAGGACACGGCGAGGCCGGAGCCGTCGATCGCGCCCATCCAGATCGTGTCGCCCTCGCCGGGCCGGAACGGCCAGCTCGCGGCGCGCTTGCGGTCGATCTTCGAAGCTTCGCGCTCCAAGGCTGTCTCGGTCAGCAGGCTCGCCGGATCGATCGACATGAAGGCCGGGTCGGTGATCACCTTGTCGCGGATGGCGAGCGCCCGCTTGACCGCCTCGACGAGGCCGTGGTGGTGGTCGAAGCTCTCCGGCCGGGTGACGCCGAGCTTCTCGAAGATGCCGAGGATCATCAGGGCGGTCAGCCCCTGCGTCGGCGGCGGGAAATTGTAGACGGTGAGTCCCGGCAGCTTCAGCGACAGAGCCTGGACTGCGCGGGCGCGGAAGGCTTCGAGATCGGCGCGGGTGATCGGGGCGCCGAGACGGCCGAGGTCGTCGGCAAGCTCGCGGCCAATATCGCCGCGATAGAAATCGTCGAGCCCGGCATGGGAAAGCTGTTCCAGCGTCGCGCCGAGCGCGGCGGGCTTGCGGCGGTCGCCAGCCTTGGGGCGCTCGCCGCCCGGCCAGAAGAACTCGCTGAAGCCGGGCGCCGCCTTCACGGCATCGACTTCTTGCGGCCAGGTCCGCAGCTCCGATTCGGAGATGTCGTAACCCTCCGTGCAATGGCGGATCGCGTCGGCGAGCAGGTCCTTCAGCGGTAGTTTGCCGCCGAGGCTGGTCGAGAGGCTAAGCGCCGCCTGCCAGCCGCCGATCGCACCGGCGACCGTGATCGCCGCATCCGGGCCGCGCGCCGGCAGCGTGTCGTGGCCCTTATCGCGATAGCGCTCGATCGTGGCGAGGCTGCCCGCCGGGCCGCAGGCCTCGATTGCATGGACCTTGCCGCCGGGCTCGTGCACCAGCCAGAAACCATCGCCGCCGATCGCGTTCATATGCGGATAGACGACCGCGATGGTCGCGGCCATCGCGACCATCGCCTCGATCGCATTGCCGCCCTCGGCGAGGATGGCGCGACCAGCTTCGGAGGCGAGGCGGTGGGGCGCTGCGACGGCCGCGGAGGCGAAAACCGGAGAATCGGGCATCAGGTTCTTGTCGTTCGAGTGAGGCGGGACCATGTGCCGGAAGGCGCGATTTTGTTGCATGCCGGCGCCGGCTAGGCTAGGCGGTCCGTGCATGAGTTCCGAGGGTAAAAGCATGGCGGCTGGCCGCACCAACTGGCGCAACGTGATCATGGTGGTCTCGCTCGCCATCCTGATCGCGGTCGAGATCTTCGGCGTCGCGCTCGCTTCCGGCTGGGCGCTGGCCGGCCTGTTCGAGCTCGGGCCGATCGTCGCCTATGTGCTGATGGGGCTGTTCTCGGTGCTCGCCGCCTATGGGCTGGTGAACTTCATGCGCCGGGTCGTGAAGATCGAGCGCCTGACCCATCGCGGCTGAGGCTCAGCCGCAGGGCTTCATCACCACCGGGTCGGCATCTGTTGGCAGCAATTCGTCGAGCGATCGGCAGCGGCCATCCACGCAGACCCGCCAGTCGGCGGTCGCGCCGGAGCGGCGCATCACCACTTCCGGTAGCGCAGGCAGCTCAGGTTTCCAGCGCCAGAAGCCCTCCACGAGCTTGGCGCCATCGGGCGGGTCCATGCCCGCGCCGGAGCCCTGGATGCGGGCTTCGGCGATGACGAGGCCCTCGGGCGTTTCCTGCCAGCGTTCTTCCCACAGCGATTTCTGCACCGAATGCCGCCAGGACAGCGTGATCTCGCTCGCTCCGAGCGAGATCAGCAGCGTGCCGGCGGCAAGGCAGATGCTCATGTCGCCGGGCGCGCGTCAGCCCTCGCGCGCCAGAGATGCTGGCCGATCATGGCGGCCGCCAGCGCGAAGCCGATCTCGTCGGTGAGCGGCACCGCCGCGACGAGGAAGGCTGCGGCGACGGCCGCCAGCACGCGTTCCCACAGCGCCAGTCGGCGCGTGAGATAGCCGACGAAGGCCGCACCCCAGAGGATCATGGCGAGCGTTGCCTTGACCACGATGTAGACCACGGCGAGCCAGTAGGACGCGCCGGAGAGGCCCGCGACCGGCTGCAGCATCAAGGTCGGGTCGTAGACCGCCATATAGGGCACGACGAAGCCGGGCAGGGCGATCTTCACCGCCTGCACGCCGATCTTCATGCCGGAGACCTTGGCCATCGGCGCTGCCGCGAAGGCAGCGAGCGCGACCGGCGGGGTCAGGTCGGCCATGATGCCGAAATAGAAGACGAACATGTGGCTGACGATCAGCGGCACGTCGAGCTGCAGCAGGATCGGCGCGGCCAGCGAGGAGGTGATGATGTAGTTCGGGATCGTCGGGATGCCCATGCCGAGGATCAGGCTGAACACCATGGTCAGGATCAGCGCCAGGAACATCGAGTTCTTGCCGATGCCGATCAGCCAAGAGCCGAAGATGGTGCCGAGGCCCGTCAGGGTCATCGTGCCGATGACGATGCCGACCAGCGCGCAGGCGAGGCCGACCGGCAACGCCTGGCGGGCGCCGTCGGCCAGCGCGGCGACGCAGGATTCGAGGACCTCGCGGCCGCTGCGGCCGCGCAGCACGTTCCACAGCACGAGCGCGAGCACGACCATCAGGACGGTCGCCATGCTGATCGTCATCGACGCCGCCGAGATCAGGGCGAAGCCGACCCAGAAGACGATGCGCATTGCCGGCGTGCCGAGGCCGGCGGAGATCGCCAATGCGAGAATGAGCGCGACCGTAAGGGCGAGCCCGATCGCTCCAGCGAAGAGCGGGGTGAAGCCGGCGAAGAGCAGGTAGACCAGCACCAGCAGCGGGGCGATCAGATACCAGTTCTTGCGCAGTTCGGCCCGGGCGCTCGGCAGCTGCGATTTGGGCAGGCCGTGCAGGCCGAGCTTGCCGGCCTCCAGATGCACCGCCCAGTAGCAGGCGGCGAAATAGAGCAGCGCCGGGATGATCGCCGCCTCGACGATCTTGGAATAGGGGACGTCGATGGTCTCGGCCATGATGAAGGCGACGGCGCCCATCACCGGCGGCATGATCTGTCCGCCCATTGAAGACGTTGCCTCGACACCGCCGGCGAAGGCGCCGTTGAAGCCGGAGCGTTTCATCAGGGGAATTGTGAACTGGCCGGAGGCGACGACATTGGCGACGCCGGAGCCGGAGACCGTGCCCATCAGCGCCGAGGATGCGACGCAAACCTTGCCCGGCCCGCCCTGCTTGCCGCCGAACACCGCCATCGACAGATCGTTGAAGAAGTCGATGACGCCGGCGCGCTCCATGAAGGCGCCGAACAGGATGAACAGGAAGATGAAGGTGGCCGAGACCGCGGTCGGGGTCGAGTAGAGCCCTTCCGTGCCGAAGGCCATCTGCTCGATCACCTGCTCCAGGCTGTAGCCGCGATGATCGTAAGGGGCGGGGAGATAGTTGCCGAACAGGCAGTAGGCGAGAAAGGTGCCGGCGACGAGTGGCAGCGCAATGCCCATGGCGCGCCAGACCAGGAGGAACAGCACGATCAGTGCCGCGATGCCGACGACCATGTCGGCATGGGTCAGTTCGCCCGCCCGGTTCACCAGCTCGTTGTAGTTCCACCAGTGATAGAGGCCGAGCGTGAAGCCGACGATGCCGACCGCCCACCAGAAGATCCGAGCTGGCGGCGAGGTCTCGTCGGCATTGGCGAGCAGCCCGCAGGCGGTCAGGCACAGGAAGCCGACATGGACGGTGCGCAGCACCTGGTTCGGCAAGGTGCCGGTATAGAGCGAGACCAGCTCGAAGGCGCCGAAGAGGGTGAGGAAGGCGAGAATCGCCTCGGTATTGGGCTGCCCGCGCACGGCGCCGAGCCCGATCCAGACCAGCCAGAGCGCGAAGGCGATGCGGATCAGCAGGATCGGGGTCAGCCACGACACCGACGGCACGATGCGGAAATCGAGCGGGATACCGAAGGCGGTGACGATCTGGAAGGCCGAGAAGGCGACCGCGATCCAGAACAGCAGGCGCCCCTTCCAGCCCTCGCCGAAGGTCGCCGGCAGTCCGTGCTCGGGATCGTGCGGCGCGGCCGGAGCGGTGCCGGCAGTGTCCGGCACGGCCAATGGCCTGCTCGTGTCGTTGCTCATGCTCGTTCCCCGTCCCCAAAAGTCATGCGCCGTCATGCTCGGGCTTGACCCGAGCATCCCGGAAACCAGCTAGCTGGTCGTGAGATTCTCGGGTCAAGCCCGAGAATGGCGACTTATGAGCCGACCTTGAGACCCTTTTCCTTGAAATAGCGCGCCGCGCCCGGATGCAGCGGCAGCGGCATGCCTTCCAGCGCGCTCTCGAGCTTGATCGAGCGGGCGGCGGCATGGGCGGCGGCGAGGTCGGGCAGGCTGTCGAAGACCGCCTTGGTCATCTGGTAGACCGTCTCCTCCTTCACGCCCTCATGGGTGACGAGGTAGTTGACCACGGCCGCTGCCGGCACCGCAGCAGTCTGGCCGGTATAGGTGTTGGCCGGGATCGAGACCTTGACGAAGGGCGGGCCGGCCTTGTCGACGACGGCGGCCGGCACCTCGACCACGGTGATCTCGACCGAGGTCGCAAGGTCGCGCAGCGAGGCGACGCCGAGGCCGGCCGATTGCAGGGTGGCGTCGAGCTGGCGGTTCTTCATCAGCTCGACCGACTCGGCGAAGGGAAGGTACTCGATCTTGCCGAGATCCTTGTAGGTCATGCCGGCGGCGGCGAGGATGGCGCGGGCGTTGAGCTCGGTTCCCGATTTCGGTGCGCCGACCGAAAGGCGCTTGCCCTTGAGATCGGCCAGCGTCTTGATGCCGCTATCCTTGGAAGCGACGATCTGGACATAGTTCGGATAGATCGCGGTGATGCCGCGCAGCTTCTTCAGCGGACTCTTGAAGCCGGCCTCCTCGTCGCCCTTCCAGGCGGCGTCGAGGGAATCGCCGAGCGTGAAGGCGATCTCGCCCTTGCCCTGCTGCAGCAATTGCAGGTTCTCGACCGAGGCCTTGGTCGCCTGCACGGTCGGGCGGACGTTCGGGATCTTCTCGCCATAGATCTTCGAGAGCGCGACGCCGAGCGGGTAGTAGACGCCCGAGGTGCCGCCGGTCAGCACGTTGATGAAGTCCTGGGCGCGGGCGGCCATCGGCGTGGCGACGAGGGCGAGCGCGGCGATGCCGGCCAGGGCCCGGCGATGAAGCGAAACAGACATGAATCCTCCCGAGAGACGAAAGACCGCATCCCGGCTCTCAAGGCCGGCTGCCGCTGTTGTAGGACGCTTGCGGGCAAAAAGGGAACCCGCGCCAATGGGCTAAGAGGCTGCGACAGCCGAACGCGTCGCCTTTCGGTGAGATTTCCGCCCTGCTCTGGCCAGGAAGCTGATGAGATTGCCCTCGCCGGCTGGACAGGCTAGCCGGAGACACCATCTTCCAGCTGATCCTTCCCGATGGAGCGCCCCGCCCGATGCAGCCGCGACAGCCGACCATGCCCCTGATCGACCGCCGCACCTTGCTTGCGGGCGCCGCCGGCACGGCCGCCCTTGCCGCAGCCGGGTTCTCGGGTCCGGCTCTGGCGCAGCAGGGGCTGAAGCTCGGCACGGCCGAAGCCTTCTCCTTCGAGGGGCTGAAGGCACGGGCCCGCGATCTCGCCGGCAAGCCCTATCAGGCGCCGCCGAACCCCAAGCCCGACGTGCTCGAGAAGATCGACTACGACGCCCATGGCAAGATCAAGTTCAAGCCGGAGCTGGCGCTGTGGGCGAACGGTCCTTCGCCCTGGCCGGTGACCTTCTTCCATCTCGGCCGCTACTTCCAGAAGCCGGTGCGCATGCATGTCCTCGACGAGGGCAAGGCGCGCGAGATCGTCTACGACGAGAGCTATTTCGAGATGCCGGCCGATTCCCCGGCCAAGCAATTGCCGCCGGGCGCCGGTTTCGCCGGTTTCCGCTTCCAGGAAAGCCGCTCCGGCCATCCCGGCCGCAAGGGCGAGAAGCTCGACTGGCAGAAGAACGACTGGGTCGCCTTCCTCGGCGCCTCCTATTTCCGGGCCATCGGC
Source organism: Allobosea sp. NPDC003192 (assembly GCF_050275675.1). Classification (NCBI taxonomy): domain Bacteria; kingdom Pseudomonadati; phylum Pseudomonadota; class Alphaproteobacteria; order Hyphomicrobiales; family Alloboseaceae; genus Allobosea; species Allobosea sp. NPDC003192. The sequence goes on from NZ_JBNNPK010000008.1 coordinate 109,432, forward strand.
GAGCTCTACCAATACGGGCTCTCGGCCCGCGGCCTTGCCGTCGACCCGGCGGTCGGCGATCGGCCGGAGGAATTCCCGGACTTCACCCATGTCTGGCTGGAGACGCCCGGCGAAGCGGCCGAGCATGTCGTCATCTACGCCCTGCTTTCGGGGCCGAGCGTCGCCGGGGCTTTCCGCTTCCGCATGCATCGCGGCAAGGGGGTCGACATGGAGATCGAGCAGGAGCTGCACCTGCGCAAGGATGTCGCGCGGCTCGGCATCGCGCCGCTGACCTCGATGTACTGGTATTCCGAGACGGCCAAGACGACCATGGTCGACTGGCGGCCGGAGGTGCATGATTCCGACGGCCTCGCGCTCTGGACCGGCAGCGGCGAGCGCGCCTGGCGCCCGCTCAACAATCCGCAGCGCACCGTCGCCTCGTCCTTCGTCGACGAGAATCCGCGCGGTTTCGGCCTGATGCAGCGCGACCGCGCCTTCGATCATTACATGGACGGCGTCTACTATGAGCGCCGGCCGAGCCTGTGGATCGAGACGCTCGGCCAATGGGGCAAGGGTGCGGTCCAGCTGATCGAGATCCCGACCGACGACGAGATCCACGACAATATCGTCGCGATGTGGGTGCCCGAGGCCCCGGCCAAGGCCGGCAACGCCTATAGTTTCCGCTACCGCCTGCACTGGCTCGCCGACGAGCCGTTCCCGCCGGCGCTCGGCCGCGTCGTCGCGACGAGGCTTGGCAATGGCGGCCAGCCGGGCACGGCGCGGCCCAAGGGCGTGCGCAAGTTCATGCTCGAATTCAGGGGCCCGGCGCTCGAGGACATCCCGTTCGGGGTCAAGCCCGAAGTGGTGCTCTCGGCCTCGCGCGGCAGCTTCTCCTACATCTTCGCCGAGGCCGTGCCGAACGATGTTGCCGGCCATTGGCGGGCACAATTCGATCTCACCGTTGACGGCACCGAGCCAGTGGAGATGCGCTGCTTCCTGCGCGGCGGCGACAAGGTGCTGACCGAGACCTGGCTGTACCAATACTGGCCTGTGTGAGCCGCGAGGCGGTCCGGAGAGCGGAGAAGCCTCGCTGTCATTCCGGGGCGGCGCGTCAGCGCCGAGCCCGGAACCCATGACCACGAGGCTACAGGAAGATTGCCGGAGTTGTCGAAGCGCTTCCTGTCGATCCCTCGTGTTCATGGGTTCCGGGCTCAGCCCTGTGGGCTGCCCCGGAATGACGGCGCAACCAGCCGCGCCAACCTACCCCTCCATCTGGCGCTTCTGAGCCCGGTCGACCGAGACGAACAGCGTATTCGCCGCGCCGGGCTCGACGCAGAACACGTCGAAGCTCGCTGCCTGCGGATCGTCTGCCGGCATGTGCAGGGTGGCGGAGCCCTTGCGGCCGGCGAAGGCCATGATCCGGAAGCTCAGCCCGTCGGGCAGGCCGATCTCGATCGCGTCGGCCTTGATCTCGGTCGCGACGCCATTGCGTATCGCTTTGAAGGTCACCCGCTCGGCACTCACCAGCCTGCTCCGTTGTCATCGATGTGGTGATAACGCAGCCGTATCGTGTTCGATGCAAGGGTGATCGCGCTTGCTCGTTGTCGCGCGTAACATTATATCATTCTGTATGGCCCATGATCACTCCCACCATCGCCAGCCTGTCGCAGAGGTTCCCGGCTGGTCGCTGCTGCGGCTGTCGGCGGGGCAACGGCTCGGCCTGGCGCTCGGCGTGATCCTGATGCTGTGGGCGGCGACCTTCGCTGTCATTTTGTGATGAAGAATCTGGCGTGAACAAGAGTACCGAACCCGTGCCCGCCATCCGCTTCAGCGACCTGACTCTCGGCTATGACCGCCATCCGGCGGTGCATCATCTCTGCGGCGAGATCGCGCCGGGCAGCCTGACCGCGATCGTCGGCCCGAACGGCGCCGGCAAGTCGACCTTGCTCAAGGCCATCGCCGGCGCGCTCTCGCCGCTCGACGGCACGGTGACGCTCGCCAGGGGCAAGCGCCTGGCCTATCTTCCGCAATCGGCCGAGCTCGACCGTTCCTTCCCGATTCATGTCTACGATCTCGTCGCCATGGGCCTCTGGGGCGCGGCCGGCATCTTCGGCAAGATCGGTTTTGGCCAGCGCAGCAAGATCGAGGCGGCGATCGCCGCTGTTGGACTCACCGGTTTCGAGGGTCGCAGCATCGGCACGCTCTCGGGCGGACAGATGCAGCGCGCCCTGTTCGCCCGGCTGCTGCTGCAGGACGCCGACATCATCCTGCTCGACGAGCCCTTCACCGCGATCGATGCCCGCACCAGCGCCGATCTGCTGGCGCTAGTCCAGCGCTGGCATGGCGAAAACCGGACCGTGGTCGCTGTGCTCCATGACATCGAGACGGTAAAGCGCGCCTTCCCGCAGACGCTGCTGCTGGCGCGCGAGGCGATCGCCTGGGGCGAGACCGGCGAAGTGCTGACGGCGGGCAACCTGCTCAAGGCGCGGCGCATGGTCGAGGCGTTCGACAGCCACGCCGCGCCCTGCGCGGCGTGAGCGCACCGACATAAGACAAAGCCGATGCTCTACGACCTCCTGATCGGCCCCTTCGCCGAATTCGATTTCATGCGCCGGGCGTTGGTCGGCGTGATTGCGCTGTCGGTCTCCGGCGCTCCGGTCGGCGTCTTCCTGATGCTGCGGCGGATGAGCCTGACCGGCGATGCCATGGCGCATGCGATCCTGCCCGGTGCCGCGCTCGGCTATCTCGTCGCCGGCTTCTCGCTGCCGGCGATGACGCTGGGCGGGCTCGTCGCCGGCTTCACCGTGGCGCTCGCCGCCGGCGCCGTGGCGCGCCTGACCGTGCTGAAGGAAGACGCTTCGCTGGCCGCCTTCTACCTGATCTCGCTGGCGCTGGGCGTCACGCTGGTTTCGCTGCGCGGCTCCGCGGTCGACCTCTTCCATGTTCTGTTCGGCAATGTGCTGGCGCTCGACGACGACGTGCTGGTGCTGCTCTCCGGCGTCGCCAGCCTGACGCTCGGCGTGCTGGCGCTGGCCTACCGGCCGCTGGTGCTCGAATGCGTCGATCCCGGCTTCCTGCGCTCGGTCAGCCGCTCCGGCGGCGTCGTGCACCTGACCTTTCTCGGCCTCGTCGTGATCAACCTCGTCGCCGGCTTTCATGCACTCGGCACGCTGCTCGCCGTCGGGCTGATGATGCTCCCGGCGGCCGCTGCGCGCTTCTGGACCGCCGACATCACCCGGCTGATCCTGCTCGCCTCCGGCTTCGGCATGGTCTCAGGCTATGCTGGGCTCGTCGCGTCCTATGCCGCCGGCAGCAATCTCCCGGCCGGGCCGGCGATCATCCTCTCGGCCGGCGCGCTCTATCTCGGCTCGCTCCTGCTGGGATCGCAGGGCGGCCTTGCACGACGCCTCTTGCCGAGAGCCCACCTGCAGCGCTAGTTATGTTATAGTGTTTCATTAGCGCGAGAGCCATTATGCTGAACCGCCGCTCCGTTCTTCTCGGCCTTGCCGCCGGTGCCACTCTGCCATTGCCGGCCTTCGCCCAGGAGAAATTGCCTGTCGTCGCCAGTTTCTCGATCCTCGGCGATTTCGTCCGCGAGATCGGCGGGGACCGCGTCGCCGTGACGCTTCTGGTCGGCCCTGATGGCGACGCGCATGTCTATTCGCCGACGCCGGCAGACGCCAAGACAGTGGCCGGAGCTAAGCTCGTCGTCGTCAACGGGCTGAAATTCGAGGGTTGGCTGACCCGGCTGATCAAGTCGTCGGGCACGAAGGCGACGGTCGCGACTGCGACTACCGGCATCACGCCGTTGAAGATGGCGGACGATCACGGCCACGGCCATGGCGGCGAGGATCCGCATGCCTGGCAGAGCGTCGCCAATGCCAGGCTCTATGTCGGCAATGTCAGGGATGCGCTGGTCGCGGCCGATCCGGCCGGCAAGGCGAGCTACGAAGCCAATGCCGCTGCCTACCTCGCTAAGCTCGATACGCTCGAAGCCGAGATCAAGGCCACCGTCGCGCGCATCCCGGCCGACCGGCGCAAGGCGATCACCTCGCACGACGCCTTCGGCTATTTCGCCAAGGCCTATGGCATTGAGTTCATCGCGCCGCAGGGTGTCTCGACCGAGGCCGAGGCCTCGGCCAAGGACGTCGGTCGCATCATCCGCCAGATCAAGGCGCAGAAGGTGCCGGCGGTCTTCCTCGAGAACATCACCAATCCGCGCCTCGCCGAGCAGATCGCCAGGGAGAGCGGCGCGAAGATCGGCGGGCGCCTCTACTCCGATGCGCTTTCGGCCGAGAACGGTCCGGCCGGGACTTACATCGCGATGATGAAACACAATATAAGCCAGATCGAGAAGGCGCTCGTCGCTGGGCCGGCCTGACCGGGCCGCGATTGCAGCAGCGCCAACAACCAGGTCGTTTCCCATGTCCGAGAAGATTCCCGTCACGGTGCTCACCGGCTATCTGGGCGCCGGCAAGACCACGCTCCTCAACCGCATCCTCACCGAGGATCACGGCAAGAAGTTCGCCGTGATCGTCAACGAGTTCGGCGAGACCGGCATCGATGGCGACCTCGTCGTCGGCGCCGACGAGGAAGTGTTCGAGATGAACAATGGCTGCATCTGTTGCACGGTGCGCGGCGACCTGATCCGCATCCTCGACGGCCTGATGAAGCGCAAGGGCAAGTTCGACGCGATCATCGTCGAGACCACCGGCCTTGCCGATCCAGCCCCCGTCGCCCAGACCTTCTTCGTCGACCAGGATGTCGGCGACGCCACCAAGCTCGACGCGGTCGTGACCGTGACCGATGCCAAGTGGCTGAAGGACCGGCTCAAGGATGCGCCGGAAGCCAAGAACCAGATCGCCTTCGCCGACGTGATCATCCTCAACAAGACCGATCTCGTCAGCGCCGAGGAACTCGCCGAGGTCGAGGCGACGATCCGTGCGATCAACCCCTATGCCAAGCTGCACAAGACGACGCGCTGCGACCTGCCGATCGCCGACCTGCTCGACCGCAACGCCTTTGATCTCGACCGCATCCTCGACATCGAGCCCGACTTCCTCGAGGCCGGCCACCATCACCATCATTCGGAGGACGTCCGCTCGATGTCCTTCACCATCCCCGGCGATGTCGATCCCGAAAAGTTCATGCCCTGGATCAATGACATCAGCCAGGTTCAGGGCCCGAACATCCTGCGCTCCAAGGGCATCCTCGCCTTCAAGGACGAGCCGCGCCGCTTCGTCTTCCAGGGAGTGCACATGATCCTCGACGGCGACTTGCAGCGCGACTGGAAGTCCGGCGAGAAGCGCGAGTCGCGTCTCGTCTTCATCGGCCGCGATCTCGACGAGGCGGCGCTGCGCAAGGGGTTCATGGCCTGCGCGGCTTGAGCTAAAGCGTGGGCATGGATTCGATCACCAAACCCGTCTCGCTGCGCGAGCATGTCGTTCCCGTCGAAGCTGGCGAGCATGTCGTCGGCGCCGTCTGGCTGAAGCAGACGCTGGCGCTCGCCCTTGCCGATGGCCGGGTGCTGCGCTGGCGCGACGGCGAGACTGAAAGCATCGAGGCGCATGGCGGCGGCCTGCTCTGCACAGCTTCGGACGGCACGCGCCTGATCAGCGGCGGCGATGACGGCCGCGTGGTCGCGATCTCGGCCGATGGCGCGCCGGAGGAGCTCGCCCGCGATCAAAAGCGGCGCTGGATCGATGCCGTGACGGTGTCGGCCTCCGGCAGCATCGCCTGGAACAGCGGCCGTGATGTCCACGCCCGCGACGACAAGGGCAAGCTCAGGTCGCTCGACGTCGCCTCGACGCCGCAGGGGCTTAGCTTCGCGCCGAAAGGCTATCGCCTCGCCATCGCCCAGATGAACGGCGTGCTGCTCTGGTATCCGAACACCGAGGCCAAGCCCGATTTCCTGGAATGGAAGGGCTCGCATCTCGACGTGACCTGGTCGCCGGACGGGCGCTTTGTCGTCACCGCCATGCAGGAGAATGCGCTGCATGGCTGGCGCCTCGGCGAGAAGCCGAACCATATGCGCATGACCGGCTATCCGGCCAAGCCGCGCTCGCTGTCCTGGTCGCATGACGGGCTCTGGCTCGCCTCCAGCGGCGCGGATGCCGCGATCGTCTGGCCCTTCCAGGGCGAGGGGCCGACCGGCAAGGCGCCGCGCGAATGCGGCGCGCGCCATGCCAAGGTCACCCGCGTCGCCTTCCATCCCAAGGCGCTGGTGCTGGCCGTCGGCTACGACGATGGCTGCATTTTGATGATCCGCCTGACCGACGCCTCCGAACTGCTGGTGCGCCCGGCCCAGCGCGGCAGCGGCATCACCGCCTTCGCCTGGGACAAGCTCGGCAAGCGCCTCGCCTTCGGCGCCGAGGACGGCGCGGCCGGCGTGCTCACGCTGCCAGGGGGCTGAACGGCAATGCGCTTCGGCCTGTTCGGCAAGGACAAGCGCGAGGCCGCCGGGGCGGATGTTGCGGCGCAGGTCAAGCGGCAGGTGCGCGAGCTGCTGGCCCTGCCCGACAACGCCGTGATCGCCGTCAACGAGATACTCTGCGCCGATCCGGCCTGCCCGGGCACTGAGACGGTGATTCTGGTGATGAAGCCCGGCGAGAAGACCCGGGCCTTCAAGGTGCAGATGGCTCTGGCGGAGCTGACGCCCGAGGCGTTGGCGCAGGCGCTGTCCGAGGCAAGCTAGGCCGCGACGAGGCCACCGCCATGATGTGTCAGCAGATGGCGGCGATGCGCCTTAACCTTTCATGGTGGCATGGCTAGCTTGCTCCCATGGCGACGCGACCGCGAAAAATCCTGACACTCGACAAGGCGGAAGCGCGCCGGATCTGGCTTCGAGCCCAGAAGCTCGATGTTCGTGAACCATTCGGGGCAGGGCCGGCAGCCACCACAGCAGCTGTCGCCCATCTCGGATATGTCCAGATCGATACGATCAACGTCGTCGAGCGCTGTCACCACCACATCCTCTACAGCCGCATTCCGGGCTACAGCCGCGACGATCTCGCGCAGGCACAGTCGCAGGACAAGGCGGTGTTCGAGTACTGGACGCATGCGCTGTCCTATGTGCCGACCACCGACCTGCGCTATTTCCTGCCGGCGATGAAGGCGCATCGCGCCGAGCCCAAGCGCTGGGCCTCGGTCGGCAGCCGCGAGGAGACGCGCAAGCTGCTGCGCCGCATTCGCAAGGACGGCGCGCTAACCATCCGCGACATCGACACCGACGTGCTGGTCGAGAAGACGCATCTCTGGGCCAGCAAGAAACCGTCCAAGGGCCTGCTCGAACGCGCCTTCTACGATGGCGAGCTCGCGATCTCGGCCCGCTCCGGCATGCTCAAGACCTATGAGCTGATCGACCGGCATTTCGGCTGGGAGAAGCAGCCGGCGCCGGCCTCCGAACGCCAGGTTGCCGCCTACAAGCTCGACCGGGCGCTGCGGGCGCAGGGCATCGTCAGCCTCGATTCGATCTGCCATCTCGATGCGCCCAGCAAGAAGGCGATCGCGGAGCTGATCGCCGGCCGCGTCAGGCGCAAGGAACTGGTGCCGGTCGCGATCGAGGGTGCCGAGAAGACGCCACATTGGGCGATGCCGGAGGTGCTGGAGCCATCCGGGCCGGCCGATGACAGCCTGATCCACATCCTCTCGCCCTTCGACCCGCTGATCATCCAGCGCAAGCGGCTGAAGCTGTTCTTCGGCTATGACCATGTCTTCGAGGCCTATCTGCCGAAGGAGAAGCGCGTCTTCGGCTATTTCGGCCTGCCGGTGTTGGCGGGGGATCGCATCGTCGCCGTCGCCGACCTCAAGACCGACCGGGCGGCGCGCAAGCTCCTGGTGCAGCAATGGACCTGGCTGGGCGCCGAGCTGTCGGCGGAGCTGAAGCGGCAGGTCGACGAGGAGATGCAGCGCTTCGAGCGCTTTCAGCTGGCCTGAGGCGGCCTCAGTTCGGTCGCGGCCAGCGGAAATCGTCGGCGCGGCCGGGGCGCGGTTCGGGCGCGATACCTTGGCCGAAGACACGGTCGAGCCCAGCTGCGACATCGCCGCGACCGCGTGCCTCCTGGATCGAGGCGATCAGCGCGGTGTCGCCGCTTGCGGCGGCTGCGCCGGTCAAGGGCAGGATCGGGCCGGCGAGCGGCCTGGGCGGGATCACCGGCACGAGCGGAAGATCGGTCGGCACGCCACTGACCATGCGATCGATCAGGCGCTCGATGTCGGCGGGCTGCGGCGCCGGTGCTGGCGCGCCGCCTGCGTCCGACGGGACAGGCAGGGCGATAACGTTCTGCGTCGGCGTCTTTTCAAGGATTCGGCGGATGACGACGTCGACGAAATGCGCGGCCTTGCGGGCTCCGGCCTTGGTGAAATGCACGCCGTCGCCGAGCCGCAGGCGGGCGACCTGGCCGTTCACGTCCGGCCCCATGGCGGTGTAGCGGTTCTCGCTGTCGACATAGACGCCCCAGAGGTCGACGAACTCGCCGCCGGCTGCCTCCGCGCCCTTGCGGAAGAGGTCGTTCAGCGTGGTGAGATCGGCCGACAGGCGGGCATTCTGCATCGGCGGCGCGCCGACCCAGATCAGCGGCACGCGCTTGGCGCTGAAGGCGGTAGCGACGGCCTCGATCCGCGCCCTGTAGAGCTGGAGCCAGCGCTCGCTGAGCGGCTCATGGGTGATCTCGCCCTCGCGGATCACCTGGCGGTCGTTTGGGCCGAGCGTGATGACGCCGACAATGATCTTGGCGTCCGCCGCCAGGAGCTCGCCGGCCGCCTTGGGCCAGTCATAGAAGTCGGTGCGGACCAGCCCGCTATCGGCCTTGGCCTTGTTCTCGACGGCGACGTCGGCCCGGTCCTGCAGGCTGTCCTCGAGCCCTTCGGCGATCTGCCCGGCGAGTGTGTCGCCGACGACCAGGACATGGTGGTTGACGTCGACCTTTGGGATGACGGGATCGTCTCGGACGACGACGCGGGTTGGCGCCCGGCGCTGCACCGGGGCGACGCGCTGTCGCGGCTGACGCGGCTGAGCTGCCGGCTTTTCCGGAATCTGCCAGAACATGTTGAACAGGCTGCGGCCCTGCGGCGGCGCTTGCGGTATCCGACCGGGCGGCACAGGGTTCTGGGCGATCGAGATTGGCCCGCCAGTCACGAGCACGAGCAGGGCCGAGGCCAGAACCATGAAGAGCGAACGCGGGCGCATCGTGCTCTCGATCGGCGCCGGGCGAGGGTGGCGCCTCCCGGCAATATAGTCGCGATCTCCCGGTTCGTCAGCGTGGCGCCTTCATCCGCGCCAGCAGCGCCGGAGTCGGGTAGCCGTCGGCGAGCATGCCGACGCGCAACTGGTACTGCCTGACCGCCTCGCGCGTGCCCGTGCCGATGCGCCCGTCCGCATCGTGATTGTAGAGGCCGAGGCCTTTCAGGCGGCGCTGGACATCGGTGATCCCGACCTTGTCGAGGCGTGGCGCCTTCACCGGCCAGTCGCCCTGCAGGGCCGGGCGGCCGACGATGCGGTCGCCCAGATGTCCGACGGCAAGAGCATAGGCATCGGACGAGTTGTACTTCTTGATGACGTCGAAATTCGCGGTCAGCAGCATGGCCGGACCGGTATGGCCGGCGGGGTAGAATAGCCTGGCCTCGCCGGAGGAGGGCAGCGAGCCGCCATCGGCACGGCGGACTCCCGCCGAACGGAAGCTGGAGAAGCTGGCGCGGTAGAGATTGTGGTCGAAGCCTTCGGGCACCACGACCTCGATGCCCCAGGGCAGGCCGGGGGTCCAGCCATAGCCCTTGAGGTAATTGGCGGTCGAGGCAATGGCGTCGCTGGTCGAGGTCCAGATGTCGGCATGGCCGTCGCCGGTCTGATCGACCGCGTATTTCATGTAGCTCGACGGCATGAACTGGGTGTGGCCCATGGCGCCGGCCCAGGAGCCGCGCAGTTCGCTGCGCTCGACATAGCCCTTCTCGATCAGCTCCAGCGCGGTCAGGAGCTCGTCGCGAAAGAAGTCGCCGCGATAGCGGATGTTCGCCAGCGTCGCGAGCGAGCGGATCACGTCCTTGTCGCCCTTGAACGAGCCGTAATTGGTCTCCATCCCCCAGATGCCGAGAATGATCTCCTTGGGGACGCCGTAGCGGGACTCGGCCTGGGCCAGCACACTGGCATGGGCGTCCAGCATCTCGCGGCCGCGCGAGATGCGCGAGCCGCCGACCGCGCTGTTGAGATAGCTCCAGATCGGCGCGACGAATTCCGACTGCTTGCGGGTCAGCGCCACGATGGTGGGATCGGGCGTCACACCCTGGAAGGCGAGATCGAAGGTCTTGCGCGAGATGCCGCGCGCCTGCGCCATCGGCCAGAGCGTCTTCAGGAAGCCGTCGAGGCCCGGCGCGGCCGGGCGCGCCTCGGGCCTGGGAGTCTGCGCCCGTGCCGGATTGATCGAACCCGTCGTCTGCGCGAGCGCCGGCCCGAGGCCGAGCGCTACGGCGAAGGCGAGAACGGTGACGGGGCGCATGGTTGCTCCTCTGGCTCGGTCGCAGGCTGTTTCCAACACAGCGCCCGAACGAGGTTAACCATGGGTTAACGCCGAGCCAATTCCCGTTGCTCAGCTCGCATTGCGCTTGCGCAGGCTCTCCTCCCAGGCCAGCGCCTGGGTGACGATCTCGGTGAGATCGTCATGCTCCGGTCGCCATCCGAGCTCGGCGCGGATGCGGTCGGCCTTGGCGACGAGCGCAGCGGGATCGCCGGCACGGCGCGGCGAGAGCCGCACTGGGAAATCGACACCGGAGACCTGCTTCACCACCTCCGTGACTTCCTTGACCGAATAGCCGCGGCCATAGCCGCAGTTCAGCGTCAGGTTCTCGCCACCGGCGCGCAAATGGTCGAGCGCCGCCAGATGGGCGCGGGCGAGGTCGGTGACGTGGATGTAGTCGCGCACGCAAGTGCCGTCCGGCGTCGGATAGTCGGTGCCGAAGATGTCGAGTCCGGCGCGCTGGCCGAGGGCCGCCTGGCTCGCGACCTTGATCAGATGGGTCGCATTGGCGCTGGACTGGCCAGAGCGTCCCTTGGGATCGGCACCGGCGACGTTGAAATAGCGCAGCGCGACATAGGTCAGGCCATGGGCGCGGGCGACGTCCCCGAGCATCCATTCGCTCATCAGCTTGGAGCGGCCATAGGGGTTGATCGGGTTGAGCGCGATCTCTTCCGGCACCGGCGAGACCGGCGGCTCGCCATAGACGGCGGCGGTCGAGGAGAAGATCACATGCTTGACGCCGCCGCGTACCGCGCTCTCCAGCAGCGCGCGCGTCTTGACGGTGTTGTTGTGGTAGTAGCCGAGAGGATCGGATACCGAATCCGGCACGACGATCTTGGCGGCGAAATGGGCGATCTCGCTGATGCCGTGCTCGGCGATGGTGCGCTCGACCAGGGCCGGGTCGCCCATGTCGCCGCGCACGAGCGTCGCTTCCTGCGGCACCGCCCACCAGAAGCCGGTCGAGAGATCGTCGAGCACGACCACCTTCTCGCCGCGGTCCAGGAGTTCGAGGACCATATGGCTGCCGATATAACCGGCGCCGCCCGAAACCAGAATCGCCATCTTCTTCTCCTTGTCACGTGCCCCGCATAGACCGGAATCACGACAGTTCGATTCACCCTGTCGGCGCGAGATGGCTAATCTCGGGCAGGCCCTGGGAGAAGCCATGCAAGAATGATGGCCAGGGCAGCGGATGCGGCAGAGTACGGGAAAAGCATTGACGTATCGGCAAGGCCCGACTGGTATTCGATAACGGAGTTGGCCCGGCTTTCGCCAGAATCACCGGCCAGCCTGAACCGGCCGGCAGGAATGGGGCAAAGCCGGCTCTCCCTAAGCCCTCCGATTTTCAGCAGGCGCGCGCTGCAAGCGCGCGAGATGGACGCGCATGATCAAGAAAATCCGCAAGGCGGTCTTTCCCGTCGCTGGTCTCGGCACCCGTTTCCTGCCCGCCACCAAGGCGATCCCGAAGGAGATGCTGACCATCGTCGACCGGCCGGTGGTCCAGCATGTGGTCGACGAGGCGCGCGCCGCCGGAATCGAGCATTTCGTCTTTGTCACCGGGCGCAACAAGGGCGTGATCGAGGACCATTTCGACATGGCCTACGAGCTCGACGATACGCTCGCCAAGCGCGGCAAGGTGAAGGAGCTGGAGGCGCTCAAGCTCGATCTGCCGGCCGCCGGCACGGCGAGTTTCACGCGCCAGCAGGCGCCGCTCGGACTTGGCCACGCCGTCTGGTGCGCCCGCGACATCATCGGCGACGAACCTTTCGCCCTGCTGCTGCCGGACATGCTGCACCATGATCAGGGCAAGGGCTGCCTCGCCGAGATGATCGAGGCCTATGACAAGCATGGCGGCAACCACATCGCGGTCGCGCCGGTGCCGGACGACCAGACGCATCAATACGGCATCGTCGGCGTCGCCGACGCCAAGGCCAAGGTCTCGCAGATCAGCAAGATGGTCGAGAAGCCGCCGAAGGGCACGGCGCCGTCGAACCTGCACATCACCGGCCGCTACATCCTGCAGCCGACGATCTTCAACCTGCTCGCCAACCAGGAGACGGGCGCCGGCGGCGAGATCCAGCTCACCGATTCGATGATCGCCCTGTCCCACCAGGAGAAGTTCTTCGCCGTGCGCTTCGACGGCGACATCTACGATACCGGCTCGAAGATCGGTTTCCTAACCGCCAATGTCGCCTATGCGCTCGAGCGCGGCGACCTTGGCCCGCAGCTGCGCAGCGAGATCGAACGCCTGCTGGACCGGTAAGGGCAATGCCAAATCGCCATGGCCGGGGCAAACCCTGCCATGGCGAGATCGGTGCTGCGGGGCGTCAGCCCTACTTGGCCTTCTTCGCCCGCTCGATCGCCTCGACGATCAGCTGCTTGGCCTTGGCGGCGTCGCCCCAGCCGGTGAGCTTCACCCATTTGCCGGGTTCCAGATCCTTGTAGTGCTCGAAGAAGTGCTGGATCTGGTCGAGCGTGATCTGCGGCAGATCGGTGTAGTTCGTCACGTTCTCGTAGCGCTTGGTCAGCTTCGGGACCGGCACTGCGATGATCTTCTCGTCGCCGCCGCCCTCGTCCTCCATCATCATCACGCCGATCGGGCGGACAGCGATATAGGAACCAGGGACCAGCGGGCGCGTATTGGCGACCAGTACGTCGCAGGGGTCGCCGTCTTCCGACAGCGTATGCGGGATGAAGCCGTAATTCCCGGGGTAGCGCATCGGCGTATAGAGGAAGCGGTCGACGAAGAGCGTGCCCGCTTCCTTGTCCATCTCGTACTTGATCGGCTCGCCGCCGATGGCGACCTCGATCACGACGTTGACCTCTTCCGGGGGATTCTTGCCGATGGCGATGGCGTCGAGCCGCATGTACCTGACCTGTCTATGATAAAACTTCGGGGGCCTTATGCGCGCTCGCGCCCCAAAGGCCAAGCCCGGCTTTTAGTCGGAGTTACCGATTTGCGCAGCAAGGCTTGCGCTGCTATCGGGCCGGAATGACAGGTGCGATTCCATGCTGAACCGCTGGCGGCGGCCGGAAGACCGCTATGCGAGGCGCATGGCGCGGATCGCGCGCTGGGACCGGCCCTTGAATGGCCGGCTCGACCGTGTGCGAGCCTGGACCAACATGCTGTTGGCCGATCACGGCATCTTCCGGCTCGCCTATCTCAACGCCCATCGGGTCACGCCGCAGCTCTGGCGCGCGGCCCAGCCGGCGCCGACCGATATCGCCTGGTTCGCCCGCCAGGGCGTCAAGACCATCGTCAACCTGCGCGGTGGCCGTGAGCACGGCGCCTGGCCGTTGCAGAAGGAGGCCTGCGAGCGCCACGGCATCGCGCTCGTCGAGTTCATCCTGCGCTCGCGCGGTGCGCCCGACCGCGACACCATCCTCGCCGCGCCGGCCTTCTTCGCCGGGTTGAAGACGCCGGCGCTGGTCCACTGCAAGTCCGGCGCCGACCGGGCCGGTTTCTTCGCCGCGCTCTATCTGCTGGTCCATGAGAAGCGGCCGCTTGCCGAGGCCATGGCCGAGCTTTCGCTGCGTTACGGCCATTTCCGCTTCGCCAAGACCGGTATCCTCGACGCCTTCTTCGAGGCTTATGCCCGCGAAGGCGCAAGCAAGGGCACGCCCTTCCTCGACTGGGTGGCGAAGGAGTACGATCCCGAGCGGCTCGAGCGCGAGTTCAAGCCGGGCTTCTTCTCCTCGCTGCTCGCCGACCGTCTGATCCGGCGCGAATAGCTGGCGCTCCTAGCTGGCGGCTGCCATCCGCCGCTCGCCGATGGCGGTCCAGGTCAGGCGCAGGTGCAGCAGCAGCCGTCCCAGCGAGACCAGGCCGATTGCGGCAAGCAGCACCGGAGACAGGTTGCCGAACCCCCAGATCACGATCACCACCGTGGCCAGAGCCACCGCATTGGCCGTCATCTGGCTGTGCGGGCGCGACGAGAAGGCTCCCATCTCCTGAAGGGGCCCCGCCATCGCGCTGCAGCCATAGAACAGGGCCATGATCGCCATCACCTCGCCGATGCCGCCCCATTTCGTGCCGTTCAGGACGAACTCGTCCGTACCGATGGCGAACAAGGCGAGCGAGATGAAGAGCATGGTCACGATTGCCACCATGCCCAATGTGAGCAGGCGGGCGCGGCTCTGGCGATCACGGCCCTGATGCTTGCGCAGGTCGCTCATCACGAGGGGAACCGTCACGGCTCCGAACATTTGCGCGGGCATGTCGAGCAGGCGCGTTGCCAGCGCGACATGGGCTGCCAGCACCGGGTTGCTCGACATCGGCAAAGTCAGCAGCGGCGCGGCCGAGAAGCCGAATGAGAGCAGCGCCGAGGGCAGCAGGAAGGTCGGCGAGCTGCGCCATTGCCAGGCCGCCGAGGCCAGCTCGGCGGGCGACCAACCGGACGGCTGCATCAACCGCACCAGGGAATGGCGTCGCCGCCAGACGAGATAGCAGGCAGCGACGACATGGCCGAAGGCGTCCGCGGCGAACAAGGCCAGGGCAGTCGGCCCGAGCGGCCAGATCAGCAGAATCATCATCCCCGGCTGGACCAGGGCCTGGACGACGTTGCTGTTACCGATCGTGGCGAAATCGCCTTCCGCCGTGGCTTCCGCCAGAAGCAGCCGGATCACCGCCCGGCCCGCCAGGGAGATCAGGAAGAGCGCGCCGAAGCCACGCAGGATCCAGTCCTGCGATGCAGCGAACACGACCGCGACCGTAGCAGCGCCAAGGAAAACCGCACCGGCGACAACGGACAGGCGGAAGGCCCGGCCGAGCCGCAGCCGGTCGCTGTTCTGGAAGAATACGGCCTCGAACCGCAGCAGGGCGGCGATCGACCCGACATTCGCCAAGGCTGCGAAGATCGCAAAGTCGGCGAAGACCTTGGGTGGGCAAAGAGCCGCTGCCAGCAGCAGGCCCCAGACCGAAAGCAGGCGCGCCTGGACGAAACGCAGCGCCAGCATCGCCCCGTTGCGGAAGCCGGAATTCCGGGTGAGCGATGTCAGCACGGCCTTGGGACCGGTTGCGTGCGCTGTCGGGCTGGCAAGGGCCTTGGCCAGGCTGGCCCGTGCCAGGGCAAGCTGCGCTGCCATCTCAGCGTCCTCAGCCGGAGCCTCGTGCAGGTCTTCCGCGCCGGCCGGCTGGCCGTGGCGCTCGCCCGTCGGAGCCGGTGCGCGATCAATCGGATCGATCACGTCGCCTCGCTCCGCGGGTTGAAGGCTGCGCCTCTATGGTTAACGCTTGGTAAATTCTCGGTCTTTCACGGCTTTGCTGGACAGCGCCAACCGATATGGCGCTGCTTATGGCGGAAAAGAGGCGGCCGACGTCATTTATGGGTGATCGGCTGCGGTGTTCAGCGCGGCGGCCGACAAGAATGCGCCCCGCCGGCGGACGGAAGGAGGCTCGGATAGCCTGTCCGGGCAGCCGAAGCTACCCGTGTTCAGGCGAAGTCGCGCTTCAGCGCCTCGAAGCGGGCGACCTGATCGGCGAGCAACTCGCGCGCCTCGTCGCGGCGGACGAAGACCTTGAACATCGCCTCGCCGGCGCCGTTGAAGAACTGCACCGAGCAGGAGCGGCGGCCGTGGAACAGGCGATCGACCAGATAGATCGCGCTGCAGTTGCCGGCCTTGATGTGCCCGCCGATCGGGCTGTCGCCATGGATGTTGTAGTAGCCATGGCCGAAGGACCCGACCGGCAGCGAGCCCTCGCATTCGAGCACGATATCGGGCGTGTGCACGATGAACAGCACCGTGCCCCAGGTCGAAAGCTCCTGCCAGAGCGCCTCGAAGCGCTCGGCGGCGATGAAGCGGCGCTGCTCCTCGGGCGTTACCTCCAGTACGGCGAGCGTCGAGACGCCATGCTCGCGCGCGACCGCCTCGATCACCCCGTCCGGCTTGGCGGCGAGCGCTGCCCGGACCTTCTCCATGGCCTCGGCGGGGGCGGCCGCAGCCAATGTTTCAGCGAGCGACATGATGCTCAGCCTCTCACTCGGCCGCCTGGCGCGGCAGATGCGGGTTGTGCTCGGTCAGGATCGTCTCGAAGCCTTCGAATTCCGGATGGCCGAGATAGAGCGGCGTCGGCCGCGGCTGGCCAGCGCTCCGGTGCGACTCGCGGAACTGCTCCGACTTGGTCCAGGCGGTGAAGTCCTCCTTGGAGGCCCAGGTCGTGTGCGAGGAGTAGAGGGTGTGGTCTTCCTTCTCCGGGCCCTTGAGCAGGTGGAAGGCGATGAAGCCCGGCATCTCGTCGAGGCGGGTCTTGCGCGAGGACCAGACCGTCTCGAAGGCCTCCTCCTCCCCCTTGACGACCTTGAAGCGGTTCATGGCGATGAACATCAGGAAATCCTCGGCGGTTCCGGAAACAGGGTAATCGGGCAGCTGGCGCCGCTCTTGACCCTCCTTAGTAAAGCCGCATATCACCGTCAACAATGACTCAATTAATCGTTGTTTTGAACGGTTATAAATTGAGAAAATACTTTGGAATGACTTCAGCGTAGCGGAGGGCTCATGGCGCCGTTGCTGCGCGTCGTCGTACGCACGAGATCGAGCATGGGCACCCTGCCAGCGCCTTCGTCCACTTCGCTCGCGAGTTTCAGGGCCAAGCGCCTCGGCCGCGAGGTCGCAGCCGCGGCGATCATCACCCTGTTGGCGGTTGCCGGCCCAGCCGGACCGTTGGAACGGCTTGTCGGCGTCGTCGCCGCCCAGGCCCAGACTGCCGAGCGCATCGTCGCGGCAGGCGGCGTCGTCACCGAGGTGCTCTATGCCCTTGGCCTGCAAGACAAGGTCGTTGGCGTCGACACCACCAGCCAGTGGCCGCCCGAGGCGCAGAAGGACAAGAAGAGCGTCGGCTATGTCCGGGCGCTTTCGGCCGAGGGTGTGCTCTCGCTCAAACCTTCGCATGTCATTGCGGTCGAGGGCGCGGGGCCGCCTGACGCGCTCGCGCTGCTCAAGGAATCCGGCACCCCGATCACGATGATCCCGGAGGCGCTGACGCCTGAAGCCGTCGTTTCGAAGATCGCGGCCATCGGCAAGGCGGCCGGCGCCGCGGAGCCGGCGCAGCAGCTCGCCGCAAGCGTCAAGGCCCGCTTCGACGAGCTCGACAAGCTGCGCACAGGCCTGCCGAAGCAGAAGCGCGTCCTGTTCGTGCTCTCGCTGCAGAACGGGCGCACGATGGTCGGTGGCAGGAACACCACGGCCGACGCGATCATCGCGCTCGCCGGCGGCGTCAATGCAGCCAGCGCGGTCGAAGGCTTCAAGCCGATGACGGATGAGGCGATCATCACCGCCGGACCCGACGTCGTGCTGATGATGCGTCATTCCAGCGCACACAATGCGGGGCCCGACGAGCTCTTCGCCATGCCGGCCTTCTCGCAGACCCCGGCGGCGAGACAGAAATCGCTGATCCGCATGGACGGGCTCTATCTGCTTGGCTTCGGCCCGCGTACCCCCAATGCGGCGCGCGACCTGATGGCCGAGCTCTATCCCGAGGCCAAGGTCGCCCAGCTTTCCGCCGCGAAATGACTCTCGCCGTGAAGCAGACCGCGAATGCGAGCGCTGCCGCGCTGGCGGCGCTCACGGCCGGCCGCCGCCGCAAGGGCGTTATCGCCGTCGCGGCGCTGGTCGGGCTTTGCCTGCTGCTGATGCTGCTCTCGCTCGGGGCAGGGGCCTTTTCGATCGCGCCCGGCCGCGTCGCCGACATCCTGCTTGCGAAGCTCGGTTTCGGCCCCATCGATCTGCTCGACAGCCGCGAGGCGCTGGTCGTTCTCAACATCCGCATGCCGCGCCTGCTGCTGGGTGCGTTGGTCGGAGCGGCGCTCGCCATTTCCGGCGCCCTGATGCAGGGCCTGTTCCGCAATCCGCTTGCCGATCCCGGCCTGGTCGGCGTCTCCGCCGGTGCCGGCCTCGCCGCCGCCGCGACTATCGTCCTGGGCGACCGCTTCTTCGTCGCGGCTTTCGCGATGAAGCTGCCTTTCGCGGTGCTGCCTTTCGGCGCCTTCTTCGGCGGCCTGGTCTCGACGCTGGCGCTCTATCTGATCGCGACGCGCCAGGGCCGGACTTCGGTCGCGACCATGCTGCTCGCCGGTGTTGCGCTGGGTGCACTGGCCGGCTCGCTCACTGGCCTGCTCGCCTTCATCTCCGATGACCGGCAATTGCGCGACCTGACCTTCTGGTCGCTCGGCAGCCTCGGCGGCGCGAGCTGGACCAAGCTCTCGGTGGTGGCGCCGATCGTGCTGCCCCTGCTTTTCGCGGTGCCATTGCTGGCGCGCGGCCTCAACGCGCTGATGCTGGGAGAGGCCGAGGCCTATCATCTCGGCATCCCCGTCCAACGCATCAAGGCGCTCGCGATCCTGCTGGTCGCGCTCGCGGTCGGCGCCAGCGTCGCCGCGGCCGGCGTGATCGGCTTCGTCGGCATCGTCGTGCCGCATCTGATCCGGCTCTCGATCGGACCCGATCATCGCCTGCTGCTGCCGCTGTCGGCGATCGGCGGCGCAGCCCTGCTGGTCGGCGCCGACATCATCGCCCGCCTCGTCGTGGTGCCGGCCGAACTGCCGATCGGCATCGTCACAGCCTTCATCGGCGCGCCCTTCTTCCTCTGGCTGCTGCTGCGTCGCGGCCGGATCGCGGAGCTCTAGCGATGGCAGCGATCCTCGAAGCGGACGATCTCTCCTTTGCTGTGCGTGGCAGCACTCTCGTGCGCGGCGCCTCGCTGGCGCTCGAAGAGGGCGCGACCACGATCGTCGTCGGCCCCAACGGCGCCGGCAAGTCGACCCTGCTCAAGCTGCTGACCGGCGAGTTGTCGCCCTCGCAGGGCTCGGTCCGCATGGATGGCGCGGCGCTGCCGCAGATCCCGGCCTGGGAACTCGCCTGCCGCCGTGCCGTGATGGTGCAGAACCAGCGCCTCGCCTTCCCCTTCAGCGTCTACGAGGTCGCGCGCCTTGGTCTGGAGGGGGTCGGCCGGGCGCAGCCGCGCACCCGCAAGGAGCAGATCATCGCCCAGGCGCTGGAGACTGCCGGTGTGATCGGCCTCGCCGGCCGGCAGTACCAGACACTCTCCGGCGGTGAGCAGCAGCGCGTCCAGTTCGCCCGGGCGCTCTGCCAGCTCGAAGCCGGCCGCAGCGTCGCGCAGCGGCAGATCCTGTTCCTGGACGAGCCGATCGCCAGCCTCGACCTCTGCCACCAGCTCTCGCTGCTCGACGCTGCCCGCAGCATCGCGGCGCAGGGCGCGGCGGTGCTGGTCGTGCTGCATGACCTCAACCTCGCCGTGACCTATGCCGACCGGCTGGTGGTGATGCATGAAGGCGCGATCGTCGCCCAGGGCGAGCCGTCTGCGATCCTCGACGACAATCTGCTGCGCGGCGTCTTCCGCGTCTCGCTCTCCTTCAGCCGCCTGCCGCCGGCCGGCCAGCCCTTCCTGCTGCCGCAGCAGCACCTGACGCCGGTCCCGCCGGGCGGTGTCGTGCCGCTGCGCGCCGCGAGCGCCTAGCGGGAGGCCGGCGCGACAACTTTGCGGTTGTGCGCTGCGATAACAGGTCTATAGCGGGCGCTCCGGCGCCGTCCCGTCGACCAGGCGAGCAGGCGCATCGTTGGACTGTCGAGCGCGCCATGAACCTCCCCACCGACCGGCTTTCCTTTCCGAAGGACCGCCTCCGCGTCCTCCTGCTCGAGGGAATCAACGATTCCGCCGTCGCCGCCTTGCAGCAGGCCGGCTACACCAACCTGACCCGCCTGCCAAAGGCGCTCGACGAGGCCCAGCTCATCGAGGCGATCGAGAAGACGCATATCCTCGGTATCCGCTCGCGCACCCAATTGACTGAACCGGTCTTCGCCGCCGCCAAGCGTCTCTTCGCCGTCGGCTGCTTCTCGGTCGGCACCAATCAGGTCGATCTCGACGCCGCCCGCCTACGCGGCATCCCCGTGTTCAACGCGCCCTTCTCGAACACCCGCAGCGTCGCCGAGCTGACCATCGGCGAGATCGTCATGCTGCTGCGCCGGATCCCTGATCGTTCGCGCTCGGCGCATGAGGGCGGTTGGGACAAGTCGGCCAACGGCTCCTTCGAAGTGCGCGGCAAGGTGCTCGGCATCGTCGGCTACGGCAATATCGGCAGCCAGCTCTCCAACATCGCCGAGGCGATGGGCATGCGCGTGATCTATTACGATCACACCGACCGCCTGCGCCATGGCAACACCGAGCCGGTCGAGAGCCTGAAGGCGCTGTTCGCCAACAGCGACATCGTCTCGCTGCACGTGCCGGAGACGCCGGCCACGCACAATATGATCGGCAAGGCCGAGATCGCTGCGATGAAGCAGGGCGCCTATCTCATCAACAATTCGCGCGGCACCGTCGTCGATTTGGGTGCGCTCGCCGAGGCGCTGCGCAGCGGCGCGCTCGCCGGTGCCGCCGTCGATGTCTTCCCCAAGGAGCCGGCCTCCAACAGCGAGCGCTTCGTCACTCCCATCCAGGGCCTGCCCAACGTCATCCTGACCCCGCATATCGGCGGCTCGACGGAGGAAGCGCAGGAGCGCATCGGCGCCGAGGTGGCGCGCAAGCTCGTCGATTACTCCGATGTCGGCTCGACCGTCGGCGCGGTCAATTTCCCGCAGGTGCAACTGCCGGCGCGCCCGGCGGGCACGCGCTTCATCCAGGTCCAGCGCAATGCGCCGGGCATGCTGCGCCGCCTCAACGATGTCTTCGCCAGCCGCAACATCAACATCGCCGCCCAGAATTTCCAGACCGACGGCGAGATCGGCTATGTCGTGATGGAGGCCGATCCGGTCGGCGAGGTCGCGCGCGAGATCATTGAGGAGATCCGGGCCCTCGACGGCACGATCCGCGCCCGCCTGCTCTACGAGCGCGGCTGAACGGCTGGCGGCCGACGGACGCTAATCCCCGAAGGGCTCGACCACCATCTCCATCCGCTCGCCAGCGAAGACGCTGTTGACGATGTGGATCGGCGTCAGGTCGGGCAGGGCGTCGATCGCATCCGAGGTCAGCACGGCGGCTCCTACCTCGATCTTGAGCAGCGCCGCCTCGCGCTCGCCCGCGAGCCGCGCCGCCAGCCGCGTCGAACGCCGGACGTAATCAGGAATGCCGCAGGCCTTGAAGGCGGCGGTGATCGATGAGCCCGCCTGCGTCAGGATATCGTCGAAGCGCGGGAAGCGCGCGACGCTGAGAAAATGGATGCCGGTGCCGACCGGCGTGCCGCCGGCCCGGCTCAAGGTCTCGATCGCCCAGAGCGGCGTGCCCTCCGGCAGCCCGAGCAGTTCGCAATGCTGCGCCTCGCCGGCGACGATCTCTGAGGCCAGCACGGCGCCTGAGACCGCAATGCCAGCAGCGCCGAAATTGGTACGCATGCTGACCCGGCGGCCGAGCTTGTAGGGGAAGCGCGGCGCCGTCACCTGCGTGCCACGGCCGCGTGAGACCGTCACCAATCCGCGCTCGGCGAGATGCCGGAAGGCTTGGCGCACCGTGTGCCGGTGCACGCCATAGCGCTCTGCCAGTGCGACCGAAGCCGGCAGTGTGTCGCCGGGCTCGTATTCGCCCTGCTCGATCGAGGTTGCGAGCGCGTCGGCGATCCGCCGCCAGGCCGTGCCGCCATCGCCGCCCCGATTGTCCGGCGTCTCCGTCATCAAAGTTTCATCCAAAATGTATAGACCTTTTCCGGCAAGGGACTTATCTTAGTCTAGACATTAGCGCTTGGCGAGAGGCCGACACGGCATGACGGACATCGCGACACGCCAGCATTGGATGGCAGTCCTGGCCCGTGCGACGCAAGGCGAGATCGACGCCTTGCTGCAGCAGGCGGGGCCGCTGCCGACGCATGAAGTGCTCAAGGCGCCCGAGACCGGCACCGTCATGGTCGAAGGCCGGGCCGGCGGCGCTGGCCGCCGCTTCAATCTCGGCGAAGCCACGGTGACGCGCTGCGTTGTCCGCCTCGAAAGCGGTGCCATGGGCTTCTCCTACGCACTCGGCCGTGACGGCCGCAAGGCGCGGCTGGCGGCGGTCACCGATGCGCTTCTGCAAAGCGAAATCGAGACCGGCTCGCTGCGGCGCGGCGTCTTTGCCCTGGCGCAGAAGCAGCAGGCCGCCCGCGAGCTCGCTTCGCGCAAGGCGGCGGCCACCAAGGTCGATTTCTTCACGCTGGTCAGGGGCGGCTGATGGTTCACGACGACACCCTCATCGGCGCCGGCTTCGCCGATCCGGTCTTCCAGTCGCAAGGCGCCTTCCGCGCTCTGTTGGCGGCGCTCTCCGAACCGGGTCTCGCCTGCGACATCGGCATTTCCGTCGAAGCGCCAGCCGGGCTCGAGCCGGCGACTGCCGTCGCGCTGCTGACGCTGGCCGACTACGAGACCCCGATCTGGCTGCCGGCCGCCCTGCGTGACGGCCCGGTTGGCGCCTGGCTGCGCTTCCATTGCGGCGCCGCCCTCGTCGATGATCCCGCCCGCGCCGCCTTCGCGGTGATTGACGGCGTTGCGACCGAGCCGAAGCTCGCCGCTTTCAATGCCGGTGACGACCAGTTTCCCGATCGCTCGACCACAGTCCTCGTCCAGTGCGGCGGGCTCGCCGGCGGTGAGGCGGTCACGCTCGAAGGCCCGGGCATTCCCGGCCAGCGCGTCGTCGCTCCGACGGGCCTGCGTGCCGGCTTCTGGGCCGAGGTCGAAGACAACGCTGCGCTCTATCCGCTCGGCGTCGACCTGCTGCTGGTCCAGGGCGCGCAGGTGCTCGGCCTGCCGCGTTCGACGCAAATCGTGGAGACCCGTTGATGTATGTCGCGGTCAAAGGCGGCGAAGCCGCCATCCTCGCCACCCATGATCTCGTCGCCGAGGCAAGGCGCGGCGATGAGAGCGTGCCGGAGCTCGCCGTTTCGCAGATCCGCGAGCAGATGGGCGTCGCCTGCGGCCGCGTCATGAACGAGGGCTCGCTCTACGATCCCGATCTCGCCGCGCTGGCGCTGAAGCAAGCCCAGGGCGATGCGATCGAGGCTGCCTTCCTGATGCGCGCCTATCGCACCACCCTGCCGCGCTTCGGCTCCTCCGAGCCGCTCGATACCGCGAAGATGGCGATCCGCCGCCGGGTGTCGGCGACCTACAAGGATCTGCCGGGCGGCCAGGTGCTCGGCCCGACCTATGACTACACCCACCGGCTCTTCGACTTTTCGCTGATGGAACCGCGACAAGCCCCCTCTCCCCTTGCGGGAGAGGGCCGGGGTGAGGGGTCGCGCGACGCTTCCCGCAAAACCTCTACCGAGAGCGCCAACGATACCGGCTTCCGCGACCCCTCATCCGCCCCTTCGGGGCACCTTCTCCCGCAAGGGGAGAAGGAAAGGGAGCCGCTCGACGCTTTCATGCCGCGCGTGCCCGACATCCTCGGCGCCGAGGGGCTTATGGAAGAGGAAGCACCGCCCGCAGGCGATCCGCGCCCCTTCGATCTCACCCGCGAGCCCGTCACCTTTCCGGCCGAGCGCGATGTCCGCCTGCAGGCGATGGCGCGCGGCGACGAGGGCTTCCTGCTCGGCCTCGGCTATTCCGTGCAGCGGGGCTATGGCGGCAACCACCCCTTCGTCGGCGAGGTCCGGGTCGGCGAGGTCGCGGTCGAGTTCGTGCCGGAAGAGCTCGGCTTTTCCGTCGATCTCGGCGACGTCACCCTGACCGAATGCCAGATGGTCAACCAGTTCGCCGGCTCCAAGGAGGTCCCGCCGCAGTTCACCCGCGGCTACGGGCTCTCCTTCGGCCATAGCGAGCGCAAGGCGATGTCGATGTCGCTGGTCGATAGGGCGCTTAAATGCCGCGAATTCGGCGAAGCGGCGACCTATCCGGCCCAGCAGGACGAGTTCGTCCTCTACCACTCCGACAATGTCGAGGCGGCCGGCTTCGTCGAGCACCTGAAGCTGCCGCACTATGTCGATTTCCAGGGCGAGCTCGAACTGATCCGCCGCATCCGCAAGGAGCGCGAGCAGCGCCTTGCCGAGCAACAGGAAGCCCTGCCGGAGGCCGCGGAATGACCGTGCACCAGAGCATCGCCGACGAGACCAGGCCAGCCTACAACTACGCCTATCTCGACGAGCAGACCAAGCGGATGATCCGCCGGGCCCTGCTCAAGGCGGTCGCGATCCCAGGCTACCAGGTGCCGTTCGGCTCGCGCGAGATGCCGCTCGCCCGCGGCTGGGGCACCGGCGGCATCCAGGTCACCGCCGCGATCATCGGGCCCGACGATACGCTGAAAGTGATCGACCAGGGCGCCGACGACACCACCAACGCCGTCTCGATCCGCCGCTTCTTCGAGCGCACCGCCGATGCCCGGACGACCGAGGCGACGCACGAGGCGACGATCATCCAGACCCGCCACCGCATCCCCGAGGCGCCGCTGAAGGCCGGCCAGATCATGGTCTACCAGGTGCCGCAGCCCGAGCCGCTCAGGAAGCTCGAGCCGCACGAGGCCGAGACGCGCAAGATGCACGCCTGGGCCGAATACGGGCTGATGCAGGTCAAGCTCTACGAGAACATTGCCCGCTTCGGAGAGGTGACGACCACCTATGACTACCCGGTCATGGTCAATGGCCGCTATGTGATGGCGCCGTCGCCGATCCCGAAATTCGACAATCCGAAGATGCAGATGTCGCCGGCGCTGCAGCTCTTCGGCGCCGGGCGCGAGAAGCGCATCTATGCCGTGCCGCCGCATACCAGCGTGCGCAGCCTCGATTTCGACGACCATCCCTTCCGCATCCAGAGCTGGGAGCAGCCCTGCGCGCTCTGCGGCGCGGCCGATTCCTATCTCGACGAGGTGGTGATCGACGACCAGGGCGGGCGGATGTTCGTCTGCTCCGACAGCCATCACTGCGAGACGCGGCGGGCCGACGGCCATCGCGGAACGATGCTGGGTGACGCCACAGAGAGTGGGTTGGTTTCAAATTCCCACGTCGTGCCGGGCGACCCATCGGGTCCGACCTTCGGTCGGCCCGAAGACAGGCTCCGGGAGACCCGGGACCCATTCCGGACCCTATCCGATGAGCCCTCCGGAATGGATCCCGGGTCTGCGCTCCGCTCCGCCCGGGATGACGGCGCGAATGGAATATCGGGAGAGAGCCAATGACACTCCACGTCGCGCCGCCAGACCTCGCGCTCGATCCTGCCCCGCTGCTCTCGGTCGCCGGCGTCAGCCGCTTCTATGGCGAGCGCATCGGCTGCGCCGATGTCTCCTTCGACCTCTGGCCGGGCGAGGTGCTGGGTATCGTCGGCGAATCCGGCTCGGGCAAGTCGACCCTGCTGCGCTGCCTTGCCGGCATCGACAAGCCCGACGAGGGGCAGGTGCTGTTTCGGGGCGGAATCGAACCGCTCGACATCTACTCGGTCGCCGAGCAGGAGCGGCGCCGGCTGATGCGCACCGCCTGGGGCATCGTCCACCAGAACCCGCGCGACGGCCTGCGCATGGACGTCTCGGCCGGCGGCAATGTCGGCGAGCGATTGATGGACAATGGCGCCCGCCATTACGGCAGGATCCGCGAGACCGCCCTCGACTGGCTGCAGCGCGTCGAGATCGCCGGCGAGCGGATCGACGACCGGCCGCGCCAGTTCTCCGGCGGCATGCAGCAGCGTCTGCAGATCGCCCGCGTTCTGGTCTCCGAGCCGAAGCTGGTGTTCATGGACGAGCCGACCGGCGGTCTCGACGTCTCCGTCCAGGCCCGCCTGCTCGACCTGCTTCGTGTGCTGGTGCGCGATCTCGGCCTCGCCGCGATCATCGTCACTCACGACCTCGCCGTCGCGCGCCTGCTCACCGACCGGCTCATGGTGATGAAGGATGGCCGCGTCGTCGAGCAGGGCCTGACCGACCAGGTCCTCGACGATCCCCAGCACGCCTACACGCAGCTTCTGACATCCGCGGTGCTCACCGTATGAGTGCCGTCACAACCGCGTCACCCCGAACCCGCAAGGCATCTCGATCATGACCACGATGATTCACGTCGAGAACGTCGCCAAGGAATTCACCCTGCACAATCAGGGCGGCGTGCGCCTGCCGGTGTTCGACAACGTCAACTTCTTGGTCGCCGCCGGCGAGGCGCTGGTGCTGGCCGGCGCGTCCGGCGCCGGCAAGTCGAGCCTGCTGCGCATCCTCTACGGCAATTACCGGCCGACCTCCGGCACGATCGCCATCACCCATGCCGGCCGGCCGATCGACATCGTCTCGGCCGTGCCGCGCACCGTGCTCGACATCCGCCGCCGCACGCTCGGCTTCGTCTCGCAGTTCCTGCGGGTGATCCCGCGCGTCTCGGCGCTCGACATCGTCCGCGATCCGCTGCTCGCCCGCGGCGCCTCGCCCGAGGACGCGAGCGAGCGCGCCAAGGCGATGCTCGCCCGCCTCAACCTGCCGCAGCGCCTCTGGGACCTTGCGCCCGCGACCTTCTCCGGCGGCGAGCAGCAGCGGGTCAACATCGCCCGCTCCTTCGTCGATCCCTCGCCGATCATGCTGATCGACGAGCCGACCGCCTCGCTCGACGCCAATAACCGCAATGTCGTGGTCAGGCTGATCGCCGAAGCGCGCGAACAGGGCTCCGCCATCGTCGGTATCTTCCATGACGAAGCCGTGCGAGAGGCTGTCGCGACCCGCTATCTCGACATCACCGAATTCCGGAAGGCCGCCTGATGTCCACCATTCTGACCAATGCCTGTCTGATCCTCGAGGATGAGGTCGTCACCGGGACCATCGTCTTCGACGAGAGCGGCATCCGCTCGGTCGACCAGGGCCGTTCCTCCCTGCCGGAGGCGATCGACGTCCAGGGCGACTATGTCGCGCCCGGCCTCGTCGAGATGCACACCGACAACATGGAAAAGCATTTCATGCCGCGCCCCAAGGTCTTCTGGCCGAACGGGCTGGCGGCGGCGCTGGTCCATGACGCACAGATGGCGGCCGCCGGCGTCACCACCGTCTACGACGCGATCTGCGCCGGCACGCCCTTCTCGGCTAAGGACTACCGCAGGGACATCTTCGCCGATGTGATGGATGCGCTGCGGCTTGGCACCGCCGAAGGCGTCTTCCGCATCGACCACCGCATCCACATGCGCTGCGAACTGACGAGCCCGGGCCTGCTCAGGGACATCGAGCCCTATCAGGACGATGCCCTGGTCCAACTGGTCTCGCTGATGGACCACACCCCCGGCCAACGCCAATGGCGCAATCTGGAGGATCTGCGCACCTATGCGCTCGGCACCGGCAAGACCCAGGCCGAATTCGAGGAGGACGTCGTCGTCCGTCAGCGCGAGGGCGGGGCGAATGTCG
This sequence comes from Allobosea sp. NPDC003192, assembly GCF_050275675.1. Taxonomy (NCBI): domain Bacteria; kingdom Pseudomonadati; phylum Pseudomonadota; class Alphaproteobacteria; order Hyphomicrobiales; family Alloboseaceae; genus Allobosea; species Allobosea sp. NPDC003192. The sequence continues at coordinate 137,176 of NZ_JBNNPK010000008.1, forward strand.
CGCGCAACTGGAGCGCCGTGGTCGAGATGTTCCAGGCCCGCGGCATCCCGATCGCGACCCATGACGACACCACGATCGAGCATGTCGAGGCCGGCATCGCCTCGGGTGCGGTGATCTCGGAGTTCCCGACCACGGTGGAAGCAGCGGAAGCCGCCAAGCAACGCGGCCTCGCCACCATCGCCGGCGCCCCCAACGTCGTTCGCGGCGGCTCGCATTCCGGCGGCGTCTCGGTGGCAGAGCTCGCCGAGAAGGACCTGCTCGACGGGCTCTCCTCCGACTATGTCCCGGCTAGCCTGCTGCAGGCCGTGCTCAAGCTCCACGACAAGCACGGCATCACCCTGCCGGCGGCGATGGCCAAGGTCACCTGGAAGGTCGCCGACATCCTCGGCCTGAAAGATCGCGGCCATCTCAAGCCCGGCCTGCGCGCCGATATCGTGCGCTTCAGGGCGCTGGGCGCGACGCCGGTGATCGCCACCGTCTGGTCGCAGGGACGCCGGGCCTTCTGAGCGCAGCATGACTGAGGCCTTGCCGCGCTACGCGCTCTACTACGCTCCCGCCGCCGATAGCGCCCTTTGGCGCTTCGGCAGCGCGACGCTGGGCTATGACGCCGTCACCGGCGCGGACATCGATTTCGCGGTTCCGCTGGGCTGCGAGGGGCTGGATTGGCCGGAGGTGACGGCCGAGCCACGCCGCTACGGCTTCCACGCCACGCTGAAGGCGCCGTTCGAGCTCGCTCCAGGCCGGAACGAGGGCGCTTTGCGCGCCTTCGCCCGCAATTATGTCGCCGGCCGCCCGCCGGTCAGGCTCACCGGGCTCAGCGTCAACGCGCTCGGCCGCTTCATTGCGCTGACGCCGTCTGAGCCGAGCGAGGAACTCCAGCGCTTCGCCTTCGACATCGTCCAGGCCTTCGAGCCGTTCCGTGCGCCGCTCTCCGAAGCCGATCTGGCGCGCCGTCTGCAAAGCCCGCTGACACCGGCGCACCGGGCCTATCTCGAAGCCTATGGCTACCCTTATGTCGGCGATGCCTTCCGCTTCCACATGACGCTGACCGGCTCGCTGCCGGAAGAGCAGGTCGCTCCGATCAAGGCAGCATTGACTACGACCTATGCGCAGACCGTTCCGGCCGGCTCGGCGCTGATCGACCGCGTCGCCATCTTCAAGCAGGAAAGCCGCAGCAGTCGCTTCGTCTTGCTCGACAACATCCCGCTCGGCTGATTCATCCTCAGGGGAAGCCCGTCATGGCAGGCAAGAAGCTCGGGCTCGCGCCCGTGATCGATCCGACCGCCCGGGTCCGCGACGCCGTGCTCGGCCGCTATACCGAGATCGGCGCCCGCACCTCCTTCGCGGAATCGACGCTCGGCGACTATTCCTATGTCGTGAACGATTCCGACGTGATCTACACGACCATCGGCAAGTTCTGCTCGATTGCGGCCCATACCCGGATCAACCCCGGCAACCACCCGATGCAGCGGGCGAGCCAAGCGCATTTCACCTATCGCGCCAGCGCCTATTTCGAGGATGCGGAGGACGAGGCCGCCTTCTTCGACTGGCGCCGCTCGACGCCGGTGACGATCGGCCATGATGTCTGGATCGGCCATGGCGCCATCATCCTCGCTGGCCGCAGCATCGGCACGGGCGCGGTGATCGCAGGCGGTGCGGTCGTCACCAAGGACGTGCCCGACTACACCATCGTCGCCGGTAATCCAGCCCGCATCGTCCGCAGGCGCTTCCCGGAAGAGATCGCCGAGCGGCTGAAGGCGCTGGCCTGGTGGGATTGGGAGCATGCGCAGCTGCGCACCGCGCTCGACGACTTCCGGGCGCTGCCGGTCGAGGCGTTCCTGCAGAAGTACGAGGGCTGAGAGCAGGGCGCGATCAGAACTGCACTCTAAGGCCGACCTGCGCGACGTTCGCCGTGTAGTCGGAGCCGGGATTGGTCGAGTTCAGGCGCTCATGAGTGAAGCTGGCGCGGACCGAGAAGGTCCGGGTCAACTTGTATTCGATTCTGGCGCCGATGGTCGACAGGTCCTCGCGCAGGTCCTGGCCGTCATAGTCGGTGCGGCCATAGCTGGCGAAGCCGGTGACCGTCAGGTTGCGGCGCAGCGCATGCGCCACTTCGAGATTGACGCGGCGCGCCGTCGTGCCGCTGGAGCCGGCGATGGTGGTGTCGCCGAGCTCGGCGGTGCCGCGCAGCGTCACCGTGGTCAGCGGCGTCGGCGTCCACAGGATGGCAGCGTCGCCGACGAAGCCGCGCAGGTTCTTCAGGCGTCCGTCTTCGTATTTCCGGTCCTGATAGCCGCCCGAGACCTCGCCGGTCAGCATGCGGCTGATCTCGAAGCTCGAGCCGAGGCGGACGGTATAGCCGTCGGAGGAGCGCATATAGCCGCTGGAATCGACCTTCTCGTCGAACTGGCGGGTGTCGATCTCGGCCTGGATGAAGGGCTTGAAGCCGGGTGTCACCTCATAAGCGGCACGCAGCCGCAGGCCGTATTGCGTCTGGTTGCGATCGGCCTGGCTGAGCTTGCGGCCGTTACTGAGATCGGCGTCCTCATAGTCCTGCCGGTCGACCGAGCCGCGCAGCGTGAACTGCAGGCGGTTGATGTCATGGGTGACGCCGGCCGAGGCGCCATAGGCCCAGGTAATCGGCCGGCCCTGCACGGCGGCGGACAGATCGGGCGAGCCCGGCCGCTGCGTATCGAGCTTCAGGCGCGATTCGAGCAGGATGCGGGTGTCGCGCGTCGCATCGAGGCGCAGGGACATGTTGCCCTCTGCATCCGGGCGCGAGGCGCTGTCGTCGCGATAATAGCGGCTGTAGCCGCCGCGCAGCATGCCGGTGAGCTCGTGCACGTTCCAGTCGGACTGGATGCCGAGCTCGCCCTCGCTGCGGGTGTAGAGCGAGCCCTTGCTTGGCCCGGAGACGCGCCCGGGATTGCTGTCATAACCGACCGAGCCAGTGATCGCCGGGCGCAGGATGACATTGCCGAGACGCAGGCCGAGCGGCGCATAGGGGTCTTCTTCCGGCCGCTTGCGCTTGCGCGGCTCGGGAGCCGGCGGAATCGGCGGCGGCAGGGCGGTTATCGTCGGTTGCGGGGGGCGGGTATCGCGCTGGGTGGTGCCGCGCAGGCGCGAGGACTGGATCGGCTGGCTGGCGCGCGAAGGCTGCGCGCGCGAGATCGCGCTGGAGCGGGCAGGGGGCGGATCGATCGACTCGCCGGCGGCATCCGGCAAGGCCGAGCTGTTGCTGGGGGCGGTGTTCTGTCTTTGAGCGACATCGGGCGTGCCGGTCCGCAAGGCCGGGGCGCGCGGCCGTGTCGGCGTGACGGCCGGCTGCGTCTGCATTTGCGCCGATGCCAGCTCGGGCCAGGCTGTCAGCCCGGCGACGCCGCAGCAGCCTGCGACACCGGCCAGCCAGCAGATCTGGGCGAAACGGGACACGGGCGCGACGGTGCTCCGGCGAGGCAAAGGCTTCGCGCGCCAGGAGGGCGCGCATGGTTAATGGAGTTAGAACGAAGACGGTTAATGCCGCGTCAACGCAGCGGCGATGGTGGCCAGCGTGGCGTTCGGCATGTTAGAGGCGCGCTCCATGACCGCGACCATCAGCGCCTCCGCCCTCCGCACCATCGCCACCGAACGCGCTGGCCTCGACGCCTTGCACGCGGCGATCGGCAACGGCCTCGCCGAGCCCTTTGCCGCCGCCGTCGAGATGATCCGCAACTCCGCCGGCCGGGTGATCGTCACCGGCATGGGCAAGTCCGGTCATGTCGGCCGCAAGATCGCGGCGACGCTGGCCTCGACCGGCACGCCCTCGCATTTCGTCCACCCGGCCGAGGCCAGCCATGGCGACCTCGGCATGGTCCAGCCCGAGGACGTCGTCGTCGCCTTGTCCTGGTCGGGCGAGGCGGTCGAGCTCTCGGCCATCGTCGGCTATACCCGCCGCTTCCGCGTCGGCCTGATCGCGATCACCGCCAACCGCGACAGCGCGCTCGGCCGGGAGGCCGACATCCCGCTCGTCCTGCCCAAGGCCGAGGAAGCCTGCCCGAACGGGCTCGCCCCGACGACCTCGACGACGATGCAGATGGCGCTCGGCGATGCGCTTGCGGTCGCGTTGCTCGAGGCGCGCGGCTTCTCGCGCCAGGACTTCTACGTCTACCACCCCGGCGGCAAGCTCGGGGCGCAGCTCAAGACCGTTGCGACCATCATGCATTCCGGCGAGCACTTGCCGGTCGTTGGCGAGACCGCGGCGATGGCCGATGTCGTTTCGATGATCACCGCCAAGGGCTTCGGCTGCGCCGTCGTCATCGACGCCGACGGTAAGCTCACCGGCGTCGTCACCGACGGAGATCTGCGCCGCAAGCTCGGCACCGGCTGGGGCGGCCGCTTGGCACGCGATGTGATGACCAGGGACCCGCGCCGGATCGCACCGGATGCGCTCACCGCCGAGGCGCTGGAAATGGTCAACCGGCTGCGCGTCACTGCGCTGATCGTCGCCGACGCGGACGACAAGCCCGTTGGCCTCGTCCATGTCCACGATCTCCTGGCGCTGGGCGTCGCCTGATCCGGAGCACCTGGCGAGGAGGCTCATGGCCGCGCTCGAATGGGATGATTTGCGTTATGTCCTCGCCGTCGCCGAGGCCGGCTCTCTGGCCGGCGCGGCCCGCGAATTGCGCGTCAATCATTCGACGGTGCTGCGCCGCATCGCTGCCTTCGAGCAGCAGCTGGCCTTGCGCCTCTTCGAGCGCCTGCCGACCGGCTATGTGCTGACCCCCGGCGGCGAGGAGCTGGTTGCGGCGGCGCGCAGCATCTCCGGCACCGTCACCGAGCTCGAACGCAGGATCGCCGGGCAGGACCTGCGCCTCTCCGGCACGCTTCGGATCACCGCGACCGATACGCTGATGGGCTCGATCCTGCCAGAGATCCTGGCCGAATTCGGCGAGGCCCATCCCGGCATTGCCCTGGAGGTCGCCGTCTCCAACCTGATGTTCAACCTGACCAAGCGCGATGCCGATATCGCCTTGCGTACCGCCGATAATCCGCCGGCGACCTTGGTCGGGCGCCGGGTCGGCAAGATCGCCTTCGCGATCTACGCTGCGCCCTCATATCTCGCGCGGCGCGACCATGTCGATCTCGCCGAGCATCGCTGGGTCGGTCCGGACGACACGCTCGGCGGCACCTCGGTCGCCCGCTGGATGCAGGCGAAGCTGCCCAGGAGCGAGATCGTGCTGCGGGCCGATTCGCTGCTGGCAATGCAGCAGGCAGCATTGGCGGGGTTGGGTCTGGTGGCGCTGCCCTGCTATCTCGGCGACAGCGTCCGGGCTCTGACTTGCGTGCGCCGCCCGATCTCCGAGATGGAGACGGCGCTCTGGATCCTGACCCACGAGGACCTGCGCGCCGCAGCGCGGGTCCGCGCCTTCACCGATTTCGCCTATGGCGCCTTCCGGAAGCGCCGCGCCCTACTGGAGGGGGAGGACACGCCCTCCGCTTGAGGTCAGGTCTCGACCAGCTTGAGGCCGATCACGCCGATCAGGATCAGCGCGAGCAGGCCAAGACGCGCGGGCGAGGCGCTCTCGCCAAGGGCGAGGATGCCGGCGAGCGCGACGCCGAGCGCGCCGATGCCGACCCAGACCGCATAGGCGGTGCCAACCGGCAATTGCTTCAGCGCCAGCGACAGCATGACGAAGCTGACGACCGCCGAGACGATGCCGATCAGGCTCGGCCAGAAGCGGGTGAAACCGCCGGCCTGCTTCAGTGCGATCGCCCAGACGATCTCGAGCAGTCCGGCTCCGGCGAGCAGCAACCAGGACATGGGATGTCTCCTTGGAATGGGGAGGACGGCGCCGGGTCGGCGCCGTCAGGAGGTCGCAGGTTCAGAAGACCTTGATCGCGGCGACGCCGAGGAGCAGGACGACGACACCGGCGAAGCGCAAGGCGGAGATCTCGCGCTGGGGCAGGCGGAACCAGCCATGGCGATCGACGAAGAGCGAGACGATCTGCTGGCCGGCGACGGTCAGGCCGACGGTCGCGGCAGTGCCGATCGCAGGGATCGCTACGAAGACGGTGGTGACATAGGTCGCGCCGCAGACCGCGCCGATCCAGCCCCACCAGGGCATGGTCCGGAGGCCGCCGAGCTGGGGCTTGGCACCGTTCATCAGCAGCGATGTCACCAGCACAACGATCATCGAGAGCGTCGCGACCACGAAGCTGATCGTGCCGACGACGAAGGGCGCGCCGAGATCCTGCCGCAGCAGTCCGTTGATCGCGCCCTGCGCCGGCAGAACTGCGCCGGCAATGAGGGCGAGCAGCATCCAGCCGAGCTTGGAGCCGGACAGCTCCCTGGTCGCGCCTTTCTGGCCGAAGACGATCGCGATCACGCCGATGAGCACGGCAGCCGTGCCGATCAGGGTCGCGGGCTTTGGCGCCTGCTGGGGCACGCCCAGCAGGCCGAAACTGTCGAGCCCGAGCGAGGCCAGCATCTGCCCGGCGATGAACAGGCCGACCGCGACGACCGCGCCGAGTCGCGGGAAGACCAGGATGGTCGAGGCGACATAGAGCGCCGTCGCGACGCCTCCGATCGCATGCCACCAGGGCACGGCCGAGAGGCGACCGAAGGCTGTGCTCGTGCCGGTCGCGATCGCGACGATCAGCAGGAGGAGTGCGGCGAGGACGACCTGGATCGTCGTCGCGGCGAAGGGGCTCCCCGTCGTTTTCGACAATTGCGCGTTGGCGCCGGCCTGGACCGCCAGCAGGCCGCCGGCGGCGAGGGAGAGTGGAATGAAGAGGGTATCCATGACGAAATCCTGTCGGGAGCGATGCGCTCAGGCTTCGGCGTGCGCGAGTGCCGGTACGGCAAGGCCGCGCTGCACGGCCGGGCGGGCCGCGATCGTCTCGTGCCAGCGCTGGAGATGAGAGGTGTCGGTCAGGCTCACATTGAGCTTGGACAGGGCGTTGATCCAGGGCCAGACCATGATGTCGGCGATGCCGTAGCTGGCCTCGACCAGATAGGGCCGCAGCGCCAACTCGCCGTCGAGGACACGCAGGATGCGGGCGGTCTCGCGCTCATAGCGCTCGATCGCATAGGGCAGCTTCTCCCCCGCGAAGACCTTGAAGTGCCAGAGCTGGCCGATCATCGGCCCGACATGAGCCGCCTGAAAGAAGCTCCACTGCAGCGTCTTGCCGAGCGCCTGCGGGCCGTTGGGCTGGAGCACGCCGGAGCGCTCGGCGAGATAGAGCAGGATCGCGCCGGATTCGAAGATCGTCCGGTCATGGTCGTGATCGACGATGACCGGGATCTTGTTGTTCGGGTTGAGCGCGAGGAAGCTCGGCCGATGCTGGTCGCCCGCCTCGATGTCGATGACATTGACGGCATAGGGCAGCCCGGTTTCCTCGAGCATGATCGAGGCCTTGTGGCCGTTCGGGGTCTGGTAGGTGTAGAGGTCGATAGGGGTCATCGGCTTGCTCCGAAGTGTGGATGCCGATGAGATAGATTGTGCGATGGCGCATCGCGATGTGCGATGCGGCCTTCAGATTATGCGAAATCGCACAGCCAAGATAATCGCGCGGGGGCGCAGTATTTAGGCGCCATGGCCGAGCCTGTGGCTTCGGCCATGGCAGTACCGAGGATCAGATCGCCCGCTTGCCGATGATGGCGAAGCGCAGCTTGTTCGAGAGGAAGTCGATCGCCGTCACCGCCGCCAGGATCAGCAGGATCAGGAACGAGACCTGCTGCCATTCGAGCGTGCGGATGGTCTCGGCGAGATAGAGGCCGATGCCGCCGGCCCCGACGATGCCGATGATGGTCGAGGAGCGGGTGTTCGACTCGATGTAGTAGAGCACCTGGCTCGCGATCACCGGCAGAACCTGCGGGATCAGGCCGAAGCGGATCTCGTGGAACTTGCCGCCGCCGACCGAGGCGACGCCCTCGACCGGCTTGCGGTCGGCGGATTCGATCGCCTCGGAGAACAATTTGCCGAAGGCGCCGAGATCGCTGGTCATGATCGCGAGCATGCCGGCGAAAGGGCCGAGGCCGACGACATTGACCCAGATCAGCGCCCAGATCAGCGCATCGACGCCGCGCACCGTGTCCATCGAGCGCCGCGCCAGGAAATGCACGACGCGGTTGGCGATGACGTTCTTGGCGGCGAGGAAGCCGAGCGGGAAGGCGAGGATCGCCGCCAGGATCGTGCCGAGGAAAGCGATGGCGATGGTCTCGAACAGTGCCTTGACGAAGATGATGGCGCGGGCGAACGAGCCGGGATCGGGTGGCAGCATCAGCACGACGAAGGTGCCGAGATTGGCGAAGCCGGCGATGATCTTCCAGAGCGAGGTTTCGAGTGTCGTTAGCCCGTAAAGGAACAGCCCGACGAGGCCGCCGACGACGGCGATAGTCATGAGCTTGGTCTTCAGCGAGCCGTCGATCGCGGCCTTGTGGCGGGTGATCAGTGCAGCGCGGTCGCTAGGCGAGAGGGCGAGCGTCATTTGCCGTGCTCCAGGCTGAGCAGCGCATGGCGCAGGCGCTCGGTGCCGTAGTCGATCAGCATCACCGTGACGATGATCAGCAGCAGGATGGCGCTGACATCGGTGAAGTAGAATTTGCGGATCGCCTCGATCAGGTCTTGGCCGATGCCGCCGGCGCCGACGAAGCCCATGATCGAAGCGCCGCGGACATTGATCTCGAAGCGCAGCAGCGCGTAGCTGGCGAAGTTCGACAGCACCTGTGGCACCACCGCGAAGCGGATGGTCTGCCACCAGCCGGCGCCGGTCGCGGTCAGGCCGTCGACCGGCTTCATGTCGATGTTCTCGACGACTTCCGAGAAGAGCTTGCCCATCGCGCCCATGGTGTGGATGGCGATGGCGAGCACGCCGGGCAGCGGGCCGAGGCCGAAGGCGATGACGAAGATCAGCGCGAAGACGATCTCGGGGACGGTGCGGCAGAATTCGAGGAAACGGCGCGTGCTCCAGCGCAGCCAGTGTGAGCGGCCGAGATTGCTGGCGGCGGTGAAGCAGAGCAGGAAACCGCCGATGGCGCCGAGCACGGTGCCGATATAGGCGATCAGCAGCGTCTGCCAGAGCAGCTTGAGCCAGCCGTTGAGGCCCCAATACCATTCCTTGAGATCGGTCCCGAGCGTCGCGAAGCGCAGGGTCGGCATGGTCTCGAGGATGTATTTCGGGAAGCGCCAGGCGTTCTCGGCGAATTTCGCGAAGTCGACCTCGGCGCCGATGCCGGCGAGCACGACGCAGGCGATGAAGACTGCCGCGCCAAGCAGGGTCTGCAGCCGCCTGGCCGCCATTTCGCGCCGATAGAGCTCGGCATGGGCGGCGATGGCCGGGTCGTTGCGATCGATCGCGAGTGTCATGGGATATGCCCTGGCCGAAAGAGGCGCGGGGAACCCCTCTCCCGGATGGGAGAGGGGTAGGGGTGAGGGCCTGCGGGCAAACGCCGAAGCGCGGCGCGGCTACCTCAATGCTGAGAATCGTGCGGTGAGGGCGGTCCCTCACCCCCGCCTCTCTCCCATCCTGGAGAGGGGCGAGAGCCCAGACTTACGACGACTTCTTCTTGCGGAGAGCGTCGACGAACTTGTTCAGCTCGATGATCGGGTCGTAGGCCTTGTTGTCGACGGCGACGAGCGGGCCCTGCTTACCTTCATAGATCTTGTCGAAGGCGGCCTTGTCCTTGGTGGCGAGGTTGAGGACGGCGTCGCGGATCTTGGTCTTCAGCTCGGTCGGGAGTTCGCTGAGGTAAGCCATCGGCGAGTTCACGATCTGCTCGGACTTGTAGATGATCCGGAAATCGTCCGCCTTGACCATCTTCTTGCGGTCCATGCGCAGGAGGTTCGACTCCTGTTCGTCATTCCACCAGTTGGCGGCGATGTCGACGGTGCCCTGCTGCAGGGCGATGACCGCGTTCTCGTGGCTGCCGGTGTAGACGACCTTGCCGAAATAGGTCTCCGGCTCGATCTTCATGCCGTCGAGCGCGAAGCGCGGGACGTTGTTGCCGGAGGTCGAGTTCGGGTCGACCAGGCCGAGGTTCTTGCCCTTCAAGTCCTCGATCTTCTGATAGGGCGAGTCCTTCTTCACGTAGAAGACCGAGTAGTAGCCCTTGGTGCCGTCGAGATTGGTCTCGATCGCAAAGGCGTCGATCTTGGCGCCGGTCATCAGCGCGCGGGCGAATGAGGCGGGGCCGTACATGCCGATATGGATGTTGCCGGCGCGCTGGCCCTCGATGATCGCGGCGTAGTCATTGGCGATGCGCAGCGTCACCTTGGTGCCGAGCTCCTTCGCGAGATAGTTCACGAAGGGGGTATAGCGCTCGACGACGCCAGAGGCGTTCTCGGCCGGGATGATGGCGAAGACGAGCTCGGGATACTTGGCTTTCCAGTCCTGGGCGAAAGCCGGGGCGGCGAGCGACGCGGCGAGGCCGGCCGCGGCGAGCGTGAGGGTATGACGACGGGTCAGCATGTGGTGCTCCTTTGGAAAGGTCGGCGATGACGGGGCAGGCTTAAGGGCAGGCTCGGGCGTGCGCCGGCTGTCTCAGGCGGCGGTCTGCTTGGCGCGCTTGGCTTCCTGGCTGGCGATGGCCTCGAGCGCATCGAGCGCTTCGGCGCCGGCGTCCCTGGCCTCGATGCCGTAAAGCTCGGCGGCGAGCTCGCTGGTCAGCGCATGCGGCGGGCCGTCGAACACGACCCTGCCGCCGGCCATGCCGATCAGCCGGTCGCAATACTTCGCGGCGATGTCGAGATGGTGGAGATTGCAGACGATGGTGATGCCGTCCTCGCGATTGATGCGGAACAGCGCATCCATCACGACCTGCGTGTTGCGCGGGTCGAGCGAGGCGATCGGCTCGTCGGCGAGGATGATCTTCGGCTCCTGCACCAGAGCGCGGGCGATCGCGACGCGCTGCTGCTGGCCGCCGGACAGCGTCTCGGCGCGCTGGGCGAGCAGATGACCCATATCGAGCCGCTCGAGCGCGGCGATGGCGCGGACCTTGTCGTCCTGGGAGAAGCTCTTGACCAGCGTCAGCGCAGCCGAACGATGGTTGAGGCGGCCGAGCAGGACATTGGTCAGCACGTCCAGGCGGCCGACCAGGTTGAACTGCTGGAAAATCATCGCCGTATCGCGCCGCCAGGCCCGCAGCGCCGCGCCGCGCAGGGCGGTGACGTCGCGCTCCTCGCTGAGGATGCGGCCCTCGCTCGCATCGGCGAGGCGGTTCAGCATGCGCAGCAGCGTCGACTTGCCGGCGCCCGAGCGGCCGATCACGCCGACCATCTCGCCACGCGGAATCGACAGGGTGACGTTGTCGACGGCGGCCTTGCCACCGAAACGCTTGGTCAGACCCTCGATACGCAGCATCAACACTCTCCCGCGATTGCGGGACGATGCGGTATCGAGGGCAGATGACAGCGCCGTGACAGGAGGCGCAGTTCGGTGTGGTCAGAGCCGAAGGATGGTCATCGACCGTCAACCATACTGCTTCGAACCGCCGCTAGGCCGACTCCTCAGGCCCGCAGGAGCAGATCGACGCAGGCGGCGACGTAAGTCTTGCGCTCGGTCTCGGCAACGGGAGCGATGCCGAGCAGGCCGCGTACCTGATGGAAGCCGCGCAGCATGCCGATGAACTGTTCGGCCAGCGTCGCAGCCTCGCCGGGAGTGAGCTCGCGCGACAGCCCATCACTTGATCGTGACCGCTGTTCCAGCAGGGTGGAGAGTTCCGTGATCATCCGCCCCGCTCCGGCATCGTACGCTGCCTGTCCCAATTCGGGAAAGCGGGTGGATGCGCCGACGATCAGGCGATGCAGATCGAGCGAGGCCGGGTGCAGCATCATCGCCAGAGCGTCCTCGCCGAGGCGTGTCAGAATGGCCCGCAGATCGCCGGTTTCGCTGCGCGGACGGCGCAGCGGAATCGTCAGCTTTTCAGTGAGTTCACTGCAGATCGCCAGGAACAGCGCCTGCTTGTCGGCGAAGTGGCTGTAGATGGTCTGCTTGGAGACGCCGGCGCGCTGCGCGATCTGGTCGAGGCTGGCGCGGTCGAAGCCCTCGGCCAGGAAGGTTTCCGAAGCGGCCCGGGTGATCGCATCATGTTTATCCGGCCGTGATTTTTCGGCCGGCATCTGTCTTGCTTCTGCAGCGGTGGCGCTAGAGCGTCCGTGCATCGATCATTCCGTCACGCTTCCGCCCTTAAAGGGTGCTTATCAAACTAGACCGTCCAGTCTAGAATATGTCCGTCTTACCGGAGCGTCCAGCCTGATGAAGCGTTTTCTCCTTCTTGTCCTGATCGCCGGGCTGGCGGGTGGCGGGTATTACGGCTACCGCTACCACTACAAGGCGCCCAACCAGCAGGCGCAGGCGCAGGGTGTCGCCGGCGCGCAGAGCCCTGCCATCCCGGTCGAGGTCGGGACGATCGAGCTCACCTCCGTGGCCGAGGAAGTCGAGGCGCTCGGAACGCTGGCGGCCGACGAATCCGTAGTGATCGCTCCCGAGATCGCGGGCCGCGTCGTCTCGCTCGGCTTCAAGGAGGGCGAGCGGGTCAACAAGGACCAGCCGCTGGTCATGCTCGACACCGCCATCCTGGATGCGGAGCTCAAGCAGGCGCAGGCCGACCTTTCGCTGGCGCGCGACACCTATGACCGCAACCGCTCGCTGGTGCAGCGCGGCGCCGGCACGCAGGTTGCGCTGGAGCAGGCGACGGCGCAGCTCGCCTTGCAGGAAGCGCGCCTGCAACTCGTCCAGGCCAAGCTCGCTCTGGCGACGATCAAGGCACCGTTCACCGGCGTGGTCGGCCTGCGCGCGGTCGGCGTCGGCGACTATGTCTCGATCGGCAAGCAGTTGATCACACTGACCAACATCGACCCGATCAAGGTCGATTTCCGCGTGCCCGAGATCTACATGACGCAGCTCAAGGTCGGCCAGCCGATCCAGCTCAAGGTCGACGCGGTGCCGGATCGGCCCTTCGCCGGCAAGATCTTCGCGATCGATCCCGTCGTCGACGTCAACGGCCGAGCGGTCAAGCTGCGCGCCACCGTGCCCAATGCCGACCTCGTCCTGAAGCCCGGCCTGTTCGCCCGCGTCACCATCATGGTCGACAAGCGCGAGAATGCGCTGGTGATTCCGGAGACGGCCGTCGTGCCGGATGGTCTCAGCAAGACGGTCTTCATCGTCGAGAACGGCAAGGCCAAGCGCCTGCCGGTCGAACTCGGCAAGCGCCTGACCGGCAAGGTCGAGGTGGTCAAGGGCCTCAAAGCCGGCATGCAGATCGTCACCGCCGGGCAGATGCGCCTGCGCGAGGGCGCGACCGTCGCGATCAAGGAGCGGACCGTGGTCCAGACCAGCTCGCTGCCGGGCGCCGTGCAGCGATGAGCCTGTTCGAGCTCTTCGTCCGCCGGCCGGTCCTCTCGACCGTCCTCAGCCTGCTCGTCGTCCTGATCGGTTTCGTCTCCTATACGCGCCTGACGGTGCGCGAATACCCGAACATCGACGAGCCGATCGTCTCGGTGCAGACGACCTATCGCGGCGCCAGCGCCGAAATCATCGAGACGCAGGTCACGCAGATCCTGGAGAACTCGATCGCCGGCATCGAGGGCATCGAGATCATCAACTCGACCAGCCGCCAGGAGCGCAGCCAGATCTCGGTGCGCTTCCGGCCCGACGTCGATCCCGACGTCGCCGCCTCCGATGTGCGCGACCGCGTCAGCCGCGTGCGCGGCCGCATGCCCGACGAGATCGACGAGCCGATCATCGCCAAGGTCGAGGCCGATGCCCAGCCGGTGATGTATCTCTCGCTGACCAGTTCGCGGCATTCGCCGCTGGAGCTCACCGACTTCGCCGACCGCTTCATCGCCGACCGTGTCCAGAACATCACCGGTGTCGCCGAGGTTCGCATCCTCGGCCAGCGCCAATATGCCATGCGCATCTGGCTCGATCGCGCCAGGCTTGCCGCCTACAACATCACCGTCCAGGAGATCGAGGCGGCGCTGAGGGCGCAGAACGTCGAGATTCCCTCCGGCCGGATCGAGAGCAACGACCGTGAATTCACGGTGCTGTCGCAGACCAGCCTGAACACGCCCGAGCAGTTCCGCGAGATCACGGTCAAGGACGCCAACGGCTTCCCGGTCAAGCTGCGCGACATCGCCAAAGTCGAGCTCGGTGCGCGCGAGGAGCGCAATGCCGCCTGGTTCCGTGGCAATCCCTCGGTGACGATCGGCATCGTCAAGCAGGCGACGGCGAACCCGCTCGACGTTTCCGCCGGCGTCGTCGCCGCGCTGCCGAGCATCCGCGAGGACCTGCCCGACGGCATGGCGATCGCGACCTCCTACGACACCTCGATCTTCATCGATCGCTCGATCAAGGCGGTCTACACCACGATCGGCGAGGCGGTCGTCCTCGTCGTCCTGATCATCTTCCTGTTCCTGCGCTCGCTGAGGGCGACGCTGATCCCGCTCGTCACCATCCCCGTCTCGCTGATCGGCGCCTTCGCGCTGATGTACGCAATGGGTTTCACGGTCAACACCCTGACCCTGCTCTCGATGGTGCTCGCCATCGGCCTCGTCGTCGACGACGCGATCGTGGTGCTGGAAAACATCCACCGCCATATCGAAGACGGCATGGAGCCGAACAAGGCTGCGATCAAGGGCATCAACGAGATCGCCTTCGCGGTGGTCGCGATGACGCTGACGCTGGTCGCGGTCTACGCGCCGATGGCGTTCTCGACCGGGCGCACCGGCAAGCTCTTCGTCGAGTTCGCGCTGACGCTGGCCGGCGCGGTGCTGGTCTCCGGCTTCGTCGCGCTGACGCTGACGCCGATGATGTGCGCCAAGCTGCTGAAGCATCACGAGAAGCACAACTTCGTCTATAATATCCTGGAGCGCTTCTTCGAGGCGCTCGCCCGCGGCTATCGCAGCTCGCTACGCTTCGCGCTGTCGATCCGGCCGGTCATCGTGCTGCTCGCGCTCGGTGTCGCCGGCGGCAGCTGGTGGTTCTTCACCAATCTGCGCTCGGAGCTCGCCCCGGTCGAGGATCGCGGCACGATCACCGCGATCGGCGTGGCGCCGGAAGGCGCGACCATGGCCTTCACCGCCGACTATGCCCGGCGGGTCGAGGATTATTTCAGCAAGATCCAGGAGGTCGAGACCTATCTCGTGATCGTCGGCTTCCCCGACGTGACGCGGGCGATCGCCTTTGCGCGCCTCAAGCCCTGGGAAGAGCGTCATCGCAAGCAGCAGAACCTCGTCGCCGAGATCAACAAGGGCCTGTCGCAGATCCCGGGCATCCGCCTCTTCGCGACCAACCCGCCTTCGCTCGGCCAGGGCGGCGCCAACAGCAAGCCGGTCGAGTTCGTGCTGCGCTCTTCGGACCCTTACGTCACGATCAAGGAGAACGTCGACAAGCTGATCGCCGAGGTCCAGGGCAATCCGGCGCTCACCAATATCGAGACCAACCTCATCCTCGACAAGCCGCAGATCAAGGTCTCGATCGACCGCCAGCGCGCCGCCGATCTCGGTGTCGGCGTCGACGTGATCGGGCGCACCATGGAGACGCTGCTCGGCGGCCGCCAGGTCACCCGCTTCAACATGAACGGCGAGCAGTACGACGTCATGCTGCAGGTCGCCGGCGCCGAGCGCAGTACGCCACAGGCGCTGCAGTCGATCTATCTGATGGGCCGCGGCGGCCAGGCGGTGCAGCTCTCCAGCCTGGTTCAGATTGAGGAGAACGTCGCGCCCAAGGAGCTGATCCGCTTCAACCAGCTGCGCTCGGCGACGATCACCGCCGTGCCGGGGCCGGGCTATTCGCTCGGCGATGCCTTGAACGTGCTCGAGCAGGGTGCCGCGAAGGTGCTGCCGGCCTCGTTCCAGACCGACTATTCCGGCCAGAGCCGCGAATTCAAGCAGTCGGGCTCGTCGATCCTGCTCGTCTTCCTGCTGGCGCTTGGCTTCATCTATCTGGTGCTGGCGGCGCAGTTCGAGAGCTTCGTCGATCCCGTCGTGATCATGGTCTCGGTGCCGCTCTCGATCACCGGTGCGCTGGCGGCGCTCTACTTCTCCGGCGGCACGCTCAACGTCTACAGCCAGATCGGCCTGATCACCCTGGTCGGCCTGATCACCAAGCACGGCATCCTGATCCTCGAATTCACCAACCAGCTGCGCGAGGAAGGGCACGAGATGATCGACGCCCTGGTCGATGCGGCGGAACTGCGCCTGCGGCCGATCCTGATGACGACGGGCGCGATGGTGCTGGGCGCGGTGCCGCTGGCGCTGGCGGAGGGAGCCGGTGCCGAGAGCCGCTCGCAGATCGGCTGGGTCATCGTCGGCGGCATGACCTTTGGCACGTTGCTCACGCTCTATGTCGTGCCGGTGGCCTATAGCTACATGGCGCGGACCAAGCACGGTTCGCGCCACGCGCCCGCCGAGGCGCATCCGCAGCCGGCGGAATGATCAGCGATCCGGGTAAATGATCAGCGATCCGGGTAGAGGATATCCGGATAGCCCATAGCGGAAACCTCTATTCGCTTTCACCGCCGCCCGACGCTAACCGTCGCGGCGGCGGCGCCCAATGAGCGAGAACTCAGGCAGCCGCCCGTAACTTGAACGGGAGGAATGGCATGAGGATCGGTTTCTGGCTCAAGGCTGCGGCGTTTGCTGCCTGCATGACGAGCGCGATCGCGCAGGCGCAGACTTTTCCGAGCAAGCCGGTCACCATGCTGATCCCGTTCGCCGCGGGAGGTCCCACGGATGTGGTTGGGCGTCTCGTCGGCGAGCATATGAGCCGCACGCTCGGCCAGCCGGTGATCATCGAGAATGCGGTCGGCGCCGCCGGCACGCTCGCCGGGCAGCGCCTGATGGCCTCGCCGGCCGATGGCCACGTCATCCTGATTGGCCATACTGGCACGCATGCCGCTGCCGTCTCGCTCAACCCGAACCTGAAATACCGCCCGGTCGAGGACTTCGCTCCCGTCGGGCTGGTCAACACCAACCCGATCTTCCTGACCGTGCGCAAGACGCACCCGAGCAGCACGCTCAGCGAGTTCGTCAGCTGGGTGAAGGCGAACGAGAAGGCCGCGAGCAACGCCCATGCCGGCGTCGGCTCGGTCAGCCACACCACCTGTCTGCTGTTCAACACCGTCGTCGGGGTGAAGCCGAACGGCGTGCCCTATCGCGGCACCGGCCCGGCGATGAACGATCTCGTTGCCGGCCAGGTCGATTATCTCTGCGACCAGGCGGTGAACGTCGCTCCGCAGCACCGTGCCGGCACGATCAAGACGCTCGCCGTCGCCTCAACCGCCCGGGCGACCGCGCTGCCGGATGTGCCGACCAGCACGGAAGCGGGCGTACCCGGCTTCAAGGTCGAGGTCTGGAACGCGATGTTCGCGCCGAAGGACACGCCTGCGCCGGTCGTCGCCAAGCTGAACGGGGCGCTGAAGGCAGCGCTCGCCGATGCGACGGTCAAGGCCAAGCTCAACGAGCTCGGCGCCGAAATCCCCTCGGCCGAATTGCAGGAGCCGGCTGGACTACGTTCCTTCGTCGGAGCCGAGATCGAGCGCTGGGCTCCGATCATCAAGGCGAGCGGCGTCAAGATCGAATGAGGGCTATTGCAGCCTGACCGAGACGCTCTCGCTCGCGCCGGCGGCATCGATCACCGAAATCCGGACGAAGCCCCTGCCGGGCGGCTGCCAGGCGGCCTCGCGGCGCTTCACCGCCGCCAGCACCGGCGCGCCGTCGACCAGCCAGGTGAACGGCGCGATGCCGCCGGAGACCTTGAGGTTGAGCTGCGGGGCGCCGTCGACCGAGGAGGCGGCGAGATCGATCTTCGCGCCCTCCGGCGGGAAGGCGAGCTTGAGGCCGGGCGTCGCCAGCGCGGCGACCGTCTTGGGCACATCCTGGCGCAAATGCCGCAGCGGCGGCGGCAGCGTCGCGCTGCTGGCGGTAATGGTGCCGGGCGGTTGCATGAAGGGGTGCGGATCGAGGCCGATGCGGGCGAAGGCGTCGAACAGGATCGGAGCCGCGACCACGCGCCCGACGAGGCCGGGCACCGCGCCATTGTCGGGGCGGCCGACCCAGACGCCGATCGTGTGCTTGCGGTCGAAGCCGACGGCCCAGGCATCGCGATAGCCATAGGAGGTGCCGGTCTTGTAGGCGATCCGGCCCGGCGGAGCATTGAGCGGCGGCGGCGCGCCGAGCAGCGTATCGGCGACATACCAGGCGGCGACAGGCTCGACGAGGCGCAAGGGCGGCTCGGCCACGCCGCTCGCCGGCTTCACATGCAGCGGCACCACCTCGCCGCCGCGGGCGAGGCCGACATAGAGCCGGGTCAGGTCGGAGAGGGTGATGCCGAGGCCGCCGAGGCCGATGGCGAGGCCCGGTGCGCCGCCATCCCTGGGCAGGGCGATAGCGGCGCCGGCATCCTTCAACCGCGACAGGAAACGCTGCGGGCCGAGAGCCGAGAGCAGTTCGACCGCCGGCAGGTTGAGCGAGAGCTGCAGCGCCTTGCGGGCGCTGACCATGCCCTGGAAGCCGAGATCGAAATTCTCGGGGACGTAGAGGCCATAGCGGGTCGGCCGGTCCTCCAGCATGGTCTCGGGATGGGCGAGGCCGTTGTCGAAGGCGAGCGCGTAGATGAAGGGCTTCAACGCCGAGCCGGGCGAGCGCAGCGCCTGAGTCAGGTCGAGCGAGCCGGCGCGCCCGGCGTCGAAATAATCGACGCCGCCGACCGAGGCGCGGATCTCGCCGGTCTCGTTGTCGGCGACGAGGATGGCGATCGAGAGCTGCGGCCCCTGGCCGATGGCGCGCTCGCGGGCGAGCTGCTCCAGGCTAGCCTGCCAGCGCGCATCGATGGTCAGGCGCTGGCTGCGCTGTTCCGGCGCCTCGGCGACGATCTGTTCGGCGGTGTGCGGGGCGAGATTGGGGAAGGGCTTTCGGGCGGTCGGGATCGGCTCCTCGCGCGCTGCGGCGACCTCGTCCGGCGTCGCAAGTCCCGCGGCTTCGACGCGCGCGAGCACACGCTCGCGGGCCTTGCGCGCGGCCTCGGGGAATCGGTCGGGCCGGCGCGTCTCCGGCGATTGCGGCAGGGCGACCAGCAGTGCGGCTTCGGCGGTCGAGAGCCGTTTCGGCTCCTTGCCGAAATAGGCGAAGCTCGCGGCGCGCACGCCTTCGAGATTGCCGCCGAACGGGGCGAGGGTGAGATAGAGGTCGAGAATCTCGGTCTTGCTGAAGCGCCGTTCGAGCTCGACCGCGCGCACCGCCTGCCTGAGCTTGGCCGGGAGCGAGCGCTCCTGGCGCGGTTCGAGCAGACGGGCGACCTGCATGGTCAGGGTCGAGCCGCCGGAGACGATGCGGCCATTGCCGAGCATCTGCGCGGCCGCGCGCAAGGCACCGAGCGGGTCGATGCCGGCATGATCGTCGAAGCGCTTGTCCTCGAAGGCCTTGAGCATCGAGAGGTAGCGCGGATCGACATCGTCGACACCGACCGGCAGCTTCCAGCGCCCGTCCGCCGTGACGAAGGGGCGCAGCAGCTTGCCCTCGCGGTCGAGCACCACGGTCGAGCGATCGCGTGCGGCGGTGAGGTCGAGCGGGGGGAGGGTGGAGGCGTACCAGAAGAGGGAGGCGGCGGTGGTCGCGGCCAGCGCGACGACGCCGAGGCCGGCATAGGCGAGCCGGCACGGCCAGACGCGCCTCCCTTCTCCCCTCGGGGGAGAAGGTGGCAGCGCGAAGCGCTGACGGATGAGGGCGGTCCAGCCTGCGACAAGCCCACCATCTGTCGCGCTGGCCCTCACTCCATCCCTCTCCCCCGAGGGGAGAGGGGGCTCTGTCGCGCTTGGCCTGTCGTGCGGCGCGCTCACCTCAGACCTACCGCGCCGACGTGATCTCGATCGTGCCGAAGCCGGTCCGGCCGAAACGATCGGGGCGGTACATGTCCTCGATCACCGCCGCCGGCGCGACATAGCGGCCGGGCGAGACGGCCCTGGCGATATAGGCGACCGTGTAGCTCAACGGATCGTTCTTGCCGCCATAACGCTGGAACGCCGCGACGAAGCGGTCGTCGCGCGCCTCGGTATGAACAGGCGAGACCTCCTGCTTCAGCCAGTTCAGGCCCTCGACCGAGGCGCCCTCGGTCAGCTTGGCGTTCTCGATCTCGAGTCCGGCCGGGACGGGGTCGACCAGCAGCAGGCGGCCATAGCGCGCCGCCGGCTCGGTCACCTTGAGCGCGACGACATAGCGCTCGTTCTGGCGCAGGCGCGAGGGATCGACGCGCTCGCCCTTCATGGTGAAGAGTGTGCGCTCCAGTCCAAAACCCTGGTTCAGCGCGGGCTCCGGCGTCGCCGGGATGCCGGAGACGGTGATCACCGCATTGGCCGAGGCGGTGCCGGGATTGCCGATGACCAGCGGCTTGGCTTCCAGCGAGGCCTGCGGGATCGTGCGGTAGAAGGCGCCCTTGCGCTCGGTGCCGTCGACGGTCAGCGTCAGGCCGTCGGCATCCTTGGCGATGGCGGCCGCGGCCATCGCCATCCACATGTTCTCCTGCGTCGAGGTGTAGCGCGCGTTCTGGCGGGCGTTCTGGACGATGTCGGCGGCGCGAGAGAGATCGGCGCGCTCGCCATTGCTCTCGGCGATCAGGGTGAGGATGCCGGCGCCGTCGCGCAGCCGCGAGCCGTAATCGGCGCGCGACAGACCGTCGTCGTTGGCTTGTTGAAGCGTCCCCAGCGCGCTGCTGAAAGCCGCGCGGCCGCGGGTGCGGTCGCCGAGCAGCGAGAGCGCGGCGCCGATCTGGGCGCGAGCCAGCGGCGAGCCGAAATCAGCGAGCTTGTTGTCGGCGAGATAGCGCAGGTCGCCCATCACCGGCCGCCCGTTCCGGGCGAGCACGTAGAGGGCATAGGCGATGCCGGCCGCCTCCTCCTTGTTGATCTCGCTGGTGTTGACGACCTGGTTGCGCAGGCGATCGAGCGCCATGTTGAACGCGGTCTGCGGCACCGCGAACTGGCGCTCGCGGGCACGGGTCAGGAAGTCGGTGACGAAGGCGTCGAGCCAGAGATCCTCGCCGCCGACGCTCCACAGGCCGAAGGAGCCATTATTGCCCTGGCGGGCGAGCACGCGCTCGATCGCGGCGGTGACGCGCTCATCGGCATTGCCGTCGAGCGCCAGCTGCTGCATCGAGGCGAGCCGGTTGACGACCAGCAACGGCAGCGCCCGGCTGATCGTCTGCTCGGTGCAGCCATAGGGGTAGCGGTCGAGCGCTGCGAGGACAGCCGCGACATCGAGCGCCGCGACCGGCGAGACCGAGACGGAGACCGCACCGGAATCCGGCACGAGATCGGCCATCAGGTCCGATGAGACCGTGAGCGAGCCACCGCCCGGGATCGGTCTGACGATCCGGCGCGCGATCGTCTGGGTCGAGGGCTGCACGCGCACGGCGAGGTTCTGCACCGTGCCGATGCCGTTCGGACCGGTGACCTTCACGTCGAAGGAGGCGCGACCGATGCCGGCGGCGGTGACCGGGATCGTCAGCGAGCTCTTGGCACCGACAGCCATGGTCATGCTGCGGCGGGTGGCGTCGGCAGCGACGACGACCGGGCCCTTGACGTCGAGGTCGACGAGATAGGAACCGGCCGGCCCCTCGACATTGTCGATCTGCAGGTGGAAGCGCGACTGGTCGCCGAGCGCCAGGAAGCGCGGCAGCGTCGCCTGCGCTACGATCTGGTCGCGCACGAAGACGTCGGCGCTGGCCTGGCCGGTGCGGCCGGCGCTCCAGGCGACGGCCATCACGCGGACCGAGCCGTTGAAGGCCGGCAGTTCGAAATCGACCTTGGCGGTGCCATCAGGCCCGAGCTTGACCACGCCGGAATAGCGCGCCAGCGGCTCCTGCGTCGGCGCCTCGCCATTGAGCTGCGGGGCGGCGTCGCCGCCGGAGCGGATCGCGCCGCGCACGCCCTGCATGCCGTCGATCAGATAGCCGTAGAGATCGCGGAGCTCATGGCCGAGCTGACGCTGGCCGAAGAAGTACTTGCTCGGATCGGGGCTCTCGAAGCGGGTCAGGTTGAGGATGCCGATATCGACCGCCGCGACGGTGATGAAGGCTTCCTCACCGGCCCTGGCACCTGCCACCTTGACCGGCAGCGACAGCGTCGAGAGCGGGCGCACCAGATTGGGCGCGCCGAGATCGATGGCGAGGTTGCGCTCTTCCTTGCCGACGCTGAACCAGGCGAGGCCGATGGCGCGGCCGGGCATGCGCTGCGCGGCCGTGTCCATCGGGCGGTGGGCGAGCACGACGAGATAAGCGCTGGCGCCCCAGTCCGATTTGGCGGGGATGGTCACGGTGGTGCCATTGGCCGGCACGTCGACGGTGCGGATCTCGGCGACACGGTCGCTCATCACCGCCAGCGTCGCCTTGCCGGCGAAGCGCGGCGTCAGGCGCACCTGCATGCTCTCGCCATTGGCATAGGACGGCTTGTCGAGGGCGACGTCGAGCACATCGGGCTGGTCGGCGGTCTTGTCGGTCTCGTAGCCGACATTGAAGGAGACGCTGGTCTCGGTCGCCTCACCGCCGTCGGCGCTGACGTCGAGCCGGTAAT
Organism: Allobosea sp. NPDC003192; assembly: GCF_050275675.1. NCBI lineage: Bacteria > Pseudomonadati > Pseudomonadota > Alphaproteobacteria > Hyphomicrobiales > Alloboseaceae > Allobosea > Allobosea sp. NPDC003192. Next base: position 159,719 of record NZ_JBNNPK010000008.1, read on the forward strand.
TGCCCCATTGCACGGGGGCGGCGATGCGGGCCGGGGCGTTCTCGGCGACGGCGATCTCGCCATCGGCGACACGGCGGGTCGTCTTCACGCCCTCATAGTTCCAGCGGCCGTCCTGGTAGAACCACTGATAGTTGCGGGTGACCTTGGACAGCGTCCATTTCACGCCCTGGCGGGCGATGCGGCGCCCGTCGCCCTGGGCCATGATCACGTCGAAGCTCGCGGTCTGGCCGTTGCCGAGCTCGCCTTCCTTGAAGGTCTTGCGCACGCCGATGGCGGCGCCCTTGGGCACGATCGGCAGGGTGACCGAGCGGGCGATGGCGCGCCCGCCGGGCTCGCCGACGCGCACGGTCAGTTCGACCTCGAGTGGCCGGTTGGTCTCGGGCTGGGCGACCGGGTTGGCGATCGTGACCTTGCCGTCGGCGCCGGTCTTTGCGGCGTCCTCGAACTCGCTTTGCTGCGGTTCGAAGGCCTCGTCGGTCAGGCCGACCTCGTAGCCGGAGAAGCCGGGGATCGCGGTTTGCGCCGCCGAGCGCACGGTCATCGAGCCGGTGACGTCGAGATCGGAGCCGGGCGCGCCGTAGAGATAGCGGGCATTGACGTCGATCTCCGCGGGCTCGCCGGCCTGCAGCACCTGCTTCTTCGGCGCGAGGGTCAACTCCAGCCGCTCGGGGACATAGTCCTCGACCAGGAAGGAGATCTCGCCGATCGCGGCGCCCTTCGGATCGGAATAGGCCTGGACGCGCCAGGTGCCGGTCTGGGCGCCGGAGATCAGCGGGATCGAATGGGCGCGGCCGCCGGCGCCCTGGTCCTCGACCTGGCGGCGGCGATACTCGACGCCATCGGGCCGCCTGACGACGAGGGTCAATGGCAGGCCGGAGACGGCGGCGCCCTTGGCGTCGCGCAGCAGCGTCGTCAGATAGACGGTCTCGCCGGAGCGATAGACGCCGCGCTCGGTGTAGAGGAAAGCGTCGAGCCCGGCCGGGGCGACACGGCCCTTCACGCCGCGATCCGACAGATCGAACGCGGTCTGCTTCAGGTCGAGGAAGCCGTAATCCTCGCCGAGGCCGGCGGTGACGAGGCCGGGCGCATTGCCGCCCTGGCCCTTGGCCAGCGCGGCGTCGAAGCGGGCGTAGCCGTTACTGTCGGAGCGGACGGTCGCCAGCACCTCGTTGTTGCGGGCGATGAGGCGCAGTTCGGCATTGGCGACGGGCGAGGCGTCGGCGAGCGAGCGCACCAGCACATGCACGCCATCAGGCCCGGAGAAGGAGGTCAGGCCGAGATCGGAGACGACGAACCACTGCGTCGCGCGGGTGGTGCCGTCGTAGTCATAGTCGCCATCGCCGTCCGAGGTGCTCGCTGCCTTCGTGCCGGTCGGCTTGGCGAACATGACGTAGACGCCGGGCTGGAGCCGGCCGACCGCCTCCAGCACAGGGAAGGCGGTGGTGACGTCCTTGTTGAGCTCGGACTTCACCGCCATCGTGCCCTTCCAGACGCTCGAACCCTTGTCCGAGGCGATCTGGCTGGCGTTGTAGCTGCCGAGCTGGCTGAGGAAGTCGTCGGAATGGACCGAGCCGATCAGGTTGCGGTCGCCGATGCGCATCACTTCGAGATCGAGGCTGTCGGCATTGACCGAGACGACCGGCACGCCCTGCTGGCCGGTGCGCGGCAGCACATAGTTCTTGCCGGTGAAGCGCACCGATGGCGCGCGATCGCGGACATAGACCTCGTAATCAGCCGATTTCAGCAGCTTCTCGTCGGGGAGCGCCGAGGGCACGCCCTGGCGGATGACGAAGCCGTAGCGCTCGCCATGGCGCAGGCCGTCGACGCAGAGCTGGCGATCCTCGCCGCTGACGGCGAAATCGCCCTTGCCGGTGATGGCGACGTAGGGCGCGAAGTCGACGCCGCTGCGCGCCAGGGGGTCGGAAAACTGGAAGCAGGCGCGCGGGCTCGCCGCGTCGGAATCGACCTTGTTGGAGAGCAGGCGGAAGCCGCGCTGGGCCCGCAGCGCCTCGTAGTCGGCGCGCAGCGAGGCGTTGTCGGAAAGGTCGAGGCTGAGGCGATAGGTGGTCAGCGCCGGGCGCCAGAGCTCGTGCTTCTCGAAGACGCGGGCGAGCACGCCAAGCGAGGAGGCCTCGTCCGGACGCGAGGTCGAGCGCTGATAGGCGAGATAGGCTGAGCTGATCGCGCGCTCGCGCAGTTCGTAGCGCTCGCGATAGTCGCGCGGCTCGATGCCGCTCGCCGCCTGCGCCATCAAACGCCAGCCGCCGGGATTGGCGGGATCGGCGACTGCCGCGGCATTGGCGAGCGGGAGTGCTGCACGGGCATCGCCGCGATTGAGGGCGGCGGTGCCGTCGCGCAGCAAGGTGGCGAAGGGGCGCTGGCCGACCGAGACCTCGCGCTTCAATCGCTCCTCCAGGCGCTGGCCGTCGCTGGCGAGATCGGGCCGGACATAGGCCTTCTGAGCGAAAGCAGGTCCGGCGGCGACAGTCAGGCCGAGCAGGAGGGCGAGACGGACGAGATGGCGCATGGCTCGGTCTCCGAGAGGCGGGCGGCCGGATAGTTGCCGCGGCAGGCGTCGACGCGATGACGGGTCATCACGTTGCGCTGCGCGAAGCTAGCACCCGGCGCGTCGGGCGCAACTCGGCTTGCGATCGGTTGAGCCCTTCTCGCCTCTCGCTGGTGCGTGCCGGAATGGGCTCTGCCCTTCCTCCTTGGGGGGAAGGGCATGGGGATTGGGGGGCGAACGACCGGGCGCGATGTCGATTGTAGGAGCGGAGCTGATTGATTGGCCAAGATCGAGTTCAGACTTTGCGCCCCCCACCCCTATCCCCTCCCCGCAAGGGGGAGGGGTTTCCCGCGCTTGTCACCCTTGTGCTCAAAATGAACAGGCTGGTCTTGCCTCTGCGGCAAGCCTGACGCTGAATGGCGCCGCGTCGCGGCGCGGTCTGGATGAGGAGAAGGTCGTGCTCAAGGTTTCCTCTTGGATCGGTATTGCCGGTGTTCTTGTCTGCCTGAACGCCGCACAAGCGCAGCAGCCTGCCGATCCGCGCCTGGCCGCGGCGACGCAGGCCTATGCCGCGCTGCCGGAGGCTGAGCGCAAGGCGATCCAGTCCGACCTGATCTGGACAGGGCATCTCAACAGCGCCGCCACCGGCAATTTCGGCCCGCTGACCTTCCGCGCCGTGAACAGTTTCAAGGCCGGACGGGGCCAGCCCGACGGGCAATTGACCCCGGCTGAGCGCCAGGAACTGGCGCGAATCGCCAAAACGGCGCGCGATGCGGCGGGCTTTACCGTGATCACCGACCAGCCGACCGGCGTGCGCATCGGCATCCCGCAAAAACTCCTGCCGAAGCGCGAGGCGACGCCGGCCGGAGGCAGCCGCTGGCAGAGCGCCGACGGCAAGATCACGCTCGACGTCAACGCGGGACCCGCGAGTGAGCCGCTTCCGGCCATCTTCGAGCGTGCCATTGCGGTCACGCCTCATGTCCCGCGCCGGATCACCTACAAGCTGTTGCAACCGACATTCTTCGTCGTCGCCGGCGAGACGCGAGACGGGAAATTCTTCCGGCGCCAGGCGCTCGGGCCGTCGGGTCTGCGCGGCTTTTCTGTCGGCTACGACAAGGGCGTCGCGGCGACCTTCGACAAGGTGGTGACCGCTATCGCCGACAGTTTCGAGCCATTCCCGAGCGGGGCGGCGCCGGCTCCCGCGCCGACGCCTGCAGCGCCCGGCGCCCCCGCCGTGGCAACGACCCCGGCACAGCCGGCGACAGAGCGCTTCGGCGTCGGTCTCGTCATCGGCAGGGAACTGGTGCTGACGGCCCGCGCCGCTGTCGATCCCTGCAAGGGGCTCAAGGTTGGATCGCGCCCGGCGAAACTGCGGGCGCAGGATCAGGCGAGCGGGCTCGCGCTGCTCGACGTGCCCGGGCTCGCCTCCGGCACACTGCCGGGGCTGCGCGAAAGCGCGCCCGCCACGAAAGAGGCAGTAGTCGTGCTCGCCTATGACGGAACGGCCGCCTCGCGCACCGCGGTCGCTTTGCCCGGCGAGGTGATGAGCGATGCCGTGCTTGCGCCCTTGCAGCCGGGCGGCGCGGGCAGCCCGGTCTTCGACCGGCAGGGCCGGCTCGCGGGGCTGGTCACCGCCAATCCCTCAGACAAGGCCCTGATCGCCGGGGTCGCGCCGCAGCGCAATCATGCGATCGCCGGAGTCGCGCAGCTCAAGGCGATGCTGGAGAAGGCCGACGCGAAGCCTGCCGCTACCGCAGCTGGCGGTGAGCTGAGCACCGGTGCGATCGCCGAGGCTGCCGGCAAGAGCGTGGTAGCGATCGCCTGCGGGCTCTGACACCAGCTGCGTGATCGTGCATACAGCATACAAAGACTGTTGCCTCGCCAGCGGCAATCGGTTCTGATAGCGAGAAATCAAGGAAGCCGCGCCGCCAGGCGAAGAAGCTTTCAAATTTTAAATCGATTGAACGGGGAGGAGACCATTATGAGCAGAATCAGCAGACGTTCGGTCCTCAAAGGCGCGGCGGCAGCTGGCGCGGCAGGGCTGATCACACGCCCGGCGCTCGGCCAGGCGCAATGGCCGAACCGGCCGGTGACCCTGGTCTGTCCCTGGGGTGCGGGCGGCGGCACCGACGCGACGGCGCGCATCGTCGCCTCGCTGCTCGAGAAGAACATGGGCCAGCCCTTCAACGTGGTGAACCGCACCGGCGGCTCCGGCGTCGTCGGGCATTCCGCGATCGCGACTGCAGCGCCAGACGGCTACACGATCGGGATGATCACCGTCGAAATCACGATGATGCATCATCAGGGCCTGACCGATCTCAACCCGACCAGCTACACGCCGCTGGCGCTGATGAACGAGGACCCGCCGGGCGTGCAGGTCTCGGCATCGAGCCCCTACAAGGACATCAAGGCGCTGGCCGAGGCGATCAAGGCGGCGCCGGCCGGCAAGTTCAAGGCGTCCGGCACGGGCCAGGGCGGCATCTGGCACCTGGCGCTGATCGGCTGGCTCGTCGCCATGGGCCTGAAGCCCGACCATGTCGCGTGGGCGCCGTCCAACGGCGCCGCACCGGCCATGCAGGATCTGGCTGCCGGCGGCATCGACATCGTCACCTGCTCGGTGCCGGAAGCGCGCGCAATGATCGACGCCGGCAAGGCGAAGGCGCTTGCGATCATGGCCAAGGAACGCAATCCGCAATTCAAGGACGTGCCGACGCTGAACGAGACGCTCGGCATCAACTACTCGGTCGGCGCCTGGCGCGGCATCGCCGGTCCGAAGGGGCTGCCCGCCGACGTCCAGACCAAGCTGATCGCCGAGCTGAAGAAGGCCTACGACTCCAAGGAGTTCAAGGACTTCATGAACGCCCGCGGCTTCGGCATGACCTTCGCCGACCAGGCCGGCTTCACCAAGTTCATGGCTGATGGCGACAAGGCGATGGCGGCGGCGATGAACGCGGCGGGCCTCGCCAAGAAGGCCTGACCCGACCCTGCCACCCGTGAAGGGCCGGCCCCGCGCCGGCCCCGTTCCGTGCGAGGAGACAGCGCACGGGCGCTTGGAGAGATTGCCGATGCGCTTCAACGACGCCGTGATCGGAGCCGCGTTCATCCTGATCGCCGCCGCGATGATCGCGATGACCTTTTCGTTTTCCGCCTTTCCCGGCCAGCAATACGGGCCGAGCCTGTTCCCGCGAATTCTCGGCGCCGGCATCATCGGCTGCTCGGCCCTCCTGATCGTCCGCGGCCTGCGCGAGCGCACGGCCGGCGGGCGCTGGCTCCAGCTCGACGAGTGGACCGGCGTGCCGCGCCGCGTCGCCTCCTTCGCACTGATGCTCGGGGCGATGGCGTTCTATGTCCTGGCCTCGGAGCCGCTCGGTTTCATCCCCTGCGCTTTTCTGATCCAGCTCATCCTGTTTCTCTGGTTCGGCGTCAGGCCGATCACGGCCGTCGTGGTCGCTGTCGTCATGACCGGATTGGTGCACTGGTTCTTCTCGTCGCTGATGCGCGTGCCGCTGCCGCGCGGCATCCTCGACAGCGTGCTGTGAGGAGCCGGCCATGACTGCGATCGCAACCGCCTTCGGCCTGGTCTTCGACCCTTATGTGCTGGCCGTGATCATGGGCTCGGCCATCTTCGGCATGTTCGTCGGGGCGATGCCGGGCCTGACCGCGACGATGGCGACGGCGCTGCTGGTGCCGGTTACCTTCTTCATGTCGCCGGTGCCGGCGCTCGGTGCCATCGTCACCGCTACCGCCATGGCGATCTTCGCGGGCGACATCCCGGCGGCGATGCTGCGCATGCCCGGCACGCCCGCCTCGGCCGCCTATGCGGACGAGAGCTACGAGATGACCAAGAAGGGCCAGCTCGACCTGTGCATGGGCGTCAACCTGGTTTTCTCCGTGCTCGGCGGCATCTTCGGCGTGATCATCCTGGTCGTGCTCGCGCCGGTTCTGGCCGAGGTGGCGATCAACTTCTCCTCCTTCGAGTATTTTTGGCTCGCCTGCCTTGGCCTGACCTGCGCGGTCTTCATCGGCACCGGCGACCCGCTCAAGGGTCTGCTCTCGCTGTTCATCGGTCTCGCCATCGGCACGATCGGCATCGACCCGGCTGCTGGCCAGCCGCGTTTCACCTTCGGCAATGTCGACCTGCTCTCCGGCATCAATTTCATCCCGACCCTGATCGGCATGTTTGCGGTCTCCGAGCTGTTGCGCGGGGCCGTGACCATGGAGAAGTCCGGGATCATGGTGAAGCAGGCGGTCGGCAACATGTTCGCCGGCCTCGGCGCGGTGACGCGCAAATACTGGAAGAACTTCATCCGCGGCTCGGTGATCGGCACGGTGATCGGCGCCCTGCCGGGCGCTGGCGCAGATATCGCTGCCTGGGTCTCCTATGCAGTCTCGAAGAAGCTGTCGAAGGAGCCGGAAAAGTTCGGCACCGGCCATATCGAGGGCATCGTCGATTCGACCTCGGCCAATAATTCCGCACTCGGCGGCGCTTGGATTCCGGCACTGGTCTTCGGCATTCCCGGCGATTCGATCACCGCGATCGTGATCGGCGTGCTCTACATGAAGGGCATGAATCCGGGCCCGACCGTCTTTCTGCAGACGCCGGAGCTGATCTACGCCGTCTTCATCATCTTCATCCTTGCCAATCTGCTGATGTTCCCGCTCGGCTGGGCGGCGATCAAGTCCGCCAAGCAGATCCTGCGGGTGCCGCGCAACATCCTGCTGCCGATCATCCTGATCTTCTGCATGGTCGGCTCCTTCGCCATGACCAACTCGCTCTACGGCGTCGTGCTGATGGTGGTGATGGGCCTGTTCGGCTGGCTGCTCGAGGAACATGGCATCCCGGTCGCGCCGTTGATCCTCGGCCTCGTGCTCGGCGAGATGCTGGAGCAGAACTTCATGAGCTCGATGATCAAGGCAAACGGCTCCTTCATCGGCTTCCTCGATCGGCCTATCGCCGGCACGCTCGGCGTGCTGACCATGCTGCTCTGGGGTGCGATGCTGTGGAAGGCGCTGCCCTTCGGCCGGCGCCAGCCGGCGGCGGCGTGAGATTGCAGCCGGCGGCGACTGCTGCCGGCGATGATCCCGAATCAGTGCTAGAGACGGGCGCATGGACGATGCGCTCGACGAAGGGCAGGGCGGCGGCACGGTCGAGGTGCTGATCCCGCTCGGCCTCGACCAGGCCTATAGCTATGCCGTGCCGCCGGGGCTCACGCTCGCGCCGGGCGATGTCGTGCAGGTGCCGCTGGGGCCGCGCGAGACGGTCGGAGTCGTCTGGGAGGCCGGTTCCGGCCGCGGCGGCAATCTGAAGAAGGTCGTCGGCAAGCTCGACATGCCGCCGCTCGATCCGGCCCTGCGCAAGCTGGTCGACTGGGTCGCCTGGTATACGCTTGCCGCCAAGGGCTCGGTGCTGGCGCTCGCCTTGCGCCGCCCGCCCGACGACATGCCGGAGCGGCCCAAGCTCGGCGTCAGGCTGGTCGGTGCGCCGCCCACGCGGATGACGCCGGCCCGCGCACGGGCCATCGCCGCGGCCGAGGGCGGTTTGCTGATCGGCAAGTCGGCGCTGGCGGAAGCCGCCTCGGTCAGCACGGCGGTGATCGATTCGCTCGTCGATGCCGGCACCTTCTTGGTCGAGGCGCTGCCGCAGGAGGCGATCGCGGCACGGCCCGATCCTGACTATGCCCAGCCACAGCTCTCCGACGACCAGCGCGCGGTCGGCGATGCGCTGGCCGAGCTCGTGCGCAAGCAATCCTGGCAGGTCGCGCTGCTCGAGGGCGTCACGGGGTCGGGCAAGACCGAGGTCTATTTCGAGGCGGTCGCCGAGGCGGTCAGGCTCGGGCGTCAGAGCGTGATCCTGATGCCGGAGATCGCGCTCACCGCGCAGTTCATCGACCGCTTCGAGGCCCGCTTCGGCGTCCGGCCGGGCCTGTGGCATTCGGCGGTGAGCGGGCGCCGGCGCGAGCGCCTGCAGGCGGCGATCGCCAAGGGGGAGGCGCTGGTCGTGGCTGGTGCGCGCTCGGCCCTGTTCCTGCCTTATCGGGATCTTGGCCTGATCGTCATCGATGAGGAGCACGAGGCCGCCTACAAGCAGGAGGACGGCGTCGCCTACCACGCCCGCGACATGGCGGTAGTACGCGGCAAGATCGAGAACGCGCCGGTGGTGCTGGCCTCGGCGACCCCGTCGCTGGAAACCCGCGTCAACGCCGAGCGTGGCCGCTATATCCATCTCAAGCTACCCGAGCGCTATGGCGGGCGTGAATTGCCGACGCTCGGTCTGATCGACCTGCGCAAGGACAAGCCGGAGCGCGGGCGCTGGCTCTCGTCGCAACTGATCAAGGCGGTCGAGGCCAATATCGAGGCGAAGGAGCAGTCGCTGCTCTTCCTCAACCGACGCGGCTATGCGCCGCTGACGCTCTGCCGCGACTGCGGCCACCGCTTCCAGTGTCCGAACTGCTCGGCCTGGCTGGTCGACCATCGCTTCCGCCGGGCGCTGGTCTGCCATCATTGCGGCCATGTCGAGCGCAGGCCGCATGAATGCCCGGCCTGTCATCAGCCGGAGAGCCTCGTCGCCTGCGGGCCCGGTGTCGAGCGCCTGGCCGAGGAGGTCGCGACCCTGTTCCCGCAGGCGCGCTCGATCGTGCTGTCGAGCGATTTCCCGGGGGGAACCGAACGCCTGAAGCAGGAGCTGATGGCGGTGGCCGAGGGCGAGTTCGACATCGTCATCGGCACGCAGCTCGTCGCCAAGGGCCATAATTTCCCGGGGATGACACTGGTCGGGGTGATCGATGCCGATCTTGGCCTGACCTCGGGCGATCCGCGCGCCGCCGAGCGCACCTTCCAGGTGCTCAGGCAGGTCACCGGCCGGGCTGGGCGCGGCGAGAAGCCGGGGCGGGCGCTGCTGCAGACGCACGACCCCAATCATCCCGTGCTGAAGGCGCTGATCTCCGGCGACCCCGAGCGCTTCTATGCGGCGGAGACGGCAGCGCGCGAGGCCGCCGGCCTGCCGCCCTTCGGCCGGCTCGCCGGGCTGATCGTTTCGGCGAACTCGCAAGCCGAGGCCGAGACCCATGCGCGGGCGCTGGCGCGCTGCGCCGAGGCACCGGCCGGCGTCGCCGTGCTCGGCCCGGCCGAGGCGCCGCTCGCCATCTTGCGGGGACGTCATCGCATGCGGCTGATCGTGCGCACGGCGCGCGAGATCAACCTGCAGGATTACCTGCGCGCCTGGCTCCGGCGGGCGCCGCGGCCGAAGGGCTCGGTCAGGGTCGCGGTCGACGTCGATCCGCAGAGCTTCCTTTAGCCGGATTCGCATTGCGCGCCCGTGCAGGCCGCCGCGCCCTGCGCTGCCTGCTTCTTTCGACCGCATCCAAAGCATGTGGGGCGGGTATTTCGTCGGTTGCGCCCCCCGAAACCCCATGCTATCGCACCGCCGCAATCCAAGCGCCGCAAGCCCTGGAACGGGCTTGCCGTGCGCTTGATCATCGCAGCGTCGGGGCCGTGCACTCCACCTTCGTCAGAAGGTCGCCGGAGCGGTCCCCTGGAAGAGAGAGCGAGAGCGTGGCCGAGGGCGGATCGCAGGAACAGTCCCCAGTCTCGGGCGTGGCCGAGCGTTACGCGACGGCTCTGTTCGAACTGGCCAGCGAGGCCAAGACGGTCGACGCCGTCGCCAAGGACCTCGACGGCTTCGCCGCGATGATCGCCGAGAGCGATGACCTCAAGCGCCTGATCGAGAGCCCGGCTTTCTCGGCGCAGGATCAGGTTTCCGCCATCACCGCGCTCACCGCCAAGGCCGGTATCACCGGGCTTGCCGCCAACTTCATCGGTTTCGTCGCCAGCAAGCGCCGCCTCTTCGCGCTGCCGGGCATGATCCGCGCGTTCCGCGCCAAGGTCGCCGAGGCCAAGGGCGTCGTCAGCGCCGAGGTCACGCTCGCCGAGCAGCCTTCCGCCGCTCAGCTCAAGGACATCACCGCCGCCCTCAAGGAGGTTGCAGGCAAGGATGTCGACGTCTCGCTCAAGGTCGACCCGGCCATCATCGGCGGTCTCGTCGTCAAGATGGGCTCGCGCATGGTCGATGCGTCCCTGAAAACCAAGCTCAATTCTATTCGTCTTGCCATGAAAGAGGTCGGCTGATGGACATCCGCGCCGCTGAAATCTCCGCTATCCTGAAGTCGCAGATCTCGAACTTCGGCTCGGAAGCCTCGGTTACCGAGGTCGGTCAGGTTCTCTCCGTCGGTGACGGCATCGCCCGCGTCTACGGCCTCGACAAGGTCCAGGCCGGTGAGATGGTCGAGTTCGAGACGGGCGTGCGCGGCATGGCCCTCAACCTCGAGAGCGACAATGTCGGCGTCGTCATTTTCGGCTCCGACCGCGAGATCAAGGAAGGCCAGACCGTCAAGCGCACCGGCGCCATCGTCGACGTCCCCGTCGGCAAGGAGCTGCTCGGCCGCGTCGTCGACGCGCTCGGCAACCCGATCGACGGCAAGGGCCCGATCAAGTCCAAGACCCGCGCCCGCGTCGACGTCAAGGCGCCCGGCATCATCCCGCGCAAGTCGGTGCACGAGCCGATGGCGACCGGCCTCAAGGCGATCGACGCCCTGATCCCGATCGGCCGTGGCCAGCGCGAGCTGATCATCGGCGACCGCCAGACCGGCAAGACCGCCGTGGCGCTCGACGCGATCCTGAACCAGAAGCCGCTCAACGTCGAAGGCGCCCCGGAGAGCCAGAAGCTCTACTGCGTCTACGTCGCCGTCGGCCAGAAGCGTTCGACCGTCGCCCAGCTCGTGAAGGTGCTCGAGGAGCGCGGCGCGATGGAGTATTCCATCGTCGTGGCGGCCACCGCCTCCGACCCCGCCCCGATGCAGTTCCTGGCGCCGTTCGCCGGCTGCTCGATGGGCGAGTATTTCCGCGACAACGGCATGCACGCCGTGATCATCTATGACGACCTGTCGAAGCAGGCCGTCGCCTATCGCCAGATGTCGCTGCTGCTGCGCCGCCCGCCGGGCCGCGAGGCCTATCCCGGCGACGTGTTCTATCTCCACTCCCGTCTGCTCGAGCGCGCCGCCAAGATGGGCGACGCTGCCGGCAACGGCTCGCTGACGGCGCTGCCGGTCATCGAGACCCAGGCCAACGACGTCTCGGCCTACATCCCGACCAACGTGATCTCGATCACCGACGGTCAGATCTTCCTGGAGACGGACCTTTTCTACCAGGGCATCCGCCCGGCGGTGAACGTCGGTCTCTCGGTGTCGCGCGTCGGCTCCTCGGCGCAGACCAAGGCGACCAAGAAGGTCGCGGGCAAGATCAAGGGCGAGCTCGCCCAGTATCGCGAGATGGCCGCCTTCGCCCAGTTCGGCTCGGACCTCGACGCGGTCACCCAGCGCCTGCTCAATCGCGGCGCCCGCCTGACCGAGCTCCTGAAGCAGCCGCAGTTCTCGCCGCTGAAGATGGAAGAGCAGGTCGTGGTGATCTATGCCGGCGTCAACGGCTATCTCGACCCGCTCCCGGTCAACAAGGTGCGCGCGTTCGAGGACGGGCTGCTCTCGCTCGTTCGCGGCAAGCACACCGACCTCCTGAACGAGATCGGCTCCTCGAAGGACCTTTCGGACGCGAACGCCGCGAAGCTGAAGGGGATCGTCGAAGGCTACGCCAAGTCCTTCGCCTGATCATTGCGAGCGCAGCGAGGCAATCCAGCCCCGCTGCGCACCAGTTCTGGATTGCTTCGTTGTTGCCTGCCAATGACGGATAGGGGATCAAGACCGGATGCCGTCCCTTAAGGACCTACGCAACCGCATCGCCTCGGTGAAGGCGACGCAGAAGATCACCAAGGCCATGCAGATGGTCGCGGCGGCGAAGCTGCGCCGCGCGCAGACCGCGGCCGAGGCGGCCCGTCCCTATGCCGAGCGCATGGAAGCGGTGCTGGCCAACCTCGCCGGCGGCCTCGCCAATGGCAGCGCCCCGCGCCTGATCGCCGGCACGGGCTCGGACAAGGTCCAGCTGCTCGTCGTCTGCACGGCCGAGCGCGGCCTGTGCGGCGCCTTCAACTCCTCGATCGCTCGTCTTGCCCGCGACAAGGCGAACGCGCTCAAGGCCGAAGGCAAGACGGTCAAGATCATCTGCGTCGGCAAGAAGGGCTATGACATCCTGCGCCGGCAGTTCGCCGCGGATATCATCGAGCTCGTCGACCTGCGCGCCTTCAAGCAGCTCGGCTTCGTCAATGCCGAGACGATCGCGCAGAACATCCTGACGCGCTTCGCGGGTGGCGAGTTCGATGTCGCGACGCTGTTCTTCTCGAAGTTCAAGTCGGTGATCGCGCAGATCCCGACGGCGCAGCAGATCATCCCGGCCGAGATTCCGGCTGGCGCCAAGACGACCGACGCGGTCTACGACTACGAGCCGGAAGAGAGCGAGATCCTCGAGACGCTGCTGCCGCGCAACCTGACCGTTCAGGTGCTGCGGGCGCTGCTCGAGAACGCCGCCTCCGAGCAGGGCGCGCGCATGTCCGCCATGGACTCCGCCACGCGCAATGCCGGCGAGATGATCAAGAAGCAGACGACGATCTACAACCGCTCGCGTCAGGCGATGATCACCAAGGAACTGATCGAGATCATCTCCGGCGCGGAAGCGCTCTAACCGCCTAACTATTCAGGCCGGCGTGCCGGCCACCCGACACGCTTCGCATCCGAGGTTCGAACCATGGCCAAAGCCGCTACCAAGACCAAGACCGACAAGCCCGCCAACACCGGCACCGGCCGCGTTTCGCAGGTCATCGGCGCCGTCGTCGACGTGCAGTTCGACGGCGCGCTGCCGGAGATTCTGAACGCGCTCGAGACCGAGAACCTCGGCAACCGCCTCGTCCTCGAGGTCGCCCAGCACCTCGGCGAGAACACCGTTCGCACCATCGCCATGGACTCGACCGAAGGTCTGGTCCGCGGCCAGTCGGTGACCGACACCGGCGCGCCGATTTCGGTTCCCGTCGGCGACGAATGCCTCGGCCGCATCATGAACGTCATCGGCGAGCCGGTCGATGAGGCCGGCCCGATCAAGACCACCAACACCCGCGGCATCCACCAGCCGGCTCCGTCCTATGCCGAGCAGGCGACGGACGCGCAGATCCTGGTCACCGGCATCAAGGTCGTCGACCTGCTGGCTCCCTACGCCAAGGGCGGCAAGATCGGCCTGTTCGGCGGCGCCGGCGTCGGCAAGACCGTGCTGATCATGGAGCTGATCAACAACGTCGCGAAGGCCCACGGCGGCTACTCGGTGTTCGCCGGCGTCGGCGAGCGCACCCGCGAAGGCAACGACCTCTATCACGAGATGATCGAGTCGGGCGTCAACAAGAAGGGCGGCGGCGACGGTTCGAAGTGCGCCCTCGTCTACGGCCAGATGAACGAGCCCCCGGGCGCCCGCATGCGCGTCGCCCTGTCCGGCCTGACCGTCGCGGAAGACTTCCGCGACCGTGGCCAGGACGTGCTGTTCTTCGTCGACAACATCTTCCGCTTCACCCAGGCCGGCTCGGAAGTGTCGGCGCTGCTGGGCCGCATCCCGTCGGCGGTCGGCTATCAGCCGACGCTCGCCACGGACATGGGCAATCTGCAGGAGCGGATCACGACCACCAACAAGGGCTCGATCACCTCGGTGCAGGCGATCTACGTGCCGGCGGACGACCTGACCGACCCGGCGCCGGCGACCTCCTTCGCCCACCTGGACGCGACGACTGTGCTCTCGCGCTCGATCGCGGAAAAGGGCATCTACCCGGCGGTCGACCCGCTCGACTCGACCTCGCGCATGCTCTCGGCCGCGATCGTCGGTGACGAGCACTACGGCGTCGCCCGCCAGGTCCAGCAGATCCTCCAGCGCTACAAGGCCCTGCAGGACATCATCGCGATCCTGGGCATGGACGAGCTCTCGGAAGAGGACAAGCTCGCCGTCGCCCGCGCCCGCAAGATCGAGCGCTTCCTCTCGCAGCCGTTCTTCGTCGCGGAAGTCTTCACCGGCTCGCCGGGCAAGCTCGTCGCGCTCGAGGACACGATCAAGGGCTTCAAGGGCCTGGTCGAGGGCAAGTACGACCACCTGCCGGAGGCCGCCTTCTACATGGTCGGCTCGATCGAGGAAGCGGTCGAGAAGGCCCAGCGCCTGGCTGCCGAGGCGGCGTAAGTTTCACGGGCCGTTCCGGTCGGCTTTGGCTGGCCGGGGGGCGTGACACGCGTCATTCTCGGGCTTGCCCCGAGAATCTCTGGACGAGCAGACACTGGTTTCAGGGATGGTCGGGTCAGGCCCGACCATGACGAGCCTGGAGAGATTTTACGATGGCCACCTTCACATTCGAACTCGTCTCACCGGAGCGCATCCTGTTCTCGGGTGAAGCCGTCAGCGTCATCGTGCCGTCGGTCGAGGGCGAGATGACCGTGCTCGCCGGTCACGCGCCGGTCGTCGCCGTGCTGAAGCCCGGCATCGTCCTGGTCCAGACCGACTCCAGCAACGGCAAGGAATTCTTCGTCTCGGGCGGCCTCGCCGAGGTCAACGCGACGAGCGTCACCATCCTGGCCGAGCAGGCCCGCTTCCTTGAGGACGTCGACAGCGCCGTTCTCGATGCGGAGATCCTGACCGCCGAGACCCGCCATGCCGGCTCGCATGACGAGGCCGAGAAGAAGCGCCTGCACGACCAGCTCGTGCAGCTGCGCGAGTTCAAGGGCGTGTTCGAGCAGCGCAAGGCGGCTTGAACCAAGCTTTTTATCTGACGGAATCGAAAAGGCCGAGAGCTTGCTCCCGGCCTTTTCGTTTGGCCTCAGTGGGGCGTGATCAGGCTGCGATCGCCTCGGCGAGCGCCACCACGCGCTTGGCCATCTCGGCGTGCAGGCGCTCGACCATGCGGCCGTCGAGCTGGATCGCGCCCTTGTCGGCATTCGCCGGCTCGGCGAAGGCGGAGATGATGGCGCGGGCGCGGGTCAGCTCGCTTTCCTCCGGCGCGAAGACGGTGTTGGCCACCGCGACCTGGTTCGGATGGATCAGGGTCTTGCCGTCGAAGCCGAGGTCGCGGCCCTGCTCGCATTCGGCCCTGAAACCGGCCTCGTCCTTGAGGTCGTTGTAGACGCCGTCGACCACATCGACGCCATGGGCGCGGGCGGCGAGGATCGCCGTGGTCAGCCAGGGCAGCATCGGCGCGCGGCCCGGCACGAAGCGGGCGCGGGTTTCCTTGGCGAGGTCGTTGGTGCCGAGGATGAAGCAGGCGAGGCGGGTCGAGGGATCGCGGGCGGCGCGTGCGATCCTCTCGCAGTCGAGGATGGCGAGCGGCGTCTCGATCATCGCCCAGACCCGCGTCTCCGGCTTGGCCCAGAGCCCGGTCAGGCGATGGCCGATCTCGACCAGCGTCTCGGGCGAGGAGACCTTCGGGATCAGGATCGCATCGGGGGCAGCTTCGGACGCGGCGGCGAGGTCGGCGTCGAACCAGGGCGTGTCGATGCCGTTGGTGCGGATGACCAGCTCGCGCCTGCCATAGCCGCCGGCCTTGACCGCGGCGCAGACTTGGCTGCGCGCCAGCTCTTTGGCGTCGGGGGCGACCGCATCTTCGAGATCGAGGATCAGCGCGTCGGCGGCGATCTCGCGGGCCTTTTCGAGGGCGCGGGCATTGGAGCCCGGCATATAGAGGACGCTGCGGCGCGGACGGATGTCGGTCATATTGTCTCTCCGGATTGAAGGGTCGCCGGGTTCGCTGCAGTGCACACTAGACTGCGCCGCAATGCAATGTCAGTTCTGCGAAAGACGGATGACGGGCCTGTGATGCGCTGGATTGTCGGTGTCGACGGCTGCAAGGCGGGCTGGATCGCGGCCTTCGCCGACCAGACGGGGCAGGGGCCGCCCTTCTTCCGTGTCTTTTCGCGTTGGAGCGATCTGCTCGCCGGGCCGCCAGTGCCGGAGCTGATCGCGGTCGACATGCCGATCGGCCTGCCCGATCGGATCGCCGGGTCCGGGCGCGGACCGGAGCAGGCGGTTCGGGCGCTGCTCGGCGACCGGCAGTCCTCGGTGTTCTCGATTCCCTCGCGCAGCGCCGTCCATGCGGCCGATTATGGCGATGCCTGCCGACTGGCGCTGGCGACGTCGGAGCCGCCGCGCAAGGTCTCGAAGCAGGGCTTCCATCTCTTCCCGCGCATCCGCGAGATCGACGCGCTGCTGCGGACAGAGCCCGGCTGGTGCGAGCGCATTGTCGAGACGCATCCCGAGCTCGCCTTCCGGACCATGCGGGGCGCGCCGCTCCTGCATCCCAAGAAGATCAAGGGCGTGGTCAACCCGGCGGGGATGGCCGAGCGCCGGGCGCTATTGCTGGCGGCCGGGCTGCCGACCGAAATCGTACATGCCCGGCCGCCGCGCGGCGCCGCCGCCGACGATGCGCTCGATGCCCTCGCGGCGTTGGTCGTCGCCCGGCACATTGCCGCCGGGCGCGGGAAGCCCTTCCCCGAACCGCCGGGACGCGATAGCCACGATCTACCTATCGCGATCTGGACCTTCGTCGCGGATCGTTCCCTCGTCCAGGATATCGCCATGACAGAGAAGCCTGTGCCGCGCTCGATGATCGAGGCCGCGGCCGATCGCATTGCCGGCCATGCCCGCACCACGCCGGTGATGCGACTCGGCACCGGCGCTTTCGGCTCGCGCGCCGATGTCTCGCTCAAGCTCGAAAGCCTGCAGCATGCCGGCTCCTTCAAGACGCGCGGCGCCTTCAACAACCTGCTCTCGCTCGATGTTCCCGCCGCCGGCGTCGCCGCGGCCTCGGGCGGCAATCACGGCGCGGCCGTCGCCTATGCCGCCGGCAAGCGCGGGGTGAAGGCGACGATCTTCGTGCCGGAGATCTCGCCGGCGGCAAAGATCGAGGCGATCCGCCGCTTCGGCGCCGAGGTCCGGATCGGCGGCGCGCAGTATGACGATGCCCAAGCGGCCTGCGACAAGTTCGTGGCCGAGACCGGCGCGCTCAAGATCCACCCCTTCTCGGCCAAGGAGACGATCGCCGGCCAGGGTACGCTCGGCCGCGAATGGCAGAGCCAAGAGCCCGATCTCGACACCGTGCTGGTCGCGGTCGGCGGCGGCGGATTGATCTCCGGCATCGCTGCCTGGTTCGCCGGCACCAGCGTCAAGGTCGTCGGTGTCGAGCCGGAGGGCTCGCGGGCGCTGCAGGCGGCGTTCGAGGCGAAGGGGCCGGTGACGGTGACCGTCGCTTCGGTCGCGGCCGATTCGCTCGGAGCCCGCAATGTCGGCCAGCTGGTCTATGATGTCTGCAAGGACGCGGTCGATCATGTCGCTTTGGTGCCGGATGCGGCGATCGTCGAGGCGCAGCGCGTGCTCTGGCGCGATTTCCGCCTCGCGGTCGAGCCGGGCGGCGCTGCGGCGCTCGGCGCACTGATCGGCGGTTCCTACAAGCCGCAGCCCGGCGAGCGCCTCGGCGTCCTCGTCTGCGGCGCCAATGTCGATCTGACGAAGCTGGTCGAGATCACCGCATGAGCAAGCGGGGCATCGCGAAGGGCGGCAAGGCGCTCTATGGCGCGCCGCTCGGCGTGCTGATGCTGGAGGCGCGCTTTCCGCGCATTTTCGGCGACATGGGCAATGCCACGACCTGGCCCTTCCCGGTGCTCTACCGCGTCGTGCAAGGCGCAAGCCCCGAGAAGGTGGTGCTGAAGGGAGCAGCAGGGCTGCTCCCTGACTTCGTCGTGGCCGCGCAGGAGCTGGTCCGGCTCGGCGCCGAGGCGATCACCACCAATTGCGGCTTCCTCTCGCTGTTCCAGCTGGAGCTGGCTTCTGCTGTCGGCGTTCCCGTCGCGACCTCCTCGCTGATGCAGGTGCCGTGGGTGCAGGCGACCCTGCCGCCCGGCAAGCGCGTCGGCCTCGTCACCGTCTCGGCGGCGACGCTGACGCCGCAGCATCTTCGGGCGGTCGGTGTCCCCGCCGATACGCCGGTGACCGGCACCGAGAACGGCCGCGAATTCTTCCGCGTTCTGATCAGGGCCGAGAAGGAGGATATGGATATCGACCTCGCCGAGCAGGACGTGGTCGAAGCAGCCCGGCGGCTGGTCAAAGAGCATCCCGAGGTCGGCGCCATCGTGCTTGAATGCACCAATATGCCGCCCTATGCCGCGGCAGTGCAGGCGGCGACGGGGCTGCCGGTCTACGACATCTATTCGATGATCACCTGGTTCCATGCCGGCCTCAGGCCACGCGACTTCCGCTAGCCTTCGACTTCGGACCAGCTTTACGACGGCCCGCGCCGCAGCGCACAATGAAGGCCCGCCGCGAAAGCCGAGCCGATGTCCGAGATCACCAGCAAGACCAATACCGGCCGCTTCTTCGAGGATTTCCGGCTCGGCGAGACCATCGCCCATGCGACGCCGCGCACGGTCACGGTCGGTGACGTCTCGCTCTATACCGCGCTCTACGGGCCGCGCTTCGCTGTGCAGTCCTCCGACGCCTTCGCCAGCGCGATCGGCTATCCCGCCGCGCCGGTCGACGATCTCCTGGTCTTCCACATCGTCTTCGGCAAGACGGTGCCGGACATCTCGCTCAATGCGGTCGCCAATCTCGGCTATGCCGATGGCCGTTTCCTCAAGCCGGTCTTCCCGGGCGACACGCTCTCGACGACGTCCGAGGTGATCGGGCTGAAGCAGACCTCGGGCGGCGATGCCGGCATCGTCTATGTCCGCTCGATCGGTCGCAATCAGCGTGGCGAGATCGTGCTGAGCTATGCCCGCTGGGTGCTGGTGCGCAAGCGCCGGCCCGGCACACCGGCAGAGTTCGAGCAGGTGCCGGAACTGCCGAAGAGCGTCGCGCCGGAAGCGCTGGGCGAAGGCTGCCCGCCGCTGCAGCTTGCCGCCTATGACGACGCGCTCGCCGGCTCGCCTTTCCGCTGGGGCGACTACCGGGCGGGCGAGCGCATCGACCATGTCGACGGCATGACCGTCGAGGAAGCCGAGCACCAGATCGCGACCCGGCTCTACCAGAACACCGCCAAGGTGCATTTCGACGGTTATGGTGCCCGCGAGACCCGCTTCGGCAAGCGCCTGATCTATGGCGGGCACGTCATCAGCCTGGCGCGCGCCCTGTCCTTCAACGGGCTCGGCAATGCCTTCCACATCGCCGCGATCAATGCCGGCCGCCATGTCTCGCCGCTGTTCGCCGGCGACACCGTCTTCGCCTGGAGCGAGGTGCTGGAGACCGCGGAGGTGCCGGGGCGTTCGGATGCCGGTGCGCTGAGGCTGCGCCTCGTCGCGACCAAGAACCTGCCCTGCAACGAGCACCCGCTGAAGCACGCCGACCAGTATGCCGACGGCGTCATCCTCGACTTCGACTACTGGGCCCTGCTGCCGCGCTGAGGCATCCCTCAGCGCGACTTCGTGTCCTCGCCGGTCTTCCTGACGCTGACCTTGCCCTTGGCGTCGACCGTGGCCTCGTAGGTCAGGAGGTCGACCCGTTCCTCCTGCGAGATCGAGACGGTGAAGGACGTCGTCGAGTTCTGCTTGATCGCGCTGATGCCGCCGCCGCCGACCTGGCTGTAGGTCCGGCTGATATCGGCGAGGATCGCCTCGATGATGCACTTGGAGCGTTCGATCGCGTTCATCTGGCAGCGCTTTCCTGTGGCGTGGGCGGGGCCGAGGAGTCCGGCCATCCCGCTGAGAACGAGAATGAGCATCGAAAGGTTTCGTCGGGTGAGGCGCATCATCGCGGTCCGAACAGGCTGGATGAAGGTCATTTGCGCAGGGGCCGGTGCGTGAGCATGGCGTTGGTGGCGACTTCCGCCGGGATGCGTGGATAGATGCGCTGCATCTTGGCCTCCCAATCGGTCGCCGTCAGCACATTGCCCTTGCCGGACAGCGCGACCATCGCCTTGCGCCAGGGCACGGCATGGACGAGGCGCAATTGCATGCCCTGGCCCATCACCGAATATTTGTCGACATCGGCGACGCCATAGCAGTTCGAGGCATTGGTGTTGCCACCGGGGGGGCAATGCGCCTTGCCGATGTCGACATGGCCGAGGCCGAGCAGATGGCCGACCTCGTGGACATGGGCGCGCTGCATGATCGCTTTGCCCTTGCTGTTGGTGCCCTTCTTCACCGAATTGGTGTCGAGGCTGTCGTAGAGCTTGGAATGCGAGCCGAACCAGGTCTCGCTGCTGTGCAACCGGACGACGTCGATGACGTGATGATGGCCGCCGAGCGCGATGTCGCGATCCTCGATCTTGATCAGGCACCAGATGTTGGGCCGGTACTTCGTGCCGTTTTTCTCGAACTCGTAGACCGGGAAATTGTTCGACAGCCAGAACTTGCCGTTCCAGAAGCGGGTCGCGGTGTCGACGAAGTTCTTCTTCCACAGGTTCCAGCTGCCGACCGTCCATTTGATGATCTTGCGGGTCGGCTCCGTGGCGTCACCATAGTCGTGATAGGTGCCGTTGGCGGCGCCGGCAGCTGGATTGATCTGCCGGAAGCCGAGCTTCAAGGTCAGCGTCAACTCGGCGTTGTTGTAGGGATCGCAGCAATCCGTATTCAGTTCGGCCTCGAACTGCGAAAGGCTCATGCCCAGCTTCATGGATGGTCCTCGCTTGTGCGATACGCCCTGAGGATAGGTGGCGGATGGCGCTTGTCGGGCTTTAGGCTGTTTTCGCAGGCCGTCGGCAGTCAGCCTTCACGGGAAAGAAAGTTACAGATTTTGATTTCTGTAATCGCGCAAATGCCTATCGCATTGCAGCGAGGAGATGGTTTCGTTAGAGAGCCATTCACTCTAGAACGATACCAAGCGATCTTCGCTTCGTGAGCTTGAAGGGTCGGGAGTCTTAACTTGGCCGAGTCCAGACCGGCGGCGCGCCCGCTTTCCCCGCATCTGCAGATCTATCGCTGGTCCTGGACCATGGCGGCGTCGATCGCCCACCGCGCCACCGGCGTGGCGCTCTATGGCGGCACGCTGCTGATCGCGCTCTGGCTGATCGCGGCCGCGTCCGGCCCCGCCGCCTACGAAACCGCGCAGTGGATCGCGGGCTCGATCCTCGGCCGCCTCGTTCTGTTCGGCTACACCTTCGTGCTGCTGCATCATATGGTCGGCGGGCTCCGCCATTTCGTCTGGGATCTCGGCTACGGCTTCGACCCGCAGACCCGTATGAACCTGGCCAAGTACAACCTCGTCGCCTCCGGCGTGCTCACTGTGCTGGTCTGGCTCGTCGTCCTGACGCGCTGAGGAACACGAAGATGCTCTCCAACTCCTCGATGCGCACCCCGCTCGGCCGCGTCCGCGGCCTCGGTTCGGCGAAGTCCGGCACCGGCCATTTCTGGCTGCAGCGCGTCACGGGCGTCGCCAACGTCATCCTGACGCTGGCCTTCCTGTGCGTCGTCATCTCGCTGATCGGCAAGCCCTATGGCGCCGCCATCGCGACGCTGTCGAACCCGATCGTCGCCATCCTGATGCTGCTCTTCGTCATCTCCGGCGCGGTCCACATGCGCCTGGGCATGCAGGTCGTCATCGAGGACTACGTCCATCACGAGGGGCTGAAGCTCGTCGCCGTGATGGCCAACACCTTCTTTGCGATCGCCGTCGGCGCCGCCTGCGCCTTCGCGCTCCTGAAGATCTCGTTCGGAGGCTGATCATGGCGATCACCCGCGCCCGCCCCGTCCCGGCTTACACCGGCCAGGCCTACGCCATCACCGACCACACCTTCGACGTCGTCGTCGTCGGCGCCGGCGGCGCCGGGCTTCGCGCCACGGTCGGGTGCTCGCAGGCCGGCCTGCGCACCGCCTGCATCAGCAAGGTCTTCCCGACCCGCTCGCACACCGTCGCGGCCCAGGGCGGCGTCGCCGCCTCGCTCGGCAATATGGGCAAGGACACCTGGCAGTGGCACATGTACGACACCGTCAAGGGGTCGGACTGGCTCGGCGACCAGGACGCGATCGAGTACCTCGTGCGCAACGCGCCGGCCGCCGTCTACGAGCTCGAGCACTGGGGCGTGCCCTTCTCGCGCACCGAGAGCGGCAAGATCTACCAGCGCCCCTTTGGTGGCATGACCACCGATTTCGGCAACGGCCCGCCGGCCCAACGCACCTGCGCCGCGGCCGACCGCACCGGCCACGCCATGCTGCATACGCTCTATGGCCAGGCGCTGCGCTACAACACCGAGTTCTTCATCGAGTACTTCGCCATCGACCTGATCATGGACGAGGATGGCCATTGCCGCGGCGTGATCGCGCTCAAGCTCGATGACGGCACGCTGCACCGCTTCCGCGCCCAGCAGACCATCCTGGCGACCGGCGGCTATGGCCGCGCCTATTTCTCGGCGACCTCGGCCCATACCTGCACCGGCGACGGCGGCGGCATGGTGCTGCGGGCTGGACTGCCGATGCAGGACATGGAGTTCGTGCAGTTCCACCCGACCGGCATCTACGGCTCGGGCTGCCTGATCACCGAGGGCGCGCGCGGCGAGGGCGGCTATCTCACCAATTCCGAGGGCGAGCGCTTCATGGAGCGCTACGCTCCCTCGGCCAAGGACCTCGCCTCGCGCGACGTCGTCTCACGCTCGATGACGATGGAAATCCGGGCCGGCCGCGGCGTCGGCAAGGACAAGGATCACATCTACCTGCATCTCGACCATCTCGACCCGAAGATCCTGCATGAGCGCCTGCCCGGCATCTCGGAGAGCGCCAAGATCTTCGCCGGCGTCGACGTCACCCGCGAGCCGATCCCGGTGATCCCGACCGTGCACTACAACATGGGCGGCATCCCCACGAATTTCCACGGCGAGGTGCTGACCAAGGTCGATGGGGATCCGGACCGGGTCGTGCCCGGCCTGATGGCGATCGGCGAAGCGGCCTGCGTCTCCGTGCACGGCGCCAACCGCCTCGGCTCGAATTCGCTGATCGACCTCGTCGTCTTCGGCCGTGCGGCTGGTCTGCGCTGCGCCGAGACCGTCAAGGCCGGCGAGAAGCAGCCGGAGCTGCCGGCGAACTCGGCCGATCTCTCGCTCACCCGCCTCGACAAGTACCGCAACGCCAAGGGCGGCACGCCGACCGCGGTGCTGCGCGACAAAATGCAGCGGACGATGCAGGCCGATTGCGCCGTCTATCGGACCGGCGAGACGCTCGAGGCGGGCCACAAGGCGATCCACGAGGTCTGGGCCGGCATCACTGATATCGGCACCACCGATCGCTCGCTGATCTGGAATTCCGACCTGATCGAGACGCTGGAGTTCGAGAACCTGATCACCCAGGCGGTGGTCACCATGGACTCGGCGCTGCAGCGTCCGGAGAGCCGCGGCGCCCATGCCCGCGAGGATTATCCGGACCGCAACGACAAGGACTGGATGAAGCACACCCTCGCCTGGATCGACGACGAGCAGCGCACCGTCACGCTCGATGACCGTCCGGTGCACACCTACACGCTCTCGAACGACATCGAATACATCAAGCCGAAGGCGCGGGTGTACTGAGGACGATCTGACCGATGGCCGAATTCAATCTTCCGCAGAACTCCCGCCTGACCGAGGGCAAGGCCTGGCCGAAGCCGGCTGGTGCCAAGAAGGTCACCGAGTTCAAGATCTATCGCTGGAACCCCGACGATACCGCCAATCCGCGCACCGACACCTATTATGTCGACCGCGACGATTGCGGGCCGATGGTGCTCGACGCCCTGATCTGGATCAAGAACAAGGTCGACCCGACGCTGACCTTCCGGCGCTCCTGCCGCGAGGGCATCTGCGGCTCCTGCGCCATGAACATGGACGGCAAGAACGGGCTCGCCTGCACCACCGGCATCGACGAATGCGGCGGCAAGGGCAAGGTCGCGATCTATCCGCTGCCGCATATGCCGGTGGTCAAGGATCTCGTTCCCGACCTGACCCGCTTCTACGCCCAGCATGCCTCGATCGAGCCCTGGCTCAAGACGACGACGCCGGCGCCCGAAAAGGAGTGGAAGCAGGCCAAGGACGACCGCGAGAAGCTCGACGGGCTCTATGAGTGCATCCTCTGCGCCTGCTGCTCGACCTCCTGCCCGAGCTATTGGTGGAACGGCGATCGCTATCTTGGGCCCGCGGCGTTGCTGCAGGCCTATCGCTGGCTGATCGACTCGCGCGACGAGGCCACCGGCGAACGCCTCGACGATCTCGAGGACCCGTTCCGGCTCTATCGCTGCCACACCATCATGAACTGCGCCAACGCCTGCCCGAAGGGCCTCAACCCGGCCAAGGCGATCGCCGAGGTCAAGAAGATGATGGTGGCGCGGCAAGTCTGAGAGGCGCAAATCCGCGAGCGCGGCCGCCTGACGCGGCTGGCTGCGCTTCCGGTGCTCACGGACAGAAAGTCCGCTCCGCTCCGGTTCTCGCCAACCACGCCAGCCGACTCACGCTGGCGAATTTTCGCGGCGCTTTGGCGGGATCGGGCGCGTTTCCGCGCTATTTTAGATACCGTTCCGGCCGGAACGGTGCCGGATCGGCTGCGGGTGTCTCGCCGCAGACCAGAGCGGCCAAGATCTCTCCGGTCACGGGTCCGGTCGAGAAGCCGATATGCTGGTTGCCGAAGGCGAGCCAGAGGCCGGGATTGCGCGGCGCCTCGCCGATCATCGGCAATGAATCGGGCAAGGTCGGGCGCGAGCCGCGCCAGGTCCTGTCCTCGGCCGGTTCCGTCAGCGGAAAAGCCTCGCGCGCCCGCGGCAGCACCTGTTCGATCTGGGCGTGATCGTCGAGCGCATCGCGATGGGCGAGCTCGACGCCGCTGGTCAGGCGCAAGCCAAGCTCCATCGGCGCCAGCATGTAGGACGCCTCGACATCGTAGATCGGCCGGTTGAGGAAGCGGCCCTGCGCCGGCTTGTAATGGCGGTGATAGCCGCGCTCGACATTGAGCGGCACTTTCAGACCGAGCGGCTTGAGCAGATCGGCGCTCCACGGCCCGAGCGCGACGACCGCGAGATGGGCATCGTGCTGCCCACCTTTGGTGGTGACGCGCCAGCCTTCGCCCTGCTTCGACAGGGCGGTGACCTCGTCGCGCAGGATCGTGCCGCCACGGGCGGCGAACAGCGCCGCATAGGCCTCTACCACCGCTCCGGGCCAATCGACCGAGGCGCTGTCCTTGTGGTGCAGCGCCGCCGAGAAGATCGGGTTCAGGCTCGGCTCCAGCGCCGAGAGTGCCTGGCGGTCAAGCGCCTCGACCCGCACGCCGTGATCTTCGAGAAAGGTCCGGCGCGCCTCGGCTGCTGTCCGCCCGGCCTCGCTGCGCCAGAGTTCGAGGAAGCCGGTGTCGCGCAGGCGCCAGGCGATGCCGGCCTCGGTCATCAGGCGCTTGTGCAGGGGCAGGGAAGGGGCAATCAGGCTCTCCAGCGCCGCGACGCGCGGGGCGAGCCGGTCCGCCTTGGCCTCGCTGAGGAAGCCGAGGATCCAGCCGGGATTGGCCAAGAGATGGCCGAGCCGGTAGCGCACCGCCGCGTGCCGGTTGCTCAGATATTTCGGCAGGTTCTTCCACAGGCCGGGATTGTTGAGCGGCATAATCGAGGAGCGGCTGATCACGCCGGCATTGCCGTAGGAGGTTTCGCGGCCGGGTTCGCGCCTGTCGATCAGGGTGATCTTGAGGCCGCGCTTCTGCAGCGCGAGCGCGCAGGAGACGCCGACCATGCCGGCGCCGAGGACGATGATGCTGCGGCTCACTTGGCGAGGTCCGGGGAGAGAACGGGCTCGGCGAGCCAGTGATCGAGGAAGCTGTCGAGCCAGGCGCGCACGGGCGGATCGTACTGGTACCAGCCTTCGAGATGCTGGTGGCGCAATTGCGCGCCCGGCATCAGCGTGCGCTCATGAGCGCGCACCGACCAGCGGCACATCATCGCCAGCGTCACCTCGGGGTGGAACTGCAGCCCGTAAGCCTTGCTGCCGACGCGAACTGCCTGGACAGGGAAATCGCCGCCGGTCGCCAGGCATTCGGCGCCTGTCGGGCAATCGAAGCCCTCGCGATGCCATTGATAGACCGTGTCCGGCCAGATGCAGCCGGTCGCGGTGGCGTCGGCATGGCCGGCCTCGGTCAGGCTGAGCGGGTAATAGCCGATCTCGGCCCGGCCCTCGGCATGGGTGTAGACGGTCGCACCGAGATGGCGGGCCAGCATCTGCGCGCCCAGGCACAAGCCGAGAAAAGGCGCCTCCTCCTTTAGGCAGACGCCGATCCAGTCGGTCTCGGTCTTGACGAAATCGTCGGGGTCGTTGGCACTCATCGGCCCGCCGAAGATCACAGCACCGGCATGGTCCCGCATGGTCTGCGGCAGCGGGTCGCCGAACCGGGGCTTGCGGATATCGAGCGCGTGGCCGCGCTCGGCGATCAGGCGACCGACGCGGCCGGGCGTCGAATGCTCCTGATGGAGCACGATCAGCACGGGCTTCTTCGGCGGCGGCAGGCTGTCGAGGCGGGGGCGGAGCCGGCGACGGGTCGGGAAGCGATAGGACAGATCGTTCATCGCGATGGTCGGTTGCGCTCCCGAGGCCGGATTCCCGCGCCGGATCGCATCTAAAATGCGGTTTGTCGGCCCCTGCGGCAAGCAAATTATGCGCCATGGCCGGCATGGCAGAGGCCAGCACCGTGCATGCTTCGTGCAATCCTCCATCAATAAAGTTCCGGCAATGCAACCTCCAGTGATGACGTTGGTTGACTTTCGAGCTGGGGTCAGGCATGAGAATGAACGTTCATTCTCATCATTCAAAAGAAGCATGTCCCAGGTCGTCACATCCTTCTCGGCCGAGCGCGGCCTGTCAGAACGTCATGTCCATATCCTGGATGCGGCCGAGCGCGTCTTCGCGCGTGCCGGGTTCCATGCCGCGACGATGAACGACATCGCGGTGGAGGCCGGGATGAGCCCGGGCAATCTCTATCGCTACTTCTCTTCGAAGGACGCGATCATCGCCGGGATCAGCGAGCGCGACCGGACCGAGGTCGCGGCCGATTTTGCCCAGCTCGATCCGGGCAAGGGCGGCTTGCTCGACCAGCTCGAGGAACTCGGCCGCCAGCACATGGTGCGCAAGCCGCGCGAGAAGGCGGTCATCGCCCTGCAAATCTGGGCGGAGGCCTCGCGCACGCCGGAGATGGCGCGAATCTGCGCCAGCTTCGACGAGGTGGTCGAGCACGGCCTCGCCGCCGCTGTCGAGGCCGCCAAGCAAAGCGGAGAGCTGCCGAGCAATCTCGATCAAGCGCGCTTCCTGACGGCGTTGTTCATGATGGCGGACGGCTTCTTCTGCCGGCGCGCCGTCGATCCCGATTTCGACGCCGCTGTCGGCGCCGAAGCCCTATTCGCCGCGATGCGCGGTCTGACGCAGACCATGCTGCTGCCGTCCGCCGGCGAGCCAACCCCTTAAAGACGAAGACCGACCATGCCCGTCTCACCCAAGACCGTGATCCTGCTGCCGCTCGTCGCGCTCGCCTTCACGCCTGCGACCGCCTTCGCGCAGGCTCCGGCCTCCGCCGCCGCCACCCAGCAGCCCTCCGCCGGCCCGGCGATCACCGTGACCTCGGCCAAGCGCGACGAGATCGTGCAGAGCGTCGTCGTCTCCGGCTCGATGGTCGCGCGCGACGAGGTGCTGGTCACGCCCGAGGTCGACGGCTTCGTCATCACGGAACTCCTCGCCGAAGAGGGCGACCGTGTCGCTGCCGGCCAGGTGCTGGCCAAGCTGTCGCGCACCACGCTCGAAGTGCAGCGCGCCCAGAACGAGGCGCAGAGCGCCAAGGCGCAGGCCGCGATCGACCAGGCCAAGGCGCAGATCGTCGAGGCGGAGGCCAATCTCGTCCAAGCCAACAACGCCTTCGACCGCACCAAGGCGCTGCGCGACAGCGGCAATGCCAGCCTGGAGACCTTCGACCAGCGCGCCGCCGTGGCCCGTGGCAGCCAGGCACGGCTGAACTCGGCCAAGCAGGCGCTGGCGATGGCGCAGGCCGATCTTGCGCTGTCGCAGGCGCAAGGCCGCGATATCGAGGTCAGGCTGGCACGTACCGAGATCAAGGCGCCGAAGGCCGGCATCGTCAGCCGCCGCAATGCCAGGCTCGGCGCCATGGCGACGATGGCGGCCGCCGAGCCGCTGTTCAAGATCATCGCCGATGGCGCGATCGAGCTTGAAGCCGATGTCGCCGAGGTCGAACTGGCCAATCTCAAGGCCGGGCAGGCGGTCGCGGTCACGCCGGCTGGCGCCGACAAGGCGCTCGCAGGTACCATCAGGCTGATCTCGCCCGAGGTCGACCGGGCCTCGCGCCTCGGCAAGCTGCGCATCTCGCTCACCGGCAATCCGCCGGTCGCGGTCGGCTCCTTCGCCCGCGGCGTGATCGAAACCGGCCGCAAGACCAGCATCGTCCTGCCGTTGTCGGCGATCACCTATGCCCGCGGCGGCGCCATGGTGCAGGCCGTCAAGGACGGCAAGGTGACGACCAAGAAGGTCACGCTCGGCCTGATCGGCGGCGGGCGCGCCGAGATCGCGTCGGGCCTCGCCGAAGGCGAGAGCGTCGTGGCGCGCGCCGGCACCTTCGTGCGCGACGGCGACATGATCACGCCGGTCGCGGCGAACTGACGGGAGCCACGCGTGAACGTCAATTTCTCCGCCTGGTCGATCCGCAAGCCGGTTCCGTCGATCCTGCTCTTCGTCGTGCTCTGCGTGCTCGGGCTGCTCTCGTTCTCGAAGCTGCCGGTGACGCGCTTCCCGAATATCGACGTGCCGCTG
Source organism: Allobosea sp. NPDC003192 (assembly GCF_050275675.1). Taxonomy (NCBI): domain Bacteria; kingdom Pseudomonadati; phylum Pseudomonadota; class Alphaproteobacteria; order Hyphomicrobiales; family Alloboseaceae; genus Allobosea; species Allobosea sp. NPDC003192. The sequence goes on from NZ_JBNNPK010000008.1 coordinate 188,902, forward strand.
ATCTCGGTGACCGTGACCCAGTCCGGTGCTGCGCCGGCCGAGCTCGAGAGCCAGGTCTCAAAGCGCGTCGAGGATGCTGTCGCGAACATCACCGGCGTCAAGCATGTGATGTCGACGCTGACCGACGGCTCCTCGGTGACGCTGGTCGAGTTCAGGCTCGAAACCAACACCGACCGTGCCGTCAACGACGTCAAGGATGCGATCGCCAAGATCAGGGCCGATCTGCCGCGCACTATCGACGAGCCGGTGATCCAGCGCATCGACGTCGAGGGCCAGTCGATCCTGACCTATGGCGCCTCCTCGCCCGGCATGACGCTGGAGCAGCTCTCCTGGCATGTCGACGATGTCGTCGCGCGCGAGCTTCAGGGCCTGAAGGGCGTCGGCCGGGTTGAGCGCTATGGCGGCGTCGATCGCGAGATCCGGATCTCGCTCGATCCGGATCGTCTGCTGGCGCTCGGCACCACCGCGGGCGAGGTCAACCGCCAGATCCGCGCCACCAATGTCGATTTGGCCGGAGGGCGCGGCGAGGTCGGCGGCCAGGAACAGGCGATCCGCACGCTCGCCAGTGCCAAGACCGTGGCGGAGCTCGCCGACAGCAAGATTCAGCTCACCGGCGGCCGCGAGGTCCGCCTGAAGGAGCTCGGTCGCGTCGAGGACGCCAATTCCGAGCCGCGCGCCTTCGGCCGGCTCGACAAGCAGCCGGTCGTCTCCTTCGCCGTGTTCCGCTCCAAGGGGTCGAGCGAGCTCTCGGTCAAGGACGTCGTCGCCGCCAAGATCGACGATCTCAACAAGCGCTATCCGGAGATCCAGCTCAAGCCGATCGACGATGCCGTGGCCTATACCCACGGCAACTACAAGGCGGCGATGGAGACGCTGCTGGAGGGCGCGGCGCTCGCCGTGCTCGTCGTCTTCGCCTTCCTGCGCAACTGGCGAGCGACGCTGATCACCGCGATCGCCCTGCCGCTATCGGCCATCCCCACCTTCTGGGCGATGGAGCTGATGGGCTTTTCGCTCAATCTGGTCAGCCTGCTCGGCATCACGCTGGTGACCGGCATCCTCGTCGACGACGCCATCGTCGAGATCGAGAACATCGTCCGGCACATGAAGATGGGCAAGTCGCCCTATCGCGCCGCGATGGAGGCGGCCGACGAGATCGGCCTCGCCGTCATCGCGATCACGCTGACCATCGTCGCGATCTTCGCGCCGGTCTCGTTCATGGGCGGCGTCGCCGGCCAGTATTTCCGCCAGTTCGGCCTCACCGTCGCGGTCGCCGTGCTGTTCTCGCTGCTGGTCGCGCGGCTGATCACACCGATGATGGCGGCCTATCTGATGAAGCCGGTCAGGCATGACGAGCCCAAGGACGGCTTCATCATGCGCGGCTACACTTGGTTGCTCGAAGCCTCGCTGAAGAAGCGGCGCATCCCGCTGCTGCCGCGCTTCGACGGCTCGCGGCGCTGGCGGACGATGCCGTTCAACACCGCCTATCTCACCCTGGTCGTCGGTTTCGCCTTCCTGATCGGCTCGATCCAGGCGACGCAATTGCTGCCGACTGGCTTCATCCCGGACGAGGACACCTCGCGCGTCGTCGCCAGCGTCGAGCTGCCGCCCGGAGCGACGCTGGAGGACACCCGCGTCGCGACCGACACCATCGTCGACCGGCTGCGCGAGATTCCCGAGGTGACACGCGTCTTCGTGCTCGGCGGCGCCTCGCCGACCGGCCAGCGCGAGGTGCGCCGCGCCGCGGTCTTCATCCTGCTGAAGCCCAAGGCCGAGCGCGACATTGCCCAGAAGGAGCTCAAGGTCACCATCGCCGAGAAGCTGGCGAGCGTCCCCGATGTGCGCGCCTGGTACGTCAACGAGCGCGGAGAGCGCGAGATGGCGTTCTCGATCCTGTCCAAGGACGGCGATGCGCTCGACGAAGCCGTGGCGAAGATCGAGGCGCGCATGCGCCGGGTCGAGGGCTATCTCAACGTCGCCTCGGCCGGCTCGCTCGGCCGGCCGGAGCTGCGCGTCACGCCGAAGCTGGAGCAGGCGGCGAGCCTCGGCGTCACGCCGGAGGCGATCTCGGAAGCCATCCGCGTCGCCACCATCGGCGACATCGGCGCCAACCTCGCCAAGTTCAACGCCGGCGACCGGCTGGTGCCGATCCGCGTCCAGCTCGACGAGCAGGCCCGCACCGATATCCGCAATATCGCGGCGCTGCGTGTGACCAATGCCAATGGCGTCTCGATCCCGCTGACCGCCGTCGCTCAGATCGATTTCGGCGAGGGCCCGAGCTCGATCGACCGCTACGACCGAGAGCGTCGCGCCACGATCGGCGCCGATCTGAAGCGCGGCTTCGAGCTCGGCACGGCGCAGGACAAGTTCCACGAGATCGTCAAGGAGGTCGGCCTGCCGCAGGGCGTGCGCATCGCCGCCACCGGCGACGCCGAGATCCAGGGCGAGGTCGTGCAGGGTTTCGTCCAGGCCATGACCACCGGCCTGATGCTGGTGCTCGCGGTGCTGATCCTGCTGTTCGGCTCGGTGTTCCAGCCGATCACCATCCTGCTCTCGCTGCCGCTCTCCTTCGGCGGCGTGGTGATCGCGCTGCTCGCCACCAACAATCCCGTCTCGATGCCGGTCTATATCGGCCTCTTGATGCTGATGGGCATCGTCACCAAGAACGCGATCATGCTGGTCGATTTCGCGGTCGAGGAAGTCGGGCGCGGCTCCGAGCGCCTGCACGCGCTGCTGGAAGCCGGGCGCAAGCGGGCGCGACCGATCGTGATGACGACGATCGCGATGGGCGCCGGCATGCTGCCTTCGGCCTATGGCGTCGGCGACGGCGGCGAGTTCCGCGCGCCGATGGCGATCGCCGTGATCGGCGGTCTGATCGTCTCGACCGTGCTCAGCCTCGTCTTCGTGCCGTCCTTCTATGTGGTGATGGACGATCTCGGCCGGCTGACCGGCTGGGTTTTCGGCCGCTTCTTCGGCAAGGCCGAGGACGAGAGCGCCTGGACCGCGATCAGCGACGAGGAGACGCCCGGCGAAGCCAGCGCCAAGGCGATGGCGGGCAAGCTGCCGCCGCCGCGACTGGCGGCAGAGTGAGGAAACCAGGGGCCCGCCTGCGAGCGGGCCCTTTTGCTTTCCGGATCAGTTCTCCCGCAGCGACAGGTCGAGGTTCTGTCCCTTGCCCGGCTGGCTGCCGCGCAGGGTCAGCGCCACCCCGCTTTGCTGGCTGGTGATCGTCAGCGTCGCCGGCGGGTTCGGGCGCACGCTCTCCGCCGTCTCGTTGAAGGCGAGCGTCAGCCGCTGGCCTTGCCGCTTGCCGGAGAGGCTCGCCACCGTGCCGGTGCTCTCCCTGAAGGTGCCGGCATAGCGCCCGCTCTTCGGATCGTGGCGCAGCTCGATCTTGATCGTGGCGCTGAGGATGGCCGCGGTGGTGCAACTGCCATCGAGGCTGAGGCGGGAGCCCTGCTGGTCGCCGTTGAACGTGCACGTCAGCGAGCGGCGGCTGCCGCCGGCGTTCTGGAGCGTGCCATTGCCGCTGAAGCGGCCCTCCAGCGAGCCGAGGAATGTCGTCTCGCCGCCGGCTTCCTGTTCGGCCAGTCCCGGCGTAGTCAGCATCAGCGCCGCCGCCGCGGCGAACGCCTTCGCCATATGATGTCCTGTCATGATCGACCCTCCTGCCGGCTAAACGTCTCAGGAGCGATTTTGATCGATGCGGATGCGCGATCATCGATCGGAGAGAGCGTCGAGTGCCTCCTTGAAAAACCGATTGCATTTCGAAACTGGTTTCGTTAGACAGGCACTGCTTGCAGATCGCAAGCGGTTTTGAAGCGCCGAACCGGCGCCGACATGGAGGATGTGATGGCCAAGGTGATCGTCTGGAACCTCGTGACGCTGGACGGCTATTTCGAGGGCAAGGAAAAATGGGATCTCTCGTTCCACAACGACGCCTGGGGCGAGGAGCTCGATGCGCTCAGCAAGGAATTCGGCCAGCGCGCGCAATGCCTCGTCTTCGGCCGTGTCACCCATGACGGGATGAAGGCCTATTGGGCCTCAGCCGAGGCCAACGAGGACAGCGAGGTCACGCGCTATATGAACGCGCTGCCCAAGCTCGTCGCCTCGCGCAGCGTTCAGAGCTCGGACTGGAACAACACCCGCGTCACCGCCGATATCGTCGGCGAGATCGCCAAGCTCCGGGCCGCGCCAGGCAAGGACGTGTTGGTTTTTGGTAGCGCGGAACTCTGCGACACGCTGCTGAAGAAAAAGCAGGTCGACGAGTTGATGCTGGCAGTGGTGCCGGTGCGACTCGGCGCGGGCACGCTGTTCTTCAAGGGCGGCAGCGAGCGCCAGAAGCTCGATCTGCTGGAAAACCGGCCGCTCAAGAACGGCACGGTGATCCTGCGCTACGCGCCGGTAGGTTGAGTGTGCGCCGGCCCGGCTGCGGAGGGGCGCGACTAGCCCTTCCGCACCATCAGCACCGCCGCCAGGATTGCGACGCCGCCGAAGGCCTGGGCGGGGGAGGGCTGCTCGGCGAAGATCGCCCAGGCGGCGAGCACCGAGACCAGCGCCGGCCAGACCATCACCAGTGAGGCAGCGTTCGCCCCGTAATGGCCGAGCGCCAAAGTGATCAGGCCCTGGCCCATCGCATGTGAAACGAGGCCGAGCGCGGCGACGGCAAGCCAGCCGGTCAGGCTCTGCGGCAGGATGGTCTCGTTAAGGCCGAATGCGGCGACAAGGCAGAACACCGCGCAGATCGCGCTGGAGATCAGCCCGATGCGGCCGGCCGCGGCGCGATTGCGGGCGCGGCGGACGGCGAGGATATAGGCCGCGTAGGAGAAGGCGGCGCCGATCGCGAGGCCGTCACCGAGCATGCCGCCAGTGAGCGGTGCCGCCGCGCCGAGCTTCGGCAGCACCAGCATGCCGGCGCCGCCGATGGCGAGCAGCAGCGCGCCGAGGATGCGCCGGGTCGGTTTCTCGCGGAACAGCAGCCAGCCGCCGAGGATGACGCCGACCGGCGAGAGATTGCCGAGCAGCGAAGCATTGGCGATCGAGGTGAAGCCGAGCGAGGCATTGTAGAGCACGACGTCGACGCCGAAGGCGAGACCGGCGAGCGCGATCGGCAGCATGGCGCCGGGCCTCACGCCCTCGGGCCGGCCGCGACGGTCCTCCAGCGCCATCCAGGCGGCGAGCACCGGCAGCGCAAAAGCCATGCGCCAGAAGCCGGCAGCGGCCGGGCCGACATCGGCAAAGCGAACGAAGATGCCGGAGAAACCGATACAGGTCGCGCCGAGCAGCAGCACAAGGAACATGCCGAGCGCCGGCGCGGCGGGCCGATCGGGCATGGAGAGGCTCGGGGCGGACATGGGGCAGGCTTTCGGGTGTGATTTCAGTAGCCCTCATCCTGAAGAGCCGCGCAGCGGCGTCTCGAAGGATGCTTCAGGAGGCAAGGGAACCATCTGGAGCATCCTTCGAGATGCGATCTGCGATCACTCCTCGGGATGAGGGCTGTTCTATTGCCCCAGATATAAGGCGCTTTCAGAAATCGGAAAAACGGATTATCCTGATTTATCTATTGGCTATTCCGATGGAGCGATGATGTCGACCCATCTCGATCTCGATGCGCTCGCCATGCTCGTCGCCGTCGCTGAGACCGGTGGCTTCACAGCTGCCGGGCAAAAGCTTGGTCGCACGCAATCGGCGGTCTCCGGCCGCATCCAGGATCTCGAGGCCATACTCGGCAAGCAGTTGCTGGAGCGCTCGCGCCGCGGCGTCACGCCGACCGAGGCGGGCGAGCGCCTGATCGCCCAGGCGCGCCGCTTGCTCTCGATCGAGCGCGAAGCCAGGGCGGAGCTCGACGGCGACAAGGCGGTAGGCCGCCTGCGCATTGGCCTGCCCGACGACTATGTCGACGCGTACCTCAGGCCGCTGATCGTGCGCTTCGCCGAGGAGCATCCGCGCGTCGAGATCGAGGTGCATTGCGAGCTCTCGAAGCGGATCGAACCGGCGGTGGCGGCCGGCGAGCTCGACCTTGCAGTGATCACCCAGGATCCCGGCCGGCCCAAGGGCGAACGCCTTCGGCGGGAGCCGCTGGTCTGGGTCGCGGCGCGCGGCCATCGACCGGAGCTCAGCGAGGTGCTGCCGCTCGGCCTGTTCAATGAGGGCTGCCGGGCCCGCCCGCGCATCCTGAACGCGCTGCAGGCGGCCGAGCGGCCGCACCGGCTGGTGTTCTCGTCATCGCATATGGCCGGCTTGCTCTCGGCGGTCGAGGCGGGGCTCTGCGTCACCGCGATCACTGAGAGCGCGGCGCCTGCCTCTTTGCGTCGCCTGGAGCCGTCCGAGAATCTGCCTGTTCTGTTCGAGCTTTCGGTCGCACTGGTGATCGCGCCGCAGGCCGGCATCGCGGCGCGCCATTTCGCACAGGCGCTGCGCGAGGCGATGGCGGCGCCGCGGCTGGTGGCCTGAAACGTCGGACTAGACCGCGATCCGCTCCGGCTCGTCGGCGTCGAAGCCGGTCTCCTTGGCGAGGATGCGCTGCATCCTGGCCTCGTCGAGCGAGTTCTCCCATTTCGAGACGACGATGGTGGCAACGCCGTTGCCGATCAGGTTGGTGAGGGCGCGCGCCTCCGACATGAAGCGGTCGATGCCGAGGATCAGCGCGATCGAGGCGACCGGGATATGGCCGACCGTGGCGAGCGTCGCCGCCAGCACGATGAAGCCGGAGCCGGTGACGCCGGCGGCGCCCTTCGAGGTCAGCAGCAACACGGCGATGATGCCGATCTCCTGCGACAGCGAGAGATCGGTGTTGGTCGCCTGCGCCAGGAAGACGGCGGCCATGGTGAGATAGATGCAGGTGCCGTCGAGATTGAACGAATAGCCGGTCGGGATGACCAGGCCGACCACGCTCTCCTTGCAGCCGAGATGGGTCATCTTGGCGATCATGCGCGGCAGCACGCTCTCGGAGGAGGAGGTGCCGAGCACGATCAGCAGCTCCTCCTTGATGAAGGCGATGAACTTGAGGATCGAGAAGCCGGTCAGCCGTGCGATCGTGCCGAGCACCAGGAAGATGAAGATCAGGCAGGTCGTATAGAACGAGGCCATGAAGGAGCCGAGCGAGAGCAGGGTCCCGACGCCGAACTTGCCGATGGTGAAGGCCATGGCGCCGAAGGCGCCGATGGGGGCGGCCTTCATGATGATGCCGACGATCTTGAAGAAGATCTGGGCGATGTCGTCGATGAAGTGCAGCACCGGCTTGCCGCGCTCGCCGAGCATCTGCAGGCCGAAGGCGAAGAGCAGGGCGAAGAACAGCACCTGCAGGATTTCGCCATTGGCGAAGGCGCCGACGACCGTCTCCGGGATGATATTCATCAGGAAGGCCAGCGTGCTCTGGTCATGCGCCTTGGAGGTGAAGGCGCTGATCCCGGCGGTGTTGATTGTCGAGGGATCGACGTTCATGCCGGCGCCAGGCTTCCAGAGGTTGACCACAACGAGGCCGACGATCAGCGCCAGCGTGGTGACGGCCTCGAAATAGATCAGCGCTTTCAGGCCGACGCGGCCGACCTTCTTCATGTCATCCATCGAGGCGACGCCGTGCACGACGGTGAGGAAGATGATCGGGGCGATGATCATCTTGATCGCCTTGATGAAGGCGTCTCCCAGCGGCTTCATCGCTTCGCCGGTCTGGGGGTAGAAATGGCCGAGCAGCACGCCGATGGCGATCGCGGTCAGCACCTGGACATAAAGATGGGTCCACCATGGGCCCTGATGGCCCCGCATGACCTCTGCCGACGTGGTCGCCATGGCCGCTTCCCCTTGCTGGCGCGCCTGTTGTGCAGCGCGTCAGTAAAGGGCTACGCCCATTCCGGGAGAGCAGCAAGCGTGGGTTGAGGCTCGTCGATCACGGGAAAGCGAGAGCCCTCTCCCGTTCAGGAGAAGGCTCTGCCCATCACTCCGCCGCCTGCGGTTTCAGTACGCCACGGCGGATCTGGTCTTCCTCGATCGACTCGAACAAAGCGCGGAAATTGCCCTCGCCGAAGCCGTCATCGCCCTTGCGCTGGATGAACTCGAAGAAGATCGGTCCGACCACGGTGGCCGAGAAGATCTGCAGGAGCACCTTGCTCATCCGGCCTGCCTTGTCGCCGAGCGCGACCGCGCCCTCGCCGTCGATCAGGATGCCGTTCTGCTTCAGGCGGGCGACCGGCTCGCCATGGTTCGGCACGCGGCCGTCGACCTTTTCGTAATAGGTCTCGGGCGGCGAGGGCATGAAGGGCAGGCCATTCTGGCGGAGCTGCTCGACGCTGGCGTAGATGTCGCGCGAGCCGAGTGCGACATGCTGGATGCCTTCGCCCTTGTACTGGCGCAGGTACTCCTCGATCTGGCTCTTGTCGTCGAGGGATTCGTTGATCGGGATGCGGATCTTGCCGCAGGGCGAGGTCAGCGCCCGCGAGATCAGGCCGGTCAGCTTGCCCTCGATGTTGAAGAAGCGGATCTCGCGGAAATTGAAGAGCTCGCCATACCAGTCGGCCCAATGGTCCATGCGGCCGCGCATGACGTTATGGGTGAGGTGGTCGAGATAATACATCCCGGCCTGCTCGGGATGCGGGTCGCTCTCGCCGATCCATTCGAAGTCGACATCGTAGATCGAGCCCTTCTCGCCATAGCGGTCGACGAAATAGAGCAGCGAGCCGCCAATGCCCCTCACCGCCGGGATCTGCAGTTCACCGGGGCCGACCTTGCTCTCATAAGGCTCGGCGCCGAGCGACACGGCGCGCTCGAAGGCGTGCTTGGCGTCGACGACGCGGAAGGCCATGGCGCAGGCGCAGGGACCGTGCTCGGCGGCGAAGCCCTGCGCGAAAGACTCAGGCTCGGCATTGACGATGAAATTGACGTCGCCCTGACGATAGAGCGTGACCTTCTTGGAGCGATGCTTCGCAACCTTGGTAAAGCCCATGGTCTCGAACAGCGCGCCGAGCTTCTCCGGCTCGGGGTGAGCATATTCGACGAACTCGAAGCCGTCCGTGCCCATCGGATTGGCGGCGGAAATGGCCGGCGGGGCGGAATCGTGCGGGAACGGTCCCATATGCGTCCTCCTGAAGATGTGGTTGGCTGATCCTCGCGCATTGGTGAGGCAAAAGGTTTGCAAAATTCCGTATTGTCGGATTGAATTTGCACGAAACGTGCACGTAAGTGCTGGAAGGCTCACGGAATGCTGCAGCTCGACGCTTTTGACTGGCGCCTGCTCGAAGCGCTCCAGCAGGATGCCTCGCTGACCAATGGCGCGCTCGCCGAGCGGGTCGGACTCTCCGCCAGCCAGGTCTCGCGGCGACGCCAGGCACTGGAAAATTCGGGTGCCATCCGCGGTTATCGCGCGCTGATCGATCCGGAGGCGATCGGGCTTTCCGTCACTGTCTTCATCCATGTCGCGCTCAATACCCATTCGCGCGACAATGCCCGGCGCTTCCGCGATCTCGTGAAGCTGACGCCCTCGGTGCTGGAAGCGCATGCGCTGACCGGCGAGGCCGACTACATGCTGAAAGTGGCGGTCGGCGATCTCAAGGAACTGGCGCGCCTGGTCAACGAGGTGTTGCTGCCGCATGAGAGCGTGGCGCGGGTGCGCTCTGAGATCGCGCTGGAGACGCTGAAGGAGCCGGGACTTTTGCCCTTAGCGATGGGGTGAGATTGCCCCTTCCGCCGATGCTGCAGCGCGCTATAACTCGTCCATGGTCGTTCTCAACCGCATCTATACCCGCACCGGCGACGACGGCACCACGGCGCTCGCCACCGGCGCGCGCCGGGCCAAGTTCGATCTGCGCGTCTCCGCCTATGGCACCGTCGATGAGACCAATGCCTGCATCGGGCTGGCGCGGCTGCATTGCGCCGGCGAGGATCCCGAACTCGACGCGATGCTCGGCCGCATCCAGAACGATCTCTTCGATCTCGGCGCCGAGCTCGCCTCGCCCGACACCGGCGAGAAGCCAGCCTGGGAGTCGCTGCGAATCGTGCAGGCGCAGGTCGACCGGCTCGAGGCCGAGATCGACCAGCTCAACCGGCCGCTCGGAACGTTGCGTTCCTTCGTCTTGCCGGGCGGAACGCCGGGCGCCGCCCATCTGCACCTTGCCCGCACGGTCAGCCGCCGGGCCGAGCGGCTGATGGTCGAATTGTCGCAGGGCGAAGGCGAAAGCGTCGCCCTGCCGGCGCTGAAATTCATCAACCGGCTCTCGGATTTCCTCTTCGTCGCCTCGCGCCACCTCAATGCCAGGGCTGGGGGCGACGTGCTCTGGACGCCCGGCCAGAACCGCTAGAGCAGGATGCGAAAAAGTGGGAACCGGTTTTTCGCAGAGATCCTGCTCTAAACTCTCAGAATCGATTACGTTTGATGGTTTTGGATCGATGCGATCCAAAACCATCGTGATCTAGTCCATGTTCGTCCCGCTGCATGACGGCGTGCCGATGCGCTTCATCCGCGTCGCCTACGTCACCTATGCGCTGATCGCGCTCTGCATCCTGCTGCGTCTCATGTTGATGCACTGGACCAGCGAAGCGAGCGAGGTCGCGATCCTGGCTGGCTTCGGCACGATTCCCGCGGTGCTGTTCGGCGAAGCGCAATTGCCGCCGGAACTGCTCAAGGCGCCGCCCTGGCTGACGTTGATGACCGGCATCATGCTGCATGCCAGCTTTGCCCATCTGGTCGGCAACATGCTGTTCCTCTGGGTCTTCGGGGACAATGTCGAGGATGCGATGGGGCATTTGCGCTTCCTCGTCTTCTTCGTGCTCTGCGGCATGGCCGGGGCAGTATTGCACGCGCTGATGAATCCCGAATCGGAGCAGCCGCTGATCGGCGCCTCTGGTGCGATCTCCGGCGTGATCGCCTCCTACCTTATGCTCTATCCGCGCGTGCGCGTCTGGGGGCTCGCCTTCAAATGGATCCCGCTGCACATCCCGGCGATGTATGCGCTCGGCGCCTGGATCCTGTTCCAGCTCGTCTCGGCGCTGTTCGACCAGCAGGGCGCCGTCGGCTGGTGGGCGCATCTCGGCGGGCTCGGCGCCGGGGCGGCGCTGACGCCGCTGCTGATCCGGCGTGAGCTGCGCCTGTTCGGTCGTGGCGTGCGGGGGCTGCCGTGAGTTTCATGGCGTTGACAAGCGCAAATCCCCGTCGCTACGGTCCGTCCGCATTTCAGCCGGGTGCCGCGATGCTGGCCGTCGCTTGGCCGGCGGATCGGCATCAGATCGCATCTCTCCACAACCGGTGACGCCCTTATGAAGATACTTGTGCCAGTGAAGCGCGTGGTCGACTTCAACGTTAAGATCCGGGTGAAGGGCGACGGATCGGGGGTCGAGCTGGCCAATGTGAAGATGTCGATGAATCCGTTCGACGAGATCGCCGTCGAAGAGGCGCTGCGGCTCAAGGAAGCGGGCAAGGCGACCGAGGTGATCGTGGTCTCGGTCGGCCCGGCGCAGGCGGCCGAGACGATCCGCACCGGCCTCGCCATGGGCGCCGATCGCGGCATCCTGGTGAAGACGGATGCGCCCGTCGAGCCGCTCGCCGTCGCCAAGCTCTTGAAGAAGATCGTCGAGCAGGAGACGCCGGAACTCGTCATCCTCGGCAAGCAGGCGATCGACGACGACTGCAACCAGACCGGCCAGATGCTCGCCGCTTTGCTCGGCTGGCCGCAGGGCACGTTCGCCTCGAAGGTGGTTCTGGACGGCGGTTCGGCTGACGTTACCCGCGAGGTCGATGGCGGCCTGCAGACGGTTGCGCTCAAGCTGCCGGCGATCGTCACCACCGATCTTCGCCTCAACGAGCCGCGCTATGCTTCGCTGCCCAACATCATGAAGGCGAAGAAGAAGCCGCTCGACGAAACCACGCCGGAGACGCTCGGCGTCGATGTCGCGCCGCGCCTCAAGGTGCTGAAGACGGCCGAGCCGGCCGGACGCTCCGCCGGCGTCAAGGTGGCCAATGCCGCCGAACTCGTCTCCAAGCTCAAGACTGCCGGGGTGCTGTGATGACGACCCTTCTGCTCGCCAAGCACGACAACAAGGCCCTCAACGAGGCCACCCGCAAGGCCCTGACCGCCGCCAAGGATCTCGGCGCGCCCGTGCATGTCCTGGTCGCCGGCCACAATGCCAAGGCCGTCGCCGAGGCCGCTGCCAAGCTCGACGGCGTCGAGAAGGTGCTGCTCGCCGACGATGCGTCCTATGAGCATCGCCTCGCCGAGCCGCTGGCCGCGCTGATCGTTTCGCTCGCGCCTGCTTACGACGCGCTGGTCGCGCCCGGTACCACCACCGGCAAGAACGTGATGCCGCGCGTCGCAGCCTTGCTCGACGTGATGCAGGTCTCGGAAGTTACGAAGGTCGTCTCCGCCGACACCTTCGAGCGGCCGATCTATGCCGGCAACGCCATCCAGACGGTGCAGTCCGCCGACGCCAAGAAGGTGATCACCGTGCGCGGCGCCTCCTTCCAGGCGACCGGCGACGGTTCCGCCAGCGCCCCGATCGAGGCCGTTTCCGCTGCCGCGAACCCCGGCACCTCCTCCTTCAAGGGCGAGGAAGTCGCCAAGTCCGACCGGCCGGAGCTGGCCTCGGCCAAGATCATCGTCTCGGGCGGGCGCGCGCTCGCCTCGGCCGAGAACTTCGCCAAGGTGATCGAGCCGGTGGCGGATCGCCTGGGCGCCGCCATGGGCGCCTCGCGCGCCGCGGTCGATGCTGGCTACGCCCCGAACGACTGGCAGGTCGGCCAGACCGGCAAGGTCGTCGCCCCCGAGCTCTATGTCGCGGTCGGCATCTCCGGCGCGATCCAGCACCTCGCCGGCATGAAGGATTCGAAGGTCATCGTCGCCATCAACAAGGACGAGGAGGCCCCGATCTTCCAGATCGCCGATTACGGCCTCGTCGGCGACCTCTTCGCCATCATGCCCGAGCTTGAGAAAGAGCTCGAAAAGGCCGGCAAGTAAGCGGAAGTTAAGTCGCGCCGCGGGCGGCCATGAGCCGCTCGCGCCAGCTCCCTCGGGAACAGAAGCGTCACATGGATCACCAGATCAAGACCGTCGGCATCATCGGGGCCGGGCAGATGGGCAACGGCATCGCCCATGTCGCCTCGGTCGCGGGCTTCGACATCAGGCTGCACGACATCGCCGAAGACCGCATCAACGCGGCACTGGCGACGATCGACGGCAATATGGCTCGGCAGGTCGCCAAGGGTGCCATTGCCGACGAGGACCGCCGCACGGCGATGAGCCGGATCGTCTCGGCGCCGAAGCTCGAGGATCTCGGACCGTGCGACCTCGTGATCGAGGCAGCGACCGAGAGCGAGGAGGTGAAGCGCAAGATCTTCACCGCCGTCTGCCCCCATCTGCGGCCTGACGCGATCCTGGCTTCGAACACATCGTCGATCTCGATCACGCGGCTTGCGGCTGCGACCGACCGCCCCGAGCACTTCATCGGCATTCACTTTATGAACCCGGTGCCGCTGATGCAGCTCGTCGAGCTGATCCGCGGCATCGCTACCGACGACGGCACCTTTGAACGCGCCAAGGACTTCGTCGCCGCGCTGCACAAGACGGCGTCGGTCTCCGAGGATTTCCCGGCCTTCATCGTCAACCGTATCCTGCTGCCGATGATCAACGAGGCCGTCTACACACTCTATGAAGGCGTCGGCTCGGTCGAGGCGATCGACACCGCGATGCGGCTTGGCGCGAATCACCCGATGGGCCCGCTCCAGCTCGCCGACTTCATCGGCCTCGACACCTGCCTGTCGGTGATGCAGGTGCTGCATGACGGGCTCGCCGATTCGAAGTACCGGCCGTGCCCGCTGCTGGTGAAATATGTCGAGGCCGGGTGGCTCGGCCGCAAGACCAAGCGCGGCTTCTACGATTATCGCGGCGAAAAGCCGATTCCGACGCGCTAGAATTCGCTCGTCATGCTCGGCTTTGAGCCGAGCATCCCCGAATCCAGTTTCTTCCGCATGATATTCCCGGGTCTGCGCTGCGCTCCGCCCGAGAATGACGGCTGCCGTCTGCCTATTCGCGTCGCAACATCGTCGCTTCACATTCCTGTCGCATCGCGCTTACATTGATGCGTCAGGATTCGTGCGAGCCCAAGAAGCGGAGGCGCGATACGGGTGACGGCGCATGTGATGCATCCGATGGCCTCGCCGGACGGTTGTCCGGCGCTGGTGCTCAACGCCGATTTTCGGCCGTTGAGCTACTACCCGCTCTCCTTGTGGAGCTGGCAGGACGCGATCAAGGCGGTCTTCATGGACCGGGTCAACATCGTCTCCGAATACGACACGGTGGTGCGCAGCCCGAGCTTCAACATGAAGCTGCCCTCGGTGGTCTCGCTCAAGACCTATATCAAGCCCTCGCGCACCCCGGCCTTCACCCGCTTCAACGTCTTCCTGCGCGACCGCTTTGCCTGCCAGTATTGCGGCACGCGCGAGGAATTGACCTTCGACCATGTCGTGCCGCGCTCCAAGGGCGGGCTCACCACTTGGGAGAACGTCGTCGCCGCCTGCTCGCCCTGCAATCTGATGAAGGGCGACAAGATGCCGGCCGCGGTCGGCATGATCCCGATGCAGAAGCCGTTCGCGCCGTCGATCAACGACCTGCACCGCAACGGCAAGCTGTTCCCGCCGAACTATCTGCACGATAGCTGGCTCGACTATCTCTACTGGGATTCCGAGCTGGAGCCGTGAGCTCTCGCCTTTTCATCGCGATCGCGAGCGCGGGTCCGAGGCATCACGCAGCGCATCGCCGAGCAGGTTGAGCGCCAGCACCGTCGCGAGGATGGCGAGGCTCGGGAAGACCGCGAGCCACCAGGCGTCGAGGATGTTCTCGAAGCCCTCGCGGATCATCGCGCCCCAGGTCGGCGTCGGCGGCGGCACGCCGAGGCCGATGAAGCTGAGCGAGGCCTCGGTGCGGATCGCCGAGGCCAGCCAGAGCGAGCTCATCACAACCACGTCCGAGATCATGTTCGGCAGGATGTGGCGGGTCATGATCCGGAACGGGCCGCAACCATAGGAACGGCTGGCCTCGACGAAATCGCGTTGGCGCAAGGTGATCGTCGGGGCGCGGGCGACGCGGGCGAAGGGCGCGACCTCGGTCACCGCGATCGCGATGATCAGGTTTTCGAGACTCGCGCCGAGCATGGCGGCGATCATCAGGCCGAGCAAAAGGGTCGGGAAGGCGAGCAGCACGTCGAGCACGCCCATGACGAGCTGGTCGAAGACGCCGCCGATGTAACCGGCGAGCACGCCGATCGCGGTGCCGACCAGCATGGCGATCAGGATGGCGACGAAGCCGACGAAGAGCGAGATGCGGGCGCCGTAGATCAGGCGCGAGAGCACGTCGCGGCCATAGGAATCGGTGCCGAGCCAGAATTCGGCCGAAGGCGGCTCCAGCCGTGCCACGATGTTCTGCTCGAGCGGGTCGTAAGGCGCGAGCCAGGGCGCGAACAGGGCGATGCAGACGATCAGCGCCAGCAGGACGAGGCCGACCCAGGCGAGCCGGTTCTGCGTGAAGGCGAGCCAGAGGCCGCCGGGCTGGATCGCGACGGGGGTGTCGGCGGCGCTCATGAGTATTTCACCCTGGGATCGACGAGGCCGTAGGCGAGATCGGTCAGCGTGTTCACGACGATCACGCAGATCGCGAAGATGATCATCAGCCCCTGCAGCAGGGTATAGTCGCGTGCATTGAGCGCGCCGATGATCAGCTTGCCGAGGCCGGGCCGGTTGAAGATGATCTCGGTCAGCACGGAATTGCCGATCAGCGTGCCGAAATAGAGCCCGACCACGGTGATGATCGGGATCAGCCCGTTGCGCAGGGCATGGGTGACGACGAGCTGGGCCGGGCCGACGCCCTTGGCGCGAGCGGTGCGGATATAGTCCTCGGTGAGCACGCCGAGCATGGCGGCGCGGGTCACGCGCATCACATAGGCGGTCATGATGATGCCGAGATTGAGGGCGGGCAGGGCCAGTGCCCGCATGCGCTCGGCGAAGCTGCCGGCGCCGCTGGTGTTGCCGAGCACCGGGAACCAGTTCAGCTGGATCGCGAAGACGATCAGCATCAGGATGCCGGAGACGAAGGCCGGGAAGGACAGGCCGACCAGCGAGACGACGCGCGAGACATAGTCGACCCAGCCATTGCGGCTGAGCGCGGCGGCGACACCGAGTGGCAGGCCGAAGAGAAGCCCGATCGTGATGGCGGCGACGGTCAATTCGATCGTCGAGGGCAGGACGAGCAGCACCTCGCGGATGACGCTGCGCCCGCTCGACAGTGACTGCCCGAAATCACCGGTGAGTATCTTGCCGAGGAAGGCGAGGTACTGGACGTGGACCGGCTGGTCGAGGCCGAGTTTTTCCCTGAGCGCGGCGAGCGAGGCGGCGCTGGCCTGATCGCCGAGGATGACCGAGGCGGCATCGCCCGGCACGAGGCGGACCAGCACGAAGATCGCGGTCAGCATCACGAACAGAGTGGGGATGGCGAGCAATATGCGCCTGATAAGATAGCCGATCATGCCACCGCCCTTTCCTGCATCAGCCGCCCCGGAGCGAAGGCGGCGATCTCACGGCGCGTCCGGCCCTCGGTGACGAGCTCGGCCAGGATCGCGCCGACCACCGGGACGAGCTGGAAGCCATGGCCGGAGAAGCCGAAGGCATGGACGAGGCCGGGCGCATTCGGCGAGAGGCCGATGACCGGTATGTGGTCGCGGGTTTCCGCCTCGATGCCGGTCCAGCAGCGGGCGATGCGCACGCCCTGCACGGCCGGGAAAAGATCGCTGGCGGCACGCGCGCCTCGGGCCAGCTGACGGAAATCCACCGTGCTGCGCTCGCGCTCGAGATCGGCCGAGCCTTGCAGGCCGCCGCCGATCACCAGTGTGCCCTGGCCTGCCTGCTTGAAGGAGAGCGCCCGGCCGACGACGCTGACGACGGGATCGAGCAAAGGCGCGAGCCGTTCGGTGACGATCATCATCGAAGCGCGGACGCCGAGCGGGATCACATCGCCGAACAGAGCGGCGAGCCGCCCGGCCCAGGCGCCGGCGGCGTTGACGACCTGGGGCGCGCGGAAGCGTCTGATGCCGCAGACGAGCAGCCAGTCGCCGCCCTGCCGCTCGACGGCCTCGACGCCGCAGCCCTCGGCGATGACGACGCCTTCCGCCTCGCAGGCGCGGCGGAAGGCGGCGATGGTGCGGTGCGGGTCGGCGGCGCCGTCGCGCCGCGCCACCAGCGCCCCGATGCAATGCGGGCTCAGCGCCGGCACGAGGCGGCGTAGCTCGGCGGCGTCGATCAGCTCCTCATGGCTGTAGCCGAGGGCGCTGGTGCGCGCCTGCCGCTCGATCAGGGCTGGCATGTGTTCGGCCTTCTCCGCGACGCGCAGCTGCCCATGGGCGTGGAAGCCGCAATGATCGCCGACGATCGTCTCGATCCGGTGCCACATCGCCATCGCTTCGAGCGAGATCGGGATCTCGGCGATGTCGCGGCCGAGGGTGCGCACGCCGGCTGCGGTGGCGCCGGAGGCGTGGCGACCCGTCCAGCGCCGCTCGACCAGCGCGACCTTGCGGCCGGCACGGGCGAGATGCAGCGCGGCGGAAAGGCCATGCAGCCCGCCGCCGACCACGATGACGTCGAATGCGGCCTCGCTCATGCCGCCGGCTCCTGCTCGTCGAGGCTGGCGAGCTCGCCGAGCGTCACCGGCTTCAATGGCGGCCTGATCCGGTAGAAGCCGACCTCTTCGACGGAGCGGCCCTGCGCGGCGGCGACGATATGGGCCATGGAGTAGCCGCATTGCCGGCCCTGGCAGGGGCCCATGCCGGCGCGTGTGAAGGCCTTGAGCTGGTTGGGGCCGGGTCGCCCCTCGACGGCGCGGGCGCGCAATTCGCCGGCCGTGACCTCCTCGCAGCGGCAGACCAGCGTCTCGTCGGGCGGCGCATAGAGCTGCGGACGCGGCGCGTAGAACGCATCGAGGAAGGGCCGCAAAGCGAGTGCGCCGGAAAGGGCACTTCGCTCAGGTGCAGCGGCGGTTTCGGCAGTGGCAGTATCGAGCCGGCCGAGCTTCGCCGCGACCCGCAATGCCGCGAGCCGCCCGCGTGGTTCGGCCGCCTCGGCTCCGCCAATGCCGGCGCCGTCGCCGGCGACGAAGATGTTGGCCTGCGAGCTCTCGCCCCAGGCGTCGAGTACCGGGACATAGCAGTGCTGGCCGGCATGCCAGTGCACGGCGCAGCCGAGCGCCAGCGGCGCATGGATGTTCGGCACCACGCCCTCATGGACGAGCAGCACCTCGGCGGCGACTTCGGCCTCGCGCCCGTCTTCCGTGCGGTAGCGCAGGCGCTGGAGGCGGCCATCGCCTTCGGCACGCAGTTCGGTGACATGGCGGATGATCGGCACCCCGGCCCGGCGCAGCGCCAGCGACCAGGACAAGCCTTTCAGGAGATCGCCGAGGCGGCCGAGACCTTGCGGCAGGTGGCGCAGGGCCGCTCCGATACGTCCACGTGGGGTGGTGTCGAGGAAGCCGGCGATGCGGCCGCCCGCGGCCAGAAGCTGGGTCATGTAGAGCAGCGGCAGCGGCCCGCAGCCAGCGATCCAGACCGGCTTCTCCGGCACGGAATCGGCCGTCTTGAGCAGGATCTGCGCGGCGCCGACGGTCAGCACGCCCGGCAGCGTCCACCCCGGGAAAGGCATAGGCCGCTCCTGCGCGCCGGTGGCGAGGATGATCGCCTGCGCCGTCACGATGCGGGCCTTGCCGCCGCGCGTGACGAAGGCGCGGAAGCCCGGCTCGATCTGCCAGAGCTGGCTTTCCGGCTCGTAGAGGGCATCGCAGGCGCGGAAGGCCGCGGCGCGCTCGGCGCCGGACAGGTAGCTCTCGCCGAGACGCTTGGCGCGCGGCGTCGCGGCGACGGTCTCGATGCCGCGCCAAATCTGGCCGCCGGGCGCCGGCTGGTCGTCGACGACGCGGACGGAGAGGCCATGGCGGCGGGCGGTGACGGCGGCGGCCATGCCGGCCGGGCCGGCGCCGACGATCAGGAGATCGGTGTGCTCGCTCATGCCGACAGGCTCCGGCGGCCCTGCTGGCGGGCGATGCGCATGCCGCCCGCGACCGGCGTCAGGCAGCTCTGGACCGAGCCCTGGCCGTCGATCTCGACCAGGCATTCGAAGCACACGCCCATCATGCAATAGGGTGCGCGCGGGCTCTGCGAGACCGGCGTAGTCCGGCTCCAGCCCTCCTGCTGGCGCAGCAGCACCGCGGCGACGCTCTCGCCGAGCTCGGCGACGACGGGGCGCCCGTCGATGAAGATGGTGACCGCCTGCGGCCCCGGATCATGCAGCTTGCGGAACATCGAACCGACTCTGGTGGAAGGGAGAAAAGCGCTCGGGCAGGCTGCCTGCGGCGATGGCCTCGGCCAACTCCTCGGCGTGGAAGGCAGCGAGCGTCACGCCGGAATGGCAGAGGGCGACGAAGGCGCCGGGATGGCTCTGCGACTGCGCATAGATCGGGTAGCTGTCCGGCGTCATGATGCGCAGGCCGGCCCATTGCCTGACGAGGCCGACCTGCGCGAGCGCAGGAACGATCTGCACCGTCTTGCGGCTGAGCCGCGCCGCTGCTTCGCCAGTGGTCGAGACGTCGAAGCCGGGATCGTCCTTGGTCGCGCCGATCATCACCGTGCCTTCGCCGGTCTGGCGCAGGCCGCTTGCCGGCAGCGGCAGGAAGGGCGCGAGCCGCTCGGTGACCAGCACCTGGCCGCGCTCCGGCCGCAAAGGGACATCGAGCCCGACCTGACGCGCCAGCTCCGGCGAGCCGAGCCCGGCGGCGATGACGATCCGCGGCGCCGTGAGCGTCTCGCCGTCGAGCAATAGCCTGAAGTCAGTGCCGGCGCGCTCGATCCGCTGGACGCGGGCGCGATGACGCAGCGCGCCGCCATGGCGGAGGACACCGGCATGGAGCGCCGCCAGCAGCCGCAATGGGTTCGCGTGCCCGTCGCGGCGGCCGAAGCTGGCGCCGGCGACGTCCGGGCCAAGCGTCACCTTGGGCAGCAGCCGTGCCAGCGCCGGGCGGTCGAGCATTTCCCAATCCGGCTCGCCATCGCCGCGCTGGTTATGGAGCCGCAGCAGGTCGATGCGGCGCTTCTCATAGCCTTCTTCGCCCAGGCAGAAGGCGAGCCCGCCATTCTGCTCGTAGGTCAGGTCGATCCCCGTCTCGGCTTCCAGCTGGTCGGTGAAGCCGCGCCAGAGTGCAATGCTGTCTCGGGTCAGGGCCTGATAGGCCGGCATGCCAAGGCCCTTGCCCTGCAGCCAGACCAGCCCGAAATTCGCCCGCGCCGCACGGAAATCGCCATCGTCGCCGTCGAGCAGCAGGACCTTCTGCTGCTTGCGGGCGAGGCCGTAGGCGATGGCGGCGCCGACCGTTCCTCCCCCGATGACGACGATGTCCGGCCGCATGAAATTCCCTTTCGCCCTTTGACGTTAGGGAGGGACATTGTATTTCGTCAAAGTCGTTTTTCTCTGCACTCTATTCCCAGAGGTTATGTCATGGTGAGGCGGCTCAACCTGCGCCAGGTCGAGGCCTTCAAGGCCGTGATCGAGTACGGCACCGTCAGCCGCGCGGCCGAGATGATGAATGTCTCGCAACCGGCGATGAGCAAGCTGATCGCCCATCTCGAAGAGGATACCGCCTTACGCCTGTTCGACCGGGTCAAGGGCCGGCTGGTGGCGACGCGGCGCGGCATGCGCCTCTATGAGGAGATCGATCGGATCTTCGCCGGCGTGCGCCAGGTCGAGAACGCGGTCGAGGCGATCCGCCGCGACGAGCAGAGCCGCCTCTTGATCGGGGTGATGCCGGCGCTCTCCGGCTCCTTCATCCAGGAGGCGACCTCGCGCTTCCTCGCGCGGCAGCCCGGCGTGTTCTGTTCGGTCCAGTCGCGCAGCTCGCAATGGATCTCCGACGCATTGGTCACGCACAGGCTCGATGTTGGCCTGATCATCGCCCCGGTTGACAACCCCTATGTCGCCGCCGAGCCAATGATGGGCCATCCGGTGGTCTGCATCCTGCCGCTCGGCCACCCGCTGACGGCCAAGGAGGTGATCACCCCGCGCGATCTCGCCGGGGTCCCCTTCATCTCCTTCGATCCGGAGAGCCATACCCATCGCAGCATCAGCCGGGTGCTCGAAGGCCATGGCGTCACGCCTGAGGTGGTGATGATCGCGAACGTCTCGCCGACGCTCTGCGAGTTCGTCGCGGCCGGCGTCGGCGTCTCGCTGGTGCATCCGCTGATCGTCGGCGGCCTGCGCGACAAGATCGCGATCCGCCGCTTCGAGCCGGAATTCCAGCTCGACTTCCAGCTCTGCCGTAACCGCGACAGCCGCAATGCCCGACTGGTCGCGGCTTTCCTGGAGAGCGCCCGCGAGGCGGCGGCAGAAATCTCGCGGACTATCCTGACGCCGAATCCGGCCTGATCGTCGCGCTTGACCGCTATCCGATCAGGCCAAACCGTCATTGCGAGCAAAGCGAAGCAATCCAGGGGGGCGTGGAGTGCCGCCGCCCCTGGATTGCTTCGTCGCTTCGCTCCCCGCAATGACGGCCTTGCGAGCAAGGCAATCGAGGATGCTCCAGCCTCAGCGTGCCTTCAGCGTGGTCTTTTCCGTGATCGGCGGGGCGAGGTTGAGCGCGCCCTTCAGCTCGTAGCCGAAATCGAGCTTGTCGCTGCGGGCCCAGACCTGGCGCAATTCGAACAGCGGAATCGCGCAGACATCGTCCATGATCTTGCGCTGTGCCTCCTTCCAGAGCGCCTTCTGGGCGTCGGCGTTCGGTGCGACCCGCGCTTCCTCGATCTCCTTGTCGGCGATGGCGCAGTGCGAGAAGTTCGTCGCCGCGGTCGGGGTGTTGACCGTCGCGCGCGAGTGGAAGAACTCGCTGAGATAGGTGTCGGCGATCGGGAAGCGCGCCGCGCCGTAGAAGACGAGGCCGCTAAGGTCCTTGCGGCTCTGGCTCTGATAGGTCGCGTGGTCGACGACCTGCATCTCCAGCTTGATCCCGGCCTTGGCGAGTTGGGCCTGGATGATCTCCATGAAGGGCTGCTGCGCCGAGATGTTGGAGACGATCGCCTTGATGGTGATGCCGTCCTTGTGGCCGGCCTCAGCCAGCAGGGCCTTGGCCTTGGCGAGGTCGAAGCCGTAGCGCACCGTGCAGTCTTCGCCGAGATAGCCTGGCGGCACGATCGAACAGCCCTTGGGTCCGACATCCTTGCCGACGAAGCGCACGAGGTCGTCGACATTGACCGCAGCCGCGATGGCGCGGCGGACGCGGATGTCGTCGAGTGGCGGCTGGCTGCGGTTGATGTGCAGCAGCCGGTATTCGCCAGGCTGGAAGATCTCGACATTGAAGCCGGGGCGCTTGCGGGCGGAATCGACCCAGCGCTGCTCGCGCTTGCCGTAGAACAGGTCGAGTTCGCCGGAGGTGAAGGCGAGCTCGCGCGCGCTGTCCGACGGAATGGCGCGCATCATGATCGTGTCGATCTTCGGCTTGCCGCGGAAATAGTCGGGATTGGCGGCGAGCTTCACATATTGCTGGGTCACCTGCTCGACGAAGGTGAAGGGGCCGGTTCCGACGGGCTTGGCGCCATAGCGATCGCCGAGCTCCTCGCCGGCCTTGCGGCTGACGATGTTGCCGCCATGGTAGTTGGAGACGCGGCCGAGGAAATTGACGTCCGGATATTTCAGCGTGACCCGGACGGTGAGGTCGTCGACCTTCTCGACCTTGTCGATCGCCGAGAAGTCGGAGGAGAAGGTCGAGCGCTTCGGATCGCCGGCGCGCTGCAGCGAGTAGACGACATCGTCGGCATCGAGCGTGCCCCAGTCGCCGTGGAACTTGACGCCCTTGCGCAGATGGAAGGTCCAGGCCTTGCCGTCCGGCGAGGTCTCCCAGCGCTCGGCGAGATCGGGCTCGAGATCCTTGGGATCGGCGCTGCCGGGCTTGAAGCGGACGAGACCGTTATAGAGCCAGCCGATCAGCGACTTGTCGTCGGTCGCGCTGGCGCGATGGGCATCGAGCGTCGAGACGTTGCTGGCGCCGGAGCTGACCCGAAGGACCGTTTCCTGCGCCCATGCCTGCCCCTGGAGGCCTGCGAGCAGCATCAGGCCGGCAAGCCCGGCGGCATGCGTTCTCATTGTCTCGTCCCCTCGTTCCTTGTTGGAGCGATAGTGGGGACGGTGATCCCAGTCTGTCCAAGTCGAAATCTGGGATGGCGTATTCCGTGTGGTTATGGCGAACGGCGTTGTCGCTGCGCCTCTCAGTAGCGATTCCGCTGGGTGATGTCGCGGATCGCGGTCAGGCCGGACATCGCCTGTGGCGAGCCATTGGCCCGGTAGAGCGCCTGGAAGACCTGCGCGGCGTCGTCGAAGCGGCCTAGATTGAAATAGGACCAGCCGCGCATCAGCATCAGGTCGGTGCTCTCGGAGGCATATCGCGCCCGCTCGCCGAGCGTGATCAGCGCACCATTGTAGTCCTTGGCATCGTACTGGGCATAGAAGCGCTCGGAGAGCAGCAGGCTCTGAAGCTCCTTGCGGCGCGCCGGGGGCAGGTTGGCACTGGCGGCAGCGGCGCTGGCTTCGCCCGCCAGCCCCTGCTGAAGCTTCGCATAGGCCTTGCCTGCGGCGGCGTCGGCGGCGACCTGGGCGTTGCCGCTGCGCTGCGCGGCGTCGAAGGCCTCGGCCGCAGCTGCCGGCCGTTTCAGGTTGAGCAGGCACCAGCCGCGCTGCAGCGCCGCCGCCCCGCC
This sequence comes from Allobosea sp. NPDC003192, assembly GCF_050275675.1. Lineage (NCBI taxonomy): Bacteria > Pseudomonadati > Pseudomonadota > Alphaproteobacteria > Hyphomicrobiales > Alloboseaceae > Allobosea > Allobosea sp. NPDC003192. Next base: position 212,644 of record NZ_JBNNPK010000008.1, read on the forward strand.
TGTACCCGAGCCGCAGGAGCCGCTTCGCGGCCGTTCGACCACTGGGCGGCGCGTCACCGCCGCGGCGGGGATGTCGTCGTCGTAGCGCATCGTCGGTGCGGGCTCGGCCCGAACGATGCGACGTGGCGCCCGCTCGGCGGGCTCGGGGATCGGGGCCGTCCGCGCGATCGGGAGCGTCTCCGGCAACGGTCGGGTTTCCCGCTCCAGCGCTGGGGGATGTCTGCGGTTCGGATTCAGCAAATCGGCGATGCGCGGCGAGCGGTTGCGCCATTCGGCGATGATGGCGCGCAAGCCCGCCTGGTCGCGCAGGCGCTGATGCACCAGGGCGAGGCCATAGGCGGCCGGCTCGTAATTGCGATCCCAGGCGAGGGCGGTCTCGAACCAGGTCTCGGCCGGGGCGATCTGCCCGGAATTATAAGCATACCAGCCGAGGGCGGCGCCGCCCGGCGCGTAGCGGTCGACGCCGACCGTCCTGGCGATGCGCTCGATCACGGCGCGTTCGAGCCGCGGCGCCGGCTCCTGCGCGATCAGCGCGGTCGCGACGTCGAGATAGGCTTTTCTGTTCGCCGGGCCGGCTTCCAGCCATTGCGCGCCGAGAGTCTCGGCTTCCTGGTATTTCTGCTGCGCGCCGAGCGCGAGCACTGCCCCTTCCGCCGCCTTGGCGCCGCCATTGCGCGCGAGCGCGGTCTGGAACCAGGTCACGGCCTTGGCTGCGTCGTTATGGCGGAAGAAATAGAAGCCGAGCAGGATCGGATCGTCCGGCGTCGTCGCCGCATTGGCGAGAGCCTCGATGCGGCGGAGCTCGTCCGGTGTCGCTGTTAAGGTGGGATCGTCAGCCGCCTTGCCGACATGCCGTCGGGCGATCTCGTCGCGGATTCCTGAGAATTCGCTCTGCCGCTCTTGCGCCAGCAGCGGGCCGAGCTGTGCTTCGGACAAGGTGGCGAGCGCCTTCTGCATCGTCCCGACCCGCTCGGCCGGATTGGTGCAGTTGGTCAGCACGTAGGAATAGGCGTCGCGGGCCCGTTCCGGCGCGCCGGTCTGGGCGAAGGCCTCGGCCACGCGCCAAAGCGCGTCGACATTGGCGCAGGTCAGCAGGGCCGGCGTTTCGGTGCCGATCCGGATCACTTGCTCCCATTGCTTGGCGTTCGAGGCGTTCACCAGGCGCTGGCCCGCCTCGGCCCGGTCGAGCTGGGCGATGAGGTCGGCTGGAACCTGCCAGTTCGGATCGGCGCTGCTGCGCTGGGCGATCGCGGCCCGTGCCTCGCCGAACTTGCCCTCGGCGAACAGTTTCCAGATCCGCTCCAGCTCGGGATCGCCGGTCGGTTGCGGCGAGGTCAGATCCGTCGGCGGCTTCCATTCCGGATAAAGTGCGCGCAATCGGGCGAGCTCCGCCTCGTAGCGGCGTGTGTCGCCCTGGCTGGCGAAATAGCGCAGAGCCGTCTCGTCGACCCTCTGCTGCTGTCCTGGCGCCGCCGGGCGTCCGGGCGCGGCCGGCACCTGGGCCAGTTCGGTCTCGGCCTGCTCGGCCGCAGGCGGGGCCGGCTGGGCAGGATCGGGATGCGTCTCGGCCTGCGCTTGCTGGACGGCTGGCACCGGCGCTTCGGGCCAAGGAAGGCCATGGCCATAGCGGCCCAGCCCGTAGAAGGCGGCGCTGGAAGCCGCGACGGCGATCAGCACGGATTTCACATGCATTGCGGATACCTCTCGCTCAGCATCGAGAGGGCGAGCAGGTGCAGTGTCGATGGGTAATAGGCTGTCGGCTGAAAGGTCTTCAGTTCGGCCGGGATCGGGGTGCGCTCGAGCGCGCAGGCCATCGCTGCGGACAGGATGCGATAGCCGGCGTCGGGCAGCGGCTCGGCCGGCTTGCCGCTCGGCACGTCGATCACGGCGGTGCCATTGGCCCAGGCTTGCCGGAATGGCTCGAGGCGCTGCCTGTCGGCGAGGCCGGCGCGCAGCAGGTAGAGCGGGATGCGCAGCGCGTTGTAGCCGAACTGCGGCGGGAACCCTTCGGCCGGCTTCGGCTCGCCCTTGAGCGAGAGCCAGTCGGCGGCGGGGATCTTTTTCCTGGCGAGGTCGTCGAGCAGCTTCAAGCCGCTCGCCTGGACCTGCATCCAGCCCTGATCGCCGGTGAGGCGCGTCAGGATAGGGAAGGCTTCGAACACCCAGTAGGACGGGTTGACCACCGGCCCGTCCGGGCGCTCCTGCTCCGAAAAACCCTTCGCCGCCGGCATCAGCCAGGTCTCGCTGCCCCGCTTCACCAGCGCGACCTTGGCGAGCGAGCGGGCGATCTGGCGGGCCGCGGTGGTGTAGGCCGGCATCCCCCAGCGCGTCCCGGCACAGGCGAGGGCTTCTGCGATCAGGAGGTCGCCGTCGCTTGCGTTGTTGATGTCGCTGATGCGGGGCGTTGCCTTCGGATCCCAGCGCCAGGCGGCGAGCCCGTCGTCGCGGATCAGGAGCTCGGTCCGGGTGAAGGAGAGGATGCTGGCGAAGCTGCCGCGGTCGCCGGCGAGGCAGGCCAGCAGCAGCCCGTAGCCCTGGCTCTCGCTATGGCTGATGCCGCCATTGGCGTCGTCGACCACGCGGCCTTCTGCCGTGACGAATTTCTGCCGGTAGAGTTCCCAGGCGCCGGCCGGAAGCGCCGCCTGCGCGCCGGAGGCGAAGCCGAACAGGGTTGCGGCCAGGGTTGCGACGAAGCGCTTCATGAACGCCTCCCCAGGCGGCCGAGCATCAGCGAGGTGCCGATCCCGAGGGCGATGCAGGCTGCCAGCAGCGTCAGCGCGTAGATGCCGATATTGCTCGACATCCAGTTGGCGAAGACCAGGCGCATATTGGCGAGGCTGAATGCCCGAGTCATGACGAAGGATGTGCTGTCCGCCGAGATGACGTGATTGTCCTGCCCGCTGCGGAAGGCCGTGATCTTGCCGGCGATGCCGGCCCAGTTGCCGGGGGTTACGAGCCTGTCGATGTTCTTCTCCAGAGCCTCCTCCTGGCGCACCACGAAGGCGGTCCAGACCTGGCGCGTGTCGGGGTCGGTTGCCTGGGCGGCGATCAGCTCGGCCCCTTCGGCGGGTTCATACAGCGAGGGCGCGCGCGAGGGGGTGCGCAGCTGTGCGAAGGACAGGTCGAAAGTGCGCTGCAGCCATTGGTCGAAGCCGATGAAGTAGCGGGCGAGCGGGCCGCCGAGCGAGCCGCGCCAGCGGTCGCGGATCGCCTCCGTGGTGGGCGCGGCGCCGCCGGAATCCTCGGGCGTGACCTGCCGGCCCTGGAAGCGGTTGATAACCGCGTCGAAGACTGCGGTGCCTTCGGTCTCCGGCACGACGACGACCGCGTCCGCGCGCTGCGGCCAGGTGTTGCGGATGTTGTCGGCGATGCCGACGCGCGGCAGCAGCCCGGCCGGCAATTGGCCGGCGGCGCCGACGATCAGGGCAGGGCGGTTGCCGACGGTGGCGGCGCTGCCGAGAAGGTCGACCGGGAGCGGCCGGTCGGCGCGTTGGGCCAGCCTTGCGAGCAGGGTCGCGGCGGCGCCGAGATTGGGCAGGTCCTGCCGGCCCATGATCAGGCCGACATGCGCCGCGATCGAATAGGGGAAACCGGTGCCGGCCACGGCGGCGAGGTTCGGGCTCACCCCGATCTTGGCGAAGTCCGGGATCGCCAGCGCGGTCGTGTCGAACAGGGCGAAGCGGTTCTTGCCGGGCAGGGTCGCACCCGGTCCGCAGGCAAGGTCGGAGCGCGCCAGCGTGACGGCCTCGAACCAGATCTCGTTGATCCCGGGCCGGAAATGCCGGAGCGGGATTGGAATCGGGGCTTGCTGGAATAGCCCGCCGCTGGCTGCGTTGAGCGGCACGGTCGCCGCGACATTGCCGTTGACGAAGATTTCGATTCGGCTGGCGCCGGGGAGGACTTCCTCCGAATAGGCGCCGTCGAGATAGAGCGTCGCCTCGCCATAGGCGTTGGCGTAGAAATCCCCCGGCATGGCGATGACGGTACGCACGCGCATGCGCCGCCCGGAGGATTCCTGGGTGGACACGCCGAGCTCCGAGAAACGCAGCACTTGGCTGTTGGAGATGAAGGGCGCTTCGGGCACGTGCCAGCTCGACGTGTCCATCGTCTTGCGGTTGATGTTGGTTGGCCGCAAGACCGGTCCGGTCAGCAGCTTGGCGACGATAGCCTCGAGGTCCGGCCAGGTCTCTCCGGTGACCAGCAGCGCGGCAGGTCCGAGCTTGGGATTGGCGACGAAGCCGAGGAAGCTGCCGGCTCCGGCCTCCGCCGGCAGCGTGCCGAGGAGCTCGCGCAGTTCCTTGCTCGTACCCAGCAGGACGGTCAGTACGCCGGGGCGGATACGCTCCGGCAAACGCTCGGAGACCCGGACCGCCGCCTGGCTGTAGCGGCCGCGCAGCGCCACGCCTTGCGCCACCGCGAGGATACTGTTCGCCGCCACGGCGCGGGTCGCGCCGGGCGCGACGATGTGGATCGTCGTCTGCCCGGTCTCGTCACCGCCGACGGATGGCAGGTCGTCGATACTGCGCAGGCGCGATTGCTGCGCCGGATTCCTGAAGCTGAGCCGCGTGCCGGCGCCATCGACGCGCGTCCACAATTCATAGGTGGAGGCGACAGTGCAATCGGTACGGTGGCGCTGCGCGGCTTCGAAGCGGATCGTGTTCTGGCCGGGCCTCAGCAGGCCTTTGCGGATTGCGGTGGAGGTCCGCTTCAGGCGGTCGGAGGAAGCGATCGGCGCTTCCATGATGCGCTCGCCATTGATGCGTACCGTCAGGCGTGAGGCTTCGGGCATCACCACCAGCGCATTCTGGAAAGCGAGGTCGAGATTGAGGTCGGCGCTGGCCTCGTCCTGGGTCAGGTAGAAGGCCCAGCTGCGGCTATCGTTCTCGCCTTCGAGCGTGACGCGGGCGGCCGGCAGCAGCGGCTTGAAGGCGAAGCTGGCGGGAACCGCCGGCGCAACCGGCGCCGGCTCGGTCAGTGGTCTGGGCTCGGCCGGACGCGAGGCCGGCGGTTGCTGACCCGGCGGCGCGATCATGAACGGCGCCGGCTCGCGTGGCGGGGTCGGCTGAGCCTCCTGCGCTCGGGAGCCGGAGCCCGGATTCCCGAGCGGGATGATCGCCGCTGCGGCGAGGATAGGAAGGAGACGCGCCCTCATTCCGCTGCTCTCCGCGCAGGATTGGAGCGGGCGAAGCGGGAGAGGCCGAAGAAATAGGACAGGCCGCGGCTGGTCTGGAACACGGCGATGCGCAGGAAGCGCAGGGTGCCGTAGACGACGCCCATGTTCTGGCGTCGCGCCTTCTGGAAGTTGCTCCAGATCCCGGCATCCGAGAAGGCGAGGTCGGCGATGATGCGGCTGTGCAGCGGCTCGCTCGGTTCGTAGCGGCAGCCGAGCACCAGCCCCTTCTCGTCCGCGGCGAGGCGGACGATGCGGACGGGGAGCGCCCCTCTCGGCATCGCGATCGAGGTTTCGAACGAAATCTCACCCTGGCTGTTGACCGGCAGTTTGTCGAAGCCCTTGGACAGGACCCGGATGGCGACGCCGTCGACGGAGACATTCTCGGTGATGACGGGTGCTGTCCGGCCGTCGATGCTGATCTCGCCGCGACGCTTCACCGGGAATCGCCGGGCGCCACGCCCTTCCGGCCGCTCCGAGACCACGCCGAGCGCGCAGCCCGCCATCAAGAGGTTGAGGATGTTCCACAGCCCGACCACCAGCGTGGTGTCGGCATTGTAGGGCTGGACGATGGTGCGCCAATAGGTGGCGACGACGCCGAGCGCCAGCACGGCGAAGATGATGAAGAAGGGCAGGCCGAGCTCGGAGATGCGCCGCGTCCCGAGCTCTTCACTCTTGGCGGTGACCTTGAAGGTCGGCTTGCCGGGATTGATCAGGACCGAGATCACCGCCGGCAACAGGTAGACCGACTGGATGAATTCGTAGAGCTCGGAGATCCATGGCCAGCGATAGCGGCCATACAGGTAGTTCTGCATCATCAGGTTCACGGCCATGTAGCTGAAGACATAGGCGATGAACTCGGCGCCCGAGGCGGTGAAAATCTCCAGCCCGAAGAAGAGATAGCAGAGCGGCGCGACCAGGAAGGTCAGGCGCACGAACGGGAACAGCCAGAACAGGGCCGAGGAGGAGTAGCACAGGCGCTGCGGCAGCGAGAGGCCGCTTTTGAGCATCGGGCGGTGGTAGATCAGGATCTGCATCATGCCCTGCGCCCAGCGCGAGCGCTGGCCGATGAAGCTCGCGAAGGTGGCGGGCTGGAGCCCGGCGATCAGCGGCTTGTCGACATAGATGCTGTTCCAGCCGGTGGCGTGCAGGGTGATCGCGGTCTCGGCATCCTCCGTGATGCTGCGGCCGGAGAAGCCGCTGGTGGTCTGCAGCGCGGTGCGGCGCAGCACGGCGGCTGAGCCGCAGAAGAACGAGGCGTTCCACTTGTCGAGACCGCGCTGGATGATGCCGTAGAACATCTCGTTCTCGGATGGCATCGCCTTGAAGGTCTTGAGGTTGCGCTCCAGCGGATCGGGATTGATGAAGAAGTGCGGCGTCTGCACCAGGAACAGCTTCGGGTCCTCGGCGAAATAGCCGATGGTCTCGGTCAGGAAGTTGCGGGCCGGCGCGTGGTCGGCGTCGAAGACGACGACGAGATCGCCGCTGGAATTGGCGAGGCCGTTGTTGAGATTGCCGGCCTTGGCGCTGAGGTTGCGCTCGCGCGTCAGATAGGTGCAGCCGAGCCCCTCGCAGAGCTTCTGCAAGGTTGCCCGGCGCTCCCGCGCCGCGCTGGCGGCGACGAAGTTGTCGGCGTTGCACTTCTCGTCGGTGCCGCCGTCGTCGAGCAGATAGACGGTGAGGCGACCAGCCGGATAGTCCATGGCGAGCGCTGCCGACAGCGTCGTCGCCAGCAGCTCAGGTTCCTCGTTGTAGGAGGGCACGAAGACGTCGACCGCGGGGGCGTCAGCGGGAATCGGCGGCGCGCTCTTGCGCCGCGGCAGCGGCATTGCCACGACGAACAGGCTTAGGAAGAGCATGCCGATATTGTAGAGTTCGGCCAGATAGAGGATCAGGCCGGGGATGAAGTCCTCGAGTTGGTTGACCGGCGGCAGCGTGCTCGTCGTGCGCCAGTAGATATAGCGCAGCACCATCGCCGTCCCGAGGCCGAGCGCGATCAGCCGCCAGACGCCATAGGGGCGCAGGAACTTGAGCAGGATCATCGCCCCGACCACGATCGTCCCGGCGATCAGGTGCGCCTGCAGGCTGATCGGCAATGTGATCAGCGCGACGACCACTGCCGTGGCGATAGCCCAGAAGATGACGTAACTCGCGGTTCGCATCGGCTCGGACGCTTCGCTTCCTCAGGGCGTTGGGGGCGGTGGAACGGTCGGGTATCCCTCCAGCGGCCTGTCGGGAACCGGCTGCGGGTCGTGGGAGCGATCGGTTTCGGCCTGCGGGGCCCGCGCTGGCCGCGGCCGGGCAACTCGCCGGGGCGCGGGAGCATCCGGTGCCTGCAGCATCGGATAGATCGGCGCTCCGGCCTTGCCTAGCTCGGGCGCAGGGGCCGGCGCATTCCCGGCCGGGTTCCAGCCGCTGCGCCGCAGCGAGGCGTTGAGCGAATACTCGTAGGCGAGGCGCAGCAGCACGGCTTCGCTCGCCTTGGGATCGCAGATGCGCATGCGGACCGAGACCGCCCCCGATTTCGGCCGGAAGATGCTGTCGCCGTCGGCGATGCGCTGCCAGGCATAAAGGCAGGCTTCTCCGCCTGGTCCACGGCCGAAGGCGTAGCCGAACGGACCATATTTGTTCTGGACGAAGACGGCCGAGGGCGACATGGCGACGCCGGGCAGGCGCTCTTCCATGTCCTGCGCGACCGCAAAGTCGTCGATCCCCGGCAGCTTGAGCAGGTTGCCTTCGACGCCGGTGCTGTCCGGCAGGTCGGCCGCGGTGAAGAAGGCGACCTGGATCGTATTCTCGCCGGGTGTGCGGCCACGCGTCGCCAGCGAGATCGTCTGCGCCACGGCGTTCTCGTAGCTGCGCTGGGTGACGCCGATCACCGGCGGGCTGCCGGGAGGCAGGACGATCATCGCCCGGCTCGGGTCGACGGAAAGCGAGCGGGTGGCGGTGACCAGTTCGGAATCGGCTAGTCTCTGTTCGCCGCAGCCTGCAACTGTCAGGCACAGGCAACCGGCCACGACAGATATCGCCGCGCGCCGCTGCGCCGTATGGCATCGTCCCGAACGTATGGCCGGACCCTGTCCTGCGACGTTCATTGGCGCGCCGGTCGATGTCTGATCGGCATCGTCATATGTTGACCATCGATTAATACAGGTTAACGCGAGCTTACTGTCCGCTGCGCATCGGCAATGCGGCCTGAGCCTCCGATTCTCTGCTGCAATACAGATGATTCGCACGATTATTCCAACCGCCGATGATGGCGGCTGGTTGCGCAGTGGCTCGGCTCGGCCGGCCAGCGGGTGCTTCGGCGATCTAGTTTTGCGAGGATTCCGGGCGCTGCGCTGCGCTCTTCAGCCCCAGCAGCGCAAGGGCCAGCAGCGCGAGCGAGGCGAGCGCATTCCAGCCGGCGAGCGAGAGGCCGAGGAAGCGCCAGGCGGCCTCCGTGCAGGAGACGATGCGGGTCGTCTGCAACTGCTTCATCAGGTCCTGGACGCCGGCGCCCGCGGGGGCAGGCGTGCCGCCGCAGTCGTTAGGGCCGGCGAATACACCCCATTCCACGCCGGAATGGTAGACGCCGAGCCCGGTGCTCCAGGCCATCAGCAAGGCGAGAGCGATCAGCGCGGCGATCTGGAGCCGGCGCGAGCGGGCGAAGAGCAAGGCGAGCGTGGTGAGGCCGATCACGGCGTAATGCGGCGCGCGCTGCTCGAGGCAGAGCTTGCAGGGTCGCAAATGCAGGACCAGCTCGAAGAACCAGGCGCCGGCGATGAGAGCCAGGCTCGCGAGCCCGATCAGGGCGATCAGGCGGCGGGGATCGGCGAGGAGGCGCGAGACGGAGCCGGTCATGGGGTGCTTCAGCAGGAGAACATCTGGCCCGAGCCTGTCAGCAGCTTGAGGCCGAAATAGAGCAGTATCAGCAGCGCCGCGCCGCCGAGCGCGATCAGCTTCAGCCGCTTCTCGATGAAGTGCCGGATCGTCTCGCCATAGCGGCGCAGCAGGAAGGCGAGGGCGAAGAAGCGGGCGCCGCGCGCCAGGATGCAGGACAGGATGAAGAAGCCGAGCCCGATATGGACGGCACCGGCCAGGATCGTCACCACCTTGATCGGCGGCAGATGCGCCAGGCCCGAGGTGGTCAGCAGGAGCAGGGTGGTGTCGGGACCGGCGCAGGCGCGCAACTGCTCGAAGGCGTCGAGCTTGCCGTAGAAGGCGAGCACCGGCCGCGCCAGCGCGTCGAAGGCATAGTAGCCGAGCGCGTAGCCGGCGATGCCGCCCAGCGTCGAGAACACGGTCGCGATCAGCGCGAGGCGATAGGCCCGCTCGGGCTTGGCCAGCGCCATCGGCACGAACAGCACGTCGGCCGGGATCAGGAAGAAGGAGCTCTCGATGAAGGCGACGACGGCGAGCCAGGCCTGTGCGCTGCGGCGCGCGGCGAGCGAGAGCGTCCAGAGATAGAGGCGTTCGAACATGCCGCCCCTTAACGGGCGCCGGGCCTTCCGTCCATGGGGCCGATGCCGCGGGGAAAGGCGATCACGCGAGATTGACCGGCTCTTGCCGATCGCTATAGTCCGCCCGCCCGAAAGGGGCCCCTGTGGCGGAATTGGTAGACGCGCTCGACTCAAAATCGAGTTCCGCAAGGAGTGCTGGTTCGATCCCGGCCAGGGGCACCATTCAGGTCGTGTCTTCACCATTCGGCAGCGGCCGGATTCAACGGTCAGCGCCATGCATCCCACAGTTGAGAGAATTCTGCGCCGCCGCAATATTCCGGTGGCCGATTTCAGCGCGGCCGTGGCCGAAGCCCTTCGCCTGCTTGGTGACCAGTCCACGATCAGCGCGCGCATGCAGGTCGCCGCGGCGCTGTCGGCGCATCCGGGCGGACGGCTCTGCGATGTCGGCGGAAGCACCTCGGCCTATCTCGTCGTCGCGCATGCGCTCGGCACCGCCGTGACGGTGGTCGACACCCTGCCCTATGCCGACGACGATACGCCGGGTTTCCCGGACGAGGTCAGGCGCCGGCTGGCGCTGTTCGACAAGCTCGGCATCGAAATCCAGCGTTCGGATATCTTCGCGACGCCGCTGCCGTCCGCCACCTTCGACGTCGCCGTCGCCTTCGAGACGATCGAGCATTTCGACCATTCGCCGAAACCGGTGCTGAGCGCGATGGTGGATGCGCTGGTGCCGGGCGGCCGGCTCTGCCTGTCGACGCCCAATATCGCCCGCATCGACATGCGGATGCGCCTGCTGCGCGGCAAGACGGTCCACGAATATTTCCCTGCCTTCTTCCATGACGGCAACCCGTTCCTCGGCCACCATCGCGAATACACCCTGTCGGAGTTCCAGGCGCTTCCGGGCATGCTCGGGCTGGAGCCGGTCGAGGTCTTCGCCGTGAACGCCGCCTATGAGAGCCGCAAGACCAAGAATGCCTGGCAGCGCTTCATGATCGGCCTGGAGGAGCGCCATGGTCTCGGCGACCGGCTGCTTCCGCGGAGCTGGCGCAAGCATGTCTGGCTCGATGCCCGCAAAGAGGGCGGCGCCTAACGGAGCGGCATGCCGCCTCGTTCGGGTCGCTGCCCTAAAATCGCCTTTCGCGCTGGCTCTGTCTGCGTCCGAATCGTTCAGGACGGACAGCCGAGGAGTCACAGCATGAGGCCAATCGCCATCGCCGTCGCAGCCAGCGTTCTCGCGGCCATTCCGGCCTTCGCCCAGGAACTTCCGCAGCGCAAGCCGGGCTTGTGGGAAACCAAGTCGATGAGTGCCGAGGGAGAGACCGTTGCCAAGCAGTGCGTCGGGCCGGGCACCGACCGTGCCATGTTGGGCGGGATGACCGGCGGAGCCTGCTCCAAGGTCGAGGTGAAGAAGTCCGGTACCGGCTATACGGTCGCGACCGAGTGCACGGTCGGCCAGATCAAGGCGGTCGGCAACAGCGTCATCACCGGTGATTTCCAGGCGACTGTGCGCACCGAGGGCGTGACCACGCTCACCGGCATGCCGGGCCAGGCGGGGTCCGTCGAGCGCAAGCTCGTGGTCGAGGCCAAGCGCGTCGGCGACTGCGGGCCGGGCCAGAAGCCCGGCGACGTCATCCTGTCCGACGGAAGGGTGATCTCGATGCCGGGGGCGGCTGCTCCCAAGCAATAGCTGACAAGCCAGTCAGCCCTGTTCGCCCGCGATCACGCCCTTGCGGAACAGGAAGCAGCCATAGGGGCGGGGGTCGCCGACCTGGACCACGGCGAAGGCCTGCTTGGCCGCTTCGTAGAAGGCAAAGCGTTCGATGCCGGCGAGCGGTTCCGCTCGGCCGAGTGCGCGGTCGAGTTCCGCCTGTACCTGTGTCTGCACGTCCGGGATCGCTGCGGCATCGCCGACGACCAGCATGCGCCGTGCCGGTCGGGGCTCGAAATCGTCGATCGGCAGCACCGAGAGGATGGCGCGCGCCGCCCGCGCCATGGTGAGGCCGGGCAGGCGCACCAGCCGGCCGCTCGTGGTCGCGCGGGCGATCTTCTCGGCCGGGTGATTGGCGTCGACGAGCGCGAGGTCGTCGCCATGGCCCATCGCCGCGAGCACCCAGAGCAGGTCGGCGGAGAGGATCGGGTCGATATTCCTGAGCATGTCACTGGCGTCCGCGCTGCGAGAGGTAGAGTTTTGCCGCATTGCCGCCGAAGACGGCAGCGCGCTGCGCTTCGGTTAGGCCAGCTAGCAGCGTTTCGGCGGCCTCGAACCATTGCGCATAGGAGGCGCGCAGCGTCACAACCGGCCAGTCGCTGCCGAAGATCAACCGCTCCGGGCCGAAGCTGGCGAGGAGGTGCTCGACGACCGGCTTCAGCGTCTCAGGCGTCCATTCCGGGCCGGCTTCGGTGACCAGCCCGGAGAGTTTGCAAGTGAGGCGAGGGTGCTCAGCGAGCGCGCTCATGCCGTCGCGCCAGATGGCAAGGTTGCCGATGACGAGGTCGGGCTTGGCGCCATGGTCGATGACGCAGGCAAGCTCGGGATGCCGCTCCAACGCAGTGAGCATCGCCGGGATATGGCGCGGCTTCAGCAGTGCGTCGAAGACGAGGCCATGTGCTGCCATCGCTTCGAAACACGGCGCCAACTCGGGGCGCGCCAGCCAGTTGTCGCCCGCGATATCCTGGACCATGGGCCGCAGGCCGACGAGCAGCGGATCGTTCGCCAGGACCGCGATGCGTTCTGCCGCATCGTGCGCATCGAAATCGGTCCAGCCGACGACGCCGGCGACGAAGGGCGTCTTCGCGGCGATGTCGAGCAGATAGGCCGTCTCGGCCTCGGTCGGTGCCGCCTGGACCAGGATGGTGCGCTCGATACCGTGCGCAGCAAGCAGAGGGGCGAGGTCAGCGGGGCCGAAATCGCGATGGATCACGCCCAGCGCCGGTGTCAGCCAGCCATAGTCGCCGCGGGCGAGGCTCCAGAAATGCTGATGGGCGTCGATGCGCATGGCGTCAGACCGGGACCGGAACATCGGCGCCGAGCAGGCCTTCGGTCCTCAGCTCTGTCCAGAGCGCTGCCGGAATGGGTGCCGAGAGCTCGGCGACCTGATCGGCGACCTCCTCCGGCTTGACCGCGCCCATGACGAGGCACGCCACCGCAGGATGGCCGAGCGGGAATTGCAGCGCCGCGCGGCGCAAGGGCACGCCATGCCGCGTGCAGACCGCTTCGATTGCCGCAACGCGAGCGAGGATCTGGGGCGGGGCTGGCTGGTAATTGTATTTGGCACCGGCAACCGGGCCGGTGGCGAGGATGCCGGAGTTGAAGACACCGCCCAGCATCAGGCCGATACCCTTCTTCGCTGCCAGCGGCATGAAGGAGGCGAGCCCCGGCTGCTCCAGCAGGGAATAGCGCCCGGCGAGCAGCATCGTGTCGAAATCGCCGGCGCGGGCGAAGCGCTCGCACATCTCGGCCTCGTTGACGCCGACGCCGATCGCCCTGAGGGCGCCGGCGGCGCGCAGCTTGTCGAGCGCGCGATAGGCGCCGTCCATGGCCTGCGCGAAGCGAGCCTCGATCGTGCCCTGTCCATGCGTCCAGACATCGACGTCGTGGATTAGCACGACATCGATCCGGTCGACGCCGAGGCGCAGGGCCGATTGTTCGAGCGAGCGCATGGTGCCGTCATGGGAATAGTCGAAGCGCAGCCCGTGCGGCAGGCCGCCGAGGTAGCCTGAACCGTTCCCGCGCCCGGCGAAAGGTTCGGCGACGCGCCCGACCTTGGTCGAGATCGCGACATCCTTGCGTCCCGAGCGCCGCAGCGCCGCGCCGATCCGGTGCTCGGAGAGGCCGTGTCCGTAGAGCGGCGAGGTGTCGATCAGGTTGATGCCGGAGGCGAGGGCCGCCTCGACTGTTGCGATCGCGCTGGCTTCGTCGAGATGGGCATAGAGATCGCCGAGCGGCGCGCCGCCGAAACCGAGCGTCGTGACCTCAAGACCTGAGCGGCCGAGCGGCCGGATGGGAAGCGTGGAAGTGGTCATCGGAAGCGGGCACCCGGTCGCGTTGCATCACTATGTGCACGTCAACATGTTAGCTTGCAACCGCCTTCGTTCCGGACTAGCGTGCGCTCCATTCCGGTGGATGAGGGTCGTGTTGAGCCCGCCTGCCGGAACAGGATCAAGACGGCCTGCAACGGCCGCGCATCAGTCCAGGGGAGGACATCCATGACCGAGATCTTGAAGCCGACGCGGCGTGGCCTGCTGCGCGGCGCTGCCGCGCTCGGCGCGACCGGAGCCATCGCCTCGCCGCTGGTGCTGCGCGAGGCGCGCGCCCAGGCCGCCTTCAACTGGAAGCGCTTCTCCGGCCAGTCGATCGACGTGCTGCTGGTCAAGAACCCGCGTTCGGACCTGTTCCAGGCAGCCGAGAAGGAGTTCACCGAGCTCACTGGCATCAAGGTCTCCTCCGAGCAGGTACCGGAGCAGCAGCAGCGCCAGAAGGCGGTGATCGAGTTCGCCTCGGGCAAGCCGAGCTTCGACGTCAGCGCGATCTCGCTGCATGTGCAGAAGCGCATGGCTGCCAAGGGCAAGTGGTTCGCCGACCTCGCGCCGATGATCAAGGACGCCTCGCTGACCTCGCCCGACTTCAATTTCGAGGATTTCGGCGCCGGCGCTGTCGCCTACGCCCGCCAGGCCGACGGGGCGCTCGATACGCTGCCCTATTTCGTCGACTACTGGATGGTCTACTACAACAAGGAATTGTTCGACGCGAAGGGCGTCGCTTACCCCAAAACCATGGACGAGATGGCGGTCGCCGCCGCCAAGCTGCACGACCCGGCCAAGGGCGTCGCCGGTTTCGTTTCGCGCGGCCTGAAGAACGCCAATGTCCCGGTCTGGGCCTGCCTGCTGCTCGGCCAGGGCGTCGAGACCACCTCGGCCGACGGCAAGCTCCTGACCGACACCCCGGAGGCGATCTGGGCGGGCGAGCTCTACAAGAAGCTCAACAAGGACACCGGCCCGGTCGGCTCGGTCGGCTTCAACTGGAACGAGTGCCAGACCACCTTCATGCAGGGCCGCGCCGCGATGTGGCTCGACGGCATCGGTTTCGCGACGCCGCTGGAAGACCCCAGCAAGTCGCGCATCGTCGGCAAGGTCGGCTATGGCGTCACCCCGCCCGGGCCGAAGGCGCACCATGCCGGCATGTTCGGCGACGGCATCGGCATCTCGCGCGGCTCCGCCAAGAAGGAGGCGGCCTGGCTCTACATCCAGTTCATCACCAACAAGGCCCAGCAGCTCGCCATGCTCAAGGCCGGCGCCGGCGCTCCGGCCCGCTCCTCGGCTTACAGCGACACGGCGACGATCGAGGCGTCGAAGTTCGGCAAGCAGTATTTCGACTGCCTGCTGCAGTCGGCCAAGATCGCCCGCGCCGCGTTGCCGCAGATCGTTCCGGTCACCGAGTTCCGCGATGTCTTCGGGGTGGCGCTGACCAACGCGATCGGCGGCGCCGATGTCGCGGCCGAGCTGAAGAAGGCGACGGAAGCCTTCGCGCCGGTGCTGGCCAAGAGCGAGCAGGGTTGAGCCGAGCTTGGCCGCCGAACGCGTCATGGTCGGGCTTGTCCCGACCATCCACGTCTTCCCGCGGCCAGGACGGTGTTCAAGACATGGATGCTCGCCACAAGGGCGAGCATGACGGTGTGAGTTTCCAGAGCGAGTAATGACCAGCACCACCTTGCCAGCCAGTAGCCTGACGACCCCGGCGCAAGCTCCTGCGGCGGATTCGCAGGATTTCACGCCGCGCTATTGGCTGTTCTCGCTGCCGGCGGTGCTGATCATCGCCAGCGTGATCGTCTTCCCCTGGCTGTTCACGCTCTACATGTCCACGCAGGACTGGAAGATTGGCGGCGGGCAGGAATTTATCGGCCTGCAGAACTTCGTCGAGCTTCTGCGCGATCCGCGCTTCATCGAGTCGATGGGGCACACCTTCTACTACACGGTGCTCGCGGTCGTGCTGCCGATCCTGTTCGGCACGGCGGCGGCGCTGGTCTTCCATCGCGAATTCCCGTTCCGCGGCCTGCTGCGTACCATCTTCGTCATGCCGATGATGGCGACGCCGGTCGCGGTGGCGCTGGTCTGGACGATGATGTTCCATCCCCAACTCGGCGTGTTGAACTACCTGCTCTCGCTCGTCGGCATCGGTCCGCAGGCCTGGGTCTATTCGCCCAATACCGTGATCCCGACGCTGATCCTGGTCGAGGTCTGGCATTGGACGCCTTTGGTCATGCTGATCGTGCTCGGCGGATTGGCCGGGCTGCCGCGCGAGCCGTACGAGTCCGCTCTGATCGACGGTGCCAATGCCTGGCACATGTTCCGACACATCACGCTGCCGCTGGTCTGGCCGTTCATCATGGTCGCGATCGTGATCCGCACCATCGACGCGCTGAAGGCCTTCGACACGATCTTCGTGATCACCCAGGGCGGGCCGGGAACAGCGTCCGAGACGCTCAACATCTTCCTCTATCTGCAGGCCTTCCAGTTCTACAAGATCGGCTACGCCTCCGCCGTCGTGGTGATCTTCTTCGTGATCATCATCATGCTGTCGCTGCTGCTGCTCTATGCGCGCCAGAAGTCGAAGTGGAACGCGTGATGAAGCGGCTCCTCTCGAAATTCGGCTTCTACGCCTCGGTCTTCGTGCTGGTCTCGCCGGCGGTGCTGGTCTTCCTCTGGATGATCTCGCTCTCGCTGAAGAACGAACTCGACAACACCGCCTTCCCGCCGGTGTTCATCCCGAGCCCGCCGACCTTCGCCAACTATCTCGACGTGTTCGAGAAGAACAATTTCGCGCTCTACCTCTGGAATTCGATCCTGGTGACGGGCGGAGCCGTGTTGGTCGGTCTTGGCGTCGGCGTGCCCGCCGGCTACGGCATCGCCCGCGGCAAGGCCCATAAGTTTGCGATCCTGATCCTGGTTGCGCGGATGACGCCGGCGCTGTCCTATCTGATCCCGCTCTTCCTGCTGTTCCAGATCACCGGCCTCGTCGGCACAATCACCGCGCTAGTGATCACCCATCTCGTCATCACCATCCCGATCATCGTCTGGATCATGATCGGATACTTCGAAAACGTGCCGATGGAGCTGGAGGACGCCGCCCGCATCGACGGCGCCACGACCTGGCAGGCCTTCCGTCATGTCGCGCTGCCTTTAGCGCGACCCGGCATCGTCGTCGGCGGCATCCTCGCCTTCATCTTCTCCTGGAACAACTTCATCTTCTCGGTTGTGCTCGGCGGCAAGGCGAGCCGCACGCTGCCCTCGGCCGTCTACAATTCGCTGACCTTCGAGCAGATCTCCTGGGGGCCGCTCGCGGCCGCCGCCCTGCTCGTCACGCTTCCCGTCCTATTGCTGACAGTCCTCGCCCAGCGCGAGATCGTCGCTGGCCTCTCCGCCGGAGGGCTCAAGGATGGCTGACATCGCCTGCCAAATCTCCCAACCGAACATCTCACGGAAAGACGCTTCGCAATGGCTCTGAATCCCAACCGCTTCGGCCTCTCCTGCGCCATCACCACGCCGATGCGGGAGGGCGGCGCCGTCGATCTGCCGCGGCTCGTCCACCATGCCAGGCATGTGCTCGCCAACGGCTGCGACAGCGTCACGTTGTTCGGCACGACCGGCGAGGGCGCAGCGCTTGGTGCCCCGGCTCGCACCGCCATGCTCGGCGCTTTGGTCGGCGCCGGCATCGACCCGGCCAGGCAAATCTATGCCGGTGTCGCCGCCGCCTCGCTGCACGAGGCGGTCGACCAGGCGCAGACGGCGCTCAACATCGGCGCCAAGGGCCTGCTGGTCGCGCCGCCCTTCTACTTCAAGGGCGTCGGCGACGAGGGGCTCTATGCCTGGTTCTCGCAGTTCTTCGAGAAGCTCGGCGCTTCCGCCCGCAACACCATCCTCTACCACATCCCCTCGGTGACGGCGGTCGACATCTCGGTCGGGCTGGTCGAGCGGCTGAAGAAGGCATTCCCGGGCGTCGTCACCGGCGTCAAGGATTCCTCCTGCGACTATCCGACGACCGAGGCTTTCCTGAAGGCGCATGGCGAGCTCGCCATCCTGGTCGGCGACGAGCGCCTGCTCGGCCGCGCCGTCCGCGCCGGCGCGCAGGGCTCGATCTGCGGTGCCGCCAACCTCGTGCCGCATCTGCTGCGCCCGATCGTCTACGAGGGCGCCGAGGATGCGACGGTGAACGCGCTGGTCGACGAGATCTGCTCCTATCCGGTGCTGCCGGCGGTGAAGGCGCTGGTCGGCCATCTCCATGGCGATGTCGGCTACGGCTCGATGCGGGCGCCGCTGGTCGCGCTAGATGAAGGCCAGCGCAAGGCGCTGTTCGCCGCCTTCGACCGGATCACCCGCGCGAAAGCTGCCTGAGGAGGATGCGATGAGCCAGTCCGAGCCGGAACGCGACGGCGAGCCGCTGAAGCTCAGGGAGCGGGCCTATGCCAGCTTCACCGAGCGGCTGCTTGCCCGCGAGATCCGGCCGGGCCAGTTCGTCACCCAGCGCGAGCTCGTCGCCATGACGGGCTATCCGCTTGGCGCCATCCGCGAATTGATTCCGCGGCTGGAGGCCGAGGGGCTGATCAAGACCGTGCCGCAGCGCGGGATGCAGGTCGCCCATGTCGACCTCAACCTGATCCGCAACGCCTTCCAGTTTCGCCTCTTTCTCGAGAAGGAGGCGACGGCCGCCTATACCAGGAGCGCCACCGACGAGGAGATCGCCGAGCAGCGCCAGCGCCATGAGGCGATCATCCGGCGCGCCGAGGCCGGCGGCGACGAGACGCTGATCGAGGACGCGGAGAATGTCGACCGGCTGATGCACGAGATGATCATCGACCATCTCGACAACGACATCGTCAGTCAGGCCTTCCGCGTCACCTGGCTGAAGATCAGGCTGATCCGGCAGTACGAGACCCGGATCCAGAACCATATCCTGATCCCGGTGATGCAGGACCATCTCAAGATCATCGCGGCGATCGAGACGCGCGATCCGGAGGCGGCTGCGGCCGAGATGAGCGCGCACATCAACAACGCCCGGACGAGGGCGATGAGCTACTGACCAGCGATCAGGCGCCGATCGGAACGAGGCGCCGGGACAGCGAGCCGGAAAACCGGCCGCTCAGGGAGGAGAACGACGATGACGAAGCTGACGAAACGCGGTTTTCTGGGCGGCTCCACCGCTGCCGGCGCGATGATCGCGATGCCGACCGTGCTGCGGGCGCAGGCGACCGTGCTGCGCTGGGGCGAGATGCTGCCGACCACGCATCCGCAGGTGCAGATGGTCGACCGGATCGCCAAGGAGGTGAAGGAGAAGACCTCGGGCCGCGTCGACATCCAGTCCTTCCCCGCCGGCCAGCTCGGCTCCGGCAAGGACATGATGGAATCGGTCGCCTCCGGCGCGCTGACCATGACGACGGACGGCGCCGCCGCGCTCGGCTCCTTCCTGCCGCAGCTCTCGGTGGTCGAGGCGCCCTATCTCTGGCGCGACCCGGCCCATATGGCCAAGGTCGCCAAGGCGCCGGTCTTCGCCCAGATGAACGAGGAGCTGATCAAGAAGCGCGGCATGCGCATGGCGGCAGTGACCTATTACGGCAAGCGTCATCTCACCACCGGCTCCAAGGCAGTGAAGAGCGCCGCCGACTGCGCCGGCCTGAAGCTGCGCGTGCCGCCGGTCGACACCTTCCGCGCCATGGTCGAGGCCTGGGGTGCCAAGGCGACGCCGGTCAATTTCAACGAGCTTTACCTCGCGCTGAGCCAGGGCGCGGTCGACGGCCAGGAGAATCCGCTGCCGACGATCCACAGCGCCAAATTGCAGGAAGTGCAGAAGCACCTGATCCTGACTGGCCACATCATCACGCCGCGCCTGATCGTCATCAACCAGGACTTCTGGAAGGGGCTGAAGGACGCCGACCGGATGATCCTGGAGGCGGCGATCGCCAATGGCGTCGCCTGGCAGGATGCCGAGCTGGCGAGCCAGGAGGGCAGCCTCGTCGCGACGCTCAAGGCCGCCGGTATGAGCGTCACCGAGCCGGACCTCGAAAGCTTCAGCAAGCCGGTGCTGGCGAGCCTGCCCAAGCAGTTCGAGAGCAAATGGGGCAAGGGCACCTGGGACGCGCTTGCGGCGCTTTAAGCGAGCATTCGTCAGCACCCGTCATGGTCGGGCTTGTCCCGACCATCCACGTCTTCGCTTCGCTGATCGAGCGCGGTGTTCAAGACGTGGATGCTCGCCACAAGGGCGAGCATGACGGTAGCGCCAGCGACTTTTGATCACCCAACATCAGGGCCTGCCGTTCAGTGAAACCCCTCGTCGCCTTCACCGACCGCCTGGTCCGCGCCGCTGCAGTCGGCCTCCTGCTCGCGCTGCTCGTCGCGGTTCTCCTCGGCGTCGCCTCGCGCCAGCTCAACGCCCCGCTCGCCTGGACCGATGAGCTGGCGCAGTATCTGCTCGTCTGGACCGGCTTCGTCGGCTGGATCATCGCTGCCCGGCGGCGCTCGCATATCCGCATCACGGTCTTTGCTGATCTCCTGCCGAAGCCGGCCGGGCGCCTGCTGGAGATCGTGACGCAGGCCGCGATCATCCTCTTCGCGGCGATCCTGATCCGCTATTCCTTCGGGCTGATCGAACGGACCTGGGATGTCGAGTCGATCGCGCTGCCGGTGTCCAGCGCCGCGCTCTACATGGTGATGCCGCTCGCCGGCCTCGCGCTGATCCTGCAGGCGCTGGCCGAGATCGGCGACGTCATCGCCGGCCGCAAGATCGAAACAGCCGAGCCTGGGACGCAGCCGCTATGAGCACCCTGATGCTGCAGATCCTGCCGGTCTGGTTCATCGCCCTGCTGATGGGCGTGCCGCTCTTCGTCTCGATGGGGCTGGCGGCGATCGCCTTCGCCTTCTTCGGCGGCTTCCCGCTCGGGATCGTCCCGCAGAAGATCGCACAGTCGGCCAACTCATTCCCGTTGCTGGCGGCGCCGCTGTTCATCCTGATGGGCAACATCATGAATTCGGCGGGGATCACCGACCGGATCTTCGCCTTCGCCACGGCCTGCGTCGGCTGGCTGCGCGGCGGGCTCTGCCACGCCAACATCCTCGCCAGCGTGATCTTCGCGGGCATGTCGGGCTCGGCCGTGGCCGATGCCGGCGGCGTCGGCACGCTTGAGATCAAGGCGATGCAGGACGAGGGCTACGATCCCGAGACGGCGGCCGCGATCACCGCTGCGTCAGCGACGATCGGGCCGATCATCCCGCCCTCGCTGCCGATGGTGATCTACGGCGTCAGCGCCGACGTCTCGATCGGCGGACTCTTCCTCGCCGGCGTCATCCCGGGCCTGCTGATGGCCGGGGCGCTGATGGCGATGGTCGTCTATGTCGCGGGGAAGCGCGACCTGCCGCGCCATCCCTTCCCCGGCGCAGCCCAGCTCTGGGTCGCCTACAAGGAGGCACACTGGGCGCTGATGACGCCGGTCATCCTGTTCGGCGGGATGATGGCGGGCATCTTCACGCCGACCGAGGCCGCAGCGGTCGCGACCGCCTATGCCATCGTGCTCGGCCTCTTCGTCTACAAGAGCTTCTCGCTGAACGACCTGCCCGAACTCGTCGTGCACACCGTCGAGACCACCGGCGTCGTGCTGGCGCTGGTGATGACGGCGGCGGCGCTCGGCTGGTGCCTGTCGATCTCGCGCATCCCGCAGACGGTCGGGCCGATGCTGGTCGATCTCGCAGGCAACCCGCTGATCTTCCTCCTGATCGTCAATCTGCTGCTGCTTTTCGTCGGCTGCTTCATGGAAGCGCTGGCGGCGATGCTGATCCTGATCCCGATCCTGACGCCGGCCGCGGCGCAGTTCGGCATCGACCCGATCCAGTTCGGCCTGATCTTCGTGCTCAACCTTATGATCGGCACGATCACGCCGCCCGTTGGCGTCGTGCTCTTCGTGACCTCGAAGATCGCCAAGATCAGCTTCGAGGCGATGTCGCGGGCGATTGTGCCCTGGCTCCTGCCGCTACTTGCCGTGCTCGTCGCGATCACGCTCTGGCCGCCGCTGACGACCTGGCTGCCGAACCTCGTCCTCGGCAAGTGAGATCGGCTCAGACCGTCCGCGTTACCTTGGAGAGGTGGGGCGGGCGGTCAGGATCGAGGCCGCGGCTTTGCGCGAGTGCGGCGAGCGCGCCATAGAAGGCACGGACCTGCGCCAGCGGCAGCAAGACTGCTGGCAGGCCGGGCGGCAGCGCAAGGCTTTCGTCTCCTGCAGCACTGCCGGCATAGCGCAGATCGGCGCCGAGACCGCTGAAGGCCGTAGCCGCGGCGCGGACGCTCTCGCTGCCCTCATCGCCGGGATCGAGCGCCAGCGCCGGTAAGCCCGGTCCGACCAAGGCGAGCGGCCCGTGCAGCACCTCGGCCGCGCTGAAGGCCTCGGCATGGATGCGGCAGGTTTCCTTGAACTTGAGCGCGATCTCCTGGGCGATGCCGAGGGAAAGCCCGCGACCGATCACATAGAGGCTGCTGGCCTCGCGCCAGGAGAGGAGGGCGGGAGTCCAGTCGCAGCGCCCCGCGGCGTCGAGCGCCTCGGGCGCCTGCGCCAGCGCTTCGGACAGGGTTTCGTCCTCAGCCCATTGCGCGGCTAGATGCAGGAAGGCCAGGCAGGTGGCGAGGAAGCTCTTGGTCGCGGCGACGCTACGTTCCGATCCGGCCCGCAGCGGCACCAGCACATCGACCATGCCGGCGAGCGGCGAGGTCTCGTCATTGACGAAGCCGACCACGAGCGCTCCGGCGCGCTTGGCGGCCTCGGTCAACAGCAGCGCATCGGGGCTGCGGCCGGATTGCGAGGCGGCGATGAACACGGCACGGGAGAGATCGAGCTCGCCGCCATAGACCGAGGCGAGGCTCGGACCGAGCGAGGCGACGGGCAGGCCGAGCGCCCGTTCGATCAGATATTTCCCATAGGTCGCGGCATGGTCGGAGGAGCCGCGCGCGCAGGTCGCGACGAAGGCCGGCCGCTTGATGCGCAGGCGCTCGACGAGATCGGCGATCACCGCCGCGTTCTCGGCGAGCTGATGGCGTGCAACAGTGGCGGCCTCGGCCGCCTCGCGAGTGAGCAGGGCTTCAGCCATGGCGGCGCAACGGTTCTTCGAGCAGTTGATCGGCGATGCGGGTGACCTGGCGCGGGTCCAGCACATGCCCGGCGCCGCCGACGCTCTGGACCGAGAGCGTACCACAGGCGATGCCTTCGGCGAGGGCGCGTTCGGGGGAGCGACCGGCGAGCCAAGCGGCGAGGAAGCCGGCATTGAAGGCATCGCCCGCACCGGTCGTGTCGAGCACGCCCCGGCTGGGCGCAGCGGGCAGCGCGATGCGCTCGTCGCCCTGGTAGAGACGGGCGCCATCGGCGCCGTTCTTGACCGCGACCAGCGCAAAATGCCGGGCGAGCCGCCGCCCGGCTGCGTCGAGGTCGTCGCTACCGGCGATCACGCGAGCTTCGGAGGCATTCGGCAGGAAGATGTCGACGCCGTTACAGCGCGCGACGAGATCGGGCGAGCGGATCAGCGCATCGTCCCAGCTCGGATCGAGCGAGACGGTGAGGCCGTGATGCCTGGCATCGGTCAGCAGATGCGGGATCTCGGCCAGCGTCGCGAATTCGGCGATGTGGAGATGGGTAGCGCGGACATCGCCGAGCGCAGCGGGAAGCGTTGCCGGTCGGGCCGTGCCGGCGCGGCGCGAGAGAAAGGCGCGCTCGCCATCCCGGATCATCGCCACGGTGAGCTGCGGGCCGGCATCGGCCGCGCGCTCCAGGAAGGCGAGCTCGACGCCGCTGCTTTCGAGGGTAGGCAATAGCGATTGGGCGAGCGGGTCTTCGCCGAGGCGCGCCAGCAGGGCAGCGGGGCGGCCAAGGCCGGCGAGATGTGCTGCGGTGATGAAGCCGCCGCCGCCGGGGACGATCGCGACCTCCTCGGCGAAGCGTTCCTCGCCGAGACGGGGCATCGCGTCCAGCCCGCGGAAGACGAGGTCGCAATAGAGCCGGCCGGTGCTGAGCACCAGCCCGTCCGGCCGTAGTCGCCTGGAGGTCACAGAGCGCGCTCGCTCTTGGCGTCGAACAGCCGCAACGCCGAAGCGGGAGCGCCGAGCCTGACCGCGCTGCCGACGGCAGGCGGGTTCTTGGCCGGGGCAGAGGCGAGCAGCAGCCCGCCTTCAGCCTCGACATGGACGAAGGTTTCCGGGCCGAGCGGCTCGACCACGGCGACCGTGCCGGAGAGGGTGAGATCGGCGCCTTCGCTCTGCTCCAGCACGCGCAATTCCTGCGGCCGGACGCCGACAAGGATATCGGCAGGCAGCGTGGTCGGCCACGCCAGCGGCTTCTCGCCGAGCTGCAACGTGCCATCGCCAATCTTCGCCGGCATGATGTTCATCGTCGGCGAGCCGATGAAGCGGGCGGTGAAGACGTCGGCCGGCCTCTCGTAGAGCTCCATCGGTGCGCCGACCTGGAGGATATGGCCGTCGCGCATCACCACGATCCGGTCGGCGAGCGTCATCGCCTCGACCTGGTCATGGGTGACGAAGACGATGGTGGTGCCCAGCCGCTGGTGCAGGCGCTTGATCTCGAGCCGCATCTGCGCGCGCAACTGGGCGTCGAGATTGGAAAGCGGTTCGTCGAACAGGAAGACGGCGGGATCGCGCACCATGGCGCGGCCGATGGCGACGCGCTGGCGCTGACCGCCGGAGAGGGCGGACGGGCGGCGCTCCAGCAGCTTGGTCAGGCCGAGCACCTCCGCGACCTCCTCGACCCGCTTGCGCTTGGCGGCCTTGTCGAGCTGGGAGGTATAGAGGCCGAAGGCGATGTTCTCGGCGACGCTCATATGCGGGTAGATCGCATAGTTCTGGAACACCATGGCGATGTTCCGCTCTTTCGGCTCGAGCCGGTTCACGGTCCGGCCGCCGATCGCGATCGTGCCGTCGTTGATTTCTTCCAGCCCGGCGATCATGCGCAAGGTCGTCGACTTGCCGCAGCCGGACGGGCCGACGAAGACGACGAACTCGCCATCCTGGATGTCGAGGTCGATGCCGTGCACGACCTGGGTCGTGCCATAGCGTTTGACCAGTTTCTCGATCGCGATCCCGGCCATCAGGCTACTCCTGCGAGGGCGGTGAAGGCGGCGTCCAGTTCGCGTCGTGCGGCGTCCTCGCGTTTCGCGGTGGCCGCAGCAGCGTCTTCGGCTGCGGCGAGCTCGGCGCGGTAGCCGGCGAGGGCTTCGCCCAGCACCTTCGGACCCGGCCCGCCGAAGCGTTCGCGAAGGGCGACGAAGTTCTCCGGCGAGACCGCGGTGGCGAAGTCTTCGCGGCTGAGATCGGGCTCGCGACCAGCGGCATGGCGGAAGGCCTCGGCGAAGGGCTCGTAGCCGTCGCGCGGCAGATCACCGTCCTTGGCGACGACAGCGCGAGCGACCGCCGAGGCGATCTCATGCGCGGCGCGGAAGGAGAGGCCCTCCTTGCGCACCAGGGTGTCGGCAAGCTCGGTGATGGTGATGCAGGAGCGCCGGATGGTCTCGGCGACGCGGCGGCTGTCGACCGACAATGCCGGGAACAGCGCCGCCAGCAGGTCGAGCACTCGCCCGCCGCTCTCGAACGTCTGGTAGCCAGATTCCTGCGTCTCGCCTTCGCTATCGTTCATGTCGGTGAACGGGGTGTTGTGGACGACATCCCGGACAAGCCTCGCGCGGCTCACTGTCTGTGATGCCAGATGGCGCAGATGCTCGATCGGTACCGGATTGCGCTTCTGCGGCATGATCGAGGAGATCTGTACGAAGGCGTTCGGCACATAGACCTGCCCGACCTCGAAGGCGGTCCAGAACTGCAGGTCCTGGATCAAACGGCCGAGATGCAGGAAGACCAACTCGATCGCGCCGAAGACGCCGGTGACGTAGTCGACCGCGGCGATGCAGCCATAGGAGTTCTGCAGAGGCGCCTTGAAGCCGAGCAGCTGGGCGGTGCGGTGGCGGTCGAGCGGGAAGCCCGAGGTGGTGATCGCGGCTGCCCCGAGCGGGCAAAGGTCGAGCAATTCGCGCGCCTGCATCAGGCGCTGATGGTCGCGCAGCATCACCTCGATCGCGGCGGAAAGGTAATGGCCGAACGTTGAGGGCTGGGCCGGCTGGCCATGGGTATAGGCGACGACCAGCGTATCCTTCTCGCGCCCGGCCAGCGTCAGCGCCGCGCCGATCAGGGCGCGCAGCTGCGCGGTGAGCCGGTCGAGCCTCGGCTTCAGCGCCAGCTTGAACAAAGTGTGCTCGATGTCGTTGCGCGAGCGGCCGGTGTGCAGGCGGCCATTGTCGTCGGCCTTCAGGCGCTTGCGCAGCTCGGCCTCGACCAGGAAGAAATAGTCCTCGACCTCGCCGGTATAGCTCAGCGTCGCCGGGTCGATCTCGCGCTCGATCTCGCTCAGGGCACGGGCGATGCTCGACGCGGTCTCGCGGGAGAGAATGCCGGTTTCGGCCAGCATGACGAGATGGGCGCGGTCGACGGCGCGGAAGCCTTCGACATGATGCGTCTTCACCGCGTCGAAGAGCGGGCGCAGCACCGTCTCCTTGTAGACCGGATCGGGGAAGACGGATTTATCGCTGGTGCGTGGATCGGTATGGGCGGTCATGACAACTATCCCTTGAGCCCGGCGAGCACGACGCCGCGGACGATGTAGCGCTGCAGCAGCAGGAAGACGGCGAGGGTCGGTATCGTCGCCAGCGCCGCGCCGGTCATGATCAGCTCCCATTGGATCTGGGACTCGACTGCGAACGAGGCGAGCCCGACCGGGAGCGTGTAGAGTTCCTTGCTGGTGGTGACGATCAGCGGCCAGATGAAGGCGGTCCAGTTGCTGAGGAAGGTGAAGATCGCCAGGGCCGAGAGCGCCGGCGTCACCAGCGGCAGGGCAATGCGCCAGAAGATCGCGAACTCGTTGAGCCCGTCGACACGCGCCGCCTCCAAGAAGTCGTTCGGCACCGTTTCGAAGAACTGCTTCATCAGGAAGGTGCCGAAGGCGGTCATCATGCCCGGGAACATGATGCCCCAATAGCTGTCGAGCCAACCGAAGTTCTTGGCCATGACGTACCAGGGGATGACCAGCATCTCGGTCGGGATCATCAGCGTCGAGAGGATCGCCAGGAAGACGAGGTAGCGGCCGCGGAACTGGAACTTGGCGAGGGTGTAGCCGACGAGGCTGTCGAAGAAGACGTTCGACAGAGTGACGATCGTCGCGATCGCCAGCGAGTTCCAGAACCAGCGCAGGAAGCGTCCGTCCGAGAGCACGGTCTTGTAGTTGTCGAGCGTCGGCGCCGCCGGGATCAGCCGGAGATCGTAGATGTCGGCCGAGTCCTTCAGCGAGGTCGAGAACATGAAGAGCAGCGGCGTCAGCATCAGCAGGCCGCCGGCGAGCAGCAGCAGCCAGGCGATGACGCGCCCCGGGGCGAAGCGGTGGGTGAGGGGCGAGCCGGTCATCAGCGATCCCTCAGCAGGCGCAATTGCAGCAGCGAGACGCAGAGCAGGACGAGGAAGAGCACGACCGTCTGCGCCGCCGCATAGCCCATGTCGAAGGAGGAGAAGGCGGTCTGATAGATCATCAGAACCAGCGGCTTCGTCGAATTGAGCGGGCCGCCGGGATCGCCGCTGGTCATGTTGTAGACCTGGTCGAAGATGCGCAGGAAGCCGATCGAGGAGAAGACGACGAGGAAGATGATCGTCGGCTTGAGCAGCGGCAGCGTGATCTTCCGCAGGATCGCGAAGTCGGAGACGCCGTCGATGCGGGCGGCCTCGTAATAGGTCGTCGGGATGGCGCGCAGGCCGGCAAGGAAGATCACCACCTGGAAGCCGAGCCCGGCCCAGATCGCCGGCGCCAGCACCGCCGGCAGCGCCTGCGTCGTCGAGCGCAGGAAGGGCTGCTGGGCAAAGCCGAAGGAGGAGAGCAGGTCGTTGATCAGGCCGATCGGCACCGGCTGGTAAAACCAGCGCCAGACCCAGGCCATCGCCGTCGCCGTGGTCAGGAAGGGCAGGAAGTAGAGCGCCCGGATGAAGCCGTGCATGAAGCGCACGCGGTCGAGATGGTAGGCGATGGTGAAGGCGATGATGAGGCTGAGCGGCGTGCCGATGATCAGGTAGAGGAAGGTGTTGCGGAACACCTGCCAGAACACCGGATCGGCCATCAGCCGCTTGAAGTTCGCCAGCCCGACGAAGGACGGCGAGCTCATCAGGTTCCAGTTCGTGGTCGAGATGATGAAGGCCTCGACCGTCGGGTAGAAGCGGATCAGCCCGTAGAACAGGATCGGCACGGCGAGGAAACCCCAGGCCCAGACCACCTGCTTCTGCTGCAAGGTGAGGCCCTGCCAGAGGCGGGTTTGCGTATCGTTGGGGCGCGTCGGACTCATTGCAACTCGGAATGGCTTTGCGCTTGCGACCTGTTCGTCATTCCGGGGTGTCGCGAAGCGGCGAGCCCGGAACCCATGACCACGGCGCTGTTCCAGTTCGTCATGCTCGCCCTTGTGGCGAGCATCCACGTCTTGAACACTGCACTCGCCGCTGAAAGACGTGGATGGTCGGGACAAGCCCGACCATGACGGGAAGGGTGGTGTTCATGGGTTCCGGGCTCGCGCCTGCGGCGCGCCCCGGAAAGACGGGGCGGTTCGTCCTCACTTCTTGTAGAAGCGGTCGAGGATCGCCTGCTCGGCCTTGGCGGCTTCCGCGAGCGAGGCCTTGGCGTCCTGGTTCTGGATGAAGACCCGGTTGGCCATGTCGAGCCCGACCTGGCGCTGCGCCAGTTCGTCGACGAAGACCGTCGCCTGCGAATAGTTCAGCGCCTTGAGGAAGGGGCCGTAAATCGGGTGGGCGAGGTTCTTCTCGGTCTCGGCCGCCGCCTTGCGGGCGGGGAGCTCGCCGACCATGTCGAGCCAGACCTGCATCGCTTCCGGCGAGGTGGTGAAGGCCATGAACTTCTTGGCGGCTTCCAGCTTGGCGCCGGTCGGCTTGGCGGTGATGGCGTTGACCCAGTAGCTGGCGAAGTTCGAGCGCTTGCCGTCGGCGCTCGCCGGCAATTCGGCGACGCCCCATTCGAAGTTCTTGATGCCGCCGAAGGCGCCGAGGCGGAAGGAGCCGTCGACCGTCATCGCCGCGCGTCCAGCGCGGAAGGCGGCCTGGCCTTCGTCCATGAAGCCGGCCTGGCCGACCTTGTGGACGCGCTGCAGGTCGGCATACCAGTTCAGCGCCTTGGCGCCGGCCTCGCTGTCATAGGCGACGGTCTTGTTGTCGTCGGAATAGGGCTTGCCGCCCATCTGGCGCAGCAGCACCTCGCGCCACCAGTGCAGGTCCTGGCCCGGCATGTCGATCACCGCGCCGGCCGAGAGCATGTTGCCGGCGGCGTCGCGCTTCACCGTCTTCTTGGCGGCTTCGAGATACTCGTCGAGCGTCTGCGGCGGCTTGTTCGGGTCGAGCCCGGCCTCCTGGAACAGTTTCTTGTTGTAGAACAGCGCCAGCGTGCGCACCGCGGTCGGCAGGCCGTAGTATTCGCCGTCGCGCTTCATCGTCTGGACGATCGGGTAGAATTCCTTCTCGATCACGTCGTGCGGGAAGGCGTCGCGCGGCAGCGGCTGGATGAACTTGGCGCCGACGAAATTATCGAGCCAGCCATAATAGAGCTGGACCACGTCCGGGCCCTGGCCGGCCGGGACGGCGGCGGCGATCTTGGTCTGGTAGTCGGCATAGGGGAAGGTCGTGTGCTTGACCTTGATGCCGGGATTGGCGGCCTCGAAGCGCTTGATCAGCTCGTTCATCGCCTTGATGCGGGCGTCGAACACATATTGCCAGTACTCGATCTCGACCGCCTGGGCGCGGGCGCCGGCAATGGCGCCGATCGACATGGCAATACCCAGGACTAATCCGCGAAAGCCGCGCATGGGTCTTCCTCCCCGTCTCGTTGCGACGCCCGCCCGCATGCTCGCTCCCGGCTGCCGGACGTTCGGCAGGCAGGCTCTCCCGCTGCTCGCCTGCTGTCAATAGATTAATTCACTTGAGTTTGATTAATGGCCGGCGCAGCCTGTGCGGACGAAAGAGGCTGCCCATCATGCCGCATCGCAAGCTCCCGGCCGCGCATAGCGTCGCCCTCGGCGCCAATCCTGAGCGGGCGCGCCGCCACAACCGGCGGGTCGTGCTGGAGACGCTGCGCCAGCATGGCCGGCTCGGCCGTTCCGACATCGCCAGCCTGACGCGGCTGACCGCGCAGGCGGTCTCGAACATCGTCGCCGAATTGCTGGAGGAGGGCTTCCTGGTCGAGCTGGGGCGGCGGCGCACGGCGCGCGGCCAGCCGCCGGTCGAGTTCGCGCTCAACGCCGATGGCGGCGTCACCGCCGGCATGGAGATCGCGGCCGACCATATCACCACCGTGCTGGTCGACCTCACCGGCGAGGTCAGAGCGCAGCGGGTCGTGCCCCTGTCCGACCTGTCGGTCGAGGCGGTGCAGGCGCTGGCGGCGGCTGAGCTCAGGCGCGCGCGGGCGGGAAGGGGGCTGCCGGAACGCCTGCTTGGCTGCGGCGTCGTCATGCCCGGCCCGTTCGATTTCGAGGGCACGATCACCGTCGGCTCGACGGCGCTGCCCGGCTGGACCGGCCGCGACGTGACGGCGCTGATGAGCGCGGCGCTGGCGACGTCCGTGACGGTGGAGAACGATGCGACAGCAGCTGCGGTCGGCGAGCATCTCTACGGTCTCGGCCGCAATCTCAGGCATTTCTGCCTGGTCTATTTCGGGCTCGGTCTCGGCCTCGGGCTGATGCTCGGCGGCGAGCCTTTTCGCGGCGCCCATGGCAACGCCGGCGAACTCGGCCATGTCCCGGCCGTGCCGCGGGGCCTGCCTTGTGTTTGCGGTCGCCAGGGCTGTCTCGAACGCTATGTCTCGCCCTCGGCCTTGCAGGACACGCTGCGCGAGGCTGGTATCACTCAGGTCGACGCGGACGGCATTGCCCGGCTCCATGCAGAGGGGCATCCAGCCCTGCTTGGCTGGATCGCCCAGGCCGGGCCGCTGTTGGCGCCGGTGCTCGCCATGCTGGAGAACCTGTTCGATCCGGAGACGATCATTCTCGGTGGTGGACTTCCCGATAGCGTCATTGATGCGCTGATCTCGGCCGCCGACCCCTTGCCGCTCTCCGTCGCCCGGCGCGATGGCCGTGCCATCCCGCGCATCCAGCGTGGCACCACCGGTCAGCTCACGGCGGCCCTCGGCGCAGCGGCACTGCCACTCCTCGATGCGATCGCGCCGCGCCTGGTGCGCAATCCGGCGGTTGCCGAGGCGAGCGAAGCCGATCAAACCGTCCCGGCCTAGTGTCGGGGCGCCGAGCTGCCCTCATAATTGCGATTCGATCGGCAGGAGGCGGATCACCGCCGCTGTGAGGCGACGGCCGAGGCCGGCCACGGGCTCCTGCAACAAACGGCCGTCACGCTGGGGTCCGTCATCCCAGCAGACGCGGCCCTGGTCGAGGCCGAGCCGGAAAGCGCAATGTGGCGTGGTTTCCTGGGCGAAGATCTCGCGCATTTCGGCGACGAGACCGTCATCGACGACGACCACGCCCATTTCCGTGTTCAGCGAGGCCGAGCGCGGGTCGAAATTGAAGGAACCGATGAAGCCAGTGTGCCGGTCAACGGTGAAGGCTTTGGTGTGGAGGCTCGCGCCCTTCGAGCCGAAGAGGGAGACGCCGGCAGGCATGAGTTCTGGACGCAATTCGAACAGCTTGACGCCTTGCTGCAGCAATCGCTTGCGATAACTGGCATAGGCGCCATGGACCGCGACGACGTCGGTAGCGGCCAGCGAATTTGTGAGGATCGTGACCTCGGCCCCGTGTGCGACCAAGGCCGAAAGCGCCTGCAGGCCGCGCTCGCCGGGGATGAAATAGGGCGAGGTGATCTGCAGCTCGCTTCGCGTCTCGGCGATCGCCCGGTAGAGCCGGCGCGCCAGCCAGCCCTGCTCTCCGGCAGCGATGGCCTTCTCAGGCGGGTCGGAGATGATCTGGACCTGCGCGATCCAGCGCAACTCGCCCAGCAGTTCGGCAAGGGCTGTGGCGGCGTCGAGCGTTTCGACGAGGCGCTGCAACGCTGACGCATTGGCACGGTCGCGGGCGATCGGCGGCACCGGCAGGCTCGGCAGGCGC
Source organism: Allobosea sp. NPDC003192 (assembly GCF_050275675.1). Lineage (NCBI taxonomy): Bacteria > Pseudomonadati > Pseudomonadota > Alphaproteobacteria > Hyphomicrobiales > Alloboseaceae > Allobosea > Allobosea sp. NPDC003192. The sequence goes on from NZ_JBNNPK010000008.1 coordinate 244,423, forward strand.
CGGGCGATGGGTCGGCTCAGCGAGGCGATCGGGACCGCGGTCGGGCTGTTCCAGAAGCCGTCAAAGATTGCCTCGGCCTGCGCGACCGCCTCACCGGCGACGAGCAGGTCGAGATCGTGGAAGTTGCTGGCCTGCGCCGCGTTGAAATAGGCGTCGCCGATGTTCCTGCCGCCGATGATGGCGAGGCGGCCATCGGCGATCCACGCCTTGTTGTGCATCCGGCGCGTCACGCGGAACGCGCGGAGCGCGAGCTCCAGACCGCGGCGGATGCCGTTGGATCGGTTCCGGCTCGGGTTGAACAGCCGGACTTCGATGTTGGGATGGGAGTCGAGCGCGAGATAGATCGAATCGTTGCCGCGGGCATTGATGTCGTCGATCAGCAGGCGAACACGCACGCCGCGATCGGCGGCAGCGATGATCTCGCGCATCAGCAGGCGGCCGGCCGTGTCCTTGCGCCAATAGTAATATTGCAGGTCGAGGCTGCGGCCCGCGCTGCGGGCGGTGAGAGCCCGCGCTGCGAAGGCGCGCGCCCCGTCGGCCAGCAGCACGACGCCGTTGAGATCGGAGTGGGCGGTCAGCATCGGCACGAGTGCGCGGTCGATCGGGGTCTCGGCGTCGGCCGGTGGAAGTGCACGCGAAGGCGGAGCGCTGGTGTGGCGGGCAAAGCGGCCATAGGAATAGGCGGCTGCGACCGCGATTAGCGCGAGCAAGGCCAGGGCAGCGATCAAGACTTCGAGAAATGACATTCAGCGACTGCCGGAGCTCCGTTTTTCCTATAACCCCTATCCTCGCGAGTCGTTCGCTCAGCGCCGATCGAACCCTTGCCGCTTTCGGGAATTGATCATGGCAAGGCTCTTGCTAAGAGCTTTTGAGCCAAGAGCCTCTTGAGCGAGTGAGTCGTCGTGGAGATGCCGGCCGGATGCTAGAGTTCGAAGGGCGCGGGTTGCGTCGGATCAGGGTGCTGCGCCCGCCGCAGATGTCGAGCTGGACGCGCGAGACCGCCGGGCAGCAGGCGCTCGCCAGCACCTCGCCGGCGACCGAGCTGAAGATCGCCTCCTACAACATCCACAAGGCCGTAGGCCGCGACCGCCGCTTCGATCCCGACCGGATCATCGAGGTGATCCGCCAGATCGATGCCGACGTCGTGGCGCTGCAAGAGGCTGACCAGCGCTTCGGCGAGCGCTCCGGCCTGCTCGACCTGGCGCGTCTCGAGCGCCGCACAGGCCTGAAGCCGGTGCCGGTGCAGAGCGCCTGGCAGGGGCATGGCTGGCACGGCAATGTCGTGCTCTTCCGAGATGGCGCCGTCACCGCGACGCGCCAGCTCGTCCTGCCCGGCGTCGAGCCGCGCGGGGCGCTGATCGCCGACCTCACCGTCTGCGGCTCGCCGATCCGGGTCGTCGCGGCGCATCTGGGCCTGCTGCGCCATTCGCGCTCGCGCCAGGTCGAGACGCTGATCAATGCGTCCAAGCCGACCGATGGACGACCCATCTTCCTGATGGGAGATCTCAACGAGTGGCGGATCGGCAAGAAGTCGAGCCTGCATGGCCTCGCGCCGAAATTCGGTCCGTTGCAGGCGGCGATCCCGAGCTTTCCTGCGCGCTTCCCGATCTGGGCGCTGGATCGCATTGTCGCCTATCCGGCCGAGACGATCACGCAGGTGGATCTGCACGACACCCAGTTGTCGCGGCTGGCTTCCGACCATCTGCCGATCAAGGCGGTGGTGCATCTGCCGGGCGAGGAGCGCCAGGCACACTGAGCCAGCGCTTGTCGCGGGGCAGGCTTGAGGCATCCTCAAGTGACGCGTCGATGGGGGCATGCCACGATGGCATTCCCATCAGACCGGATCCTGCCCAATGACGACCGAGCCGCGCCGCACCCGTGCCTACCGCACCCAGAACTGGAGCCTGACCAAGCCGTCGGCGCGCGGGCGCAAGGGCGTCGTCGTCTCGCAGAATCATGAGGCGGCTGCGGCCGGTGCGGCGATCCTTGAAGCCGGCGGCAATGCCGCGGACGCCGCCGTCGCGACTGCCTTCGCCCTGGCTGCGCTCGAGCCCTGGAACAGCGGGCTGGGGGGCATCGGCTTCGGCGTCGTGCTCAAGGCCGGAGAGAGCCGGGCTGAGGTCGTCGATTTTGGCCCCGTCGCGCCGCGCCGCGCCGATCCGGCCGATTACCCGCTGACCGGCGCGATGAAGCTCGACCTGTTCGCTTGGCCCGAGGTCGAAGGCGATCGCAATATCCACGGACCGCTTTCCTTCTGCATCCCGTCCTCGGTCTCGGGCTATGCGACCTTGAAGGAGCGGTTCGGCACGAGCATGCCGGTTTCCGACCTGCTCGCGCCCGCGATCGCCTTGGCCAGGCGCGGCCTGGCGCAGGACTGGTACACGACGCTGAAGATCGCCTCCTCGGCCTCCGTGCTGCGGCTCTATCAGGAGAGCGCCCGCATTTATTTGCCGGACGGCCTCCCGCCGGTGCCACCCTATCAGGGCGTACCGGGCTTCCGGACGCTCGGCAATCTCGGCAGCACGCTGGAGCATCTCGCCAAGGCCGGCCTCGACGATTTCTATCGCGGCGAGCTGGCGAAGAGGTTGGCGGCCGACATCGCCGCGGTTGGCGGCGTGGTTGACGCACAGGACCTTGCCGATTGCCGCGCGAGCGTGCGCGAGGCGCCGGTGATCGACTGGCGCGGCACGCACCGCATCCATACCGCCGGCGGTCTGACGGCGGCGCCGACCCTGCAGGCGGTGGTCGAGGGAATGGCTTCGAGTCCGCCATCGGAGGGCGGCCCGGATTCGGCCTGGTTCGTCAGGCTCTCGCAGGTGATGCGCGAGGCCTATGCCAGCCGGCTCGAAGGGCTCGGCGCGGCGCAGGCTGCGAAGGAGCCATGCGAAACCTGCACCACCCATCTCACCGTGGTCGACGGCGAGGGCACCATCGTCGCGCTGACGACGACCTTGCTGTCTTCGATGGGCAGCCGGCTCGTCCTGCCGGATACTGGCGTGCTGATGAACAACGGCATGATGTGGTTCGACCCGCGCCCGGGCAGCGCCAACGCGATCGCGCCGGGCGCACGCCCCTTGTGCAATATGTGCCCGGTGGTGGTGACCCCTGCCGATGGCGGCTATCCGCGCTATGGCGCCGGCGCTTCGGGCGGGCGGCGCATCCTCGCCAGCGTCTACCAGATGCTGGCCTTCACCCTCGACAGCGGCATGAGCCTGGAGGATGCCGCGCACCAGCCGCGCATCGATGTCTCCGGTCCGGACGGCACCAGCGCCGATGCGCGCCTGCCTGAGGGCACGCTCGATGCGCTGGCGGCAGCCGGCCCGCTGACCGTGGTCGAGCACGGCGTTCTGCCGCTCAACTTCGCCTGTCCGAACATGGTGCGGGCCGGGCAGGACGGGCAGGAGGGCATCAGCGACGCCGCCTCGCCCTGGTCGGCGGCGGTGGCGGCGAATTGAGGGATGCGAGGCAGAACCCCTCTCCTGGAAGGAGAGGGGCAGGGGTGAGGTGTTCGGAGCGGAAACGTCAGCCTGAACCCGACAGCGCTGTCAGGCCTCACGCAACTGGTTGAACGGCCTACACCTCACCCTACCCTCTCCTTACAGGAGAGGGTTCATCGCGTTTCACTCGTCACGGTCAGAGGCCAGGCGCTACCCCCGCTTCAGCCCCCAAGGATAGGGCGCCGAGCCCGGCAGCATACCGGACAGGCCTTTGCGATAGGCCGTCTTGATCACGAACTGGCCGAGTGGGATGGTGGCGCATTCCTCCAGCGCCAACCGCCCGAGCGCGACGGCGACCTGCTTCTGCTTGGCCTCGTCGGGAGCATAGAGCCATTCCTCGGCCATCTCCTCGGCCTTGGCGTTGGTCCACCACCCGAACCAGCCCTTGTCGCCCGGACCGCGCACCAGGTTGGAGAGGGCAGGGTTGCCCCAGCCCACGGCTGCGCCAGTCGTGTGGAAGATGCTCCAGCCACCCTTCTCGACCGGCTCGCGGCTGTTGCGGCGCTGGATCACCGTGCCCCAGTCGCTCGCGGCCATCTCGACATTCATGCCCATCGCCTTCAGCAGCTCATAGGTGACGTCGCCGAGCGGGCCGATATCGGGGAAATCGGTCGGGTTGATGATGACGACCTTCTCACCGTTGTAGCCGGACGCCTTCAGCGCCGCCTTGGCCTTGTCGAGGCTCTGCGGCATCAGGTCCTCGAGCTCGCCGGTGTAATAGGGCGTGCCGCGCCACCACAGGTTCCGGCAGAGTTGCCAGGCCGTGGTGTCGTCGCCTTGCGACGCCCGCATATAGTCTTCCTGGTTGACGCCCAGGCGGACCGCGGCGCGCACCTTCGGATTGTTGAAGGGCGGCTGGAGATGGTTCAGCCGCATGATCGAGCCGCGGCCGTTCTTGTCGATGACCTCGCGGACGACGTCGGGGCTTCTCGCGAGCAAGGGCTGCAGGTCGGCGAGCGGGCGCTCCCACCAGTCGATCTCGCCCTTGGTCAGGGCAGCGGCGGCCGTCGCAGGATCGGGCAGGATCGGCCATTCGATCCGCTTGAAATGCGCGACCTTGCCGCCGGCATTGCGGCTCGGCGGTTCGCTGCGCGGCTTGTAGGCTTCGTTCTTCTCGTAGACGACGCGGCTGCCCGAGACGTACTCGCTCGCGACGAATTTGTAGGGGCCAGAACCGGTCATCTCGGTGACCTGCTTGGTCGCCTCGGTCTTGGCCAGGCGCTCGGGCATGATGAAGGGCGGGTTGTCCGCCTTGGCCATGCAATCGAGCATCATCGGGAAAGCCTTCGTCAGCTTGATCTCGATGGTGCGCTCGTCCGGCGCGCCCCAGGCCTCGACCGCCTTGATCAGGAGCTGGCCGTAGGGGTCGCGCTGGCACCAGCGCTTCAGGCTCTCGATGCAGTCGGCCGGGCGGACCGGCTGGCCGTCATGGAAGGCGAGGCCCTCGCGCAGCTTGATCTTCCAGACCTTGCCGTCGGCCGAGATCTCGTGGCCCTCGGCCATCTGCGGCTGCGGCTTCAGGTCGAGATCGCCGCCATAGAGCGTGTCAAAGACGTAATAGCCGTGATTGTTGGTCACGGTCGCCGTCGTCCAGATCGGATCGAGCGAGGTGAGATTGGCCTGCGGTGCCATCTTGAGCACGGTCGCGCTCGGCGCTTGCGCCATGGCTTCCCGGGCGAGCGCTGGAGCGAACAGGGCGGCGGCTGCCGTGCCCTGCAGGAACTGACGACGCTTCATATGGTCTCTCCCCTTTTATGATTGGATATTACTGCTGATGAGTCCTGTTCTTTTCTGCTTTTGATAGGACAAAAATGGCCCGGCCCCGACTAGTCGAAGCCAAGGAAATTCGGGCTGTCCGCGAGCTTCGGCGCGGCCTTCAGCCTGGCGATGTCGGGCTTGGGCCGCGCCGTCAGCGGATCGCCTGCCAAGAGTGACTCGAGCGCCGCCGCGACGGCAAGCACCTTGGCGTCGCCGCCGCGCGGGCCGACGATCTGCAGGCCGAAGGGCATGCCGTTGCGGTCGAGCCCGACCGGCAGCGAGATTGCGGGGTGCCCGACGATCGTCACCGCATAGGCGTTCGCCAGCCAGTGGAAATAGGTCCGCGTCGGCTTGCCGTCGATCTCGGCCGGATAGAGCTCGGACCAGGGCCGCGGCGAGAGTGTCATCGCCGGCGAGAGGATGATGTCGTAGCGTTCGAAGAAGCGCTGCCACTCGTGATAGATCACCGTCTGCTGCTTCAGCGCGCGGGTGATGTCGAGCGCGCCATAGCGCAGGCCCTCCTCGACATTGGCACGGACATTGGGGCCGACCTGTTCGGGCGTGTCGCGCACGCGCTCATATTGCCCGGCGAGGAAGTTGACGGCGCGCAGCACCTCGAAGCTCTCATCGGTGCCGGCACAGTTCGGGGTGGCCTCGTCCGCCCGGCCGAAGACCTTGCTGAAGCGGCCGACCTTGTCGGCGAAGACCTCGCGGATGTGCTTCTCGGTCGGAGTGAAGCCGAAATCCGGGGTGATCGCGACCTTGAGCGAGGCGAGATCGCAGTGGTCCGGCCGAGCAAAATCCCCGGGCCGCCGGACCTGCTTGCCATGGATCGTCGTCGCCAGCGGGTCGCAGGCATCGTCTCCGACCATGGTCGAGAGCAGCAGGCAGAGATCGGGCAGGTTGCGCGCCATCGGGCCGAGCACCGAGAGCGGGTTCCAGCCGAGCGCGCGCTTGTCGCTCGGTACCAACCCCGGAGAGGGGCGGAAGCCGACGATGCCGTTGAAGGCGGCCGGGTTGCGCAAGGAACCACCGGTGTCCGAGCCGGTCGCGATCGGTACCATGTTCGTCGCGAGCGCGACGCCCGAGCCGCCGGAGGAACCGGCAGCCGAGCGCGAGGGATTGAACGGGTTGCCGGTCACGCCATAGACGGCGTTGCGGGTGTTGGCGCCGGCGCCCCATTCGGGCGTGTTGGTCTTGCCGACGATGACGGCGCCGGCCTTGCGCACGGAGGCGACGATGCCCTGGTCCTCTGTCGGGATATGCTCGGCGAAGAGCGGGCTGCCATAGGTGGTGCGCAGGCCGGCGACGTCTTCCAGATCCTTGATGCCGATCGGCAGGCCGTGCAGCGCCGGCAGATCATCGCCGCGCACGGTGGCCGCGTCGGCCGCCTTCGCCGTGGCGCGAGCGCGCGCGTCGTCGCGCGCCACCATGGCGTTGACGGCGGGATCGATCGCATCGATCTGGGCGAGGCAGCTTTCGAGCAGTTCGGTTGCCGAGAGCTTCTTCTCGCCGATCAGGCGGCGGGCGGTGACGGCATCGAGATCGCAGGGTTCGGTCACGGCAGGAAGCTCCGGCAGTCAGGGCGGGTCCGTACTGACCCGTCCTGCCAGTCGAAGCGGCCTGCGCTCCTGCGTCAACCCTCGCCGGGTTGAACCCCGGCCTGCGTTCGCCTCAGATGTGCAAGGCGTGGCCGAGCGCCTTCAGCGCCGATTCCTGGAACGCCTCGCCCAAGGTCGGATGGGCGTGGATCGTGCCGGCGACGTCTTCCAGCCGCGCGCCCATCTCGATGGCGAGGCCAAAGGCGGCGGAGAGCTCCGAGACGCCTTGCCCGACCGCCTGGATGCCGAGGACGAGATGGTTGTCGGCCCGCGCGACGATGCGCACGAAACCGGCCTCGCCATGGCGGGTCATGGCGCGTCCATTGGCCTGGAACGGGAATAGGCCGATCTTGGTCGTAAAGCCGGCGGCCTTGGCTTCGCTCGGCGAGAGGCCGGCCGAGACGATCTCGGGATCGGTGAAGCAGACCGCCGGGATGCAGGCCTTGTCCCAGATGCGCGGCTCGCCGGCGACGATCTCGGCGACCATCTCGCCCTGCGCCATGGCGCGATGGGCCAGCATCGGCTCGCCGGTGACGTCGCCGATGGCGTAGATGCCGCGCATCGAGGTCTCGCAGCGCTCGCCGATCCGGATGAAGCGGCCGTCCATGTCGAGCACGAGTTCGTCGAGGCCGAGCTTGCTGGTCGCGGGGGCGCGGCCGACCGTGACCAGGATCTTGTCGGCCGGCAGCTCGCGCTCCTTGCCGTCGGCCGTCTCGATGCGCAGGCCGTCGCCCTTGGCGGTCGGGCCGAGCGCCTTGGCTCCGAGCAGGACTTCGACGCCGAGTGCCGAGAGGCTCTTGGCGACCGGCGCGGTCAGTTCGGCGTCATAGAGTGGCAGGATCTTCTCCTGCGCCTCGACCACGGTGACCTTGCTGCCGAGCTTGGCGAAGGCGGTGCCGAGCTCGAGCCCGATATAGCCGCCGCCGACCACGACGAGGCGCTTCGGCAAATCAGTCAGCACGAGTGCGCCAGTGGACGAGATGACGTTGCCGCCGAAGGGCAGGAAGGGCAGCTCGACTGGAACCGAGCCGGTCGCGATCACGATCGTCTCGGCCGTGATGGTCTTGGGGCCGGTCTCGGTCTCGACCGCGACGGTCTTGCCGTCGCGGAAGCGGGCCTGGCCGTGGACGATCTTGACCTTGGCCTTGCGCAGCAGGCCGGCGACGCCGTTGTTGAGGCGCTGGACGATGCCGTCCTTCCAGGCGACGGCCTGCTTCAGGTCGAGCTTCGGCTCGGCCGCGGTCAGGCCGAAGGGCGTCTTGCCGGCGGCGGCATGGGCCGCCTTCTCGAACTCCTCGGCGACATGGATCATCGCCTTGGACGGGATGCAGCCGATATTGAGGCAGGTGCCCCCGAGCTTGGTGCTCTCGACAATGACGGTGTCGATGCCGAGCTGGCCGGCGCGGATGGCGCAGACATAGCCGCCGGGGCCGGCGCCGATGACGAGGAGCTTGCAGGTGATGTCGGTCATGGCTCGCTCCCGCCGCTCACATGTCCACGAACAGCGTCGCCGGGGTCTCCAGCAGCTCTTTCAGCCGCTGCACGAAGACCGCCGCGTCCCAGCCGTCGATGACGCGGTGGTCGAAGCTGGAGGAGAGGTTCATCATCTTGCGCGGCACGAAGGTGGTGCCGTCCCAGACCGGGCGGACCACCATCTTGTTGACGCCGACGATCGCGACCTCGGGATGGTTGATCACCGGGGTTGTGGCGATGCCGCCCAATGCGCCGAGCGAGGTGATGGTGATGGTCGAGCCGGTGAGCTCGTCGCGCGTCGCCGAGCCGTCGCGGGCGCGTTCGGCCAGGCGCGAGAGCTCGATCGCGCAGCCCCAGAGATCGCGCGCCTCGGCATGCTTGACCACCGGCACCATCAGGCCGGACGGAGCCTGCGTGGCGATGCCGATGTCGATGGCGGCATGTTGGTGGACGATGCCGGCCTCGTCGTCATAGAGCGCGTTGAGATTGGGCTGCTCGCCGAGCGCCTTGACCATCGCCCGCATCAGGAAGGGCAAAAGCGTCAGCTTCGGCCGCTCCGCCGTCGGCTTCTTGTTGAGCGCGGCGCGCAGGTCTTCGAGAGCGGAGACGTCGACTTCTTCGACAATCGTGATGTGCGGGATGCGCGACTTCGACAGCGCCATCTTCTCGGCGATGCGACGGCGCAGGCCGACGACCTTGACGTCGGTGATCCCCGTTTTGGCGACGAGCCCGCCCTTGGCCGGAGCCTCGGGGCCGCGCAGGATGAAGGCGTCGATGTCCTCATGGGTGACGCGGCCGGCCGGGCCGGAGCCCTGGACCTGGCGCAGGTCGACGCCGGCCTCGCGCGCCTTCAGCCTGACGGCGGGCGACGCCAGCGGCTTCTCGCCGACCGGGCGGCGCGGCGCCGGCGTGGTGATGACCGGGGCCGGGCGTGCCGGAGCCGGCTTGGGTGTCGGCAACTGCTTCGGAGCGGGCTCCGGAGCCGTGACCGCCGCGGGCGGCGCAGCGGCGGCGGGCTTGTCCTTCGGCGGCTCGGCCGGCGCTTCAGCCTCGGTCGGCTCCTCGGTCGCGGCTCCGCCAGCGACCTTCAGCTTCACCAGGGCCGAGCCGATCGCGACGGTATCGCCGATCTCGGCGCCGACCCAGGTGACCTCGCCCTCGACGGGTGAGGGGATCTCGACGGTCGCCTTGTCGGTCATCACCGCGGCTATCAGATCATCCTCGCGGACGATGTCGCCGACCTTGACGTGCCACTCGACCAGCTCGGCCTCGGCGATGCCCTCGCCGACATCGGGCAGCTTGATGATGCGCTCGGCCATCAGCGTGCCTCCATGATGTCGCGAAGCGCCCGTCCGAGACGGGCGGGGCCGGGGAAGTAGTCCCATTCCTGGGCGTGCGGATAAGGCGTGTCCCAGCCGGTGACGCGCATGATCGGCGCCTCCAGATGGTAGAAGCAGTGCTGCTGGACGAGCGCGGCCAGCTCCGCGCCGAAGCCCGACGTCAACGTCGCCTCGTGCAGGACGATGCAGCGGCCGGTCTTCGAAACCGAGGCCACGATCGCGTCGAGATCGAGCGGCAGCAGGGTGCGCAGGTCGATGATCTCGGCGTCGATGCCGGTCTCCTCAGTGGCGGCCTGCGCGACATGGACCATGGTGCCGTAGGTCACGATGGTGACGGCCGAGCCCTCACGGCGGACCGCCGCCTTGCCAAGCGGGATGGTGTAGTGGCCTTCCTCGACCTCGCCGAGCTCATGCTTCGACCAGGGCGTGACCGGGCGGTCGTGATGGCCGTCGAACGGGCCGTTATAGAGCCGCTTCGGCTCGAGGAAGATCACGGGGTCCGGATCCTCGATCGCGGCGATCAGCAGGCCCTTGGCGTCGCGCGGATTGGACGGCACCACCGTCTTCAGGCCGGAGACGTGGGTGAACAGGGCCTCCGGGCTCTGGCTGTGGGTCTGGCCGCCGAAGATGCCGCCGCCGGTCGGCATGCGGATCACCATCGGGCAGGTGAAGTCGCCGGCCGAGCGGTAGCGCAGGCGCGCCGCCTCCGAGACGATCTGGTCATAGGCCGGGTACATGTAGTCGGCGAACTGGATCTCGACGCAGGGGCGCAGGCCATAGGCCGCCATGCCGATCGCGGTGCCGACGATGCCGAGCTCGCTGATCGGCGCGTCGAAGCAGCGGTTGACGCCGTATTTCTGCTGGAGGCCGTGGGTGCAACGGAAGACGCCGCCGAAATAGCCGACATCCTCGCCATAGACGACGACGTTGTCGTCGCGGCCCATCGAGACGTCGAGGGCCGAGCGGATCGCCTCGATCATGGTCATGCGGGCCATGGCTCAGACTCCGATCTGCTGGCGCTGGCGGCGCAGATGCGGCGGCAGCTCGGCATAGACGTCCTCGAACATGTCGCGCGAGGACGGCTTTCCGCCGGCGTGCAAGGTACCGAAGCTCTCGGCTTCCTTCTGCGCGGCGATGACGGTCGCCATGATCTCGGCCTCGGCCTGCTTGTGGCGCTCCTCGGTCCAGGCACCGATCGCGATCAGATGCTGCTTCAGCCGGACGATCGGGTCGCCGAGCGGCCAGTCGTCGGATTCGTGCTTGGGCCGGTAGGCGGACGGATCGTCCGAGGTCGAATGCGCGCCGGCGCGGTAGGTGACGTATTCGACCAGCGTCGGCCCGAGATTGCGGCGGGCGCGCTCGATCGCCCATTGCGCCACGGCATAGGTCGCGAGGTAGTCATTGCCGTCGACGCGGAGCGCTGGGATGCCGAAGCCTAGGCCGCGGGCGGCGAAGGTGCCCGAACCGCCGCGGGCAATGCCCTGGAAGGTCGAGATCGCCCACTGGTTGTTGACGACGTTGAGGACGACCGGGGCCTTGTAAGTCGAGGCGAAGACCAGTGCCGCGTGGAAGTCCGACTCGGCTGTCGAGCCGTCGCCGACCCAGGCAGCCGCGATCTTGTTGTCGCCCTTGATCGCCGAGGCCATCGCCCAGCCGACCGCCTGAATGTACTGGGTGGTGAGGTTGCCCGAGATCGAGAAGAAGCCGTTCTCCTTGGAGGAGTACATCACCGGCAATTGCCGGCCCTTCATCGGGTCGCGCTCGTTCGAGTAGATCTGGCACATCATCTCGACGAGCGGGTAGTCGTGCGCGATCAGGAGCCCGGCCTGGCGATAGGTCGGGAAGTTCATGTCGCCCTTGCCGAGGGCGATGCGGAAGGCGCAGCTCACGGCCTCCTCGCCGGTGTGCTGCATGTAGAACGAAGTCTTGCCCTGGCGCTGCGCCATCTGCATGCGGGCGTCGAAGGCGCGCAGCGTCAGCATGTGGCGCAGGCCGCGTATCAGCTCGTCCTTGGAGAGCTCAGGCACCCAGGGGCCGACCGCCTCGCCCTCGCGATCGAGCACGCGGATGATCGAATAGGCGAGGTCGCGGATTTCCCTGGGGTCGACATCGACCGGCGGGCGCTGGACCGAGCCGGCCTTCGGGATCACGACATGGGAGAAGTCGGGCTTCTCGCCGGGGCGACTGGCGGGGACGGGAACATGGAACCGAAGCGGTGAGGGGTCTGTCATGTCCACGCTCCCTAGGCTCTCGCTCTACCCAGCATTCCGCGCCGCGATGATGGCCGCAAGGCGCGTTTGCAGGCGCGCCCGCCTGGGCGCAGTCCTTATGCGGGCATGTTAGGGCTGTGAAATGCCTATTTCTTGCCGAAATGGCCTTGTGATTTGCTTCTGATCAGACGATCTTTCTGCCATGTCGACTTCTGGCGGAAAATTCACTCTATGGCGATCAAGGCGCGGCGTGGCGAGGAACTCGATGCGATTGACCGGCGCATCCTCTCGGCCCTGAACGAGGATGGCCGGCTGACGATCAATGCGCTGGCCGAGAAGGTCGGGCTCTCGCCCTCGCCGTGCTGGACGCGGGTGAAGCGGCTCGAAGAGAACGGCGCGATCGAGAAATATGTCGCGGTGCTGAATCACCGGGCGCTCGGGCTCGACAATGTCGTCTTCATCGAGATCACGCTCGACAAGCATGACGACAAGCTGCTCGACCGTTTCGGCGAGGCGCTGACGCGGATTCCCGAGGTGGTCGAGGCCCATCTCGTCACTGGCGACTATGACTACCTGGTCAAGGCCGTGGTCAGCGGCACCGAGCACTATGAGCGTTTCCTGCGCGAGAAGATCTACCGCCTGCCGGGTATGCGGCAGTCGCGCACGACTTTCGGCCTGCGCACGCTGAAGCGGGCGATCTCGGTCGACCCGCTACAGATCGCGCCGGTGTGAGTCCCCTCTCCCCTTGCGGGAGAGGGTTAGGGTGAGGGGTCTTGCAACGCTTCATCGTCATGGTCGGGCTTGTCCCGACCATCCACGTCTTCCGTGATCGAGGTTAGCGTTCAAAACATGGATGCTCGCCACAAGGGCGAGCATGACGGAAAGACCTGCGCGACCCCTCATCCGGCCCTTCGGGCCACCTTCTCCCGTATGGAAGAAGGGAAGGCTTAGGCCGGCACCGAGATCGCCATGCCGTCGCGCTGCGGGTCGGCACCGCCGGTCGCGAGGCCATTCTCGATCTTCACCCCGTGGAGCGCGGCGAAGGGATAGCTCTGGGCCGAGCGCTTGATGTCATAGCCATCGGCCTTGAGCTCGGCTTCGACGCTGCGGCGGATGCGGTTGCTGATGTCGATGGAATTCGAGACGCCCATCACGCGCGGCGCCGCCACCGCCTCCAGCATCGACATCTCGAAATCGATGACGTTCATGATGCCTTGCGCCATCGCCGGGGCAATGTAGCTGCCGCCCGGCGCACCCATCACGATGAAAGGCTTGTCGCCTTTGAAGACGATGGTCGGCGCGGCCGAAGAGGAGCGGCGCTTGCCCGGCGCGATCGAGCCGGCGCGGCCGGGGCGCGGGTCGAAGCGGCTCATCGTGCCGTTGTAGATGAAGCCGAGGCCCTCGGTGATCGCGCCGGACGGGCTGCCGAGGGTATGGGTCAGCGCGACGGCGTTGCCGTGCCGGTCGATCACGGTGACATGGGTAGTCTCGCGCTGGGAGGAGCGCTCCAGCCGCTTGACGTCGGCGCGCTCGCCGCGGCGGATACTGTCGGCCTGCTCCGCCGCGTGCTCCTTCGAGATCAGGCGCTCGACGGGTACGTCGACATAGGCCGGGTCGCCCATGAACTGGTCCTTGTCGATGGTCATCCGCTTCATCGCTTCGGCCAGCAGGCGGACATGCTCGGCGCCGCCATGTGTCAGCGAGCCGATGTCGAAGGGCTCCAGCATGTTGAGGATCTGCAGCATCGACATGCCGCTCGCCGGCGGCGGCGAGGTCGAGATGCGATGGCCGCGATAGGAGCCCCAGATCGGCGCGGCGACCGAAAGCTCGTAGCGGGCGAGGTCCTCGCGCGAGATCAGTCCGCCATGCGCCGCGAAGTCGGCGGCGATCTCCTGCGCGAGCTCGCCATGGTAGAACAGGTCGGCGCCGCCCTTGGCGAGCCGCTCCAGCGTATTGGCCATGTCGGCGTTGACGATCACGTCGCCGGGGCGCTTCGCGCTGCCATCAGGGCGGAAATAGAGCCGCTTGCCGGTCTTACTGTAGCGCAGCTTGTCCGACGTGTTGACCTGGCCGGAGCCGCTCTGGTCCTGCGTCCAGAACCAGTGCATGTGCGGGCGCACCAGCACGCCCTCGCGCGCCTGCCTGATCGCCGGCGCCATGACATCGGCCCAGTCCATCGTGCCGAAGCGCGAGAGCACGTAGTCATAGCCTTTGACGCTGCCGGGCGTGCAGACGGCGAGATGGCCGAACTCGTTGATGCCGCCTTCGAGCAGGAAGGCGAAGCCGTCGCGCGATTGCCCGCGCAGCTTGTCCTGCCACATCTCCGGCTTCGCCGAATAGGAGGCGCGGGCATAGAACTCGACGATCTCATGGACGCCCTTGCCGGGCATGTAGAGCTGCATCGAGCCGAAGCCGCCGATGCCGGACATCAGCGGATCGACGACGCCCTGCATGAAGGCGCAGGCGATCGCCGCGTCGATCGCATTGCCGCCGCGCTCCAGCACGGTAGCGCCCGCCTCGACCGCTTCCGGCTGCGGGGCAACGATCATTCCGTTCTTCATGGCGAAGGCTCTTCAGTTCGCATTGCACGTCCCGTCATGGTCGGGCTTGTCCCGACCATCCACGTCTTCGCTGGCCGAGGGCGGTGTTCAAGACTTGGATGCTCGGCACAAGGCCGAGCATGACGGCTTCCGTCACACAGTCGCCGTCTCCGCCAGCCTCCAGAAGAGCCGGACGCCGCCGTCACCCGTGCTTTCGAGGCCCGGGACGGCTGCGAGGAGCTTTCTGGTGTAGGGGTGCTGGGGATTGTCGAAGATCTGGTCGCGGGTGCCTTCCTCGACGATGCGGCCGTCCTGCATGACGACGACGCGATC